>NZ_JAYERP010000001.1:3915000-4587505 GCF_034718895.1 Paenibacillus phoenicis | reverse complement strand
CTTCGCCGTTTTACCGGCGGAAGACTATCTTATCATTTCTTCGCTCACCGTTCAACCGGTAAGTCTTGGAAAGATAAGTTTGAGAGTTGAACTCTCAAAACTGAGCAACGAGTGAGTAGTATATTTGAATGTCTTCGTTCCAGAAGACGATTCTCCATAGAAAGGAGGTGATCCAGCCGCACCTTCCGATACGGCTACCTTGTTACGACTTCACCCCAATCATCTACCCCACCTTCGGCGGCTGGCTCCTTGCGGTTACCTCACCGACTTCGGGTGTTGTAAACTCTCGTGGTGTGACGGGCGGTGTGTACAAGACCCGGGAACGTATTCACCGCGGCATGCTGATCCGCGATTACTAGCAATTCCGACTTCATGCAGGCGAGTTGCAGCCTGCAATCCGAACTGAGACCGGCTTTCAAGGATTCGCTCCAGATCGCTCCTTCGCTTCCCGTTGTACCGGCCATTGTAGTACGTGTGTAGCCCAGGTCATAAGGGGCATGATGATTTGACGTCATCCCCACCTTCCTCCGGTTTGTCACCGGCAGTCACTCTAGAGTGCCCAGCCTGACCTGCTGGCAACTAAAGTCAAGGGTTGCGCTCGTTGCGGGACTTAACCCAACATCTCACGACACGAGCTGACGACAACCATGCACCACCTGTCTCCCCTGTCCCGAAGGAAAGGATCATCTCTGATCCGGTCAGGGGGATGTCAAGACCTGGTAAGGTTCTTCGCGTTGCTTCGAATTAAACCACATACTCCACTGCTTGTGCGGGTCCCCGTCAATTCCTTTGAGTTTCAGCCTTGCGGCCGTACTCCCCAGGCGGAATGCTTAATGTGTTAACTTCGGCACCAAGGGTATCGAAACCCCTAACACCTAGCATTCATCGTTTACGGCGTGGACTACCAGGGTATCTAATCCTGTTTGCTCCCCACGCTTTCGCGCCTCAGCGTCAGTTACAGCCCAGAGAGTCGCCTTCGCCACTGGTGTTCCTCCACATCTCTACGCATTTCACCGCTACACGTGGAATTCCACTCTCCTCTTCTGCACTCAAGCCGTCCAGTTTCCAGTGCGACCCGGGGTTGAGCCCCAGGATTAAACACCAGACTTAAACAGCCGCCTGCGCGCGCTTTACGCCCAATAATTCCGGACAACGCTCGCCCCCTACGTATTACCGCGGCTGCT
The DNA here is from genome assembly GCF_034718895.1 of Paenibacillus phoenicis. Taxonomy (NCBI): domain Bacteria; kingdom Bacillati; phylum Bacillota; class Bacilli; order Caryophanales; family Paenibacillaceae; genus Paenibacillus; species Paenibacillus phoenicis. Next base: position 4,586,321 of record NZ_JAYERP010000001.1, on the reverse strand, counting down.
GGCACGTAGTTAGCCGGGGCTTTCTTCTCAGGTACCGTCACTCTTAGAGCAGTTACTCTCTAAGACGTTCTTCCCTGGCAACAGAGCTTTACGATCCGAAAACCTTCATCACTCACGCGGCGTTGCTCCGTCAGACTTTCGTCCATTGCGGAAGATTCCCTACTGCTGCCTCCCGTAGGAGTCTGGGCCGTGTCTCAGTCCCAGTGTGGCCGTTCACCCTCTCAGGTCGGCTACGCATCGTCGCCTAGGTAGGCCGTTACCCTACCTACTAGCTAATGCGCCGCAGGCCCATCCGTAAGTGACAGATTGCTCCGCCTTTCCCAAGCCCCTCATGCGAGAAACTTGCGTATCCGGTATTAGCTACCGTTTCCGGTAGTTATCCCAGTCTTACGGGCAGGTTGCCTACGTGTTACTCACCCGTCCGCCGCTAAGTTCATCCGAAGCAAGCTCCCGATGAACTCCGCTCGACTTGCATGTATTAGGCACGCCGCCAGCGTTCGTCCTGAGCCAGGATCAAACTCTCCAATAAAATAAAGTGTTTGACTTGCTCATTTCAAAACTGACGAGAATTAAATCTCGGTTTAATACTCACTCGTTGTTCAGTTTTCAAAGATCAACTTCGTTGTCGTCTTATCGGCGACAACTCTTATATTATATCAGGTGATTCGTTGGGATGCAAGAACTTTTTTCGATCGTTTTTTCGACCATCAAGTTCAATCTTCTTCGCAAACACCTCATCGCCGTGAGCGACTTTTATAATATACCAAACCTCACAAGCAAACACAAATGCAATACTTGGAAATCGTCGCATATAATCGAGAATCTACTACTATTAAAAAAGAAACCTGCAATCCTCAAAGGGACTGCAGGCTTGAGAGACCGTTAGTTCATCATTAACCTTGGCTGCCAAGGAAAATATAACGAAGAATGATTAGAACGAACAGTACCCACATTAACCAGTGGATGTTGTATTTCTTTTTGCCGATCAGATTAGCCGCAAAGGCTAGCACCACATAGAACACAATCCCAAATGAAATCCCGTTCGCAATATTATAGGTGAACGGCATCATCGTTACCGTCAAGAACGCAGGGATGGCTACAACCATATCGGAGAAGTCGATCTCTTTGATCGATTGAACCATTAGGACACCAACAATGATCAAGGCTGCAGCCGTTGCAGCACCAGGAATCAAAGCTGCGATCGGAGCCAAGAACAAGGCGGCCAAGAAGCAAATCCCCGTCGTGAGGGCGGTTAAGCCCGTACGTCCACCTTCAGCTACGCCAGCTGCACTTTCAATATAAGCTGTCGTCGTCGAAGTCCCGAGCAGTGCGCCGCCAGTAACAGCCGCTGCGTCAACCAGCATGGCTTTGCCGACGCGTTTTTTGCCTTCTTCCGGATCCTTCATGATCCCAGCACGGGAAGCTGTACCTACCAAAGTACCAAATGTATCAAACAATTCCACGAAAGTAAAAGTCGCAATCGCGGAAATAATACCCGTATGCAAAATGCCGTCCCAGTCAAAGCGTGCAAAGTTGATTTGCGTGAAGTCCGGAACCCAAGGCGTTTGCGGATCGGACAAAGTACCGAAGTCCACCACACCCATCAGCAAAGCGATAACCGTCGTTCCCAGGATCCCCAGCAAAATCGCACCGCGAACCTGCAGCACCATCAAAACCCCGATCAGCAACAAGCCAATCAAAGTGAGCTGTACGTCTGTATTCTCCAGACTGCCTAAATGAATTACCGTTTCAAAGGAAAGCACATCGGTGAATGTGTTCGCCGGAATATCGCTACCGGCTTCAACGCCGATGGTCATCAGACCACTGTTTTTCAGACCGATAATCGTAATGAACAACCCGATCCCGACCGTAATCGCATGCTTCAACGAATCCGGAACGGCATCCAGCAGCATTTGACGAACTTTTGTTAAAGTCAACAGGATGAAGATCAAACCGGAAATGAATACAGCGGTTAAGCCCATTTCCCAAGTAAACGGATGATCCGTTGTCGCCGACGACAAAATCACGGACGCAAAATACGCATTCAGACCCATACCCGGCGCAAGCGCCACAGGAAAGTTAATGAAAAGGCCCATGGCAATCGTGAAAATCCCAGCGGAAAGCGCCGTTGCCAAGAATACGGAGTACCACCCCATTTCGATCTGGCCAAACGCCGTCAGCGTGTTCGGATTAACCGTCAGGATGTAGGCCATCGCCATAAATGTGGTCAGGCCCGCCATAATTTCCGTACGTACCGTTGTACCGTTCTGTTTCAGTTTAAAAAACCGATCCATGATAAAATTACTCCCCCTTAAAAATTGACAATCCAGGTTCAAACAACTGGCATGACAGCACCACTTTGTTGAATTTCCTTCGGAAAACGACAAAAAGCCCGAGGCGACATCCCTCGGGTTACCGTACATCCAGAAGAAACGATCGTTCGGATCAGCCAACAGCCATAGGCTTCCGTGAAGCAAGCATCGCAGCATTCGTCCGAGCAACATCCCCGAACTTTACCCAACCTGTTTCAACTATACGTTCGTTTCTTCCTTTCGTAGCCAGATCATTTACGGTGACCTCGTAGAGACTTCCGGGCCAATTCCCGGAATTATACGAAAAGAACTATGCGGTTTTGTCGATATCCAGACAAGCCATGTCAGCAAGGCTTATCACATGATTTATTCTAGGCGGAGGGTCCTAAAATGTCAACAGAAAAAACGAATATTCAATATGAATGTTGCTAATATTGTTCGTCATTTTGTAATTTATTTGAAAATCAGTTCTTATTATGGTTTGATACCGTCACTCATCCTTATATATCTTGACAACAAAAATCGGTTCCCACTAGAGGGAACCGATTGCTGTTCACAGTTACTCTTGACTTAATTCATTAATGGCTCGAACGGCCAGATGGCTGTAATATTCGGCAGCAGGCAGTATCGCCGATTCGTTCGGGGCAAATTTCGGATGGTGTAAAGCATAAGACGAGCTCGAACCCACATACACGAATGCTCCCGGGATGTCCTGCAGGTAAAAGGAGAAATCCTCACCGCCCATGCTCGGCCCCAGAACTTTTGTCTTATAGCCAGTTTCTCTGGCGGCCTCAGCGGCAAATTCTGACCAGAAGGCATCATTAATCGTCGCCAGCGGGCCGGGATACCAACGCAGCTCAGCCGTAACTCCCGCGGCAGCGCCGATTCCGGCGAGAATTTGGCGAATCTGCTCCGGTACACGTTTTTGAACGTCCACATTCAATGTCCGAACCGTGCCTTCCAGCTCTACGGTCGCGGGCAGCACATTCCAGGTGTTTCCGCCGGTAATACGGGTCACACTGACCACGATGGAATCCAGCGCGCTGACGAGCCGGCTGCTGATGGTTTGGAGCGCCAGCACAATTTGTGACGCAGCCACGATCGTGTCTGTGCCCTTTTCAGGCGAAGCCGCATGGGCCCCAACTCCATTGATCACGATCTCAAACCGATCCACGCCTGCTGTGATTGGGCCAGCACAGGTACCCAGCTCCCCGACCTCCAAGTCTGGGTCATTGTGCAAACCAAAGATCACTGCGACGTTGTCAAGGCCGCCGGAAGCGAGCACGTCTTTCGCCCCATGCCCCGTCTCTTCGGCCGGCTGAAACACGATGCGCACCGTTCCCGCAAGCTCCTCCTCCCGCTCTTTCAGCAGGTAAGCTGCACCGAGCGCCACTGTGGTGTGGAAGTCATGACCGCAAGCATGCATTTTACCCGGTACCGTTGAACTGAACGGCACTCCCGATTGCTCATCGATCGGCAACGCATCGATATCCGCACGAAGAGCCACTATCGGTCCCTCTCCACTGCCGATCTCCGCAATTACCCCCGTTTTTAGTGCGGGCAAATCCAGTACTTTGATGCCAGCCTCCTTCAACCACCCTTTCAGCTTCCGAGTCGTTTCGTATTCCTCATTAGACAATTCCGGCTCCCGGTGCAAATTACGCCGAATTTCCAACAGCCTCTCCTCTAACTGTTCTTTCGTGGCCGTGAAATCCAACTGAGGCTTCTCCAAGCTCATGCGCGCTTCTCCTCCTTAATTAATCCAGGTATCGTTTCAACTCCTCGGTATACTTCCGTATAAAATCTAATATAAGCTTCTGATCTTCGGGAGAGTAACTGTCGAACTCGCGGTCAATGTCCGCGCTCCTGGACTCGTGATATTGATAATGCCCGTCAAAAGCAAGCTGCCCCATCTCCGTAAGCCGAAAATAGACCTCCTTCTTGTTCTTCTCCAATTGATATTTGGAGACAAGTCCTTTATCAACCAGCTTAGCAATCGTTTTCGATGCAGTACCTTTGGTGATGTTCAAGGTTTGTGCGATCTCTGTCAGCTTCGAGTCCGGATGCCTGCCTATGGCTTCGATCATATGAATCTCGGAAAAATATAAAACCAGACCTGGAACATATTCTTTTGGTTTTTTATTGATTAAATTAAATACTTCAAACATGCGCCCCAAAGCCAAATCTATTTCAATATGAAATTGGTCCAACCTATAACGCCCCTCTATTCTTATGGTTCTTCCTATATAAGCATTCCATCCCATCTTATCTACTTTCAAATGCTTTCGTCAACCAGAATAAAGGAATATTGGTTTTATGAGGAATATACGCCTTGATATTGACTCCTCGAAACGTGAATCAGAACGTATCTCCCAAAAGCGGGCGGACCGTGAGCTCCTCAACAACGGCCTGCGGGCTTAAAGTTAGTATCGCTGCAATCAATTGACCCACATCACGTGCCTCGAGTAAACGGTCAGGACCAATCCCGATCCGTTCATCGGGAACGCGGCGTTCCGTAAAGGTACCACCTGGATGAATCAAGGTGACTCCGACACCGGCAGGCTTCAGCTCTTCGCGCAAGCCCAGTACATAATTGCGGAGAGCTGCCTTGGATATACCGTACAACGAGGTATCGGCACGTAACGCTGTAGTCGATCCGATTACAATGATTCTCGGGTACTGTCCTTGCCGCAAATACGGCAGCAGCTTCTGCACCCACCGGTAATTGGAAACCACATTCGTCTGTAAAATACGAGACAGCTCACTGGCATCAGGCTCTACGACTGAGCGTGTCTGATCATAGAAGGCTGCCGCATTTAGAATCAGCACATCCGGATGAAATTCCTGTTCCTTCATATAAGTAATAATTTCGTCCGGCGCCTCGTCACGAGCATGATCGACCGAATAAATGAGTGCAGCTCCAGCCAATTCATTCTTGGCCGCATTCAAATCCGCCGCCGTTCTGCCGGTAAGCAGCAGTTCGTGGCCCGCTGCTGACAGTTCCCTGGCGACGGCTAATCCAATCCCCCGGCTGCCGCCGGTGATTACAATCTTCATTGTTAAACCTCCCGTACGAACCACAGTTACACACAGTTAGATAAAGTATTCCGTCTTTTCGCTTGCGGTAGGATTGTTAATCGCCATATAAATCTTCTCAACGATATTCAGCAGCTCCATATCGTTACGGTTACGCGGCCGATCAAAAGGCACATCGAATATCTGCTGAATTCGGCCAGGACGAGGGCTTAATAATACAACCCGCGTAGCCAAGTAAACGGCCTCGGCTACATCGTGGGTGATAAAAAACACCGTCTTCTTCTCCTGCTCCCAAATGCGGATGATCTCATCCTGCAGGGTAATCCGAGTCAAGTGGTCAACTGCACTGAACGGTTCATCCATCAGGATGACTCCGGGATCGGCCACCAGCGTTCGGGCTAAGCCCGCCCGCTGACGCATCCCCCCGGACAGCTGATGCGGATATTTGTTTTCAAATCCTTTCAGACCAACCAATTCGATCGTCCGTTGAACCCGGTCACGTCGTTCTGCGCGGCTCATGCCGGAAATTTCCAGTCCAAATTCGATATTACGACGGATGCTTCTCCAGGGAAATAAGGCGGAATCTTGAAACACTACACCAATGTTGCGGCTGGTTCCCGATTGAGGCACCTGATCCAGCAGCACCTCTCCGCTTGTCTGTTTCAACAGCCCGGCAGTAATTTCCAGCAAGGTGCTCTTTCCGCAGCCACTTGGCCCCAGCACGCAGACAAATTCGCCATCCTGAACCGTCAGGTTGATGTTATGCAGCGCATAGGTCTGCTCCCCGTCGACATTCTCGTATTCCTTGGTGATGTTCCGAAGCTCGATGGTCGGCATATTTACCCGCTCCTTTCTGTCGGCTTCCTCCTGTTAGTTCTCCGTTTTGTATTTGTCCAGCTTCAAGGTTTTCGCTACCTTCTCCGCGAATTGGTTATCAACAGTCCCATCCACGGAAACCTTGTCGCGCTGCATGCCGTATTCCGTCAACAGATCCTCAGTGACCTGCAAGCGGTCCACATCCACGATCGGATTGTTCTCCCACAATTCGATCTCCGCTTCAATTGCCTCACGAGTCGTCTCTTCGTCAAGGTTCAAATATTCGGCGGCCCAAGGGATAAACTCGTCAAAATGCGTTTTGGCGTATTCGTTAGCGTAGAAATAAACCTCCAATACCCGCTCCACCACGTCGGGCTGCTCATCAATCAATTTTTGGCTGGCCACCAAAACGCCGGTATGATAATCAGGCAAGTATTCCCAGGTTTTCGCAAGTACATTGCCTTCCCCATTTTTCTCAACCATAGTCGCGTATGGATTATGAATAATCGTTGCATCGACTTCCCCGGACACGAAGGTAGCATAGGCCGATTGATAGAAGCCGTTAGGTACTAGCTCGACGTCCTTCTTCGGATCGATCCCGTTTTGGGACAGCACCTCCATCAAGGTCAGAGCCATGCCGCCGATGGCTTGAGCAGATCCAACCGTCTTGCCCTTCAGATCGGCAAACGACTTAATCTCCGGTTTGGCAATGATCCAATAAGCTCCGCGGTTCCGCCACATGTTGCTGACAACCTTGATTTTCACTCCGTTGACGATGGCCGGAATATAAGTACCCGGGTCTCCATCCGCGAGATCCACCTCACCTGCCCCAAAGGCAGATACCGGGTTCGGGGTATCCACGAAGTTCAAATGAATGCCCGCATCCTCATACCAGCCTTTAGCAACAGCAAATTGGTTGGCGATACCGGTCATCCCCTTGGAAAAACCAACGGTGAGCGTAACTTCTTTATTGTCTCTACCCTGCCAAGGCGGAATCCCCGCAGCGATATCGACCGTAGATTCACTCGGTTCGGCGGTTTCAGCGGGCTCTGCCGAAGCAGCCTCTGCATTGTTAGCCGTGCCGGTATTGGTGGAATTCCCCGCTTTGGATTCATTGGACGATCCGCAAGCAGCCAGGGAAAGAACAAGTATCACGGCGATCAACAAGTGAATGGTTTTCTTTAAATACATATCTCTACACTCCTCTTTGGAATTTACATTCGTTATGCAGAACGTCTAGGCGTCCAGCGACGGCAAACCAGTCGTTCAATCAAATTGACGAGAGCAACGAACAGCACAGAAAGCACCGTTACCAGAATAATCACCAAGAACAATCTGGGTGTGTTCAACACCGCTTGAGCTTCATTTAGTACATACCCGAGACCGTTCTTGGCTGCGGCCATTTCAGCGAACACCACCCCGGTAATGGCCGTAGCTGCGGTCACCCGCAACCCATTAAAGATGGAGGGAAGCGCTGAGGGCAGCAACACCTTGAACACCGTCTGAGCCCGGCTCGCCTTAAACACCTGAGCCAGCTTCAAATGCTCGATCCGAGTCTGTTTGGCGCCGGTAACCGTATTGTATAAAATGTTGAAAAAGCAAAATAAAAAGACGAGGATGACTTTACTCTTAAACCCAATTCCGAACCACACGATGAGCAACGGCATCACAGCAGTCTTCGGCACAGCCATTGCAGCCGCGACAAACGGGTCCAGCAACTTCTCCACCAGCGGGAACGAAACGTACAGGACGCCCAGGCCAATTCCCGCGACAACGGAAATGAGATAACCCACCGCAACCTCCTGCAAGGATATGGACAAGTGCGGCCACAATGTATTCTCCTTCAACATATAAATCAATTCGTCTACGATCTGAGACGGGGAAGCCATAAACACACGATTGACCCAATCGTTCGCAACGGCCACTTCCATCCACACTAACAGTGCGACAACAATGGCAACTTGCGTAATCGTGACTCCTATGGCTTTCGACTTCTTACCTTTCTTGACGCCCGCCGCCATGCGATACCTCTCCTTCCTGTTCAAACCACTTTCAAAGCCTATGCCAAATGATAAATGGAACCATGAAGATTCAAATAAGGTTGAACCGCCCGGGCCGCCCCTCCGGTCAAACCGAGAGCAAACGGCCGTTCTCCCCGCTTCTGCAGAAACGTCGAGGCAGTCCCGTTTTGATCCGGTTCGATGAATACGAGGGAGACGTCTCCTAAACGAACGGTTTGCTTCTTCCCTTGCCAAACGTCGTCATAGCCGTGAGCTTCTGCCTCCAAGCCCAGCCATTTCGTCCAATTGTCGACGGTCTTCGCCAGATTGTGTACAGTAAAAGCCACATAATCCAGCTTCAGTGGACCAAGGCCGTGCTCAGCAATTGTGCCATGCTGCGTTAACTCCGCTCTCCGGGTCTCGTCGGAATCATCCCATTGGATAAAAAACGGGAGCGGCAATCCGCCTTCCGGCTGACCCGCAAATAACAGCTTCCAGCTAATCAGCTTGCCGTCCGGGCGACGGCGGCTGCAATCCACCGGGCCAACGACCTCGAGGCCCTGGTTAGCCAGATGGACTGCCAGCTCGTCAATCCGCTGGGTGCGAACACCGATGCGGCTCAGTCCCTCGGTGTAGCCATCCTCAGCCAATGTCTCGACCAGCCCGTATCGGGGGGTCTCTTGATGAGGAGGCAGCAGTTGGTGATCGAACACACCGATCCATTCGATATAACTTAAATCAAAGTAAGTCAGCGAATTATAAGTCCCGATCCCTTCATGCCGACCTCCCTGCACCGTATGAATCCCCAGCTCAGCTAACTCAGCAATGAGATCTTCCGGCTTGCTTACGAAATGCACCGCATGGTCAAACTGCAAATCCGTTCCCATAGACGTTTCCTCTCCCTTCATGACGGTGTTGATTTAAGGTTTAATGATGATTTTGCCGAAAATTTCCCGTTCTTCGATCAAGCGATGGGCTTCGCGAATATCTTCAAGCGGCAAGACACGGTCGATAATCGGTTTTAGCTTCCCTTGGCGTACCAAATCCAGCAGAGTAGGTATGTCACCCGGTCCCCAACCGTTAGAGCCAATAATGGAAATTTCCCGAACCCATACATAACGCAAATCGGTGACTGCTTCGAATCCCGTCGTTGCTCCGCAAGTCAGAATTCGTCCCCCTTTGCGGGTGGCCTTGATGCTTTGCGGCCAAGTGGCTTTACCCGTGTAATCCACAACGATATCGGCGCCTTGTTTGCCGGTGATGGACCATACCTCTTTGGAAAAATCGGTTTTGTTGTAGTTAATCACATAATCCGCGCCCAATTCTTTCAGCTTTTCGGTTTTGGCGTCAGAACCTGCGGCTGCGATAATTTTCGCTCCCGCCAGTTTTGCAATCAGCACGGCAGCATTCCCTACCCCGCCGCTGGCGCCAAGAATAACGATGGTTTCATTCGCCTGCAGCTTTCCCTGCGTAATCAGCATTCTCCATGCTGTCCCGTAAGCGATCGGCAGTGCTGCAGCCTCCTCGAAGGAAATGTCTTCCGGCAGAGGAATCAGATTTTGGGCCGGTACACTGACAAACTCCGCCAAGCCTCCCGTCGTATCTTCACCCAGCGCTCCCTTGCCAGGAATGTGCGGGTCAATCAATACGCGGTCTCCTGGTTGAACGTGGTCGACGCCAGGTCCAACCTCATCGACGATCCCCGCTACGTCGCCGCCTGAAATATGCGGAAGCTCCAGAGTTCTCCCCGGAATCCCTCTGCGCACGAAGATATCTAAGTGGTTTAGAGATACGGCCTTCACCTTGACCACAACTTCTCCTTCACCTGCTATCGGCTTCGGATGTTCCCCCACCACGACGTTATTACGATCCCCATGTTGTACGATAAGTGCTGCTCTCATATTCATTCCTCTCCTTTTCTTGACTTCTCTTGAATGATTTCAGCTAACATTTGCTTTAGTTTCGTCCGATCCACCTTGCCCGGACCTGTCAACGGTAACGCCTCAAGGTAGAATATTTCCCGCGGATGAGCATAAGCCGGACCATGTTCAATGAAGAAGCGTTTGATGTCCTCCTTGTCGATCGCTTGCCGAGTCACGACAAAGGCCACAGGCACCTCACCTTTAATGGGATGGGCGGTTGGTAGAACGCAGACATCCTCAATCTGCGGATGCTTGAGAAGGAGATTTTCCACTTCCTTCGGATACACGTTTTCACCGCCAACGTTGATCATGTCGTCCCTACGCCCGACGATGTAGACGAACCCTTCTGAATCCTGCCAAGCCATGTCTCCTGTCTTCAGCCAACCATCCGGTGTAATCTTCTTCTTCGATACCTCCGGCAAGTTCCAGTAACCATCCGCTACACCAGGATTGCTTACCCAAAGCTCCCCTGTTGTTCCGGGTGGCACCTCCTGCTCTTGGGAGTCGACGATCTTAATCCGGCCTCCTGGAAGGGGATGCCCCGCTGAACCCGGCCGTTGTCTTCCCTTGGACGATTCCAAGACGACCGGCCCTCCTTCCGTTAGGCCATATCCTTCGTAAACTTCAACTCCCATCCATTTTCGTATATCCTCAAGCAGTTCCACTGGAGCATCGGAAGATCCGCAAAGCGCAAACTCCAACGAGCTAAGATCATAAGGCCGCGGTGAATTCTTGATATGAGTCACCAGCATGCGGTATAAAGCGGGAACTCCCGAAATATAGGTGCAGCGATGAGTCTCAATAGCCTGCAAAATATCGGCCGGTACGGCATCAGGCAGAATCACGGCGGAAGAGCCCGAATAAAATACAGTTTTCATCGAAACCATGGCGTTCTTATGATATAAAGGCAAAGAAATGACAATGCGGGCATCCGGCTTCAATCCCCGGGCTTCGACGATCACGGAGACATTCCAGCGTTGTCCGCCGTGCGTGAGTCGGCAGCCTTTCGGTTTGCCCGTGGATCCCGAGGTATAGGGAAGCAGACAAAGGTCTTCTTCCTGAGTCGGATACAGTTCCAATTGATTGGATTGAGCTGTTACCAGCTCGTCGTAGTTGAGCGAACCCCCGCCGTCCTGAGGTAGGTTGTCCTCTGCTCCGCATAGGAGACTCACCTCAACGCGAGTCAACCGCTCGATGCTGTGCGCCTTCTCAACCAACACCGCATGATAGGCCAGCATCCGACTTCCGCTGTTCTCGTACACATAAGCCAGCGTTTCGGCTCCAAGCTTGGAATTCATGGGAACCGGAACGGCTCCGATGGAGATCAAACCGAAGCAAATCTCCAGGAAGCGGTAATCATTAATAAATAAGACGGCTACACGGTCTCCCGGCTTTACGCCAAGATGCAGGAACAGATTGCCGGCCCGATTGACCCGCTCCACGAGTTCTCCGTAGCTGATGACCTTCCCCTGAGCCAAAATGGCAATACGGGAAGAGGCGCGAGCGGCCGATGTCCGAATGATTTCTGCAAAATTATAACTAGCCATAATGGCCCACCTTTCCCATCTTTAATTAAGCCCCCCCTTCTTCTCCTATTTGGAGCTGAACAATCCCCGCCCGATCGCAACTTGCTTTCTTTCCAGATCCGTCACGACAATGTCGGCAATGCTCACCGTACGTCCCAACTTCACCACGGTAGCCGTCGCCAGCAAATCTCCTGCTCTTCCGGGCCGCAGAAAATTAATATGTAGATCAACCGTTGGCACGGGTCGATTCAGGAACCGGAATATCGCATAATATCCAGCAACATCGATTAAGGTTGAGATCATGCCCCCATGAATATATCCATCTGCATCTGCAGAAGTGTAAAACAATTCATTGTACGGCAAGCGGATCGTAATGGACTGATCCCCAAACTCCTCAAGCCGAAAACCAAGAAATTGATGATATTGGGAATCGGTCAGGACGGCTTCGAGCTCCTCTTGGGATAAGCCAGCAGTCATTTCAGTGATGCCCCCTTTTTTTGTTTGCCATTGAAACATTTTAAATCCATACTAAACAGATCAGAATTATTTGTCAACGGTTTTCAGCTTTTTTATAAGCAATAAATATTTACTTGACACCCCAGTTTACTCTGATTTATAGTTTTCTCTAAACTTTGGACAATTGAGGAGTAACCGGATGCAAACGCCACAGAAACAGGTCTACCAAATTCGCCTGCCTCTTCCCTTCCGTCTGAATCACGTGAACAGCTACCTCATTCAAGACGAAGAAGGCTGGAGCGTCATTGACCCGGGACTCAAAACGCCGGATACCGAGGCCCTCTGGATCGATGTATTACGGCAGTTCAACCTGAGCCCCTCGGATATCAAACGGATCTTCATCACTCATTATCATCCAGATCATTATGGATTTGCCGGAGCCATGCAGCAGTGGACCGGGGGGATTTTACTAGCAACCTCCGCAACCTTCGCTTTGGCTAACCAATATTACCGGAATGAGCAGGTAGAGGAGAACTGGTCGTTTTATCGCAGCTGCGGCATTCCTGAACCACAATGCGATGAAATGGCGGTGCTTGACCGCGAGCTGTTAGAACAAATCTCCACGATTGCGGGAGAGTCGCTGTTCGTACAAGAGGGAGATTCCTTTCTACTGGGCGGGATTCCTTATGTAACCGTCGTTGGAGGCGGGCATGCTGAGGGAAGCATCGGCTTCTGGAATGAGGAGAAGCGATTGTTGATTGGCGGGGACCTACTTCTTGAGCGAATCACGCCAAACATTACGTTTCGTTATGAGGATGAGCAGGATCCCTTGCAGCAGTATCTCGATACCTTAATTTTCCTGCGCCAGAGAAACATCCACACCGTCCTGCCCGGCCATGGTGCTGTCTTCCATCCGCAGCCTGGATACATCGATCGCATCCTCGCTCATCATCATGAACGGCTGGACAAGATCCTGGCGTTATTTAACGCGGCAGGAGCTAAAGCGCTCACCCCCTTTGAGGTTTGTGCCCGGCTGTTTCCTGGAGTTGTTCACCCGGAAAGCATCCGCTTCGCCCTCGGTGAAACGGTAGCTCACCTTCGTTACCTGCAAACAAAAAACCTCTTGCAGCTGCAAGAGGAATCTCATCATGGATTATATTATTTCTCGAAGGCCTAGCACGGATTTTGACTGGATATTTTGCGATTTTGGCCATAAAAAATACTCCCTTCTATTTGCTTAATACCGCAGATAAAAGAGAGTAATTTTTTGCACTTTAAAATTGCGGGTTTACACAAGAGTTTCAATGTCGTCTATGCCCCCCTTATGTGTCTAGGCTGTTAAGCTGCAGACGACATTGATTCCTTCTAATCTATTCCCATTCAATCGTGGCCGGCGGCTTCGACGTAATGTCGTACACGACGCGGTTCACGTTCTCGACCTCGTTGACGATCCGTACGGAAATCTTCTCCAGCACGTCCCACGGAATACGCGCCCAGTCGGCGGTCATGCCGTCGATGGACGTCACGGCACGGATGCCTACTGTGTAGGAGTAAGTACGAGCGTCGCCCATAACCCCTACGCTGCGCATATTCGGCAATGCCGTGAAGTATTGCCAAATCTCACGATCCAGTCCCGCTTTGGCGATTTCTTCGCGCAGGATGTAGTCGGAATCCCGAACGATTTGCAATTTCTCTTCCGTCACTTCGCCTAAGACGCGGATAGCGAGTCCCGGTCCCGGGAACGGTTGTCTCCACACGATTTCCCGAGGCAGACCCAGCTCTTCGCCAACCTTGCGGACCTCGTCTTTGAACAACGTTTTCAGCGGTTCGATCAGCTTGAACTTCATATCTTCCGGCAACCCGCCAACGTTATGGTGGGACTTAATCGTTTGGGCCGTTGCCGTGCCGCTCTCGACAATATCCGTATACAACGTTCCTTGGGCCAGGAATGTAAAGTCATCGAATTTCGCCGACTCTTCGTCGAACACGTAGATAAATTCGTTACCGATGATTTTGCGCTTCTGTTCCGGGTCATCCACGCCAGCCAGCTTCGAGAGGAAACGCTCGCGCGCATCAATCTTGACGACCTTCATGTCGAACTTGCCGACGAAGGTCTCCATGACGCTCTCCGCTTCGCCTTTGCGCAGCAGACCGTGATCGATGAACATGCAGGTTAACTGGTCGCCAATCGCTTTATGAATCAGCATGGCCACCACCGAAGAGTCCACGCCGCCGCTCAACGCGCAAAGCACTTTGCCGTCACCGACTTGGGCGCGAATATCGCGCACCGCGTCTTCGATAAACGTCTCCATGCTCCAGTTGCCTTCGCAACCGCAAATGTCGTAAAGGAAATTGCGGATCATTTCATTCCCATGTACGGAATGCCGCACTTCGGGGTGAAATTGTACGCCATACATCTTCCGGTCCGGATTCGAAAACCCGGCGATAGGCGCATGCTCTGTCGATGCATCAACCACGAAGCCGTCCGGAAGCTGGGTCACGTGGTCCCCGTGGCTCATCCATACCGTCTGCTTCGAATCCAAACCGCGAGTTAATGCCGAATGTTCGGCAAAATCCACGTCCGCTTTGCCGTACTCGCGTTTTGCCGCACGTTCGACCTTACCGCCAAGCTGGTGAGCCATTAACTGCATACCATAACAGATGCCGAAGATCGGCACACCGATGTCGTACACGGCCGGGTCAATGTGCGGTGCATCCTCCGCATAAACGCTGGACGGACCACCCGAAAAAACGATGCCTTTCGGCGCGATTTCCCGCAGGCGTTCTACCGGCGTATTATACGGCAGCAATTCGCTGTACACGCCTAAGTCGCGGATCCTTCTTGCTATTAACTGATTGTATTGTCCTCCGAAGTCAAGGACCACAATCATTTCATTAGGTTTATTCATGACCGAGCCTCCCTCAAATTATGACACCTATTATACGAAACGACAAAAGAGGTCGTCAAGGAAGCCCAAACGCCAATTTCAGCGTCGGCGAGAGGCCAACTTCCGGCATTGTTCTAGGAATTTCACGCTTTCCTGTCGCTCCAGCCGCAGGCCTCCATAGTAGATCCTTTCCCAGGTCCGCACGAACTGCTCAGCACACTCCGCTTGCGCCTGATCTTCGCTGAAAGCGCTCTGGATATATTCCCGGGCTGTCATGGACGCAGGCTTGGGGCCGTAAAGCAATGCCAATTCGTGCCAAACCCGATCCGCCGAAGCCAGCAGCTCGCGGCGTCCAGGAAAGGCACTGCTTAGCCGCAACCGTCCGAAGGCAAGAAGCAGCAAGTGTCCGCGCAGCCTCATTTCCCGTGCGAACAGCAAAGCGAAACCGGCAACCAAAGCCAAGGCAGTCCAATCGAACGGGCGCAGCCGCGGGTTCAGGTGGGAAAGTTGTTCGTAGGCGGCTTCCGCAAGCCTCGGTTGCAAGTGCTTGGCCACCTCAACTGCTTTGGCTAACCATGGAAAGGCCGCTCCTGCATCTGCTTCGCTTAATCTGTAATCCGCTAAGGTGCTGACGCTTAAAGCTATGGATTCGCCAAACCCCGGCGTCGGATCAAAGGCAACCCAACCCGCTTCAGGAAAATAAACCTCTACCCACGAATGCGCATCGGCATAGGTTACGGAATACCGGTGCATCTCTGCGGAAGCTGTACTGTTTGCGAACGAGGCGGACTCTAACCCGCTCCCCGCTCCGGCGGAAGCCGCAGCTGCAGATGGCGCAGGATCTCCCGGCGCGAAGCCCTTGACCCAGCGAGCCGGAATCCCGCCGCTGCGCAGCAAGATGACCATCGCCGTCGAGAAATGGTCACAATAGCCGATGCGGTCGACGAACAGAAAGTGGTCGACGAAATCGGCGCCTTCCGGCGGCTGACGGGAATCGAGGCTGTAAGCGTAGCGATGCTTAAGGTAGCTCTCGACGGCGGCCGCCGCATCATAGCGGTTGCTTTCTCCGGCGACAAGCTGCTCGCCCAACTTCCGCACCCGCTCCGGCAATGCGTCCGGCAGCTGCAGAAAGCGGTCACGGACCTCTACAGGGTCCGGCCCCTCTTCTTGGCGCAGCTTGTCCGCAGACGCCGTCGGCACCGCCGACGTCAGCTCATAGCCGTAAATCTGCTCCGCCGGGGCAGCATAGTCGACGATCAAGGCATCGGCCCAGGCATCAAACCGAGGCTCAATCTGCACCGACTCGTTTCCGTCACCGGCGATGATCCGTTCCGCCTGGACCGGAAGCCCGCCCGAGAGCAGGGCTACCCTCCCCGACAACGGCGCTTCGAACGTCACCGTTTGCCGTATGAGCTCGCGGCCGGTGTCGACCTGGGCCTCGGCTGTGATGGCTTCGCCTTCAGCCGCCTCGCCCGTTACGCCGCCGGAGCGCTCCGCCCCGGCGATCGCGGGCGCGCCTTCCCCGGCCGGTTGAATCCAGCCCCGGCCGGTGTATACGCTTTTGCTTTCGCCGCGCCAGTACGTATTGTACGGCGACAACGCCGTAAAATACGGGTCATGGCGCAGGCGCAGCGGCCCGCCCAGCTTGGAGTCGTCCCGGCCGTAGCCGGATACATTGACAGCCGCAGCATGGCCCGGCGTGCCTGTCAGCTCGGCTCCGCTCCACTCCGACAAGCTGCGCGCGACCTGCTCCCAAGAGATCGCCCGCACCGGCTGCAGCGGCAGCAGCGAGCTGAGCAGCGCTGCGCCCGCCACGCAGGCGAGCACGACGGCCCCGCCGGCGATGCTCCCGGTTCCCCGGCTCGGTCCAGACTCGCCGCGATGGAACGCTGCCGCCTGCAGGGCCAAGCCCAACGCCGCCGAGCGGATGACGCCCAAATACAGCTCCAAGCCGACGGCAGCTTCCAGCACGAGCAAGTAGATCACCGTGGCGGACAAGAACAGCAAAATACTCTGGCGCGATAACGCCAGCATCTGTACGGAAACGACCAGCAACGTCCAACCGATCAACAGCAGCAATGCCCGCGTCTCCATGCTGATGGAGAACAACCGCCCCGTATCCCAAAACGCCTCCAGATCGGCAGAGATCGTATGGGCGTAGCCGGCAAACCAGGCAATCCCTTCTCCTCTCCCGAACAGATACAACATGGCACCGGCGATCAGCAGCGGCGGCAGCGGCGCATACAGGGCAGTCGGCAGCCGCAGGCAGCCAAACAACAGCAAAGCTCCGGTGAGAACGAAAAACAGCGGAAGCAGCTCCGTCTGCCTTTCGGGAATCATCGCATGCAACGGATACAACCATTCCCCAAACAAACCAAACAGCAGCAGCGTAATCACGACCCGCAAGCCGACAGAAGGCGCAGAATGCCCGCCTCGCCGGGATGGTGTCACCGGTGCCAACTGGCCGCTGGAGGTGAGCACTGCCGGTTTAGGCGCCGACATGCTTGATCGCCTCCTTCCGCGGAGTTTTCGTCCGATACAACGTCAGATCCAACACCGTGACGCCCCGTTCTCGCAGCCGGGCTACCAGCCGCCCCAGATCCGATCCGCCGAGCCCGCCGGCGCACCAAACTTCCACGGTTACCCCCAGCTCGGCCCAATGCAGCACATCCCCCGCCAATTCAGGCGTCAGCGTGCCGGTGATGACCGTAAGGCTTTGCCCTTGGGAGAGCACCTCGGACCAATCCCGGCGAAGCAATTCTCCCGCAGACAAGCCGCTCCCTAAGCGGAGGCCGGCCAGCTGCTCCAGGCCGCTCATCAGGCCGTCGCGACCGTTCACCCGGCAAGCTCCGTCCATCGCGCTATGGCTGAAGCGAAGCTCATCGGCGCCGGAATCGCCGCCCGCTTCGCGCGTAAACCACGTGGCGGCTGCCGAAACCGCCAGTTCGAAGCCGGCGGAGGAAGCGTAATCCCCGTCCTGCGTGCTCAGCAGCAAATAGCGCGGCATGACCCCCTGCTCCTCGGGGATGCGGGAGAGCAGCTGGCCTTTTTTCGCCGAGTATTTCCAATGAATTCGCCGCAACGGATCACCCTCGACATAGGGTCTTAACCGGCCCGGAGTTGGAGACGATGCGACCAGCTGGGGCTGCCAAGCCCCGCCGCCCTCCTGCTCGCCCCGCTCCTCTGCCTTCGGGGGATCTCCTGCCAGCCGCAGCGGATGAACGACCATCACCTCAGAGGAAGCCGCAAGTCGGCTCCGCTTGAACCAGCCAAACGGATCGCCCCAGGTTAACCTAACGGAAGCATTCTTATAGACGCCCCGAGGCAAGCCCTGAATCGCATATGTCATCCGGTAATCCCGGCGAAATCCGGTAAAAAACAAACTACCGCCCCGGCCCCCCGGGCGGTTCTTCCCGTATTCTGAACCAACCGCGTCTCCTGCCAGCTGGTCCTCGATCTGCAGCCAAACCGGCGGCAGACCTCCCTCACAGCGGACCGTTAACGTGACAGTGACCGGTTCACCGGCAACCGGAAATACCGGCTGCCAAGCGCGCTCCACCTTGAAGCGCTTCGGGCCAAATGCTTGGACCAAAACGCCCTGCAGCATAATGAATCCGACCAGCAGCAGCAAGAATAAAGCCGACGCCCCGCCGCGCCAAGCGTACCAACCTCCCAAAGCTCCGGCGAAGGTGACGGCGATCAGCCATGCCCATCCTGCGTGCTTCATGACGAAGCCCCCGCTCTCCGTGCAAAAATCGGCACATTCACCTTAGCCAGCACTTCAGCTAGCGCCTTCTCCCCGCTGACTCCGTCGAGCTTCGCTTCCGTCCTCAGCACGATCCGGTGCGTGAGCACAGCGGGCGCGACCGCCTTCACATCGTCCGGCGTGACGAACGAACGTCCTTTGTAATACGCCATCGCCTGCGCCGCCCCCATCCAGGCAAGCGTTGCGCGCGGACTGAAACCCAGCGCGATTTGCGGATGGCGCCGGGATACGTCCGCCGCCCCAACCATATAGCGCTTGATGACGTCGTCCACAAATACACTGCGCACCTGACGCTGCATGAGGGCCATTTCCTCCGGCAGCAGCACCGGCTTCAGCTCGGCAAGATTAGGCGGATCCTGCATCCTCCCGAGCAGATCCACCTCCTGCTCTGGCTTCGGATACCCGAGCGTCAGCCGCATCAAAAAACGATCCAGCTGCGCCTCCGGGAGGCGATAGGTTCCTTCGTATTCCAGCGGATTTTGCGTAGCCAGCAGCAAAAACGGCTTCGGCAAAGCCCGCGTCTCTCCATCGATCGTCACTTTCCGTTCTTCCATCGCTTCCAGCAGTGCCGACTGGGTTCGCGGCGCTGCCCGATTGATCTCATCGGCCAATACGACATTGGCGAACACCGGCCCGGGCCGAAACTCAAACTGACCGCTTTGCGCATGGTATACCGTTACGCCGGTTACATCAGACGGCAGCAGGTCCGACGTGAACTGAATGCGGCCAAACGACCCGCCGATGCAGGCAGCTAACGTGCGTACCAGCATCGTTTTACCCACTCCTGGCACATCCTCTAACAAAATATGACCGCCGCTCAATATCGCTACCACCGCGAGCTCGATCTCTGTTTTTTTCCCAACAATCACCCGATCCACCTTATGGACGAGCCGCTCCAGCAGCGTCTGCGCTTGATCGTGATTCATCCTGACTTCTCCTCCATTTCTAAAAACCATGGCCGTAATCTATCAACCAGTATCTCCAGAAACTAGCGGAAATAGACATGGAAGAAAGGAAGAGGATGTCTGCGTCTGCCCCAAAAGAATCTATTAAACCTAGAGTGCCGAGACCCGTCGTTCCCCAGCGGTCGAGACGACCCCGACGATCGGATGACCTAACGCCTCCAAGAGCGGACGCAGTGGAATCCATAATGCTTGTGCCTTGCGGTCAAACGTCACTTCCCATTCCGCATTCGTCCCGTCTTGGCGTACGGCGGTCAGCACTCCGCGCCGTGTATCCGCTACGATGTAGGCGTCCCCCCAGTTGATGAAGGCGCTTTGCGTCGCCTCGCTCCAATAGACCTCAGCTCCCAGCCGCTCCATCACCATACGGACAGGAGCCACATACTGGCCGTCACGCAGCTCGTATTCCCCCGGCGCAAGGCGCGTTTGCAAGCCGCCGGCCTCCACGGTGAGCGGCAGCTCCGGTTCAAACAAAGCCGCATTCGGAACGACGTTGGACGCGATCCATTCGGCGGAAGGCGCTGGACGGTTCTTTTTCTTGCCTACCTGAGGATCCAGCGAAAATTGAACGGGCTTTTGCTCCGCAGATAATGTACGAAACTCGTAACCTAGTTTTTTATAGTAATGAATAATTTCCGGAAGCGCCTTGACGGTCTGCTCATGCCCGCCTCCATCATGCATCAACACAATCACTTGGTCCTGCAGCTTCGCGTTCTTGACGTTGGCTACAATCTCATTTGCCGGAACGCCTTTGCGCTTGGAATCGCCGCTGTCCACATTCCAGTCGAACACTTTATACCCACCCTGCTCCAGCAGGTTGAAATACGTCTTGTCAAAATGACCGTACGTCCCGCCCGGCGCACGAACCAACGCCGTACGTGTTCCCGTGATCTCCCGCAGCACCTCTTCCGTTGCCTTGATCTGCTTCCAGAATTGGCCGAAGCTGTCGTACAACGCGTCGTAATCATGGTTATACGTATGATTCCCGAGGGCATGGCCGCCGTCGACGATTCGCCGGATCTTCTCTGGATAACGTTTGGCCTGCTCGCCAAGCACGAAAAAGGTAGCGGTCACCTCTTCTTCCCGCAAAATCTCCAGTACTTGATCCGTATGCGGGCTAGGTCCGTCATCAAACGTCAAATAAACGGTCTTGCCTTGCACTTCCTTTTGGTTTTCTTGCAGCGTCTCCGCCTTCTTCGTCTGAGACGCTGCCAAAGCCGCCGATGCGCCAGCCGAGCCTATGGCCGACGTATGGACGGGTTCCAACTTCTGGGGTGCAGGTGCAGCGAAATTCACTTTATGCGTCGCGGTTCCCCCCGCGGCTTGTTCTTTCATGGCCAGGGCTTTGACTTCGGGCAAGCCCTTGTGCTGGAAGCCGAGCGGCGTGCAGATCGCAGCGATCAGCACCAACGTAAGCAGCAGCATACGAACCAGCATTCGTCCGGAAATCTTTTTTTGTTTCATCGACTTTCTACCTCCGCGTTAGGATCAAATTCTTTTCTATGAATCCTTTGGCTTTCTGGTAGATTGTATGAAGGTAGAAACGCAAATAGACTTCCGAATCGCTAAAGTTCTGTATTTTGATTCAGGGTTTTTACTGACTATGGAGCATCAAAAAATGCGCACCCAGGTTAGGGCACGCATTTTTATTAATGTCCTATTTTTTTGGTTTTATAAATGCTACAGTACTCAAAATAAAGCCAACCACTACTAAAAACCAAGCCGCAAGGTGAAGTACTAAATATTCTTGCTCATTCGTCGGATTATTTGTTAGAACGAACCAGACGAAAAACAAAAAGAACCCCATGAGTGTACATTGAATGCCGTATAATATAACAACAGTTCGCTCATAAAGAGAATCGATGACAAAATAAACAATTAACCCCAAGACGAGACCTGCAATTAATACTAAATAAATTACATTCACCTCCTGAATTAGAAACTTGTGTCAGCGTCATTATAGATTTTGAAATTATTAGATGAGCTAGAGAAAGTTACACTAGCCCCAAATCCTGAATTACTGCCGTTCAATGAAATTGAGCTGATATTTGTACTACTCCACGTATGTGCATAAAATGTTCTCGCTTTGCCATTCCAATTTGTAAAATTGCTATTGTAGGTCACAACGGCTGAAAAGCCTTGTCCCAAGTATTTATAAGTATAATATCCAGTAACATAATTTACACTTGTCACAATAGCCTTATCTTGGAATTCAAAAGCTACACCATACTTTCCATTACCTTCAGATGGACTGTTTGACTCAACACTATTCCCCTCACCATCATGCCAATAACCAAGAGAACTAATAACACTAGCGTTATAATCACCGCTAGTATTATAATATGTCACACCAATTGCATCCATCCCACCAACATTCTTGGAGTCTCCAACAGAAGGTATCAAAAATGTCGGTACGTCTGCAGACCAATTATTGTTTTTCCAAGATCCGCCTCCTGCGACAAACCAATACCCTGTTTGAGCATCGTACGTAATCAGTACCTTATTTAAAGTTACATCACTGCCTTGAGATGATGGGCTAACTAAAGATTCATCAGGCGTTTCCAACTTGTAGACTTTATTCTCTAATAGTTGTTTTTCTAGTTTCGCCGCATCTCCATCGCCAGAAACTAATTTATTTAGTGTCTTCTGTATTTCGTATACTCTCGCTTTTTTTGTTCCTCTGTTAAATTAGTATTTAATAGATCCAAATGTTTATTTGCCAAAGACTGCTTTGCTGCCACAATATCAAAGGTTTCAAGTTGATTACTCTCTTGTGCGAACGAACTTTGAATAGAGATAAGAAATAATAATACCGCCGAAAGCATCGTATTGACAAATTTCTTCAAAATGAATCCCTATGAATCCCTCCCAATATAATAATATTTATCCTTATAATGGATGAATAATTATACCTCCAACGTACTTATTTGTAAATATATAGAAGAAAAAATGTATTTTTTGGGCTCTTCGCTATATTACGTGGATAATGGAACGTTTGAGAGGCATAGTAGAGCGATATCGCTGTCTCTTATACCCACTACGAGTAGCGAAGAGGCTTTTTTCGGGATGTCTATCATGAAAAATTCTTCTTCAACCACAAATAAAAATAGTTACATAACTAAGCAATATGATTGTCAAGATCTTATCTAAAATATCGTCCCTGAAGTAACGCCAGCACCTCCTCGGCATGCCCTTTCACTCGAACCCCGCGCCATTCGCGAAGCAGTTTGCCCTCCTCATCGATCAGGAACGTCGAACGGACGATGCCTTCGTATTCGCGGCCGTACATTTTTTTCAGCTGCCATACGCCAAACATCCGGCATACCTCATGAGACTCGTCCGATAATAGCGGAAAATTCAGCCCCTGCTTCATGGCGAACCTTGCGTGAGATTTCACCGAATCCCCGCTGATGCCAAGCACCACTGCCCCGTATTCGCCGTACGCCTGGGCAAGGTCGCGGAAATCACAAGCCTCCTGGGTACAAGCTGGGGTAGAGTCTTTGGGATAAAAATAAAGAACGACCTTCCGGCCGCGAAATTGCGATAATGAGATTTCCTCCCCGTTGGCTGCGGGCAATTGAAAATCCGGAACGTGCTGACCGATTTGCACTTGTTGCGTTTGTTCCGACATGCTCCTTCCTCCTCTGGCCTCTCCAACCCTGAAATTGATTGTATTTACAAAAAAAATTATAATGGAAAGACATGTAGTATATCTATAATAGAAACCGAATTTATCGCATGACTTGAAAGGAACGAACCCAATGACGAAACGCACAAAACGGGCGATTCTCTGGTCTGTGATCGGAGTGGTTGTCGCTCTCGCTGCCTTTGCAGCCTACTATTTTACGGCCCTCTATAACCAAGTGGACAATTTTCAAAAAGAAGGAGAACAGTCTCCTTTCTATAACGTGCAGCCAACCGAAACGAAAGTGCCGGAACCGCCCAAATGGGAAGGCAAGGATCGGGTGAACATTCTGCTGATGGGCGTCGATGCGCGCGGTTTGAAGAAAGGGGAAATCCCCCGCTCGGACACCATGCTGGTCGCTTCCCTCGACCCTGTGAGCAAGAAGGCCTACCTCTTCTCGATTTTGCGTGACACGTACACGAAAATTCCGGAGCACGGTTCGGACCGGATCAACACGGCGATTACGCACGGACCCAATACGGCGATGCAAGCAGTCTCCGACCTGCTGGGCATCCCGATACAATATTATGTGTATACCGACTTTCAAGGATTCATTGAGCTGGTGGATGCGGTCGGCGGGGTTGATTTTTATGTGGAAAAAGATATGCACTACACCAGCAAAGCGGATAACCATGAATACGATATCGATCTGAAAAAAGGACAGCAGCACCTCGACGGCAAAACCGCGCTGCAATACGTCCGCTTCCGGCACGACGCCCTGTCCGACTACACCCGGACCGAGCGGCAGCGTAACTTCCTGAAGGCGGTGGCGGAAAAGTTGAAGTCGACGACTTCAATTATGAAGCTGCCTTCGATACTGGAGAAAATCAATCCTTACATCGACACGAACTTGTCGGTTCAGGATATGTGGAAGCTGGCTACCGTAGGGTATGACACAGAAATGGTCGCCAGCGAACAAATTCCGCCGATGGAACTGCTGGTTGAGAAAACCGTTGGCGGCTCGTCCGTCCTTGGCGTTCGCAGCGAAGATGAATTAAAGCAATACGTGCAGGACGTATTTAACAAAGCTGAGGAAAGCGGGACGGGCAGCGGCAGCGATGCTGACGGTGCCGAGGACAACGGCGGCAGCAACGACGACAGCGGCAGCTCGGGCCGTACCGGGGCGAACGCAGGCAGCAGCGGCGTGAACCTGGAGGCGGCCAGCCCTTGAGGCTGGTAGCCTTTAGTGGCGAAGGACTCCAAACCCTAAGGTTGGTGGAGTCCTTCCTGCAGGCGGGCTCCTGCCCGTGAGGTCGGAGGGCGCAGCTTGAGGCAGGCCTGCCCTGTGGGGGTGGACTTACTCGAGAGGCGGCCTCCTCTCTTTTGGGGTGCTCGGCGGAGGGCTGCAACGGTCTAATAAGATCGGTCGCGGTCACTGGCGGTCGCTGACAGTGCTCACGGTCGGCGGTGAGCTAACTGCCGCTAATTGCACCACACAATTGCCGCTAATTGCATCATCAGCTGGCGCAAATCGCACTACATTCTGGCGCAATTTGCATTATCGACTAGTGCAGATCGCACCACCAGCTGCACAATTTGCATCATTAACTGGCGCAGATCGCTCCACCTACTGATGTTTTTTGCACCACTAACTGCTGTTTTTTGCACCATCACCGCCACGAGATGTAAAAGTGCAGTTCATTTTGGCTAAAAACCGCTATTTTTGACCTGTCAAATGTAAAAGTATAGTTCATTTCCGCTGAAAAGTCGTTTTTGAGGACATATCCTGCTACGTGAGATGCACTTTTGCAGCTAATCGCACAAAAAAGCCGGTTTTCCAGACAAATTAAATGTACTTTTGCAGTTGAATTGCCGGATCGCCAGCGCATCAACTAGTTCACACCAGTTATTCAATTCAGAAAGGAAGATAGAGATGAATCGATCGCAATCCGAACGATTGTATGAAGAAGCGTTGCAGCATATTGTAGGCGGCGTCAACAGCCCCTCCCGCTCGTTTAAGGCGGTTGGCGGCGGGGCGCCTGTTTTTATGAAAAAAGCCCAGGGCGCCTACTTTTGGGACGTGGACGGCAATCGCTACGTTGATTATTTGGCGGCTTACGGGCCGATCATTACCGGACATGCCCACCCGCATGTGACGAAGGCCATTCAAGAGGCAGCCGCAAACGGCACGTTGTACGGGACCCCAACCGAGCTGGAGATCCGCTTGGCCCGTATGCTCAAAGAAGCGATCCCTTCGATGGACAAGGTACGCTTTGTCAACTCCGGTACGGAAGCGGTCATGACGACGATCCGCGTCGCGCGCGCGTATACGAAGCGCAACAAAATCATCAAATTTGCCGGGTGTTACCACGGCCATTCCGATCTCGTGCTCGTGGCCGCGGGCTCCGGCCCGTCCACGCTGGACATCCCTGACAGCGCCGGCATCCCGACCAGCATCGCGCACGAGGTGATCACCGTACCGTTTAACGATGCTTCGGCGCTGAAAGATGCGCTCGACAAGTGGGGCGACGACGTCGCCGCCGTCATGGTCGAGCCGATCGTCGGGAACTTCGGCATGGTGATGCCGAAGCCCGGGTTCTTGGAAGAGCTCTGCCGGCTCGCACGGCAGTACGGCGCCCTCGTCATTTACGACGAGGTCATTACAGCCTTCCGCTTCCACTACGGCTCGGCGCAAACCTACGCCGGCCTCTCCAACCACGAAGCGATCCGGCCGGACCTGACCGCCCTCGGCAAAATCATCGGCGGCGGGCTGCCGATCGGCGCGTACGGCGGCAGCAAAGAGATCATGGAGCAGGTGGCACCGCTGGGTCCGGCCTATCAGGCCGGAACGATGGCGGGCAACCCTGCTTCTATCTCCGCCGGCATCGCCTGCCTTGAGGTGTTGCAAGGCGCTGGGGTCTACGAAGAGATGGACCGCCTCGCCGTGAAGCTGACCGACGGGCTGGCTGACTCGGCCCGCCGCCATGGAGTGCCGCTGACCATCAACCGAATCCGCGGCTCGTTCTCGACGCATTTCTGTGACCATCCGGTCACGAACTATGCGGAGGCGCAAGACACCGACAGCGAAGCGTTCGCTGCCTTTTTCCGCGCCATGCTGAACCGTGGGGTCAACCTCGCCCCGTCGAAGTTCGAAGCTTGGTTCCTGACAACGGCGCACACGGAAGCCGACATCGACTTCACGTTGGAAGCCGCAGAGGCTTCTTTCAAAGAAATTGCCCGATGAAAATAGTAGAGGCTGTCCCAAAAGTAAACTTTTGAACATCCTCAGCAACAAGATAGGATGGTATAAGTAAAAAACCAAGGAGCTAAGCGAGAACAGACCGCTTAGCTCCTTGGTTTTTGGCGTCCGCCGCTGCTTTCTTGAGCAGATTGTGGGCAAGGGAAAGCCACCCGACTTCAAAGCTTGCTTTTGGTAAGCCTCGAAGCAGGAATCGTTTGAAGTCCCAATTGTTTTTCATATCCCCGAACACAGGCTCCGGCTCAATCATCCGTCTGACGGCCAAAGCATAACCTTCTTCACTGCGAAGCTTCTGCCCGGCTTGATTTTTGAGCCGCAAATACTTCATGCTGACTTTGATCTCCCGATTTACTTGGGCCTTCGTACACTGCGGCTTCAGCGGACAGTCCTCACAACCGGCACTGCGGTAATGCCGGTACTCGATTTCGTACCAGCTTTCAGTCTTCTCCTTGCTCTGATGAACGCTGTAGCCGACAATGAATTGATTTTCGGTGCCGATCTGTACATTATACCCCGGCTTCAGCTGGCCGTTTCGCATATGGTCTTCTTTCATGCGCATGAACGTGGCGTCGTGATCTGTTTGCTGTAGCTGTTTCGCTTGCCTAAAATCTCTCCATGCGTCTCGTACTTCTGGAGTCGTGGAAGCAAGTCTTTGTGGAGGGTACGCACGCCTTTTTGAGCGGTTTGTCTTTCGGTTTCTCCTGCAAGCGATCTTCCAATTGCTTGACAGCTTGCTCAAGCTTTTCACTAGTGATGGCAGAGGATTCCCCATTTCAAGAAGATCCTGGCCCCCGTGAGCACTTTCTTCTTGCTTCTCGGCTTCTTCGATCGCAGCGAACAAGGTCTGGACTTTCTCCCGGAGCTTAGCTTTATGCTTCACCACGGCTTTTCCCAAAACAAATGTATATCGGTTGGCATTCGCTTCAATCTTCGTGCCGTCCACAAAGTAATGCTCGAGCTGCACATAGTTCTCCTCAACCAGAGAAACTGAAGCACGGTGGTAAACACCGTCTCCAGTACACTTTTCATTCGTTCTGATCGAAACCGGTTGATAGTGCGGAAATCCGGCCTTTGCCTGGCCGCGATCCACATGAACATGATGTTTTCGCGGATAGCTTTGGCGATCTGGCGAGAAGAGTAAATGCACTGTGTGTAAGCGTAAATAATGACTCTAGTGAGCATTTTTAGGGTGGTAGCTGTCTCGTCCGCCTCCAGGGTAAGCCGCGTCGAAGATGGCAAAGAAACCTCTCCTTTGGGTTTATGGTTGAGTGGTACCTCCATTTTACTAAAGAGTGGTTTCTTTTTGTTTGACGAAATGAAAATTTATTGAAACCGAATTGCGGCTCTTTGATTTTAGGAGTTTTTTTCTATTTTTTGAAATAGTCATTCAGGTTATATTTTTTTAGATAGGCATACATTAACTCTTGCGATATTTGAAGCCCTTCCATTTTATTCTTTGCTGGGCCGGCTATCAGAACCCTATCGTTTAAACCAATAACTTCGAAAGTAGCTGATTTAAAATCTTTAGAAAAAAACACCCGTCCAAACTGTGTATTCCATTTCTCTTCTTCCGATAGATCAGCGTAATCCATGAAAAATGACATGAGAGCTTTGCCACTTTTTTGAAAGCTCATATTTAACTCCCGGTTATTTTTTAAGTCCGGTTGTCCATCAAGCTTAACACTAATTACCCCTTTGAAACGTTTATTACCTAACAATGAATAATGAAGTCTGCCATTTATATTAATTGTTACAGGAATAACTTCATCATCCTGTAACTCATATTGTATTCCTTCTATCGTGTTTGAAATTTCCTTATTCATTGGATATAAGAAAATGAAAGCTGCAGTTGAAATCAAAATTAGTGATATAACTATCAAAAAAAGTGTACTTCTCTTCCTCATAATACACCCCTTCTACTTTCATGAGCTTAAATTAAATATAACGCTCCAAATGGAGCTTTATATTTAATTTTACTTATTATTGAGTAATTTGACTTGGCATAGAGGGCGTAAATACACTAGCAGTCGCTGTGTGGTCTTTATTTTGTGTGTCTTTAACTTTCCAAACTGTAGCTTGGGCGTAAGATGTCGATCTGCTTAAATTCAAAAAATTAGCATATGCAGAATAGCTCAAGGATCTACCCGATGAAACAAGAGGCGTAGCCGTTGGTTTCCCTTCATCAGCAATTCCAGCAACAGTATGAGAGGAGGAAATAGTGAACATATTTGAGGCGTACATCATAGTTAAATAATCGTCGCTTTTTCCAGAATCTTTTACGTATGAAAAACAAGCAGTTGAAAGTAATCTGTATGAAATGAAATCAGAATTCATAGAAATAGTGGAACTTCCGTCTGGTATTTTTACAAATAACTCATATGGTAAAATATTTGTGATTGGATTCAATGACGCAATGACGCAATAACTCCGATTAATTTATTCGCGTAAACATTTATTAGTGCCTGACCAACATTGACCTGTGTTTTTGTACCATTAATCAAATACAATGTGTTGTTAGAACTATAAAGATTAGTGTTATACCCTACGGCCTAAGCATACAGTTCTTGGATATCATATGTCTTTCCACTCCGGGTATGTGTATATCTAAGCTCATACCATCTGACATTACTATTACTAGGAGGAACTGAAACGTTAGGTGTTACTAAATTTTTTGATATCTTTTCTTGCACTTCAATTGGAGTAAGCTCTCTAACACCCAAGGAAGAAAGTTTTTTCCTCAGGGTGCCTTCAGCATTCGAACTAAGTTTCGAAGAATTTTGAGGATTTAGCTTTTCCAAGCTTATCTTCGTTAATTCCTCCATTGTTTTGATAATTTCCATTTTAGTCTGTGGGCTAATAGAATCATGCCCCAGACTATCATCTTGATCATTCGCTGCATATCCTGGCCCAGAAATGAACAAGGTAATTATTAAAGTCAAGGCGCATAATAATGTTCTTTTAAACATAGCATCTCAACCTCTCTATTTATTCTTGTTAATTTGGCCAAACTTGTTTCATTGTAAACTACCTAAATTTACCATGTAAAGATGATCCATATGTAAACAATTATATTTTTTCATATAATTTCCGATAAACTGCCAAAGGATGTCGTGACCATGCTGCAAACGCTAAACCGACAACTGAACAAATTAATGCCATTAATTACCCCTACTGGCATATTGATCGGCGTCCTTTGCGGGAGTCGTCTAGCCTCCTATACCTACCTGTCTCCGTGGCTGTTTGCCTTCATGACCTTTGCCGGGAGCATTAGTCTCAGCTTCAAAGATTTCCTAAACGTGCTCAAAAAACCACTCCCTCTGGTGCTCTGCCTGTTCATCCTCCACCTGGCCATGCCACTGATGGCGATGGGAATGGGGCATTTGGCGTTCCCCGGGGATGCTTATACGATCACCGGCTTTATCCTCGCTGCGGCGATTCCAACCGGGGTGAGCAGCTTCGTCTGGGTCAGCATCTACAAGGGCAACATTGCCTTGACCTTGTCGATCATCCTGATCGACACGCTGCTGGCTCCCTTTGTTGTTCCCGGCATCCTGGCGCTGTTGGTTGGCACCAGCGTCCGGCTTGACGCCGTGGCGATGATGACCAGCCTGTTCTGGATGATCGTCGTCCCATCGCTGGTGGGCATGGTGCTGAACCAGTGGACCCAAGGCAAGGTGATCACCACTTGGGGGCCTTGGCTTAACCCGTTTTCGAAGCTTGCCATGGCTTCGGTCGTGGCGATTAACGGCGCGGTTGTCGCCCCTTACCTGACCGACTTCAGCCCGCGGCTGCTGGGGCTCGCCGCCATCATCGTTCTGCTCGCGGCCATCGGCTACGCGCTTGGCTTCGGCTTGTCCCGGCTGATCGGCCTAAACGAAGCCGACAAAGTCGCGCTGGTCTTCAACGGCGGCATGCGCAACATCAGCGCCGGCGCCGTGCTGGCCGTCACTTACTTCCCCGCCCCGGTGGCCGTGCCGGTCGTGTTGGGCATGGTGTTCCAGCAAGTAATGGCCTCCCTCGTTGGCCTCGTACTCGGCCGACAAGCCCGCGCGCACCAGTCGACGGACAAAACGGCAACGTCGGCGTGATTTAGATTTAGAGAGCTCGGCAGGGCGCGCCGTCCCTCTCCGCTCCAGTCCCTTCTAACGGAACCAGATGACCTTATTCGCTCATTTCCCGGCCATTTCCCATCCTAACGGAACCAGATGACGCTATTGGGCTGAAATCCGTGCTGAACTCCACTCCAGACCGCAAATAACGTCTCTCCGGTCCGTTAGATTTCAACACGCGCCGAAAACCGCAAAATAAGGTCTCTCAGGTCCGTTAGCGGCCTACGCCTGGCATTAGCACTAGCCTCCTCCTCCACCATCGTCACTCTCCAATCGTACTCCCTACCTCCACCACTCCCGCCCCCTCCAACGCAAAAAAAGCCTCCCCCGGTCAACCTGACCCAAGGGGAGACTCCCTGCCAACTCACGAATTATTGCGCTTGAATTTTGTCAAAGAAATTCTCTTGCACGTACTTCGCTGCGACATCCAGCTGCTGCTTGGAGTCCGTGCCCTTCTTCGAGAACGATTCCTGGACGACGTTGGACATCGTGGCGTAGTAGTCCTGCGTGCCGAATTGCGCTTCCGGCTTGCCTTCCAGCAGGCCGAAGAGCTGCGGATCGTATTTGTACACGTTGTCGTATTTTTCGTAAATGGCTTTCACTTTGCTGGCATACTCGGAATCTTCGCTGAAATACTCCAGCGGTGTCGGCACATAATACTTGCCTTCCGCTTTGCGGGCTTGAATCGTATCTTCAACGGCTTTCAAAGCATCGTCGGTGAAGTAATCAAACGTAATATAACGGAACGCCATTTCTTGTTCGTCTTTCGTCGCATTCGGGTTAATGACGAGGTAGTTGCCGCCGAGCACCCCGTAATGCTTGCCGCCTTTCTCGGCTGCAGGCATCGGATAAGCGACCACATCCTCCGGCTTCATACCGCCTTCATTCAGCGCGGCTTGAACGACGTCAAATGCACCGGCGATGACCATCGCTGTCCGTCCTTGTTGGAAGGAGCTGACGGCATCGCCCCAGCCCAACGCCCAGTCTTGCGGGATGGCGTTAGCTTCCCATCTCAGCTTCTTGTAGAAGTCCAGCGCCTTCACCCCAGCCTCGGAGTTGAACACGGCAGTCACTTTGCCGTTTTCGTTCTTTTGAATGTCGCCGCCGGCTTCAAACAGGAAGTTGGTCCAGTTCCAGCCTGCTTCGTTCCCTTTTCCCATCGGAGCGATCCCCGAAATCCCTTTCTTCGGATCGGCAACGCCTTTGGCCACGTTGTACATATCATCCCAAGTCCAGTCGAACGGAGGAGCAGCGATGCCCTTTTCGTCCAACAGCTTCTTATTCACTACTGTCGAAGTGACGTAACCGTTTTGGGTGATCCCGTACACTCGGCCGTCTACGATAAATTGATTTTGCAGCACCGGGTTAATTTCGTCCTTATACTCCCAGTTGTTCCACAGATCAGTGATGTCAGCAACCCAGCCGCGTTCCACCAGGAATTGAGCTTCTGTGGCCCACGTATTGTAGAAGGTTGGCGCTTCGTTGGAAGCCATTTTTACGCCGATTTCATTGACGCTGTATTGCCAGTCGTCCTTCACGATTGTGACGTTAGGATACTTGGCTTGGAAGCGGGCGATTTTATCGTCCTCCTGTTGGCGAAGCGTCGTTTCGTCCGGCAACGGATAGTGGATCTTGATCGTGACCTTGCGCTGCGTGATATCATCGGCTTCAGCCGACGACGCGTCCGCATTGCCTCCCCCGTTGTTGCTTGTAGCCGCCGTATTTCCGCCGTTGTTACCGCCGCCGTTATTTTGGGCTTCCTTGTTCCCGCCTCCGCCGCAGGCCGCGAGCAGCGAACCAAGCAACATCAGACACATCAACACCGCTGAAAACTTGCGCATTGAAACTCCCCTTTTCATAAGTTAGGTAATCTTGCATTTTTATCATAAAAGAGAAACATTTAGCATTCGATGTGTGATCTTATGACTTTCGTGTGCAGGCCTACGATTTTGTAACCGTTACCACTATCCCTTAACCGCAGACAGGCTCACACTGCGCATGATAAACTTCTGGAAACCCAGGAACACGAAGATCGGCGGAATCATCACCATAAACAAAATGCTGAACTTCACACTGCTATCCATGTTCCGCGCGTTAATGACATATTTGTAGATCGCGGTGGCCAGCGTGTATTTGTCTTCCGTGTGCATCACCAGCGATGGCCAGAACCAATCATTCCACGCCGTAGAGAAAATAAAAATCGCCAACGTCGCGAAGATCGGCACGGACAGCGGCACCGCAATCCGCAAGTAACTGGTCCACTCCGAAGCTCCGTCAATCCGGGCCGCTTCGAAGATTTCCGGGTGGATGCCGTCGAAGAAATTTTTCATCAGCAGAAAATAATACGCATTCGCTCCCGCCGGCAGCCAGAACGCCCAATAGGTGTTCAGCAGCCCCAGCTCCTTCAGGTTCACGAAGTTCGGGATCATATAGCTCGACGCCGGGATGAACAACGTCAGCAGAATAAAAAAGTAGATCGCCCGGCTATATGGCACGCGGATCCGCGAAATGCTGAACGAAGCCAGCCCCAGCACCAGAATGGTCATCAGCAGGTTGCCGCCGAAGATGAGCAGCGTATTTTTCAAAAACATCGGCAGATCGATATAATTCCAAGCTTTCGGGAAATTGTCCCAATGCCATTCCTTCGGGAAGAATCGCGGCGGAAACGAGTTAACCTCCTGGTTACTCTTCAATCCGTTGAACATCGTCATCGCGATCGGATACAACATCGTAAACGTCATCACCGCAATGCACAAGCACATCAATCCGTAGACCACTTTATTCAGCGGCTTCTGCAGATCGGAGGGCGACAGGATGCCTCTTTCTTTCATATCAGTACTCCTCCTTGTTCAGCTTGTATTGCAACACGCCCAGCACGCTTAGCACGATGAACATCAGAACCCCAAGCGCAGTCCCGGCCCCATAATCGAGCTGGGTAAAGGCGTATTTGACGGTCAGGAGGGCATAGGTTAACGTGGCCTTGTTTGGCCCGCCGTCCAGCAATGCTAGCTGCGATTGGTACGCCTGAGATGTGCCGATCAGCTGCAAAATCAACATCAGCACGATCAGGTTCCGCATCGACGGCAGCGTGATGTATTTGATCCGGGCCCAGACGCCGGCTCCATCGATTTCCGCCGCTTCGTACCAATCCCGCGGAATGCTCAGCACCCCAGCCAGGTAAATCAGCATCGCTGAACCAAACTGCTGCCACGTCTCCATAAAGACGATCGAAACCATCGACCACCTGCCGTCGGAAATAAAGGACACCGGATCGGCCCCAAACCATCCGAGCAAGGCGTTGATTGGTCCCACCGGATCGTACATCCAGCGCCACATCCCATACAGGACAACGCCCGGTACGACGAACGGCAGGTAAGCGGCGATCCGCGCAAATCCTTGGAACCAGCGCAGCTCGGAAATCGCGATTGACGCTGCGATCGGCACCCAGAAGCCGATAACCAAACAGAGGAGCATATAATACAAGGTGTTGCGAACCGACAACAGCACGTCTGGGTTATGAAACACCTTTACGTAATTGTCGAATCCGACAAATGTGTTGCCTTTGACGAAATCGATATTGTAGAAGCTGTAAACCATCCCTTTGATGATCGGGACCCACAAGAACACGATAAAGATGGCAATCGCCGGTACCAGAAAAAGATACCCCCACATGTACTGCTTCCAGTTCGATCCCCGCCGCGGCTTCTGCGAAGCGGAGGTGGATGCTTTAACCGTGTTCTGCTGCATGTTCCCCGGTGAAATCACGGGTTCCCCCATCGTTCTCCCTCTTTTCTACGTAGTGTCTTTTTTCATTGTAGAAAAGCAGCCGTATGTCGAACATGTCTAAAACTATGTGAACTATGGTCGTTCTTACTTCATCGTTATTTCTTCAGCTCGGTAGGACTGACGCCAAAGTATTTCTTAAATATCTTGCTAAAATGCTCCGGCGACTCATATCCCACACGTTCGGCGATCTCGTAACGGCGCAGATCCGTGTTCAGAATCAGCGCTTTGCTCTCTTCCATCCGCAGCTTAATCACGTATTCCCAGAGGTTGTAGCCGGTATTTTTCTTGAACAAGTAGCTCAAGTAATTGGGGCTGACGTGATTGTTGCGGGCCACCTCGTGGATAGTCAGTCCCTTCTGCCGGTAATTCTCCTCGATATACTTCTTGGCGCTCTCCACAATCCGGTTATTCTGCTTGGTCAGCTCTTCTGTGGAAGGGTCCTGGGTATAGTTGTGCCAGTTAAAATCGCCATAATAAAATACATGGTGATCCCCGTGTTCGCCTCCCCACAGCATCGCTTTGTCCGCCTGCCGGCTCAGCAGGCTTAGAAAACCCGTGCCTTTGAGAATCTGGCTGATGCCCACCGTGCACCGCAAGCCAAGGTATTTATGGATGTGATGGTGCAGACTTCGGCCAAGCATTTCGAGCTGGTTGATTTTATTGAGATTGGGTTCGGCGTACTCCGTTTCATTCCACTGCAAGATGAGGGCGATCTCCAGACTCTGGGTATAAAAAGATGCCGCGCGCCACTCCTGATGCAGCAGCTCGTTCACGATATTCAGCGCCGCGTAGCGGAACAGGCAGGCATCCCGATCCTGGTCCACGGATAGCTGCTTGTCAGCGGGGATGGCCAGCTTGATTTTGATCACGGAAAAATACGGCCCCGTCAGCCCCAATCGCTCAGCTTCCGCAAACCTCTGCTCTTCGTCCCCTTCGGCGGGATCACTTAACAGGCGGTTCAACCGTTCGCCGTATTCCGGAAGCGGCTCCTCCATGCGGAAATGTTCAGCGCCCCGGGACAACAGCTCCTCACTCTGCGGCATCGGTTTATCCATCTTGAGCAGCGCGTTGCGCACCGAATCCAGGAACTGCTCACTGTTCAGCGGCTTAATCAAATAGTCCTTGGCGCCAAGCCGGATCGCCATCTGGGCGTATTGGAACGTTTCATGCGCGGAGATGATGATCGTCTGTACCCATGGCTTGATCAGCTTCGCCTGCTGCATCAGCTCGATCCCGTTCATTTCTCCCATCTGGATGTCAGTGACGAGCAGATCTACTTCCTCCATTCGGACATAATCCAGCGCTTCGTGCCCGTTATACGCGGTGTAGATCTGGCCGATATCCAGTCCTGAAGCGGTTAAAAGTCCCGATAATCCTTTGCAGATCAACGGTTCGTCGTCGACGACCAATACGTTGTACATCGTGGTTCCCCCTGTTCGTTTTATTCGTTCCGGTTCACGGTGAGCGGCAGGGTAATGGTGACGATGGTTCCGCCTTCAGGGCGGCCCATGTATTTCAAACCGTACTCCGGCCCAAAATGCAGCCGAAGCCGCTGATGAATATTGCGGATGCCGTAACCAAACGATGGGCTTGGCGTTTCGTCATTCAGCAGCTTGTCGATGGCGTCGAAGTCGACCGGCTTATACCCGTTGTCGGCGATCCTAATGTATACACAACCCTGCGCTTCGTCCGCTTCGGCGCGAATCATGATTTCGCCATCTTCTCCCATATGTTTAACGCCATGAATGATAGCGTTCTCAATAAGCGGCTGCAGCGTGATTTTTGGAATGATGGTGGAATGCAGTTCCGATGGAATGTCCCAGATCACGCGGAAACCATACTCATAACGATGCTCCTGCAGCTTGATGTAAGCCGAAGCATGCTCCAGCTCTTCCTCCAGCGTGATCAGCTCCCGGCCGCGGCTCAGGCTGATTTTCATCAGCTTGGACAGCTCCTTGATCATTTCGGCGGAGGCGGTGTTTCCTTCCATCGCGCTTTTCCAATAAATACTCTCCAGCGTGTTGTACAGCAAATGCGGGTTAATCTGCTGATACAAAATTTGCAGCTGGGCTTCCTTCTGCTTGATGTCCATCTGATATTTATAATGAATCAGTCCATTGAGGCGGCGAGCCATCTCGTAGATTGTAGAAATGAGCACGCTGACCTCGTCGTTTCTTTCCCGGTACGGCGTCTCCGGCACCACATTGCCCGGCTCGTAACGGCGGACGAAATAAACCAATTTTTGAATCGGGGTCATCAGCGACCGCCAGAAATATAAGATTAACACCAGCCCCACCACAAAATAAGCGATGGAAATGAGCTGAATAATCCGTTTGATTTCGTTTTGCTGTTGCAGCATGGCCTTGATGGGCACTTTGTACACCAGCTTTTGCTGCAGAACGTAATTATAATTAATCACATAGATGAAATCCTCGGTGATGAGATCCTTCACCCCGATCAGCGAATCGCCTAAATCCGCCTCTGGCGGTAAATCCAATATCGAACCAGTTGGCGTTGGCGTCAGGCTTGGTGTGGAGGTCAGAATCCGGTTGTTCCAATCGGTAAAATACAGCTCACCCTCCGGAATGGAGACGGTTTGCAGCGATTCGCCGATGCGCCCGTCAACATTGGACACAACCAGTACGCCGATCGTACCGTTTTTGTAAATGCTGTTGATCGCCCGAATATAAGCGAGCGTTTTTTGATTTGGCAGGCCTTGGCCGGAGGGAGACAGGTGCTCAATGAGGCGCAGGTAACCGTTTCCTTTTTGCGCGACGGCTTCATCAAACCATTCCGGCTTCTCGTTCTCGAGAAAAAAATAGACGCCCGCCTTTCGCGCATCCGGATAATATGGGGCAAAGAAATACGCGTTGTCCGGATCGTAGACGTATAGCGAATAATACACCGGCTCCCGCTGATCGGTTTCCTGCGAGTAATTGAGCAGCAGGTTCTCCAGCCTCTCGTAGTTTTTGACCCGATCCAGGACGGTCTCTGAGCTTTCACCGCTGGGGTTCAGCTGCTGGAGCAGCGGATGCTGGAATACGGTTGACGTAACCTTGTTAATCGCCTCGATATCCCGGGTAATGAGCCGGAAATTCTGCTTATTCAGCTCGATATAGGCGTTGGTGACATTTCGCTTCAATACTTGATCCGCTTTATAGTTGCCGTAGGCGTTCAGAATAAATAACGGAATGACCATCACAATAAAGAGGAGGATCATCTGCTGTTTAACGTTCAAATTGGCTAGCGGGTTCTTGAGTTTTAGCTTCAATGGTGTTGCACCTCCGGCAATTTAACTATAGCAATTCTAAAAACCGGCAAGTATGCGCGTTTCTACGAAGATCGTGGCGGTTCCACCTGTTCTCGCGGATGGGCGGGCCCCTGCCTATTTCTTAGTGTAGGGGATTTTGGGATTCTTGCCAGTTAAAAAAAACAAAAAGTCCCCCGGAAATTTCCGGGGGACTTTATTGGGTTTCGTGCAAAGCGATCAAACGTGCCAACTACACCAGTTCATGCAGCCCGCTGACGACCCGATCGGCTTCAGCCAGGATGTCCGGGCTGCCGATGCCGACGACGCGGCAGCCTGCGGCTTTGCCCGCCTGCACGCCCGCCTCTGCGTCCTCAAACACGACGCATTCAGACGGCGGCAACGCCAGCGCCGAGCAAGCCGCGAGGAACACCTCCGGGTCCGGCTTCGCCTTGGACACCTTGGTGCCGTCGATCACCGCGTCGAACAGCTCCGCGATGCCCAGCCGGGATAAGATGAACCCGGCGTTTTTGCTCGCCGACCCAAGCGCGACCTTGACGCCCCGCTCGCGCAGCTGCAGCAAATACTCCTTCGCCCCCGGCAAAATTTCCGAAGGCTCCAGCTTGGAAATATACTCGACATATTCGCGGTTCTTCTCTGCCGCCATCCGCTCGCGTTCTTCCTCCGTGGCTTCCACACCGCCCACCTCAAGCAGGATGCGCAGCGATTCCATGCGGCTGACACCTTTCAGCCGCTCATTGTCGGCTTCGGTAAACTCGAAACCTAGCCGTCGCGCCAGCGCCCGCCAGGCGAGATAGTGGTATTTGGCCGTATCAACGATCACGCCATCGAGGTCGAAGATCGCACCTTTCATAGTTTCTAACATGATGGATTCTCCTTTAATCT
Organism: Paenibacillus phoenicis; assembly: GCF_034718895.1. NCBI lineage: Bacteria > Bacillati > Bacillota > Bacilli > Caryophanales > Paenibacillaceae > Paenibacillus > Paenibacillus phoenicis. The sequence continues at coordinate 4,547,705 of NZ_JAYERP010000001.1, read as the reverse complement.
TTCGTTTGCACTCCTAACGGACCGTATCATACGGGGATCCGAACCTCCTGGCCCGGCGCTACCGCCAGCTCTCCTTCTCCTACGGTAAACCGCAGGCCAGCTGGATTATCGCCATGAGCCGTGATGACCACCTCTTCCCGGCTGACACGGATCCGATAAGAGCCGCCGCCTAAGCGTACCGGGAATTCGATCGCCTGCCAGGCTGATGGCAACGCCGGACGAAGCACCGCCTTGTCTCCGTCATACCGTAAGCCGGCAAATCCCAACACCGCCGCCATCCACGCCCCGCCGTTGGCAGCGGGATGCGTGCCGCCGATGTACAAGTCACCGACGTATTGCTTGGCATCGCCGGTTAGGTCAATCGTCGCCGTCCGCATAAAGTAAGGGTAACCCCAGTCCGGTGATCCCGTATCCGCTGCCACCAGTGCATAGATGCAAGCACTGAGGCTCGATCCGTGCTCGGTGCGCGGCTCGTAGTAAGCCCAGTTCGCTTTTTTGATTGCTGGATCGTAATCGTCCTTAAACAGGTGCAGCATCAGCACTACATCGGCTTGCTTGAGGATTTGCGTTGTCGTCGCAAGTCCGTTTCCCCCGCCGAGATATTCGTGGGGATGCAGCATTCGCGATTTCAGTTGCGGCAGCGCAACGTCCTCCAGCGCGTAATAGCGGTCAAACTGCTCAATCAACCCGCTTTGGGCATCCGGCTCTGGAACGTACAACCGTTCATACATGTCGCGAATGTGCTCCGGCTGTATATGGCTGCCTGCCAGCAGCTGCTCATACCGCTCGGAGTTGCCGCGCTTTAGAGTCTCCATGGCATCCAAAGCGATGCGCAGACATTCCTTCACCATCCGGTTCGTGAACGCGTTGTTATTCACCCGCTCATGATATTCGTCCGGCCCCGTAACGTCGAGGATTTCGTAACGCTGCTTCCGAGGGTTGAAATACCCATACGAATAAAAGAACTTCGCACACTCCCACGCGACCTCCGCCCCGCCATCCAAAAGCAGACGGTCATCGCCTGTAAACGCGTAAACCTGCCAGATCCCGTACGCCACGTCCGCGCTGATATGCACCTGCTTATCGCGGAAATAGGTTCGCATCGGACGGCCGGTGAACACGTCATTGACGTTAAACAAGGTGCAGGCATCCTCCCCTGTTTCCTGGCTCTCCCAGGCATAAAATGCGCCTTCATAGCCGTACTCGGCGGCTTTGCGCTTCGCTCCGCCCAGCGTATGCACCCGGTACATCATCAGGTTCCGTGCCACCTCTGGCTGGGTATACAGGAAGAACGGCAGCATAAACATCTCCGTATCCCAGAACACCGCGCCCTTGTATACCTGACCGGACAACCCGCGAGCCGGAATGGACACTTTCTCCGAGCGTTCCGGTGCAATGATATGGAGCTGGTACATACTATAGCGCAATGCCAGCTGGGCTTCGTCATCGCCTACAACGATAATGTCGGAGGCGCTCCACTTGCGCTCCCAATATTCGGCGTGCTCGCTCAGCAGCCGATCGTAACCAAGCTGCCGCGCTTCCCGGGCCGACTGGATCGCTGCCGCCTGAACCTGGTTAGCCGTTTCCCCTTCCAGTCCGGCCACCACGGCGACAGCTTTTACGAGCACGACCGGTTCCCCGGCCCGGCAACGCACGTGGATCCGGCGGCGGATGGATAGATCCTCGCGTAAAACTTCATGCTCCCCGCCGCTCGCAACCTCTGCCGCTTCCGCTACGGTAATCGGCAAGCCGAGCTCCTGCGTCGAAGCGGTAAGTGACACGACCTCCCAGGTTGCGTCATCCCCTGCCGCATGCGCTCCGCTCTCCATCCGCACAAGATGCGGGCCATTGATGTCCCAGACGTCGCCATTAATGCCGGTGACGATCGTCAGCTCGCCATCCTGGCTGCTCTCCACGGTGAAGCGGCATACGATCAGCTCCGTGCGCGCCGCACTGCAAAACCGCTCCGAAGTGATCGTGACCTCTGCGCCATCCCCTGTGCGAAAAACCGACCGCCGGCGGTGTACCGCCTGACGCAGGTTCAGCGACTGCTCGTGAGCCACAAGCTCTGGTCTGCTTCGATCGCGCTCTCCGCCTGCACTCTCGCTCTTCACTGCGCTATCCCCTGTGGCCACATTTCCGGCCTCCAACACGCTTAGCCGCGTGCCGTTCCAAAAAACATTCGTCTCCAGCCCGTTAGGGGCATTCACCGGCTCACGCCACTTGCTCCCAACTTGGTCGTACAGGCCGGCGACGATCGTTGCGGTCAGCTCACTTTTGCTGAACTCCTCCAACGTCCCCCGGTAACCAAGAACCCCGTTCCCGATCATAAACTTATTGCCGTGATGTGCGATCCGCTCCGGGTCAAACCCGCTTTCTCTAACGATCCAGCTCATTGAACGACCGCCTTTCGGAGCGGCAACCGAATCCCGGCTTCATCGATGTTGACCAGGTTGCCATACACCAAAATTTCCGCCACGCCGCCGGACATCGCACGGATGCTAACCTGATTCTGGTCCACTTCAACTTGCAGTTTCGTGCCGCGATACGTCACCATAAACCGGTAACTTTCCCACCGTTCAGGGATACTTGGATTCAGCGCAAGCAACTCCCCATCGGACCGCATCCCGCCGAACCCGTACACAATGTTCATCCAAGCTGCCGCAATTGACGTGGTATGCAAGCCTTCCCGCGTATTGCGGTTATAGTTGTCCAGGTCTAACCGGGTCGCAAATTCAAAGAACTTATACGCCTCATCCGAACGTCCGATTTCCGCCGCCAAAATCGAGTGGATCGACGGCGACAGCGACGATTCGTGAATGCAGCGGGGCTCGTAATAATCGTAGTTAGCGCGTTTTTCCTCGAGCGAGTATTCGCTGCTGTACAGGAACATGAACATCAGCACATCCGGCTGCTTAATCATGTCGTAACGGTAGAGTCGATCATACGACCAATGCGAATACAGCGGGAACTCCGTGACCGGAATGGCGTGAATATCCAGATGCGGCAGGTCAAAAAAGCCATCATGCTCTTCAAAAATCCCCGTCCGTTCATCCCGCGGAATTTTCATATGCTGCGCCTTGTTCTGCCAATCCTTCTGCTCTTCCTCCGTCAGGCCAAGCCGTGCTGCCAGCTCGTCATAAGCGGCGAAAGCCTCGCTCCGCATCGCTTCCAGCACCTCCAGCGTATATTCGAACAACTTCTTGGCCATCAGGTTGATATAACAGTTGTTGTTCACCATCAGCTGGAATTCATCCGGGCCCATGACGCCGAAATAGCCGTATTTGCCCGACTGTTGCCCCCACTGGCCGCGTGACGCGTAAAAACGGCTGATTTGGATCAGCATTTCCGCGCCTTTTTCGTACAGAAACGCCTTGTCACCCGTAATTTTCACATAATGGCGCAACCCGTACGCTACCGCCGTGCCGACATGCAGCTGCAGATTGGAGTGCTGCCACAGATCGCAGCTTTCCGTTCCGTCGATGGTAGCAATCGGATAAAACGCTCCTTCACAGTCCAGCTCCTTGGCCCGCTTCAACGCCTCAGGAAGCGTCCGATAACGGAATTCGAGCAAGCTCCGCGCTGCCTTCGGATTGTTAAAAATATAAAACGGCAAGCAATACGACTCCGTATCCCAGAAAGCCAGCCCCCGATAAGCCTCGCCGGTCAGCCCCTTTGCACCGATGTTAAAGCCGGGGTTATCCCCGTGGTAAGTCTGATACAGTTGAAAAATACAAAAGCGGATCCCCTGCTGATTCTCCGGATCGCCTTCGATCGCGATGTCCGATTCCGCCCACACCTGGTTCCAATACGCCCGTTGGTCGGCCGCCGCCGCATCAAACCCCGCCTGGGTGTGCCGAGCTGTCAGCTCGATCCCTCGCAGCCAAAGGTCATCGTCCGGCGTGGTACGGTCTTTCTCAGCCACGTTCACAACGAGTTTATCCAGCGTGCTGCGCTTGCCCTGTTCCAGCTTCAAGGTCAGCGCCCGGCCGATGTAACAGCTTTCCTGCACTAACTCGTCCGTAACGGCGTCCGGTGCAACTACGCGGAATCCGGAAAACAACCGGTTCCCCGTGTTCACCGTCTCCCCTAGAATCCCCGCGATCCCGGTTCCTTCGATATCTTTTGCTTCCCCCTGTTTCAGCTCCTTCCAATAACACCGTTGCTGATCCTCATGGATCACCTTCAGGTTCAGGCCGGTTTGCACTTGAATCGAACCAGTGAAGTTGAGCGGCGTCAACGTCATCCGCTGTGCCCCAAGATGGGACACCTTCATACTGACGAGGCGTTCAAACGTAATCTGGACGTCTTTCCCGCTGGCGGTATGCCACACGAACTCCCGGGTATAGATTCCTGTGCGAAAATCCAGCTCCCGCCGAAAGTTGCTGAACCGGCTCACCGCCAGATCCAGCGTTTCCCCATCCAATGTAATCCGCGTATGAAGCCAATCCACCGCGTTCACCATAAAGCGCAGCGATTTAATAATCCCCTTGTAATGAGCCGTCACCGGGCTCTCCTCAAACAGCCCATTGAAATAGCTGCCCAGCAGCGTATCTCCGCTATACCCTTCCTCCGGGTAGCCTCTGACCCCCATATATTCATTCCCCAGTGAAAAAATCGACTCGCTGACCCGGTTACGCCCCGGATCAAAACCTACCTCCACGACCTTCCAGGGGTCGACCTGTAAATATTTGTCCGCGATTTTCGGCATGTTCCGCCATCTCCTTTTATGTGTATCCCTTAAAATAAACCTCTCCCACTTAGCTTAGCGGAACGCCCTTTGTGGCCAAATGTCCAGGACTAAGGAGCTTATGTGTGATCATACGGATTTGGCATCCCTTTCATTCACTCCCCCTGACTCATCGGGATAATATCGAGAGAAGCCGGCAGCCATATACATCTGGGGGGCTGGCGCCAGCCGCAACACAAAAAAACCGGAGCGTTCTCCACGCTCCGGCGATTTGTCGGCCAACTATTTTAATATTAAAGTTCGTTGATAAATACCGTCTTCATTTTGCTGCTGTATTGAACATCCAGCCCAAGCCCCTGCACGAGCAAAGCGAGCGGAACATAGGTTTTGTTCTCTTTGCCGACCTTTTGCAAGAAAGCTGGAGTTGCGGTCGTCGCCGGCGTTCCATCTACTTTGATTTGCTTCGCGCCAATCGGGATCACAACCGTCCGGCTGCCATAGGTAACCGTCGCAGTGGAGGTGCGGGAATCCCATTTGCTTTGCGCTCCAATCGCATCAGTGATTTCCTTAATGGCCACGAACGTCTGCCCGTTCTTCAAGATCGGCGGATACGGCGTGTTTAACTCCTTGCCCTTAACCACAACGGATATCGGGGCTCCACCGGTCTTGGCGGTTGTCGTCTGATAGCTGCCCCAAACCGATTCAGCGAAAATCTTGGCGATTTCCTCATATCCGGCTTGGTTCGGATGGATATCCGTGTCGGAGAAAATATGCGTCAGCGAAATTTCCCGCCCCGTAAAAGCCGCTGCTACATGGGCTGCTTTGACCGGCTTCGCATCCCCAGCGTGATCGGCAACAATGCCATCCACGATCCCGGTAAACTTACCGGCGAGCTGCTGCAGCTCATCGTAGATCGCTGTGCCGGCCAGCTTCGGCACCGGCTGGTATTGGTCCGCAATCACGATTTGCGCCGAAGGATTCAACTCCTGCAAGATGCGGACGATTTCGCGCAGGTTGTCGCCATAATGCGTCAACACCTCATCGCCTTGGGCGCGGAGTTGATCCAGCGAGATGTTTTTCATATCCGGAAGCAGTTTCAGCAGGTCATTCCCGCCGATCGTAATCGTGATCAAATCAGCTTTCTGCAGATCAGCCTTTGCTTGAGCAACCCCCGACGCAAAGGAAGCAATGCGAGGATCCGGCAAGTTCGCTTGAATGTCTGCGCCAGCCACCGGTACCCCCTTCTGGATGGCGGTCACGTAATTTTTCAAACCTTCGCTGGTCAGACCCAGAATACCGTAATTCACGGCAGACGTCCGTGCATGGAACAGCCCCTGTTCTTTAAGACGTTCCACGAAGCCGTAAGGGACGCTCTGCTCAGTCATGCCCGGCTCGTACCCGGCTGTAATGGAATCGCCCAGCGCAACGATCAGGTAGTCATCGACCGCTGGCGCAGCTTGGGTTGGTTTTGCAGCGATGCCGCTGACCAAGATAAGAATGAGGGCGAGCGCTCCCGCAACGGCGGAAACCTTGTTCATACGAGGATGCTTCAAGCTATTCAACTCCTTGGATAAAAATAAGTATAATAGCGCGAAAAACCTGAGGTTTTTCGCTGTTGGCCTCAGGTCTCGTTGTTGCATCTTACACCGGCGAATGCTGCGCACTCTGTGCTATTCCGGCTTATTCTCCGCGCGCCCGGTCCTTTTTAAATACTCATCATAACGGCCATCGACTTCCTTGGCCATCTTCCGGTAATTCAGCGTCTCCTCCACAATCGGATCCAACGTGGTCTGAATTCGGATTTCGTACTTCGGTGACAATCTTCTGCGTTCCTCCTCACGGCGTTCTTTCTCATTGCCGTATTCCCCTTCCGTCAGCATCTCGCTGAGCTCGCGTTCCAAATCCTTGCTATCGCTCATCCTGGACACTCCTTCCGGTAAATATGGATTAAGCATTTGCTGTCGCCAAATCTAAATCAAAATTTTATTTCTTTTACAGGCCCGTCGCGTCGGCAGCCCGGATAACTCCAAGCAGTTCGTCATGAATTTTGCCATTGCTGGCAACCAAATGACGTACGCCGATGTGATAAGGGTTGCCCGCGGTATCCGTCACTATTCCTCCGGATTCCTTTACGATCAGTGCACCCGCCGCAACGTCCCAAGCGTTCAATCCAACCTCATAATAACCGCTAAGCCGTCCCGCAGCAACATACGCCAAATGCAATGCAGCTGAACCGGCAGCGCGCAGGCTGCGCACTTGTCCAGACAACGCGTTCAAACCGCGCATATTTACCGGCAAAGCAAAATCCCGGTCCGGGTTAAACCCTACCGCAATCACGCTGCCGGACAATGTTGCATCGTTGGACACCTTCGACTTCTGCCCGTGGATGTAGGCGCCTTTGCCTTTCTCTGCCACAAACATCTCGTCGCGAATTGGGTCATATATTACTCCGATTATGACATCCCCTTTATATGCCAGCGCTATCGATACGCAGAAAAACGGAAATCCGTGCACGAAATTGGTCGTTCCGTCCACCGGGTCGACGATCCACAAATACTCCGACTCGCTCCCCTGCTTCAGCGCTGCAGCAGATGCCGCCGCTCCTGGGGCTACACCTTCTTCGCCAAGGATCTCATGATCTGGAAAATGCGTCAAGATCAGCTTGCGAATCATCGCTTCCGCACCCTTATCCACATCCGTTACCAAATCCTGAGGCGATTGCTTCGTATTCAGATCACGGTAGTCCCCCAGCCGGCTCTTAATCCATTCTCCTGCTTTCGCAGCGCAGTTGATCGCTACGGCCGTCGGACTCTTGCTGCCTACCACATATGGAACTTTCGGATTCGATTCCAATCGATTCACTCTACTTTCATCTTATACTGATAATTTACTCCCTAAAAACTATACGTCTTGAAATATGCAAAGTTGCGTCCTTTCGCCTGCCCGCCTTGGAAATCAAACGAAAGCCGCTTTACTTTATATGCAAAAAGTCCGTGTCCAATCGCAGGGAATGTGCCCTACCGGAAACGAACTTTTTGCTGACTAACCGCAAGCGGTCTTTACGTTATGCACCTACGATATTATACCCGCCGTCTACAAAAATGACCTCTCCGGTAATTCCGCGGGACAGATGGCTGATCAGGAACATCGCCGTGTCGCCAACTTCAGCGGTGTCCGTCGTTTTGCGCAACGGAGCTTTCTCCTCAACTTGCTTGAGGATGGAGTTGAAATCGCTGATCCCCTTCGCAGCCAATGTACGGATCGGTCCAGCCGAAATCGCATTAACGCGGATGTTCTTCGGCCCAAGGTCGTTAGCCAAGTAACGTACCGATGCTTCCAGTCCGGCTTTTGCCACGCCCATTACGTTATAGTTGCGCATTACGCGCTCCGATCCCATATACGTCATCGTCATAATGCTTCCGCCTTCCGTCATGAGCGGCGACAAGCGCTTCGATACGGCCACCAGGGAATAGACGCTGATGTCGTTAGCCAATGCAAAACCTTCACGGGACGTGTCCATAAACTCACCCGCCAGATCCTCACCTTTGGCAAACGCAATACTGTGCACCAGACCATGCAGAACGCCAAATTCAGATTTCAGTGTGTCAGCCAGTCGGTCGATCTCCTCATCTACCGTCACGTTGCACGGCAGAATCAACGAACCTGGAATCGTTTCGGCCAGTTTGCGGACCCGGCCTTCTACGCGTTCACTTTCATATGTAAATGCCAGACGGGCACCTTGCTCTGCCAAGCTTTGCGCAATTGCCCATGCGATACTGCGCTCGTTAGCAACCCCCATCACGATCACATTTTTCCCCGCTAACAAATCACCCATGAAAATCCTCCTCTATATTAAATACACCTTCATTTTGTACAACTTACCGTATTTCCCTTCATTTTTCAAGAGAACCAGCGTTCAGCGGGCTTGTCCACGAAAATTACGGCTGGATGCGCACGCTTGCTCCATCCAAAATCTCCACGCCTTCCTCCCGATATCGCGCCAAATCCTCCATTAATGCAAATAGCGCCCCGTCCTTAAGCTTCGCCTCCAGCATCACGTCCACCCGATCGGTGATCGGAGCGATGCTGCGCAGAAACTCAAGCAAAGGAAGGACGATAACGTGATCGGCGTGTCCGCGCCGATCGCTGCTCCAGGGTCTCGAGGTCGTTAAATGTCTGGATCTCCGAAGAACATTTCGTGCGCCAGAGCGGTCTGCACGGCAGACTCCTCCTCCGTCAGCGGACGGATCAGCTCCAGCTCAACCGAAGTAACTTCCTCTCCATTGAAGTTGATCTCGGCAACACAAGCGGTGATCTTCACGATCGCCACCGCCTTGTTATCCGGTGAATACGCGATGACCTTCTGTCCTGTCGGGAACACGCGCAGCCCTTCTTTGAGCATTTTGCCCTTGCCGTATTCCAACAGTTCGTAAAGCTCCTGCTCTTTCTTGAACTTACACACTGAGTTGAATTCCGTTTGAAACCCCACCGTTACCCCTTCCTTTCATTCAGCCGGCCGTCCGGGCGGCAATCGCCGCCGCTGACTAAATGCCGCTTTCGAATTCCAACGCCTGCCGGGCTTCATAGCGCTCCAGCGCCAATTCAATCAAGCGATCCAGCAGCACCTCATAAGCCACTCCGGTTTCGCGCCACAAGAGCGGATACATGCTAAACGGCGTGAAGCCTGGCATCGTGTTCACTTCGTTAATCCAAATTTTATGATCCGACTTCCGCACAAAAAAATCAGCCCGGCACAGCCCGCTGCCGGCAATCGCTTTAAACGCCTTAACCGCCAGTTCCCGGATGCGCTCAGCCAATTCGGTATCGATCGGCGCAGGAATCAGCATCTGCGATTTTCCATCCAAATATTTGGCTTGATAATCGTAGTATTCGCCTGAGGAGACGATTTCTCCTGGTACTGAGGCCAGCGGCTCATCGTTGCCGAGCACCCCGACCTCCACTTCGCGGGCGTCCACAAATTCCTCAACGATCACTTTCAAATCATAACGGAAGGCCAGCGCCACGGAGGACAGCAGCTCCTCACGGTTTCGCGCTTTGGATATCCCTACGCTGGAGCCAAGGTTCGCCGGTTTGACAAAGCACGGATAGCCAAGCTTCTCCTCGATGCTCTGGATCAGCGTGTGGCTTGAGCGCTCCCACTCGGATGCGGTGAAATAGCAGTACGCACATTGCTCGAGTCCGGCCTCGGCGAACAGCTTCTTCATGATGACCTTATCCATCCCGGCCGCGGAAGCCAGTACGCCTGCTCCTACGTATGGCAAATCTGCCATTTCGAACAGCCCTTGGATCGTGCCGTCTTCGCCGTTGGTGCCGTGCAGCAGCGGGAACACTACGTCAATTTCCGATTGGCCCGTCGACAGCTTGCTGAACAACAGCCCCATCGCAGCAGCCGTATCGCCCTTGCTCTCCTCAAGCTTCAGCTCCTCCAGTGCGGCAAACGGCGCGTGCAGCTTCTCGCCCACCTTCCATTTGCCCTGCTTATCGATATAAAAAGGAAGTAACTCGTACTTGTCAAAATTAAACGCCTTAGATACGGCGAAGGCCGTCTGCAGCGAAACCTCATGCTCTCCTGATTTACCCCCGTAGATGAGGCCTACGGTAATTCTGTCCTGTCCCATGAGCAACCTCTTTCCTTAAATATGTAGTTCAATGAACCTTCATTGAACTCAACTCTAGAAGCGGTCCGCGATATGATAAAAACGATACACCGTCTTTTCGGTCCAGGCGTAGGAATCCCGGTAATCCCAATAACGGTGCTTGCTTGGCGTCGTATGGGCGTTAACCAGCGGCATGCCGCCAGCGTCGAACGCGGTCACGATCGTATTGTGTTGAAACGTGCCGTTGCCGTCCCAGTCGTAGGCGATCACATCGCCAAGCTGGAGTTGCTCCGGACGCTCGAGCAGTTCGGCGCGAAGTCCGGTTCGGCTCTGGCCGAGATAGCGCGCTAACGCATTGGCCACTGACCAGCTGTAGCTCCACAGCTCCCGTCCGCCGACATAACCTTTGTACCACCAGCCCGATTCTCTTTTTCCAGTATAGTTTATTGGGGCTCCGCCTGCAAAGAGGCACTGGGAGATATAGTTCGTGCAATCCACCTCAAAGGCGGCGAATTCCGGATTAAAGCTGTCCCACCACCGATCAGCGTATATCACGGCTTCCTCGCGACGGTAAGCGATGCTGCGTGCGCCGCCTATCCCGAGAACTTCGTGGTTCAAAAACGGCCGCGGCACAGCTCCCTTGCTCCCCGCCGCTTCCTCTTCATTATGATCAGGGAGCACCATCACCGGATGCCGCTCAGGCACCGGCTGTTCCACCTTGCTGACGATCCAGCCGGAACCGTCGCGCGCCAAGGTTAGGCGCTGCTTTTCGATTCGCTCCTCCTGATGGCGGGCTCCGCCTTTTTCATAGTATATTTTGCGGGACAGCTGCAGATCGACCTCGATCTCGCCCTCGCGCTTCTCGATCTCACGCACCAGCTTGGCCCGGGTCTCGCAGCGCAGCGGCGAGGCTCCCCGAAGGCGATACCAGCTCTCCAGTCTGCGCTTCCGCTCACCCCGCCGCATTAGATAATCCACATCGGTTACGACCGTGCCTCCGCTAGGCGTGCGATAGTCCACTTCGTCCTGGTTCTGTTCGTTTACATAAACCGATAACGTCTTCTTCCATTCCTCCGCCATACGTCCACGCCTCCTTTTCACTATTAGCCATTATATGAACGCCTGGGAGGGAGTATGTTTTACACCTGGCCGGCCTAGGCTTGAAAGCCCATTCAACCGCACCGATACAGCCCAAACGAGCCTAAATCAGGTACAAAAAGTACTTTACTCCCCACGGTAGGAAAGGTATACTTAAATCAGGAATTTTTGAAATAATGTTTCATCTAGTGAAACTACAATCAAGGAGGTTCATTCATGTCAGCGAACGATTTTTTCTCCGCTGCCCGTACGCTGGAGGTCGGCGGCAAGAGCTACCGCTACTATGACCTGCAAGCTCTTGAGCAGCAAGGTCTGGGGAAGATTTCCAGACTTCCGTTCTCCATTAAAGTATTGCTTGAAGCCGCTGTCCGCCAATATGACGGAAGAGCGATCACCCAAGAACATGTGAAGCAAATCGCCGGTTGGAGCGAGGGCCGCGATGAGAATAAAGAGATTCCTTTTATCCCCGCTCGTATCGTATTGCAGGATTTCACCGGTGTACCGGTCGTCGTCGACCTCGCCGCGATGCGCGACACCGTGAAGAAAGCCGGTGGGGATCCGAAACAAATCAACCCGCTCGTGCCGGTTGACCTCGTCATCGACCACTCCGTCATGGTCGACGCGTTTGGTTCCCCAGATGCGCTTGAGTACAACATGAAGGTTGAGTTTGAGCGCAACGAAGAACGTTATCGCTTCCTGCGCTGGGCGCAAACCGCCTTCAACAACTTCCGCGCCGTACCTCCGGCTACCGGGATTGTTCACCAGGTCAACCTGGAGTATCTGGCATCTGTGGCCGCTACGAAGACCGTAAACGGCGAAACGTTCGTTTACCCAGATTCGCTCGTAGGCACCGACTCCCATACGACGATGATCAACGGTCTTGGCGTCGTTGGCTGGGGCGTTGGCGGGATCGAGGCCGAAGCGGGCATGCTGGGGCAGCCGCTCTATTTTGTCGCTCCGGAAGTTATCGGGTTTAAGCTCACCGGCAGCCTGGCTGAGGGCGCTACGGCCACCGACTTGGCGCTGACCGTTACGCAAATGCTGCGGAAGAAAGGCGTTGTCGGCAAATTCGTGGAATTCTATGGCCCAGGCCTGACCAACATCAGCCTTGCCGATCGCGCGACCGTGGCAAACATGGCCCCGGAATACGGTGCAACGATCGGTTACTTCCCGGTAGATAAGGAAACGCTCGCTTATCTGCGCAGCACCGGCCGCTCCGAAGAGCAAATCGCGCTGGTTGAAGCCTATTACAAAGCGCAAGGCATGTTCCGCACGGACGATACGCCGGATCCGGTATTTACCGATCTGATCGAGCTGGATCTTGGCTCCGTCGTACCAAGCTTGGCCGGACCAAAGCGTCCGCAGGACCGCATCGAGCTTACTGCGATGAAAGAGAGCTTCAACTCCATCATCCGCACGCCGGTTGAGAAAGGCGGTTACGGCCTGACCGAAGAGAAGATCGAGCAGTCCGTACCGGTGAAGCATCCGGACGGTTCAACCAGCGAACTGAAAACTGGCGCCGTCGTTATCGCGGCGATTACGAGCTGTACCAACACCTCCAACCCAAGCGTTATGGTCGGCGCTGGCCTGCTGGCGAAGAAAGCCGTTGAACGCGGTCTGACCAAGCCGGGTTACGTGAAGAGCAGCTTGACCCCAGGCTCCCTCGTGGTAACGGAGTATCTGCAAAAAGCCGGCTTAATCGAGCCGCTCGAAGCACTTGGCTTCCACGTTGCCGGTTACGGGTGCGCAACCTGTATCGGGAACTCCGGTCCATTGCCGGACGAAGTCAGCGCAGCGATCGCCGATAACGATCTGACGGTTGCGGCGGTACTTTCGGGGAACCGGAACTTTGAAGGCCGCGTCCATGCACAGGTGAAAGCGAACTATCTGGCTTCTCCGCCGCTGGTCGTTGCTTACGCGCTCGCGGGTACGGTGAATATCGACCTGCAAAACGATCCGATCGGCTACGACCGCGACAACAAGCCGGTTTACCTGAAGGACATCTGGCCTTCTTCCCAAGAAATTAAGGAAGTGATCGGCCAATCGATGAGTCCGGAGATGTTCCGCAGCAAATACGAGAATGTCTTCACGCAAAACGAACGCTGGAATTCCATCCCGGTTCCGCAAGGCGAGCTGTACGAGTGGGATGAGAAATCGACCTATATCCAAAATCCGCCGTTCTTTGAGAAGATTGGCGAAGGCTTGTCCGACATTGCAGACATCCGCGGTGCACGTGTGCTGGCCTTGCTCGGCGATTCGGTAACGACCGACCATATCTCTCCGGCGGGCAACATTTCGCCAAGCAGTCCGGCGGGCAAATATTTGACAGAGCATGGAGTTGAACGCAAAGACTTCAACTCCTACGGGTCCCGCCGCGGTAACCACGAGGTCATGATGCGCGGCACGTTCGCCAACATCCGCATCCGCAACCAAGTGGCGCCAGGTACGGAAGGCGGCGTAACGAAATACCTGCCGACGGACGAAGTGATGTCGATCTACGACGCTTCGATGAAATATCAAGCTGAAGGCCAAAACCTCGTTGTCATTGCCGGCAAAGAATACGGTACCGGAAGCTCCCGTGACTGGGCAGCGAAAGGCACGTACCTGCTGGGTGTCAAAGCGGTTATCGCGGAGAGCTTCGAACGGATCCACCGCAGTAACCTGGTCGGCATGGGTGTACTGCCGCTGCAATTTAAGGAAGGCTTAAGCTGGAAAACGCTAGGCATCGACGGCACCGAAACGTTTGATATCGAAGGCCTGAGCAACGACGTGAAGCCGGGTCAAGAATTAACCGTAACGGCAACCCGCCAGGATGGAAGCACGTTCCAGTTCACGGTGATTGCCCGCCTCGACAGCATGGTCGATGTGGATTACTATCACAACGGCGGCATCCTGCAAACCGTATTGCGTCAAATGATCGCAGCAAACGCGTAAATCAACGCTTCAAATCAAAAACGAGTTCTCTTCACGGTGTGTGAAGGGAACTCGTTTTTTTCATCTTATGGCCATGCTTTTAGCTTACATGTGTAGTAATCTCCCGGGTATTACCGAAATAACGCAGCGTCCACTCCTCCGAATCGCCAAACGCTTGTGTGGAGCAGCGCACCATAAATCCGAAATCCTTCAGCGTTTCCGGCGAAGCGCGAGGTTCGGGTTCCTGATCTCATCGCTCGGTAAAGCGAGAAACTCCATTGCGTACTGCGATTTGTCAAACTGGGCGCCAAGATGCTCCATGGTATGTTGACCGGCATCCGAATCCGCCGGAACTTTAAATCGGCAGGCTTGAATCCCCTGCTCGCGCATGTCCGTTGCCGCCGCCTCCAGCAAAGTTCGGAAAATACCTTGGCGGCGCTGCTGCGGATGCACCATGGCATTGATGTTCGCCTCCACCCCACCCGCTGAATACCAGCTGAAGTATCCGGTCAAACGCCCCTCCGTCTGATCCGACACCTATAACTCCCCCATTCATGGTCAGGATCATCTAATCATGATTTCAGGTACCCGTCAATCAATCGCTCCTGCAGCACTTTACACCACACAAACTATCTGTTATAGTTAATGTATAACAGTTAGAACAAAAAGGAGATGCCTGTCCGTGATCATTCAGTTGGATTTACAATCGGAGGTCCCGATTTATACACAACTGGTTAATCAAATTATCGAAGGGATTGCCAGCGGACGGCTTCAACTGGGCGAACCCTTGCCCTCCGTACGCAGCTTGGCTTCCGATATCGGCGTTAACCTGCATACGGTGAACAAAGCCTATACGATTCTGAAGCAGGAAGGTTACATCCAAGTCCACCGCCAAAAAGGCGTTGTCGTCGATCCGGTGGCCATGCCGCCGATTACGCCGGAATTTCGCGAGAAACAGCGGCGCGAGCTGCGTCCGATCGTGGCCGAAGCCATCTGCCGCGGGATGGAGAAGGAAGAACTGCTTCGGATTGTAGAGCAAATCCACCAAGAGATTTCTCGAAAGGAGTAAACCGAAATGCAGCTACTATCTACATTTCTCTTATTGTTGATGTTTTTGCCCTTGCTGGCGTCCTTAGCCTTGATGCCTTATTTAACTCGGGAGACGGTAAGCTTCGGCGTATCCGTTAGCGAGGAGCAATACTGGAGCGAACCGGTGCGGCGGCTGCGCAGGCTGTATGCCTCCATCAGCGGAACCATCTATTCACTCCTGCTGATTGCCTGCTTCGTGAGCCTGTGGAACAAGAATGGCAATGAGCAGGGTATCCTGTTTGCCATTTATCTCGGAGTGGTCCTCGTGATCTCCACGGGACTCCATCTAGCGTTTTACTTCCGGATGAAAAAACTCCGCCCGTCCCTGCCCGCCGCTCCGGACTCTCCGGCCTTGATTGCGGTGGACACCGGGTTTCGCCGGCAAAGGCTGGCATTATCCGGCAAGTGGTTTCTGATCCACGCCGTCATCATTGTCGTAAGTGCAGCCCTGACCCTGAGCCAATACGCGTCTATCCCTGATACGGTCGCAATGAAGTTCGATTTTTCGGGTCAAGTGGTCAGCAGTGCCGCTAAATCTTATCGCATCGTGTTGTTTCCTAACGTGATGCAGATCATCTTAACGTTGCTGTTCTGGTTTGTGAATTGGTCGATCCATCACAGCAAACAACAGCTCCGGACCTCCGATCCAGAGCGCTCGCTCCGTCAAAACGCCGCGTTCCGCCGGAGATGGTCCGTCTTCACAGTAGCCTCATCCTTGGCGTTGATCCTGATGTTTTCGTTCATTCAAGTTAACATGATTCGTCCCATGGATATCAGCGTGATCACGATGGTTAGCCTGGCCGTCCCTGTATTTATTGTATTATTTGCCATGGTGCTGACCTTTACGACAGGCCAAGGCGGCAGCCGAATCGGACGCGGGCGTGTCCCCGGCAATGCAAGCGCCGCGCCGGTTTACGATGACCGTTACTGGAAGCTGGGAGCGATTTACTTTAATCCGCAGGACCCAACTCTTTTTGTGGAGAAAAGAACCGGGATCGGCTGGACGATGAACTTCGCAAATCCGATATCATGGCTCACCCTGCTGGGCATTCTGGTCGTCATCGCCTGGTCTGCCTGGCTTACTAAATAGATGAAGCTCATTTGATATTTAAGGAGGAAAATGAAATGACCCAACGATCCCAACTATTCAAGCATGCCGCCGCTGTTGCACTCACCCTTAGTCTGGCACTTCCGCCAGCATCCGCTCTGGCATCTCAGCAAAGCGCCACTGCGCTCATCCCTGTACGGAAAGCGGCCGAAGACTTTGGCGCGCAAGTAGATTGGCTGCCGGAAAGCCGCAGCATCCTCATCACCAAGGACGGACATAAGCTGGAGCTGACCCTCGATTCGTCGGAAGCGTTGGTGGACGGGAAACGTACTATTTTAGGGGAGCCTGTACGTATAACGAACGGCCGGGCGCTGGTCGATGCCAAATGGCTGGTTGAGGTGTTTGGGGAAAATGAATCGGCGCAGACGGATGCGGAAGCTGCGGACTCCGCCGACTTGTTCCTGAAAGCGCTGCTTGCCGGTAACGGCGCCGAAGCGGCGAAATACGTCAGCGCCTCTGCATCTTCTTACCTTCCGGCTTCCCTGCTGAACCAGCTATGGGCCAATTATGAAGCGGTGTTCGGCAAAGTGGTTGGCACTCCATCCAAGAGTGAAACGTCCAATACCGTCCACCGCAACGTAACGTACGCCTTTCAAACGGCCGCAGTTCCTGTGAACTTAACGCTGCGGCTGAATGCCGCCGGTGAGATCGACGATATGTATATCGCTGCCGCTGCCAGCTCGGCCTACCAAAAGCCTGCCTACGAAGATGCCGCCGCTTATACTGAGCGGGAAGTCACCGTTGGGGAAGGCGCCATGGCCTTGCCGGGCACCTTAACGCTGCCTGTGGGCAACGGCCCGTTCCCTGCCGTTGTGCTGGTGCACGGCTCCGGAACCAACGATCGGGACGAGGCGATCGGCAGCGCCAAGCCGTTCCGTGACCTGGCGGTGGGCCTGGCTGCGCAAGGCATCGCCGTTCTGCGGTACGACAAAGTCACGTACGAGCATACCTTTAAAGTGGCCGCCGATTCGAAGTTTACGCTGAAAAAAGAGACGGTCGACGATGCCCTGAAGGCGGTCGCGTTATTGAAACAGACACCGGAGATCGATGCCTCCCGCATCTTTGTCGTCGGCCATAGCCAAGGCGGTTATGCGATGCCGTTGATCATCGCAGGCGATACCAGCGGCGACATCGCCGGGACAATCTTGCTGTCCGGACCAAGCGGCAAATTCGCCGATGTGTTGGTTGAGCAGCAAGCGGAGCTCGTCAGCCGTGTGAAGGAGCTCGGCCTGGACCCGGCGCCTTACGAGCAGCAAGCTGCGATGTATACGTCGATCGCCGCGATGGTCAACGACCCGCAGTATACGGTTGACCATATGCCGGAGCAATTCCCGACCCAACCGGCGTACTGGTGGTTTGAGCAGAAAAACTACGTGCCGGCCGAGTTCGCCAAGCAGCAATCCGTTCCGATGCTGATCCTGCAAGGCGAGAACGATTGGCAAGTGACGATGAAGCAATTTGAAGGCTGGAAAACCGCGCTGCAAAACCGCAAAGACGTCGCGTTTAAATCGTATCCGCAGGTCAACCACCTGCTGGCCAAAGTGGATGGCCTCTCGATCGGCGCCGAGTACGCCCAACCGTCCAACGTCTCCAAGGAGATCATCGACGATATTGCAGCTTGGGTTCAGGGGATCAAGTAAGCCGCGTTGCACTTATTATGGCGTATATTGGGCCTAATAAGGCCATATATTACCGCTATTCGCAGCGAAGCTTATCTCCGTGAATATATAGCGGTAAAAAGTGGCCTTATCGCGGGCTGCTTCGCCTGTTGTGGCGTTTTTCGAGCCCAATAAGGCCAAAGATTACCGCTATTTGCGGCGAAGCTTCGTCCTTGTGCTCTTATAGCGGTAAAAAGTGGCCTTATCGCGGGCTGCTACGCCTGCCGGGGCGTTCATCGAGCCCAATAAGGCCAAAGATTACCGCTATTTGCGGCGAAGCTTCATCCCCGTGAGTATATAGCGGTAAAAAGTGGCCTTATTGCTGGCTGCTTCGCCTGTTGTGGCGTATATTGGGCCTAATAAGGCCATATATTACCGCTATTCGCAGCGAAGCTTATCTCCGTGAATATATAGCGGTAAAAAGTGGCCTTATCGCGGGCTGCTACGCCTGCCGGGGCGTTCATCGAGCCCAATAAGGCCAAAGATTACCGCTATTTGCGGCGAAGCTTAATCTCCGTGAGTATATAGCGGTAAAAAGTGGCCTTATTGCTGGAAGCTTCGCCTGTTGTGGCGTTTATCGAGCCCAATAAGGCCATATATTACCGCTATTCGCAGCGAAGCTTAATCTCCGTGAGTATATAGCGGTAAAAAGTGGCCTTATTGCTGGAAGCTTCGCCTGTTGTGGCACTGGCGTTGCATAAAGAATTAAAAAAAGGAGCAATGTTGCATTTTTAATAAAATAAAGCACATTTTTTTCAAGCCCTATTGAAGCCATTTCGGAGTTATCGTGATTCCAATAACAACGCAAAAAGCGCCTGCACAGGGTTCCCCCTCGCGCAGGCGTTTTGGCCATGCAAGGCATGATGATCGCGGCTGCCGCCAGGCGCGCCTACATCAGCATGCCCATCTCCCGGGCCGCCTCCACCAGGATCGGCCCGTATTCCTCCAGCCGCTGCAGCGTCAAGCGGCTGACCGGCCCCGACACGGACAGGGCGGCTGCAAGCTTCCCTGTCCGGTCAAATATCGGCGCGGAGACGGCGGACGCCCCCGGCTCCCGCTCCTCGTAGCTGGTGGCATATCCCGCCTTGCGGATATCCTCCAGCTGCGCCACATAGGCCGCCTTATCGATCGTCGGCGGCCAGTCCGGGCTGTCCAGCACCGCCTGGAGCACCTCTTCGCCCGAGTAGGCGACGAGCACCTTGCTGGACGCGCCCACGTACAGCGGCAGCCGCGCCCCGACCGGCGCGACCCGGCGGATGGCCTGGTTGCTCTGCACCGCCTGAATCCGTATCCGCTCAATGCCGTCACGTAAATAAAGGCTGACCGTCTCGCCGAGCCGGTCGCGCAGCCGCTCCATCTGCGGCAGCAGCAGCACAGCGGGATCGTCGCTGTGGGACATATGGGTCGACAGCTCCCAGATCTTCAGGCCGAGACGGTACTTCTCCGTAGCAGGATCACGGATCACAAAGCCCCGCTCCTCCAGCGTGGTCAACAAGCGATGGACCGTGCTTTTATGCAGGCCGATTTCGGCGGCGATCTCCGTCAGCCCCAGATCGCTTGCTTTTGTGAAACATCCCAATATATCCAAAGCCCGCTCAACCGCGCGCACCGTCAGCTTCCGGTCTTCCATCCGGCATCCTCCTTAGGTTTCACTATATGAAACTCGGTTACATAAATTATATGAAAGAAGCGAAATTCCGTCAATGAAACACCTTCCATTGACATTCAACAGGGATCGACTTACGATTAAATTCAGGGGAATCGTGTTATTTCGACATTTTCTTCGATCCCCCTCCATTAAAAGCGTTTTCTTCAATTGTAAACAGTCCAAATTTCAATCATATAATCTAGTAATGGGAGGGAAGCGTATGAGCCACACCGGTCGAAATGATCTTCCCTTGCCTCCTTCGGCGTACGTTTCCGGCGATGTTCCCGCGGCAACAGCCCGGCACATCAGCATCAAAAACATTATCATTGCCCTCTTATTATCCGTGCTGTTCTTCCTGATCTTCTGCTTTATCTCGCTGCACGGCTATATCGCCTGGGTGCTCTCCAACCCCAAGGTGGCGCCGCTTTATTCCAATCCGAAGCTGTCTATTAATTTGGATTACCAGAACATCACCTTCCCCGCGGCTGACGGGAGCCGAATGATGCAAGGATGGTATATTCCGGCGGAAGATTCCGTCAAAACGATCGTATTTAGCCATGGGTATGGGGCCAACCGCGAGGAGTACTGGATTCCGATGTATGATCTGGCCAATTTTGCCCATCGTCTGAATTTTAATGTCCTGATGTTTGATTACGGCTTTGCTGCGGAGAACAGCAAGGAGGTCGCCACCGGCGGCAAAAAAGAAGCCCAGCAGCTGCTCGGAGCGATCCAGGTTGCCAAACAACTGGGCAGCCAAGAGATCATCGTCTGGGGCTTCTCCATGGGGGCCGGCACTGCACTGCAAGCCGGTTTAAAAAGCCCGGACATCGACGGCATGATTCTCGACAGCACGTTCCTGCTGGAGCCGGATACGATGTACCACAACATCCGCCAGCACATCGACCTGCCGCGCCATCCGTCGCTGGAGATTATCGGTATGCTGCTTCCGGTGTTAAACGGTACCAGCCTGCGGCAAATTCCGTATACCCAGGTCAAATCGGAAGATTATCCCTTCCCGATCCTGTTCATCCACGGCACCGAGGATGAGAAAGCGCCTTACCCCATCGCTGAGAAACTGGCGGCCAACCAAACGAACCCTATTTCTAGCGTATGGATCGTAGACGGCGCGCATCATGAGTTGATTTTCCGCGAGCATCCGAAGGAATATCTGCGTAAAGTGTCGTTGTTCCTGGGCCAGATCAAGCTCGCCTCCCAAAAAACGAATATTCAAACCGGGTCCGCATCCGAATAGCATAAGCCAACCCTCCTCACCAATAAGCTGGTAGTAATGTACTTCTTATCCCTGAGGAGGTAGGCCGAATGTTGTTTGTATACGGGCCTTTTTTGCCTGTGCGCATATTGGAGGAAATCCGTTTCTGGAAGCAACAAGAAGCGGAGCACACGGAAGTCATTCAGGCGATTGTTCCCCGCCTGGAGGCCGATTACGTTCGGCTGCTGGAGGAATGGAAGCCGATCTTTGAAGGGACGGAGGCCGCAGCTGACAAGCTGCTGCAATACGCCTTGGCCACACCTCACGCCGCCTCGAGTCCAGAGATCATCCGCCAGACGGAACGGCTTCTGCGAGCCTCGTGTCAGCAGTCGCAGGAATTTATCCGCCATCTGGAGTACATGCTGAAGCATAGCGCGGCCGTGAAGTCGGTGCCGCTGGCTCCCGTGGTGCTGCTGCACATCATCCGGGAATCGGCGTATTTCCTTGAGGTGCTTGAGCGGCTGAATCGGCCGGGAGAAATCGCCGGCAGCATGGCCGGAGCGCCGCCGTATCCCGATCCTTACCACGCGGCTGCTGGGCAGCCAATATACCGCGAACAAGCGTCTTTCGACTCGGCCAACGAAGAAGAGCCGCAGGAGTTAACAGCCTTCACCACGTCCGAGCAACTGGACTTGACGGCCGAAACGGACGCAACCACCTCCGCCGAGCAAAACAGAGCGGACGCCTCCGAAGCAGCAAACACGCCCGAGGAGCAAGACGTGCCAGGAGCGGCGGACGTGTCCGAGGCCACCCTTGCAGCAGAAGTCGTGCAGGTGCATGTGCAGGAACAGGATGAGCTCAGCCTCCGCCAAGAACCAGCCGCTGACAACAACGCGGAAGCGATTACGGCGCGCGTACCGGAACACTCCGTCCCGATCGGCGGACATACGCTCCCTCCGCTGCCTTATCCATACAACGCGCTGGAGCCTTACATCGATGAACAGACGATGCGCATTCATCACGACAAGCATCACAAGACGTATGTTGACGATTTGAACAAAGCGGAACTCAAGCTGCAGGAGGCGCGGAAATCCGGCAATTTTGATTTGGTGAAGCATTGGGAGCGGGAGCTGGCCTTTAACGGTGCGGGACATTACCTGCATACGATTTTCTGGGACATTATGAATCCGAAGGGCGGCGGCAAACCGCAAGGCGAGCTGCTGGAGCAGATCAAACGCGATTTCGGCAGCTACGACGCGTTCCATAAACAGTTCTCTGAAGCAGCTGCCAAAGTCGAAGGCGGCGGCTGGGCCATCCTGGTGTGGAGCCCGCGCGCTCACCGGCTGGAGATCCTCACAGCGGAGAAGCACCAGAACCTGTCGCAATGGGACGTCGTTCCGCTGCTGCCGCTGGACGTCTGGGAGCATGCGTATTACCTGAAGCATCAAAACGCACGCGCCAACTACATCAAAGATTGGTGGAACGTCGTCTATTGGCCCGCCGTCGCCAAACGGTACGAAGCCGCGAAAAAACTAAAATGGCAGCCGTTTTAAACGACTGCCATTTTGTTATTATGGTTCACTTTCTTTTGCTCACTTTGAAGAGGATAAGAGCTAGTAACAGAATAATGATGGTGTTATTTAATTGCTGTACAACGTGTCCGTACCAATAATAAGAACTATAAAAAGACCTTTGGTTCACGAGGCTTGTACTCGAAACCAAAGGTCTTTGATAAAGGCTAATCTTTGATGAGCGAAAGGAACTCCGCCCGGGAAGCCGCATCCTTCCGGAAGCTTCCGCGTACGGCCGAGGTCACGGTCTTGCTGCCTGGCTTCTTGACGCCGCGAGAGCACATGCACAGGTGCTCGCCCTCTACGACAACCATCACGCCTTTCGGCTGCAGCACCTCTTCCATGATGTCGGCAATTTGCGAGGTAATCCGCTCCTGCACCTGCAGGCGTCGGGTTACCGCTTCTACCAAACGGGCCAGCTTGCTGAGCCCGGCGATTCGACCGCTTGGAATATATCCGATATGGGCTTTGCCGAAGAAAGGCGCCATATGATGCTCGCATTGACTGTAATAGACGATGTCCTTCACAATGACAAGCTCTTCATGGTTTTCCTCGAAGGTAACTCCCAGCACATCCCGAGGATCGACTTCATACCCGGCAAAAATCTCTTCATACATCCGCGTCACCCGGGCCGGTGTTTCGAGCAGCCCTTCGCGTTTCACGTCTTCCCCGATCAATTTCAGGATTTCCCGAACATGATATTCGATTTGCTCCCGATGATCGCCTACCCGTGTATTGACGTAATCTTTCAATCCGGACATCTTCAGCGCCCCTCCTTTCATAGAGTATGGCGAAACGTTACTTTATTTTCTCTTCTTCGTCGTTCGTCCCGCCCCCGGCAATGGGCCGCCTTGATTCTTCATCAACTGCTGCGCACGCTGCATCTGCTTGCTGTTCAGGTTATACCCCATTTGCTTCGCCATCTTCTGCAGCATTTGCGGGTCGTTTTGCATCTTCGTTAACTGTCTGCGGAGGTAAAAGACCCCGATCACAAAACCGCCAACCAGACCGACGATTAAAGTAATAATTGGAATAACGATATCCATGTTTCAGCCACCCCTGAATCATAATCGTGCTGCCTTTCGCTTGTAAGGCTTGCACACTCCAAATATCATAGCATCCAGCCTCACGCGATTCAAGGATTCACGCCAAAACCGCCTCGATAAACAACGTTGTCTCAGTCGCGAGATCAACCTCATTCACGTCCAGCTCATCGCCGGTGCCCCGCACGATCCGAATAACAGGCCGGCCCGGTAATCCCCGGTGTTGTCTGACCACCACGCCGGTTTCCTTCGTCCCAAGACGAACTGAGGTTCCGTTCGGGTACACGGAGATAATGCGCATAAACTCCACCAGCACCTCGTGGTCCAGCTCCTGTTCCGAGCAAGCCATCAAATGCTCGCAAGCCTCATGCGGCAGCAAGACCCGCCCGTCCTTGCTTGCGCCGCTGATCAAATTGTCGTACATATTCGCGACGGCGACGATACGCGGAAACAGATGGATCTCGTCCCCGGCAATTCCCCGCGGGATTCCTTTGCCGTCCAGACGCTCATGGTGTTGCAATGCCGTATGGGCGATCAACAGATTAAATTCGCGTTTATGGCGGAGCAGCTCGTAACCCCTCCAGGTATGGTGGTTTTTAGGGTCTTTTGGATTGGCTCCTTCCGGCAGTTCCACTGATTTGCCGATATCGTGCAGCAGCGCGCCAATCGCCAAATCCTTGAGTTGGGAATACCCGAGCCCCAAATTCAGTCCAATCATCGAAGAGATCAAGCTGACGTTCACCGCATGAAGATAAGCGGCATTGTCCGCTGTCCGAATGTCGGTGAGCTGCAGCAATACCTCTTTGTTGTTCAACACGTCAGTCAGCAGGGAATCCACGCTCGCGTTGATTTTGCGCGCGCTCCAATCCTTGCCGGAGCGAATAGCCTGCAACGTTTCGGACATTTCCCGGAACATCGCCTGCTTGGTCGCCTCGCTGAGCACATCTTCAATTTCGATATCATCGAATTCCGGATCTTTAATGTATAACATTGTCACACCGATCCGCTTAAGCGTGTTAATCATAAAAACCGTAAGCTGAACCCCTGCCGACAACAACACGGTGCCGTTGGCGGAATACACCGTTTTACCTAAATATTGCCCCGGTTCGATATCCTCGATACTGATGAAACGCATATTTTGTGTTATCCCCCTTGCTGGATATCAGTCTCCGATGGAAGCCTGCAGCTTCTGCTTGGCCGCCCGAAGCCGAACCCGCACTTCTTCCTCCTGCTCGGCGTCAAGCGCCCGGTCGATTGCTTCCTCGGCCTCCTTGCCTCCGATTCGGCTAAGCGCCCAAGCTGCAGTTCCCCTTAGCTCTGGCCGCGGGTCATGAAGCAGTATATCTATTAATTTCGGCACGGAAGCCGAATCTTTGAAGTTGCCAAGCGCGATGACCGCATTGCGTTGGATCGGTTTTTTGCCCCGCCAGGCCGCGGCGCTGTCGCCAAAACGTTCTTTGAACTCACGGTTGCTTAAATCCAGCAATGGCAGCAGCAGAGGCTTAACGGTCTCGGGATCGGGAGCCAGCTCAGGCCGATGATTCCAGGACTTGCCTTTGTTTTTCGGGCAGACAATCTGGCAGGTATCGCAACCATAGAGGCGGTTGCCCATCTTCACCATAAATTCTTCGTCCAGAAACCCTTTGGTTTGCGTCAAAAAAGAAATGCACCGCTGCGCGTTCAACTCACCGGGGCCAACTAACGCTCCCGTCGGGCACGCGTCGATGCATTTGGTGCACTCACCGCAATCCTCCTCCACCGGCGTATCCGGAGGAAACGGCACGTTGGTGATCAGCTCGCCGAGGTAAATCCACGAGCCCCACTTGGGGGAGATGATCGCACAGTTTTTCCCCTTAAAGCCGATCCCTGCCCGGTCCGCCACCGCCCGGTCTACCAATGCCCCGGTATCGACCATACTCTCGATCCGCGCTTCGGGTACGCGCTCGCGGATGAAGGCTTCCAGCTTCGCCATCGCTTCGCGAAGCACCTGATGATAGTCCCGCCCCCAAGCAGAGCGGGCCAAGATGCCCCGCCGCTCGCCGGGCGCTGACTTCGGGGGATTCTCCAGCTTCGACGGATAGGCTACCGCGATGGATATCAATGAAGCCGGCTCCGTAAGCGACAATTCCGGGTACACCCGCTTGTCGAGATCCGGCTCCTCAAAGCCGGATTCATAGCCTTTATCGCGCCGGTCCTGCAAAATCGCCTTCAGCGACAAGAACGGATCCGCGCTGGCAAAGCCGATATCGTCGATCCCGAACTCCGCAGCTGCTTCCTGAATCTCCCGCTTCAGCTGCGCCCAGCGATTGTCTCCTTCCGGTAAACGCGTCATGCCGGTTTCCGCCATAGACATGTGTCCCCCTCCTTCCTGTTCATGTTGCCATAATGGTTGTCTGTTGTATTTTTTTACGAAGATAAACGCTTAATCGCTTCCCGTGCTAACTGGTCGCAATAATTGTTCAGCTCGTTGTCGCTATGTCCTTTGACCTTGATGTACTCCACCTTGTGAATGCCCATGAGCCGCCACAGCTCTTCCCAAAGATCGCGGTTCTCGACGGGCTGGTTCTTGCTGTTCTTCCAACCGTTCTTGAGCCAGCCGCGAATCCAGTTCTGCTGAAAGCAGTTGACCACGTAAGCGGAGTCGCTGTATACCTTAACTTGACAAGGCTCCTTTAATTGACTAAGCGCCGAAATGACCGCCTGGATTTCCATGCGGTTGTTGGTGGTCATTTTTTCGCCGCCGGACAGGTCCTTCCGATGCCCGTTAAACATCAGCACCGCGCCCCATCCCCCTGGACCGGGATTCCCGGAGCAAGCCCCGTCCGTATAAATCGTCACTTCCTTCACTGTTCATCCTCCCAAGCAAACGGCTTATAAACTACGGATCTTCGTAATCGGCCAAAAAACGAATTCGGCGCGGCCAACGATCCATTTCTCCTTCACGCTGCCAAAATAACGGCTGTCTTTGCTTCGTCCGGCGTGGCGGTTATCGCCCATCACGAAATAATGTCCGGCCTCCAGCTTCAGCTCCGGCATGTCGCCGTCCTCGATTACCGAGTCGGTGTATGGCTCGTCCAACGGCTGCCCGTTAATGAACAGTTGGCCGTCTCGCACTTCAACCGTATCCCCGGGAACCGCCACGATTCGCTTCACCAGAAAAGGCTTCCGGTCGGCATCCACACTAGGATCCTTCAGCACGACGATCTCACCGCGCTTCGGATGATGAAACCGATACACCAGCCTATCCACGAACAGCCGCTCCTGCTCTTCCAGGGTAGGCTGCATCGATTGTCCCTTCACCATTGATAAGTTAAAAACAAATAGGTTTAACAGCAGCATAATGACAAAGGCGATAACGATCGTCTTCAGCATCTCCCACAGTTCTGCGGCCCACCGCGGTTGCGTGGCTTCCGCTTGCAGCTCGTTAGCAGAGCGTTCGGGATCTGACGCTGCCTTTTGCTCCGAATCCATGACCGGTTCCATCCTGCACCTCATCAAAATTAAACAATCTATATAAATAGAAAAGCACATCCTTCACCCATTTGCAACGGATGGAAGATATGCTTCAACATTTCCCATTTCTGTCTTGGGAAGTTTCATCAATTGGATCCCGTCAGCGTCCGGGCTGCGATACCAAGCTTCTGGAAGGCTTCCAAAAACTTGCCTGCCCCATAGCCCATCGCCTCGTAGAGCGGCATGATCGCTTTATTGTGTTCATCTCCGGCGACCATAATCCGACGGACATTCCGCTGCTGGAACCGTTGTTCCATCGCGGTCACAAGGTTGCGGCCGACGCCGCGCCGGCGGTAATCAGGGTGTACGGCCATGCGGTAAATGCATCCCGTATTCTGATCGATCGTCCCGATCAATACCCCTTTGATCTCTTCCTCGACTTCTGCAACCATAATCAGCTCAGAATCCCAAGAAAGTTGTCTGGCAAACGCGCACTTGGTGTCTTCGTAGCAATCCTCCGATAAGGCCAACTGCAATAGCTCCATCACTTGATTTACATCACTCAACTGAAAGGAACGAATAAGCATGCTAAGATCTCCCTTTTCTTCACGCAAGATAGGCCGATGTAAAACATAACCCCCTGATTTACATCAACCGAATATTTGATTCCAGACAAAAACGAGAAAAAAACAGCTTCCTTGTCCATTAAACCATAGATATCTCCCAAATACATCAATTTTCTTATGAAAGCGCTTTGAATTAAGCGGTTACAATTATGAACTTTTACAAACGCCCCTGTTATGACTCACATTTATGCATATATTTTTATGCACTACCAATAATAGGATTGTTATGCGGGTGTTAACGGCGGGGAGCTGATGACTTCCTTAACACTCGGATGACGAAGCGGGATCTTATTATTAACGGGAGGTAAGAACGACCATGGCACATGAATTGCCTGCTTTGCCTTACCCGGCAAACGCACTGGAACCTTATATCGATGAGCAAACGATGATCATCCACCATGATCGGCACCATAACACGTATGTCACCAACTTGAACGCTGCGCTGGAAAGCGCGCCGGAACTGCAGAGCAAAAGCGTGGAGGAGCTGATCTCCAACCTGGATGCCGTTCCGGAGAGCATCCGCACGGCCGTACGCAACAACGGCGGTGGACATGCCAACCACAGCTTGTTCTGGAAGGTCATCGGCCCCGGCGGCGGCGGTGCGCCCACCGGCGCTGTAGCTGCTGCTATCGACAGCGACCTCGGCGGCTTCGATAAATTCAAAGAGGAATTTACCAAAGCGGCGACCACCCGGTTTGGCAGCGGTTGGGCGTGGCTGGTCGTCGGCAAGGACGGCAAGCTCGCGGTCACCAGTACGCCGAACCAGGACAGCCCGCTCTTCGAAGGCTTAACGCCGATTCTTGGCCTGGACGTTTGGGAGCACGCGTATTATTTGAAGTACCAAAACAAACGGCCGGATTACATCGCCGCGTTCTGGAACATCATCAACTGGGACGAAGTGAACCGCCGGTATGAGGCTGCGAAGAAATAACGCTGCGTTCATTACTCACGAAGGAGGATACATCTATGGCAGAGCAAAAGCGTAAATTGACGAATGACCCGGAGGAGCTTCTCGCCGCCAAACACGCCGAGGATGCGCATAAGCAGCAATTCACGAATTTCGCCCACAGCGTCACCGGCGGCGGAGCCACCCCCGACCTCGGCAAAGTCTCGGACGAAGAGCATCGCGAGCCCGATACCCAGAACCACATGAAATCCGTGGAGAACCGTATGATGTAATGGAAAAAAGGAAGGCGCGTGAGATGCGCCTTCCTTTTGTTGTGGTGTGGCGGCCGGATAGCGGTAAAAAGTACCGCTATTTTGTTCACGGATGGGGCTGTGCCGCAAATAGCGGTAATTTAGGGCCTTATCAGACCCGATTAGCGGCTCAACAAGCGTTGGTGCTCGCAATAAGGCCAATTTTTACCGCTATTTACTCCCGGGGACGTGCTTCGCCGCAAATAGCGGTAATTTAGGGCCTTATCGGGCCAGATTAGCGCCTCAACAAGCGTTGGTGTTCGCAATAAGGCCAATTTTTACCGCTATTTACTCCCGGGGACGTGCTTCGCCGCAAATAGCGGTAATTTAGGGCCTTATCGGGCCAGATTAGCGCCTCAACAAGCGTTGGTGCTCGCAATAAGGCCAATTTTTACCGCTATTTACTCCCGGGGACGTGCTTCGCCGCAAATAGCGGTAATTTAGGGCCTTATCGGGCCAGATTAGCGCCTCAACAAGCGTTGGCGCTCGCAATAAGGCCAATTTTTACCGCTATCCTTCTACGAAGACGTCGGCTAGAAGTAGACTTATTGACTTTTGGAGCTATCCTCCTAACGCACCCATCGTGCAAACAAGTTCCCCCTACCTCAAACCGCGCACTTCTATAAAATTAGTTAGTCTCTTACCCTTGTTTCACCGTGCTGTCCAGTCCCTTTAGCGCTCCACATGAACGTTCCATCCTGCACACTTTACAAACAAGCCGCCCAGTGTAATGGACTTCCTCGGCTAGGGGGTGGCCATATGTGAGGGGACTAGCCTACTGGGCAGTATAACGGTAAAAAGTACCGCTATTTTGCTTATGGGGATTGATCTATCCCTTTGATTCAGAACAATATTAACTTATTGCGTGTATCGCGTGCTGTTAGGCACCCTGCTTCCTGGAGGCTTCGGCGCATTAAGCGCCAAAGTACCCATTCAGAATACGCAGGAACACGTTCGGGAACGCCAGGTTATCCATATCTTCCCGAGTGATCCACCGGTACTCGGCTGCGGTGTCATCGGCGGCGGCCCCGGCGTCCGAGGCCTGTGGCCGGGCCGCCGAGTCGGCGCCGCCCGCCGCGTCATACGCCGCGGCGGTCTCGGCCACGGCCGCGGGCCCTACGCCGCGGCCGGCCGCCTCCATTGGAATCTCCGCGTCAAAACGAAACACGCGGAGATTCCAATGGATATGGCTGAACGTGTGCTCCGCGTTCAGCAACGCCCCGCCCGGCCGGGCGGGCACCCCGGCGGCGGCCAGTGCCGCCGCCAGCCGGTCCATCGCCGGGCCGTCGGGGAGGCCGGCGCCTTCGCCCGGCACGGCGTCGGCGGGGATGTGGGGCAGCTCCCACATCCGTGCGAGCAGCCCCGTGTCCGGCCGCCGGCGCACGAGCACGCGGCCGGCCAGCGCCCCGCCGCCTTCGACGAGGGCGGCGAGCCGGTACTCCGGCCGCGGCGGCTTCGCCTTGCTCTTGACCGGCAGGCGCTCCTCCGCGCCTTCGAGCCGGCCGGCGCAGCGGGCCATCACCGGACAGATCAGGCATTGCGGCGACTTAGGCGTGCAGACAAGCGCGCCCAGCTCCATCAAAGCCTGATTAAAATCGGAGGCCCGCCCTTCCGGGATCAGCTCCGCGGCCAGCTCCTCCATGAGGGTGCGTGTCCCAGCCTTCGCGACGTCTTCCTCGATGAGGAAGTAGCGCGACAGCACCCGCATGACGTTACCGTCCACCGCCGGTTCCGGGCGGTTAAAAGCAATGCTCAAGATCGCCCCGGTCGTATACGGGCCAACCCCCTTCAAGGCGGATACCTCCGCCTTGGTATCCGGCACGATCCCTCCGTGCCGCTCCATCACCTGCTTGGCCGCGGCCTGCAGATTGCGGGCCCGCGAATAATAGCCAAGGCCCTCCCAGCATTTCAGCACCTCTTCCTCCGGCGCCTCTGCCAGATCCCGAATCGTCGGAAACCGCTCGATAAACCGCTGAAAATACGGAATCACCGTATCCACACGCGTCTGTTGCAGCATAATTTCCGACACCCAAATATAATAAGGATCGCGATGCCTGCGCCAAGGCAAGTCCCGCTTCGACCGCTCATACCAACTAAGCAGTTCTGTACTGAAAAATACCCGTGTTTCCCTGTTTCCCCGCATCCTGCTCTCCTTCTATTCCACGCGTTCCACCACGGCAAAGGCCGAAGCCAGTTGCCGCTCATGCGTAATGCTAAGATGTATGGTATACCCGCTGCCCTCCGGTCGGCCGACACCAGACAGACCAAGTCGTTCCCAGGCTCCCGGCGTCAGCGTCACAAACGGTTTCCCGTGCGCATCGGGCAAAATCTCGATATCAGTAAAGCTTAGCACCTGACCGATGCCACAGCCAAACGCCTTGCTGACGGCTTCCTTCGCCGCAAACCGCCCCGCCAAGAACTCCGCCGGTCGGGCAGCTTGTCCAGGCAGCTCCAGCTCCGCCACGGTTAAGATCCGCCGGCGCAGCCGTTCGCCGATCGACTTGTTTAACAAGCGCTCCATGCGCTGGATTTCGACGATGTCATGTCCGATTCCGAAAATCAACAGGCAGCCCTTCTTCCTTCAAAAACTTCTCTCCATGCGCCCCGTCCGAGTCAAGCCCATAAACGGTCGCTTCCCCCATTGTAGCAGGGAACGGGGGGAGGCGCGAGTCTTGCCACAGGGATTGACAAATCACCGGCCAAACGGGAGACAAGCGGCACTGCTCCTCCCCTTCCCCTATGCTATGCTGAAGCTAGCTTATCTTCCCAACCGCAAGAATGATCAAGAAGCCAATTTTTCGGTCCGCTATACTTGAACCATAGACCGGTCTGGAGGCAGTTATGAATCAAATCAACACCATTCAAAAAAGCATCGATTATATCGAAGAACGGCTAGGCGAGGAGCTCACGTTGGCTGAGGTGGCCAAGGCGATGTTTTACTCGGAATACCATTTTCATCGCACGTTCCTGTTTTTCGTCGGCGAGACGATGACGTCTTATATCCGAAAGCGCAGATTGTCTCTAGCAGCCGAACTCCTGGCACATTCTGATCTGAAGATAGTCGACATCGCGCTGCGCTGCGGCTTTGGTTCCCATGAGGCCTTTACCCGGGCCTTCCGGAAAATGTACGGAATCCTGCCTACGGAATGCCGCCGCCGCGGCCGCCCGCCATACCTGGTACCCAGGGCCAATCCGCTTCGAGATTTCGTTGCTCAAATTACTTATGATTGGGGAGATTATGTCATGCAATACCGTATTGAACAGATTCCAGCTAAGCGCATCCTGGGTTTCGCAATCCAAACAAAAACGGAGGATGGACAAAATCACAAGGACATTCCAGCGTTCTGGCAAAATTATATGCGTGAACAATGGGGCTCCCGCGTCCCCGGCAAACTCCATCCAAATGTTGAACTCGGCGTCTGCACCGCCCTCGATGAAGACGGCACGTTCCGCTATATCATCGGCTTTGAAGTCGACGAAACAACCGAGGTTCAGGAAGGACTCACCGAGTATCGGGTCCCAGCGCAAACCTATGCGATCTTCACCACTCCGCCAGCAGGTGAAGCCGATTTCTCCTCGTCCATTCAGCAGACATGGGACGAAATCTTTACGAGCTGGTTCCCGACGTCCGGCTACGAGCAAGTGGCTGCGCCCGATTTTGAATGGTATGATGAACGCTGCTGGCCGAAGGAAGGTAAACAGATCGACATTTATATCCCGGTTCAGCCATCCGGAGCAAAGGCGTAACCCCGTTGCCCCACAACATCATAGTAACCCGCAACAAAAAGAAACAACCCGGCTCCACCCAACGGAGAACCGGGTTGTTTTGTTATTCGTAACGCAGCGATTCGATAGGGTGCAGCTTGGAGGCTTTGTTGGCTGGGTACAAGCCGAAGAAAATACCCACCGCAGCCGAAAATCCAAAGGCCAGCAAAATCGCCCAAATCGAGATGACAAACGGCCACCCCGAGATCAAAGCGAACACCCAGGCCGCCAATAACCCTAACAGGGCGCCAATCGTGCCCCCGATAAACGAGAGGATGACCGCTTCGATCATAAACTGGAGCATGATCGTCCCCGGCGTCGCGCCAATCGCTTTGCGGATCCCGATTTCCCGGGTCCGTTCCGTGACGGAGACCAGCATGATGTTCATGACCCCGATCCCCCCGACAAGCAGGGAGATGCCGGCGATAGAACCGATGATCGTTTGCAGGATGGAGAACGTGCTTTTTATCATTTGTTCCGCATCCCTTGCCGATTCCGTGACATAAGCATCCTTGCTTACGTTTTTCCGGTCCGCAAGCCAGGACTTGACCGTCTCCACCGTTTCATCCATTCTCTCCGGCGATGTGGGCAGAATCTCGAGCATACTTAAGCGATCGCTTGCCCCTTCCCCGTCCAGCATAGCCGTAATCGGTGTGTAAGCGGAGTAACGCTCTCCGCCAAAGCTGCTCATGAGGCTCTCCTGCGCCTTGTACACCCCAACAATCCGGAACATCCCTCCGGATAATTGGATTTTCCGGCCGATTGCCCCTTGCGGGGAACCAAACGCTTTATTGGCATATTTGGCCTCAACTACAAGGATTTTTTGACGCGCCCGCTCCTCTTGTGAGTTAAAAAACCTGCCCGCCACCACATCGATTTTCTGCATTTTAGGCGAATCCGAGGTCGTCCCAGTGATACTAAATTGCAGCTCTTCCTTCTTAAGCTTACCGGTCATCCCATAGGAAGACGACGACGAAACGTAACGGACCCCCGGGAGCTTACGAATCTCTGCCAATTCACGCTGCCGGAAATAGGTATTGTCCTCGGGTTCTCCGTTGTTATAGTTCGGATAGATCAGAAAATACCCATCCTCATAGTTAGAAATCTCCGACATAATCGAGCTTTGTCCAGCCTGGCCAATAGACACAACCGTGACCACCGCAGCGACGCCAAAAACGATGCCGATCATCGTCAGGAAGGAACGCAGCTTGTTCATTCGGAGATTGTCCAGGGCAACAAGGATGCTCTCCCAAATGCTCATCCGCCAACACTCCCTTTACGCTTGTCGCTTAGGATCCGTCCGTCCCCAAACGTGATGATCCGGTCGGCATGCTCGGCGATGTCCGGTTCGTGGGTAACGAGCACGATCGTCGTCCCTTCGGCGTGAATTTCTTTGAACAAATCCATGATTTCATAGGACGATTTCGTATCTAGGTTCCCGGTAGGCTCATCGGCCAGCAAGATCGGTGCGTTCATCGTCAGCGCCCGGGCGATCGCCACCCGCTGTTTCTGACCGCCGGAAAGCTCGTTTGGGCGGTGCTTAACCCGTTCAGCCAGCCCAACCCTGCGAAGCAGCTCAAGTGCCCGCTCGTTGCGCTTCTCCCGGGGGATGCCGGCGTACATCATCGGCAGCGTGACGTTTTGCAGCACGGTTTGCCGGCCCAGCAGATTAAAGCTCTGGAAAACGAACCCGATTTTCCGGTTCCGTACGCGTGCCAACTCCTCCTCGCTCAGCGACTCTACCGGAGCTCCGTCCAGCTCATAGCTGCCGGAGGTCGGGACGTCCAGGCAGCCGATAATGTTCATCAACGTTGATTTGCCCGAGCCTGATGAGCCCATGATGGCCACGAACTCGCCTTTCTCGATGTGCAGATCAATGGGGGTCAAAGCCTGTACCTCAAGGGGACCGTTTTTGTATATTTTGGTGATGCCTTTGAGTGTAATCATTTCACCTTCACCTTAGCGCCATCCTGCAGCTTGTCGCCGCCTTCCACCACGACCAGATCGCCTGCGGCCGCCCCGGAGACCAATTCAATTTGATCCTCGCCTTCCTTCCCCGTTGTAACCGGCACCTTAACGGCAACACCGTCCTGAACCTTAAAGACGTATGCCTGCTCACCGTCGTACTGAACCGCGTCGATTGGCGCAAGAAGCCGCTCCTTATCGGGAATCTCCATCTCTACCGTGACGTTATACCCCGGACGAAGCTCCGGCGATACTTGATTCAGGCTGACTTCCATTTCCACCGACGTATCCTTGGATGTTGGATCGGTCACCCCCGCCGTAGGAGCCAAATACGAGATACTGCCCTCATAACTGTCCGAAAAAGCCTCACCGGTAACCACGGCCTTCATCCCTTGCTCCGCCTTGCCTGCATCCAGCTCATTCAGGTATGCACTTACTTTAAGCCGGCTCACATCGGCAATCGTTGCGATTTCGCTGCCTTCGGCCAGCATTTGACCTGCGTTTACCGCAAGTGAGGTGACAACGCCGTCGGCTGGGGCTAGCACCTGCTGATTGGCGAGCTGCTTCTCCAGGGATTGGATCGTCAGCTGACTGGAACGAATACGCAAATCATAGGTGGTAAGGTCCAACTCCTCCGGTTCGAGGTCCGGGTTTTCGAGACGCGCTTGCTTGAAGCTTTCAAAATGCTGCTTTTTGGCCGCCAGTCGTTCCGCTTCGGTCAATTGCAGATTAATCCGTTCCTTCTCCAGTTGCTCCCGCACTTGCTCCATGCTCAGCGTAAGGAGAACCTGCCCTTTCTTGACCGTATCGCCTGACTTCACCTTTACCGCTTCCACCAATCCGCTTGCCGGAGCGTACACCGAGGTCGTCTGTCCCGGCTCCAGCTTGCCGTTCGTGTAGATTTGCTCGACGATTTTGCCCATCTCTACGGCGGTAACCTTCACTTCAGTTGCCCGATTCAACCCAATCAGGTTGGCAACGACCAACGCGATGACCGCCAAACCGACGATGGCGCCCCAAAACCATTTTTTCTTCAACAAGTCCATCACCTATCCTGTTATGTATAATTCCGGACTTAAACCAGCAACAGCGATCCCAGCGATAACACGAGCCATGCTACAATAATCCAACCTGCCACCGTTTTGTAAGGCCGTTTCATCATGACCGAAGAGCCGATAATATACAGTACGAGCCCCCAAATCGAAAATGGATTGATCAAGGATAAGAACTGGTACATTGGGCTGGACTTATCGGAGATAAAGGCCCCCAAGCTCAGCGAAACATCCGTGACGGACTGCACGTCCATCGTCATGATCATAATTCCCGTGATCAAGCTGCCTAACAGCCCCGGCAGAGCGGAATAAGCAGCGATGGAAACAAACTGCATGTATTTGCCTTCACCGCGCACGACTAAATTCAGCAGCAACAACAGCAGGCCTGTCACGAAAATCGTGATAATCGGCATCACTACGCCCATCACGTAAGCAGACGTCTTCGCTGTCGCCATAAACGTCGCCTGCATCGCGGCATCCAACTGTTGACTTTGGATCTGCCGTTGAAATTCCTTCTCCAGCACCGGCATCTGCATGTAGATCACGACAACGGAGACAAGGATCATCACCGCAAGCGCAAAGAGCCAAGCGGTCTTACTCTCCCGCACCCGCCTAAACGTTTCCACCGGAGCTGTAAAAATCGTAAATACGTTTTTCATAGAAACTCCCTCCTCCTCCTCAAATCTCCCAACATCATTCCATTTCATATAAAATGTAAGACTAGAATTATGTTATATATACGAACAAAGTCGCAAAGAGATTCAAGTTAGGCCCAATTTACAACTCATGCTAGAGCTCGTGAACACCACATCCATAGGAAGCTCGCTAGGTTTCCCTGCCATTATACCCTCCTGTCCCATTTCCGCCACAGACTAGGATCACTGCTGGACCTAAGCCCAAGCTCACTCAAATTGTAAAAGATCGGCGTCCCTTTACGTCCCCTGGCGTCCCTTGGCTTCCCCTGCCCCTTGGGCCCTTCTCGCGCGCCACTCTTTTCGCCATTATCCCTTTTGTTCAGAACGGGGGATCGGGGAAGGAGATCTTCTTGCTGCTCCACTTTGCACAATTATCCCTTTTGCTCAGAATTGAGAGATCCATGGACGGGAGTGAAATGAGGTCCCCGGGGAGCTGATCTTTCCTTTTCCGTAAAGATAAGAATGACTTTCTGGGATTTTTTTCTTGTAAATAGAACGTATGTTTGGTATAATGAAAAAAAGAGAACGTACATTCGTGTTTATTGAGTTAGAGGATTTGAATTGGAGGAATCGGACATGGAGTTAGGTATGAATACGGAGCTGCTTCAACCTGTCAGCAGCCGTTTTCAAAGTGAGGCGGACTGCATTGAGGCGATCATCACTATGAAGTGGCCAAACGGATTTGTTTGCCCGCGTTGTGCTTATACGGAGTGCACCCGCCTGTCCTCCCGACGCCTTCCTTTGTTTGAGTGCGGACGATGCGGCTATCAGGCATCGCCTTTGGTCGGCACGATTTTTGAAAGAACCCATCTGCCCCTTGTGAAGTGGTTTCGAGCCCTCGAATTGTTCCTGCTTCCCGACGGCATCTCGGCGCTGCGGTTGAGTCAGGTCATTGAAGTTACCTACAAGACCGCTTGGCTCATGCTGCACAAAATCCGTCATACCCTCGGCGAATGCGATGCCCGGGAACTGCTCTCTGGAGACGTGAAAGTAAACTGCGATCAGTATGCGTATGATTCGTCGCGTTATCATCCGGCTGCTCAGCCATATGCCACCGCGGTTGTAGCCGGCTGCACGGTCACGGAATATGGCGAGCCGGAGCGGGTGAAGATCCAGCTGATATCGCATAAAAGAGGACAACGTGCCGACCGGCATGATCTCGCCGCGTTCATCCATGATCATATCGATGTCCATACCTCCACCGTTCAGTCGTTCCATTTGGCTTATCGGCTGTATTTGCCTTTGCGGAAAGAAGTAAGAGCGGCGTGGAACTCGCTTAAGCGCACGTATATTGCCTTGGGGCTAACACATTTGCAGGCGTATTTGAATGAATACACCGTCCGCCGCCATCTGCGCATGTCCCCTTCCGAGGAAGAAATGCGTCATAATATGCTTCAGATGTGCGTGTCCATTCCAGCGATCCCTTACCGCCAATTAATCGCAAGTCATCAGAACGCACACCATAAGAAGCCGTTCTTTGCAGCAGCCGCGTAAATCGAAGTGTTAATCGAGCCGCTAATCAAGCTACTAATCGAGATACTAAGAGGCTACTAAGAGGCAATGATAGAAGTGCTAATCGGAATGCTGAAAAACACAAATTAGGAGCCTCCCACCTGACTTTCGTAGCTCAGCTGATCGACCATTCACATGATATCCATACTAATGCGCATTGTGGGGATGTATCCGTACAAGGCGGTGTTGACGTAGTTTATCCATATAATACGTGTTGACGTAGTTTTTATCCGTATAAGGCAATTTGCAATAAGGCTTATTTGCGATAAGGCGTGTTTGCGAAATATGTCCGTACCGGGGTTTTGTCGCAAATTATATCCTGCCCCTCGAAGTTCTCGCAGCATCTTTTTTGCTATTGGACGTGTTCCCTTCCTTCTTATTTCCCACGAGCTGATTCAACGGGATAATCATCAAAAAGGGGGCGGCAGAGAGACGATGAACGATGAACGATGAACACTGTTCCCCCTGTCGCATATAACCGTACTTATCGTTTTTCTTGCAACATCTTACTTCTACCGTGCATATTTGCTTCTTTCTCTCACTCACTGCCTGATGCAACGGGATAATCATAGAAAGAGAGCGGAAAAAGTACTATGTTACCCTAGAAAAAAGCGGGCTCCGGGCAGCTTGCCCGGGCCCGCGTCTATCATCTATGTGTTAATTAAATGCCCGGGATTGGGCTGCGCTTGTGCTCGGTTTTGCGGTAGAAGGCCTCCAGGCGCTCTTGGACGGCCGGATCGATCTGCTTGCCTTCCAGATAATCGCTGTTATCTTCGTAGCTGATTCCGAGCTCCTTCTCATCTGTTTGCCCTTCCCACAGGCCGGCGGTTGGCGCCTTGTCGATCACGCTTTGCGGCACGCCGAGGCGGACGGCAAGCTGGCGAACCTGGCGTTTGTTCAGCGAGCTGAGCGGCGTAACGTCAACGGCTCCATCGCCCCATTTGGTGTAAAAGCCGGTAATCGCCTCGGACGCATGGTCGGTGCCCACAACGAGCAGGTTCAGCTCAAAAGCCAGCGCATATTGCATGACCATCCGCGTCCGCGCTTTCACGTTACCTTTGCCTTGCGGGCTGAGGTGACGGGATTGCCCGATATTTTTCAAGCCGTGCTCGACTTCGAGGGCAATTTCGTCTACGGCTTCCTCAATATTCGTCTCTACCGTATGCTTAAGTCCAAACGCCTTGGCCACCTCGTAGCTGTGCTCGATGTCCTCCTGCTTCCCGTATGGCTGGAACACGCCCAACGTCATGTACGGTTGGCCGGTTTCCTGCGTCAGCTCGTCCGTCGCCCGTTTACACAAGCCGGTGGTTACTGCGCTGTCAATCCCGCCGCTGATCGCGATTAATAGGCCGGTCGTGCGCGCCGCTTTGACCTGCTCCTTCAAAAAGTCGACCCGCCGGCGAATTTCCTCATCCACGTCAATGACGGGTTTAACCCCAAACCGCTTAATGATTTCCTGCTGCAAACTCATCTAAATCCCTCCACATCCAATATATAACACCTTATGTAAGTAGTATGCCCTAAATCGAAAAACGCCCCGAACCATCCAGACAGGCTGGATGGCGGGGCGAAAGCAACTGTCAGATCAGCGGCCATTCGTCGGCTGCAGATTGCGTCGCTGGATCAGCTTAAGGATCGTCTGTCGCCAGGTCGGCAGGCAGATTAGATGCTGCTTCATCCGCTGGCGGAACGGCTGGCTGCTACAAGGTCAGCTGGCTGATCCGCTGCTGCTATCGATCGGAGATCGCTACAGCTTACCGGCAGAAGCGGTCAAACGCGCTGGTCAGATCAGCGGCGATTTCTTCAGCCGAACGGTCTTCAATTTGGTGGCGTTCGATGAAATGGACGAGCTCGCCGTCCTTCATCAATGCGATCGAAGGCGAAGAAGGCGGATACGGTGCGAAGTATTCGCGTGCTTTCGCCGTTGCTTCTTTATCTTGACCCGCAAACACGGTAAACAGGTGGTCCGGTGTCACGTCATGCTGCAACGCCTTCGCTACGCCCGGGCGGCATTGTCCCGCTGCGCATCCGCAGACGGAATTGACAACGACCAGCGCAGTCCCTTTCGCGTTTGGCAGCTTCTCTTCTACTTCCTCCGGCGTACGCAGCTCTTGAATCCCCAGCACGGTTAATTCGTCTCTCATCGGTTGTACCATGTCTCTCATATATTGGTCAAATGACATCGACATTACCCATCACTCCTTATGCATAATCACATGGCTCTATTTTGAGCTCTCGCAATCGCCTCGCTCTTAGCCAGATTAATTTAATTATACATTCATAGGGAAGGAAAGCAACTCTGCCTATCGACGTCAAATGGCCCAACCCCGGCTTAGGAGAGTGGAAAAAGAACGGTAAAAGTTGTGCCTTGACCCTCTGTCGAATCGACGGTAATTTTGCCACCGTGGCGTTCGACGATGCTAAGGCATAACGCCAGCCCCAGCCCTGTTCCCTTCGCTTTTGTCGTGAAAAATGGCTCGAACAGCTTCTCCCGTTGCCCGGAAGGAATCCCGGGTCCTGTATCGCTGACCACCAGCAGTCCACCCTGATCGGTCACTCTGGTCTCAAGCGTAAGCTGCCCTTTCTCAGCCATCGCCTCCATCGCATTACGCGACAGATTTAAGATCAGCTGTTTAATCTCCTTGGCATTCAGCAACAATTCCGGCATGGAATCATCCAGCTTGACCTCGATCGTTTGGCCGCGAAGGTTCGCATCTGCCCAAAGCAACGGCGTCAGCTCCTTGATGATGTCGTGGAGATGGCATTTCTCACTTTCAACTGGACGATTCTGCGCCAGAGAAAGAAAGTCATTGATGATGCCATTGGCCCGATCGAGCTCCTCCATCACGATCCGGTAATAATGATCAAGCGTTGGCGGGCTCTTCTCCCGCATGAGCTGCAGAAAGCCCCGCACCACCGCCATCGGATTGCGGATTTCGTGCGTGATCCCGGCAGCCATCTGACCCACCAGACTAAGCCGCTCCACATGGTTCAGCTCCATCCGCAGCGTTTCCAGTTCGGTGATATCCTGAACGATAGCTACCGCACCGATCACTTCGTTGGATTTGCTTTTTTGAATCGGAGACGTACTGGTAAAATAAATATGATTATCCGCTTTGATTAAGTCGGTCACTTTCGTTTGCCCTTCGAGCGACTGCTCGACTCGGGAGGCGATGGACTCAATCGGCACGCCGCTGAGCACATCGCTCAACCGGCGCAGCAGCAGATCCTCGCGTCGCGATTCGTTCGGCTCTTTTTGGTACGTCCGATAGAGTTGGAGAAACGTTTCATTTATCGATATAATATAACCTTGTTGATCCAGCAGTACGATACCTAGCGGAGCGGCGTCCATCATTTGCTGAAGCTTCTCCGCTTCGCGGAAGTATTCGCGCGACAGCTGCATCACTTGGCCGCGCAGCTTCTCCTTCTCCAAGGTGCTTTCGATCATGTAAACGAACAAGCTGCCGACCAGCATCGTCACTAACACATTAATGAATCCATTCGTTATAGCGTTGAGGTCTGAATGGAATGATAGGCTTCCGGTCAAAAATGGAGACATACCTATCATCGTCTCCCCGCCCATAAAGTAGAGAGAGAGGATGGCTACTTTGCCCTGGCGACCGGTTCTTTTGAAATAGCGGGAAGTGAGCAGAACAAAAGGATACAGGAGAATTCCCGTCTCCATGATAAACCCGATAAGGGTGTAATTTACTGCAAACAGAGGATGAAGGATGATCTGCAGCAGAGCCAAAGTAACCCCGTCCCGGAGCCGACCATACAGCATGAGAGCAAACAGGGGCAATATCCCGAAATTTAAAGGGGAAACTTCCCATAACCGCGAGGCAAAAATATCGCAAAGCAACATGCTGGTGAAGCAGGTATACATTAAGCCTACGGCATAGGGATGTCCCTCGGCGCTACGGTTGTTGTGAGGCCAGCAGCAATTTGTTTTCTCAAACGTCAACGGAAACAGAAAAGCAGGCAAACTGGCGATCAGCACTTGAAGCAGGATCTCTTTAACAACATCCACGTTCTCCCTCCTCTGGCGGAAGAATACAAAAATACGACTCTAGTTTCGATTAAATCATAGCCGACAAAGTTTTACAATAATTCATGGTTTATAAAATAGTAAGAATAGTACAAATAGAGAGGATATTACATGAAAAAAGCAGATGTCATCGTCATCGGCGGCGGCCCCTCCGGGCTGATGGCCGCCATTGCGTCAAGTGAGCAGGGTTCTAAAGTTCTTTTATTGGACAAGGGAGACAAGTTAGGACGTAAATTGGGCATCTCCGGCGGCGGAAGATGTAATGTCACCAATGCCAAGGAGCTGGACGAGCTCATCCAGTTTATCCCCGGAAACGGCCGTTTCCTCTACAGCGCTTTAACCACGTTCGGCAATAAGGATATTATCGCTTTCTTTGAAGGACTCGGGATTAGGCTCAAAGAAGAAGACAACGGGAGGATGTTCCCTGTCTCCGATAAAGCCAAGACCGTGGTAGATGCGCTGATCAACAAAGTACGCTCCCAAGGTGTTCAAATCCGGGTAAATAGCCCCGTAGCGGAAGTTCTTTACGACAATGGTCGAACCGTCGGCGTCAAGCTGAAAACCGGAGAAGTGCTGGA
The DNA here is from genome assembly GCF_034718895.1 of Paenibacillus phoenicis. NCBI lineage: Bacteria > Bacillati > Bacillota > Bacilli > Caryophanales > Paenibacillaceae > Paenibacillus > Paenibacillus phoenicis. The sequence goes on along the minus strand of NZ_JAYERP010000001.1, from coordinate 4,505,168 downwards.
GAGCCATGCGGTGATTGTCGCTGTTGGAGGGAAATCCGTCCCGCAAACCGGGTCGACCGGTGACGGATATGCCTGGGCAGAGAAAGCCGGCCACACGATTACTGAACTTTTTCCAACAGAAGTTCCGCTCACTTCGAATGAACCTTTTATTCAAAGCAAGGAGCTGCAAGGGCTGTCCTTAAGAAACGTATCCCTTTCCGTATGGAATCCTAAGGGGAAGAAGCTGATCGAGCATCATGGCGATATGCTGTTTACGCACTTCGGGATTTCAGGACCAATTGCTTTACGGTGCAGTCAGTTCGTTGTCAAAGCTCTAAAGCAGTTCGGCACGGGGAATATTGAAGTTTCCGTTGACTTTACTCCCGATAAAAGCAAGGATGAAGTCTACAACGAAACGCTGAAGCTTGCTGAACAAGATCCCAAAAAATCAATTAAAAACGTATTAAGAGCGTATTTGCCTGAGAAAATCATCCCAATCCTGCTGCAAAAAGCCGAATTAGATCCTCACCTGACTTACGCTCACATTCCGAAGCAAAAGTGGCTGCAATTCGCCCAGTTGGTTAAGCGTTTCCCGATTCGGGTCTACGGTACGTTATCGATTGAAGAAGCTTTTGTAACGGGCGGCGGCGTGAATATAAAGGAAATCGATCCTAAAACAATGCAATCGAAGCTGATGCCAGGACTTTATTTCTGCGGCGAAATTCTGGACGTACACGGCTATACCGGCGGATACAACATTACTGCTGCTTTCGCCACGGGGTATACCGCCGGCCGCAACGCAGCGCTGAGTATAGGGCGTTAACCGACCGGAACAACGAAAAAGGGACGCTGCGGGGTTTATCCCGCCTGCGTCCCGTTTGCCATCATTTAGACAGTTGTTCATCTAATCTTTCTGCCAGTTCGATGCGGCGAGCCGGCCTCAACGGCCGGCAGCTTCGTGTTGTACAGGTCCCGTGGATTCCCGGACGATCAGCTTGGGTTCCATAACGATTCGTTGTTTGATGTCGTCGCTCCCTTCGTCCGGCGAAGAGAGAAGCAAGCCAAAGGCCAGCTTCGCCATTTCGTCCGTTGGCTGGGCAATCGTGGTCAGCGTCGGGTTCGTGACTGTTGACAAAATCGTGTTGTCGAAGCCGATGATCGACAGCTGCTCCGGGACGCGGACGCCGCATTCCCTAGCCGCCTGCAACGCGCCGATCGCCAGCATATCGTTGCAGCAGAAGATGGCTGTCGGCGGATTGGGCCCGCGAAGCAGCATCGTCGTCGCCCGCTTGCCGTCCTTGATCGTGGATTGGCAGGCAACAATCCGCTCGTCGTCCAGCGTCTTGCCGGCCTCGAACAGCGCAAATCGGAACCCTCTCACGCGCTCCTTACTGCTGCTGAACTTAGCGTTCTCCAACAAGATCGCAACGTTCTCGTGCCCGAGCTGTAGAAGATGACCCGCCGCCAGCGAACCGCCTTTAAAGTCGTCCGTCAATACACGATGCACAGTGATATCCGGCGTCTCCCGGGCGATCATCACGATCGGAACGGAATTTTCGGACAGTTGCGCAATAATGTTGGCATTTTCAGCGCCGGTGCCGATCAGCAGGCCATCCACGCTTTTTTGTTCCAGAAGCTTGATGTATTTCTCGATGCGTTCGTCGTTATTATCCGTGCTGCATACAATGACGCTGTACCCTTCCTCATGGGCCATATCTTCCACAGCCCGGGCGATTTCGGAGAAGAACGGGTTCGACACATCGGGAATCAGCAGTCCCAGCGTATACGTCTTCTTCCCCATCAAAGCGGATGCGATGACGCTTGGCTTGTATTGAAGTCGGTCCATCACCTTAAAGATTTCTTCCCGCTTCTTCTTGCCCACGTTGCCTTTGCCGTTAATGACGTTGGAGACGGTCGCAATCGACACGCCCGCTTCCTTGGCAACGTCGTAAATCGTAGTCCCTTTCATAAACAACCTCATTCATTATCGGATAGTAGTCCGAGCGTTACCGCTCTCTATTGTGCTATTATCCGATGATTCATTTGCCTTTGCAAATGTTCAATCGGGTTGAGTCTTGCGCATGCCTGCCGGTTCGAGCGTCCATGCGTGGTCCGGGTCGTTGCGGATCTTCCAGGTGCGGACGGGACCGGCCATGACGTTGAGATAATAGACGTCGTAACCCGGAGGCGCAGACACCGGATGATAGCCCTTTGGCACGAGCACCGTCTCCCCATCCTTTATCGCCAGCGTTGAATCAAGCGAGCCGTCGTCCGTATACACGCGCTGAACGGCAAAACCTTGCGGCGGGTTCACCCGGTAATAATATGTCTCCTCCAGAAACGCTTCATCGGGCAGGGCATCCTGATCATGCTTGTGCGGGGGATAGCTGGACCAATGCCCCGGAGGCGTAAACACCTCGACAACGAGCAAGCTGTCCGCAGGCTTCTGTTCCGGTAAAATATGGTGAATATATCGCTGCGTCACCCCTTCTCCCCGGACTTCGCTGTCCATATCCTCTGGCCCGATCAGGCGAGCCGGATGGCCGCCATTCCGATCCGGCGCATGGCAGACCGCCAGCTCCAACTCGGTCACCGCTTCAATTTCGTACCGATTGCCGCCCGGCACATAGACCGCATACGGGGGAATGCGTTCAAATACGCTCATCCGCTCGCCAACCGCCTCCCACCGGGTCTCTGCCGTTGATACGTGGGCCTTCCCTTCCAAAATCACCAGGCAGTATTCCCGATCCTCTGTACTCCGTTCGATTTTCTCCCCAGGCTTCAGCCGGTACACGTCAAAGCCTACATAGCTCCAACCGGCGGATTCCGGCGTCACCGACAGCAGCGGGAGCTCGCCCGACGCTCCCTTGTCAGGACGAACGATTAGATTTGGCATTTTCTCATCTCCCTTCGCGTTCAGCATGGATCGATCCGGCCACATCCAGCTCTGACAGCTTGACGATCCGCCGTTCCTGAAGCGACAGCTTCGCTGCCCGAGCGATCCGCTCCGCCTGCAAGCCGTCCTCACCGTCAACCGGAACCGGTGTGCCGCTTAACACGCAGTCAATAAATTGCTGCGTCTCCAGGATGTACGCCTCGTTATAGCGCTCGAGGAAGAAGTATAACGGCTTATCGCTCTGCACGCCTGACGACGTGCTAAGCTCCACCGTGTTGGCGTAGTCGTTGTCGGCGTATGCCGCGCCAAGCGAGCCAAACGCTTCCGCACGCTGGTCATAACCGTACGCCGCTTGACGGCTGCAATCGATCACGCCCAACGCGCCGTTAGCAAAGCGCAGCGTCACGATCGCCGTATCCACATCGTCGTATTTCGCAAAAGCGGGATCGATCAGCACCCCGCCGTGCGCGGACACTTCCACCACCTCGCTGCCGGACAAATAGCGCGCCATGTCGAAGTCATGGATCATCATGTCCATGAAGATGCCGCCGGATACCGCGATGTAGGCTTCCGGAGGTGGACTCGGATCGCGGGACGTAATTTTAATAAGATGTACGTCACCGATTGCCCCCGACTCGACATGCTCGCGGACGCGGCGGAAATTGTGATCGAACCGGCGGTTGAAGCCCACCTGCAGCTTCACGCCGGCACGGCGCACCTCCTCCAGCGCCTCCTCCGTCTGACGGATATCCATGCTGATTGGCTTTTCACAAAAAATATGCTTACCGTTTCTCGCAGCGCTCTTGATGAGCGGAACATGGCTGTCTGTGGACGAGCAGATGAATACCGCATCGATGTCGGGATGATGAATCATCGCGTCGCTGTCGTTCGTGACGAGCGGAATCTCCCTCTCCCGTGCCCACTTCTCCAATTCGGCGTCCGCATACAAGTCGCTGATCGCGATGACCTCTGCTTGCGGCAGTCTTTTGAGATTACCCACGTGAATTTTGCCGATTCTCCCGGCGCCGATGACGCCGATTCTTAATTTATCCATGTCGTTCCTCCCACTTAACTTCAGCTTGGTTACAACCAGCGAGCGGTCACCATTTTTTTGCGCGTATAAAATTCGACCCCGTCTGTGCCGTTCGCATGCAAGTCGCCGTAGAACGACTTCTTGTAACCGGAGAACGGGAAGAACGCCATTGGTGCAGGCACGCCCAAATTAATGCCCAGCATCCCAGCGTCAATGGTCTCCCGGAAGGTCCGAACGTTGGCGCCGCTGCTCGTGAACAGACAAGCCCCGTTCGCGAATTCCGAGCGGTTGGCGAGTTCGATCGCTTCCTCCAACGTCTTCGCCCGCATGACCGACAACACCGGCGCAAAAATCTCATCTCTGCCGATCGCCATCTCGCCATTCACCTGATCAAAGATCGTTGGCCCGAGGAAAAAGCCTTCGCCGCTTGCCGCCGCATCTTCGCGGCCATCCCGAACGAGCACGGCGCCTTCGGTAATGCCGCTTTCGATGTAGCGAATCGTCCGTTCCTTGTGCGACTGCCGGATAACCGGGCCAAGGAGCACGCCTTCGTCGAGACCGTTGCCGATCTTGATCCTGTCCGCAGCTTCAGACAGTCTGGCGACAAGTTCGTCCGCGATGTCGCCAACGGCAACGACAACGGCGCAAGCCATGCAGCGCTCGCCAGCAGAGCCAAACGCCGCGCTGATAATCTCCTTGACGGCAAGGTCAAGATCCGCGTCCGGCATTACGATCGTATAGTTTTTGGCCCCAGCCAATGCCTGAACGCGTTTGCCGTTGGCCGCACCGGTCTTGTACACGTATTCCGCCACCGGTTGTGAGCCAACAAACGAGATCGCCTTGACGCCGGGATGCTGCAGCAAGCCGTTTACAATATCATGCGCACCGTGTACGACGTTCAGCACGCCAGGCGGCAGGCCAGCCTCATGGAACAGTTCAGCCAGCCGGTTCGCCAGCAGCGGCGTCCGCTCGGACGGCTTGAGCACAAACGTATTGCCGCACGCAATCGCCAGCGGGAACATCCAGCAAGGCACCATCATCGGAAAATTAAACGGCGTGATGCCACTGACAACTCCGAGCGGGTAGCGGTACATGCCGGATTCCAGGTTCGAGGCAATATCCGGCAGCTGCTTCCCCATCATCAGCGAAGGTACGCCTGCGGCGAATTCGACGCATTCGATGCCGCGCAGCACCTCGCCGTGCGCCTCGTTAAAGCTTTTGCCGTTCTCTTGCGTAATCAGGCGGGCTAATTCATCCCAATGCTCCACAAGCAGCTGCTGGTACTTAAACAACACCCGTGCACGGCGCGGAACCGGTGTCCGGCTCCATGCGGTAAAAGCTTCGGCCGCAGCCGAAACCGCCTGATCCACCTCAGCCTGCGTAGACAACGGCACCTTCGCCAATACTTCGCCTGTTGCCGGGTTGTAGACATCCTCCGTTAGTTCGGATGCGGACTTAACCCATTGTCCGCCGATCCAGTTGTTTAGCGTCGTTGAGTTCATAGCGCATGTTCTCCCCGTTTCTATAGGCCGGCCCACTTGCCTCTCAAGTTAACCGGCTGTAATCTCCCCGCGCTCGCAGCGCTGAATATAGTCCTCCACCGCTTTGGCAGTGGGCATCGCGTCCGAACAGCTGTGACTCGAAATCACAATACTTGCTGCCGCCCCGCCAAAAGCCATGCTCCGGGCGACATCCCACCCGGACATTAGTCCGTGAAGGAAGCCGGAAGCATAGGCATCGCCGGCCCCAAACGTCTTGATGACCTTTGCTGGATACGACGGAGCGCGATGCTCCAGGCCATCCTCCGTATAGGCGATGGACCCCTCCTTGCCATGCTTGATGACGACGAGCTTCGCACCGCGATCGAACCACTTGGCAGCGGTGTACCGGTCACTGCGGTCGGAATTCTGCTCGAATCGCTCCATGCTGTCGAATTCCTCGCGCGTCCCGAGGATGATGTCGCTTTTCTCCGCTACAAGGTGGCAGTACACCGCCGTTTCCTCCGGCGATTTCCAGGTATAAGGCCGATAGTCGATATCAAAAGCGACCGGAGTCCCGTGAGCCCGGGCATACTCCAGGGCGACGAATACCGCCTCCCGAGACGGACTTGCGGCCAGTGCTGTACCCGAGATCAAGAGCGCTCTGCTCTCCGCAATCAGCGATTCATTCACCTCCAGCGGGCCAAGCTTCAGATCGGCCACATTATCCCGATACATCAGGATGCTGCAATCCGTAGGGCTCTTGATTTCCGTGAACGCAAGCCCGGTGACCGCGCCGGTGTGGTCCGTCGAGACGCCGCTGTCGTCGATGCCGTTATCGCGCAGGTACGTTCGAATAAATCGGCCCATCTGATCGTCGGCCAATTTACCGATGAAGGCGACGCGCCGGCCAAGCCGGCTCATGCCGATGGCAATATTCGCGGGCGAACCCCCAACATACTTGGTGAACGTCACCGTCTGCTCCATCGGGCGGTTAATTTCGTTCGCGTTAAGGTCAATACATAGCCGTCCAAGCGCCGTGAGGTCAAACCTCCGGTTCTCCGGGAACAGCGAAACCAACGTTGTCATGAAGGGTCCCCTCCTTCAGTCGGAATCAGCGAGTGCAGATAGGCAAGCGCCTTCGCTGCATATTCCCGCGGCGGATGCTCCGCCGGATCCTGCTCGCCCTCAAGCATGGCCCAACCGCTGTAACCGCGGCTGACCAGCTCAGCGATGATCGTCCCAAAATCGATGCAGCCGTCGCCCGGAACCGTGAATACGCCTTCACGAATGCAGGTGATGAAGTCGGAGCCGGCTTCTTTTAGCTTACGCAGCCTGTCGTCGCGCACGTCCTTCAGATGAACGTAGGCGATGCGGTCGTAATGCTTGCGGAGCACTGTCAGCGGGTCCGCCCCGCCGTACAGCGCGTGCCCGGTATCAAACAGCAGCCACACCGATTCCGGATCGGTCAGCTCCATCAGCTTGTCGATCTCATCGGGCCCTTCGATGACCGTGCCGCCATGGTGGTGGTAGGTCAGCTTCAGCCCGTACTCGCGGGCGATGCGGCCGGCAGCGTTAAGACCTTCAGCCAAGCTGCTCCATCCCGCATCGTCCAAAGGAATAACGTTCCGCTCGTTTGGCGTTCGTCGCGGATCAAAGTGCAGTGAACCGCCAACTTCGCACGTGCTTATCACCTCAGCCCCCATCTCTTTCAGAAACTTTACATGCTTCCGGTATGCCTCCAGTTCCTGCTCCCGATAAGCCGGATCAGAGAAGAGCACCGACTTCCATTGCGAGACCAGTTGGATGCCGCGTTTGGACAACTCCTGCTTCAGCACGCCGATCTCGGTTGGATATTTTCTCCCCATCTCCGTTCCCGTCAAGCCCAGCGCTTGGATATCATCCAGGATTTGTTCGTACGTCGTGTCCGCTCCATGCTCCTTGACGTCTTCCCCCACCCAATTAATCGGATGCGCCCCTAAGCGAAAAGAAAAACCTCCCATCCTCATCCCTCCCCGTTGCCGGTTTCGATTAATAAGCTCTTGCCTGCCGAATGCGCTCGTTCATGGCTTCGTGGGCCTTCACAACCCGCTCGCCCGTCGAGACGGCGGGGACGCCGACGTTCCACCAGGACTCGTAGCCCTCCGTGTTGGTGCCCGGCAGCACCGCGATCTCGATCAGCGTCGTCCGCGTCTCTGCCTGGGCCAGGCGAAGCGCCTCGCGCAGCTCCTCCGTGTTCGCTGCCTTATACGAAGCTGCACCAAGACTGCGGGCGTGCGCGGCGAAGTCGATGGGAAGCACCTCGCCCGTGTAGCGGCCTGTGCCGGCCTCCCGATAACGGAATTCGTTGCCAAATCCGTCGCTTCCATGCTCGCGTTGCAAGTTGTGAATGCATTGGAAGCCGTGGTTATTAAACAGCAGGACCGTGATTTTACGGCCTTCCTGCAAGCTGGTGAGCAGCTCGGAGTGAAGCATCAAATAGCTGCCGTCCCCGACCAAGGCGTATACGTCCCGCTGCGGCGCCGCCAGCGAGACCCCAAAGGCGCCGCTCACTTCATAGCCCATACAGGAGAAGCCGTATTCCATATGGTAGGTATCCGGCCGGGACGTCCGCCACAGCCGCTGCAGGTCGCCGGGCAGACTGCCCGCTGCGCATACGATAACCGCTTCGTCGCCGATCGTCTTATTGATCACCCCAAGCGCACGTGTCTGCGCAAGCCCGTCTTCGCGTTCCAGCCCATATAACCGGTCGACCTCCCGATCCCACTCGGCCTTGAGCGCTTCGATCTCCGTTTCGCCGTAAGCTGACGCATACCCCGCCGCCGCCAAAATTTCCGCAAGCGCCGGCAGCGTTGCCTTCGCATCTCCCGCAAGCGGGATCCCGTCCAGCTTGACGCCGTCCAGCCGGCTGACGTTCACATTCACAAACAGCGCGTCTTCCCGGTACGCCGACTTGGATGCGGTCGTAAAGTCGGAATACCGCGTACCGACGCCGATGACGAGATCGGCCTGATGGGCGAGCCGATTCGCCGCGAGGCCGCCGGTGACTCCAATGCCGCCGACGTTAAGCGGATGGTTCCAAGGCAGGACGCCTTTGCCCGCCTGCGTCTCCGCCACCGGAATGCCAAAGCGCTCGGCGAATGCCGCCAGCTCAGCCTCCGCCCCGGAATAACGCACGCCGCCGCCTGCAACGATGATCGGACGGCGCTTGGCTGAGATGGCTTCCGCCGCCCGACGGAGCGCCTCCTCAGACGGACGATGCCGCTCAATGACATGCACCCGCTTGTCAAAAAACGCCTCCGGGTAATCATAAGCCTCTGCCTGAACATCCTGCGGAAGCGCAAGCGTCACCGCCCCCGTCTCTGCCGGGTCCGTCAGCACGCGCATCGCGTTCAGCGCTGCGGTCATCAACTGCTCCGGACGAACGATGCGATCCCAATACTTGCTTACCGGCTTGAAGCAATCCGTCGCCGCGATCGTGTAGTCGTGGCCGGCTTCCAGTTGCTGCAGCACCGGATCAGGCTGCCGTGAGGCGAAGTTGTCGCCGGGCAATAGCAGCAGCGGGATACGATTGACCGTTGCCGTCCCGGCTGCGGTCACCATGTTCAGCGCGCCAGGACCTATCGAGGTCGTGCACGCGTAGATGCGCCGGCGCCGCGATTGCTTCGCAAACGCGATCGCCGCATGGGCCATGCCTTGCTCGTTCTTGCCTTGCACGTATACTAGCTTGCCTGGGCTTCGTTCCAGCGCCTCCCCGATGCCCGTTACATTGCCATGGCCAAAGATGCCCATGACCCCAGCCACGAACTTCGTCTCGACACCGTCGACGGATACGTATTGATTGTCCAGAAACCTTAACAACGCTTGTGCCATTGTAAGCCGGATCGTCCGCATTTTGCCCTCCCACTTTTCATTAATCGCTTAAAAATACAACGCTTTCAATTTATCGTAAACTTCTATGTTCAAATTAAGTGAAGCGCTTAATTAACTTTTTACTATAAATTTGCAGTGAGCGCAATCATTTTTTGGGGCTTGGGTAGATCTCGACAAAGGTTTAGAAAAATCGGGAATTCTCAATTTCTCGGTCGAAACGGCGGTTTTTGAGACGAGCGCGGACAAACAAAAAAATAAAACAACCCGGCGTCAGAATTACAATACCAGGTTGTTTTTCGCGGATCTAGTAAAGCGCTTTATGACCTATCCTATGATTTAAATGGGGGCTACCCTCGCCTACGATCTCCATCGTCTGAAGGATAAGCCCATTTCACGGGAGAAGCCGCCAAGCCATCTGGCGAGCAATACGCCCGTGGATGCCTTAGACGCCATCGTTGTCATAGATGTTTTGCTGCGGGCGGCCAGCCCCAAATGCTCCCATAACGTCAGCGTATCGTAAAATACCGGCTGCTCCGGAATATAAGCATAATGGTTCGCCCCGCCATGAAATGTCACCTCGGCGTCCGCAAACGGCAGCAGGACAATCGCCTTCAGCGTGGTGCTCTTCCCCGCTCCGTTAAGCCCGATCAGCCCGGTAAGAACACCGGGCTTCACTTCGAGCGAAATTTGTTTGATGGCGGCCATCCCTGACTCGTATCCCGCCTGATGAATATTCACTTCCGTTCCATTACGCCTCCACAGCTCCCACAGTCTCCACTGCCGGTACAGCTGCGGCGCGGTCCCGCTTCATAATGGCCGGGGCAATCGACAAGAGCAGGAAGCCGATGACGGCCATCAGGCTGCCCGATACAATGAAGGCGGGTTCCGGCCCAAAGGCGGTCACCAGCGAGCCGCCAAACAACGGTCCGATCAGCGTTGCGGTCGAGGTCAAGCTCGATACCGTTCCAAAAACGCGCCCGGTCACCGCTTCCGGGGTCCGCTGCTGCAGCGTGACCTGGAACGGGATAAACGTCATCCCCGCGCCTAATCCGGCGAATGCGAACAATGCCAGCATCAACGCCATGACTCCGTCGGTAAACGTGACCCGGCTCACGATAAAGCCTGCTGCCGCGAACACCAACCCCAGCATGGCTCCGCCGATCCCCATTTTATACAGCGGAGTGATCTTGAGGCGCTGCGTGAGCCACGCCGCAGTTAAGGTGCCTACCCCGCTAAACGTAATGCACCACCCCAGCAAGTCATCGGGCACCCCAGGGATCTCCCGGAACAAAACCACGGCTTGCGAATCGGCGATCTGCAGAACGAGCAAACACGCGCACAGGATCAATGTGGCAATGGCAAGCAGCGGAATTCCGCCGATGATTTTGATGCCGGCCGCCATTTCTGCCCAAAACCCCCGCTTCTGTTTCCCGGATGCCGCTGATTCCCCGGCTTCCCCTTCCGCCGGTTTCGACAATGCTGCAACGCTCCGCAACTTGCCCGGCACCTTGGTTAACAAGAGCGCCGAAACGAGAAAGGTTCCCGCATCCACCACAAAACATACGGTTACGCTAAATGCCGCCGTCAGCATCCCGCCCAGAGCCGGACCGATAATTTTGGTGCCCTGTTCAATGATCGCACTGTAGGAAACGGCCTGTTCCAACTGCTCATGCGGTACAATCTCTTTAATTTTCCCGTTCTTGGCCGGGGAGAAGATGACGTCCAAGATTCCCTTGAAGATTAACAGGACGTACACCTGCCAGATCTCCGTTACGAACACGAAGCCGAGCAGCACCCCAAACCGCACAAGGTCGGAGAAGACCATCAGCTTTTTGCGTTCAAATCGGTCCGCCAGCATGCCCGCCAACGGTCCGCCCAACAATACCGGCAACACCATACAAAGCGAGACCATTGTAATTTCCCAAGGCGTGGCCTGCCATTTCAAGCCAACCATCGTCAGCAAGGCGAGCAAATACAACCAGTCGCCGATGTTGGATACCAACTGCGCCGATAACAGCGCTAAATAAGCACGATTTCGCAAGAGGCCGGAAGTTTCCCGGCTGGCCAAACCTTTCCCCAATCTTCTCATCTTCGACATCCCCTACTCCGCTTTGATTTATGAAGTTATCTTAATGAAACGGAAGGGGGATTCCATCCGTCTCGGGGCCGATTCCGTCCCTGCGCCGCAGAATGAAATTTTTGTGGTCCTAAGGCAGAGAGAATTACATTTATTTCCATACAAAAAAGACGCAAATTGTGATAAATTATATTTTTTTTAAATCTAAGGTGGTTTAAGATTACAAGTACTCGATCAAGTTCAAAGATTCACAAATATAAAATAAGGGCGGGATGCACATGATGACCACCGAACAACGCGGAACGGATTTGTCACTGCATTTGTACCGGGTTTTTGCCAAATCATTTAAGAGCGTCAACGAGCATGCGGTCATGGGGAGCAAAATCCAAGGATTTAATCCTACGGCCTTTGCCGTTCTGGAGGTCCTGTATTACAAAGGCTCTCAGCCGATTCAACAAATCGGCGCGAAGCTGCTGCTGCAAAGCGGGAACGTGACGTATGTGATCGATAAGCTGGAAGCGGCCGGCTTGCTGCACCGAACGCCTTGCCCGCGCGACCGTCGTGTAATTTATGCCAATCTGACACCTAAAGGCAAAGAGCTGATGGACCGGCTGTATCCGGAGTATGCGGAGCGGATTGACCACGCGCTGAGCGGGCTGACGGATGAGGAGAAGAAGGTCATGATCGAATTGCTGAAGAAAATGGGCCGTGAAGCCGAGAAGCTTGCCCCGTTGTTGCGGAAATAAAACAAATAGGCTGTTTCCATGGATCGTCGGCATGATGAACCTGGATACAGCCTACTTCGGGAGATCCGTGAGAATTCCCTTACATAGAATAGAGTGATGAAATCACCTTATCTCAGGACCATGAACCCGATAAGGTGATTTTTTATGGAATGCTCCAAACCCTAATGGGTCGGATCCATATCCTTGTTGTGGTCGCGGTTGTTAATGTCGCGGTGCCGGCGGTCATTCACCTTTTGCTGCATCTGCTGGGCTTGGTGTGCGTTGACCGGGGTCCGGTCCAGATCCTCTACGACATTCGTCAAATTTTTATCGATTCCCGATTTGCTTCGTGCCATCGCATAGGTCCTCGCTTTCTCGTTGTTAAGGGTTCGTCAGCGGCGCCAAAGCTTGCGCGCATTCATGAATATGACGGACATAGTCTCCGGTTAACTCCTGAATTTCCTGGCTGTTCTCCGCAATGGCCTGCCCATCCCGCTCCACATCTACCAGCTCGACACGAACCTCGCGCGGGTCCATATAAGAGCATTGAAAATCGAAGGAATAAAGCTGATGTCCCGCCGCATTGATATGAATCCGCAGCCCCTGGGGGTCCGCCCCATCAGCTTGCACCTGTACGGAGTCTCCCGGGTTCAAGTATTCCGGCAGCTGCTTCTGCCAAGCGTTGACGAGCGTGTGTTGGTCAACGTTCATGACCTTGTTCATAGTTACACCTCCCCTTTCCTGTTAAGGTGCGGAGAGGCAGGCTTTTTTATACCGTTTGATGCAAAAGAGACTGTAGACCGCGGCTACCCAAGGTCCGCCAAAAAGCAAAACGGGCCGTCCCATGAAGGGACCGCCCGCTGTAACCCCATATGAAGTTAAGCTCTATCTATAGAGGGCTCGCCCGCCTCGGCGCCCTCCTCCTGCTCCGGTGCCTGGTTACGCAGCCCGAAAGCGCATAGGATGCCAACGATGCCAAGCACGGCCATCACGATAAACAGCGTATGCAGGCTTTGTGCCAGTACATCCTTTAGCTCACTCCATAGCTTGGGGGCGAGCGAGTGGACTTTTTCCGGAGACAGCAGCTGGTCGATATCATCCTGGGAGATCGGGATCCCTGCCGCCGTGCCATTCTTCGTCTGGGCAACAATCTGCAGATTAATCAAGGTACCAAAGGCGGTGACCCCAATCGTCTGCCCAATCGATTTGACGAAGGAATTTAGCGCCGTAGAGGCGCCGCGCAGGTTATAACCAACGGAGGATTGGGAGATGATCGTAAATACGGTAAACGAAAAACCAAACCCGATCCCGTACAGCGCGTTATAAATCAACAGCGGCCAGATCGGCGTTCCGCCTTGGATCGTAGCCAATCCTAACGCACCGAGGGCGATGATCACCATTCCGATCAGCGAAGTGTTACGGGAGCCGCGGGTAATGATCCAACGGCCGCCCAACACCGAGCCAAGCATCCAACCGATGGACATGGGGGCGAGTACGAGACCGGAGGTCGTCGCATTTTGCCCCTGCACTCCTTGAACCCAGAGCGGCAGATACGAGGTTAACCCGATGAGCAGGGCGCTTGCCAACAGACTGGTGATATTGGAGAAGGCGATATCCCGGATACGGAACAGCTTCAGCGGCACCAGCGGTTCCTCGGCCCGTTGCTCAACGACGAAGAACAGCACCAGGAAGCAGGCCGCCACAGCAAAAATCCCGATCAGCCAAGGCGAAACCCAATCAAACTGTTGTCCGCCCGTCGCCAGCCCAATCAGCAAAGCGGAAACGCCAATCGTAAAGGTGACCGCTCCCAAATAGTCCACCTTCACCTTCCGTTTTTCAATCTGTTCATGCAGATAGACGATGATGAAATAGAGCGACAGCAGGCCAAACGGTACATTAAAATAGAATGCCCAACGCCAATTCAATGAATCCACGACATATCCGCCCAGCAGCGGCCCGATCAAAGAAGAAATGCCCCAAACCGAGCTGATCCAGCCCTGAATCTTGGAGCGTTCCTCGATGGAATAAATGTCGCCGATAATCGTAAACGTCACCGGCAGCAGGCCGCCGGCTCCGATCCCCTGCAAGGCGCGGAACCCGATCAGCTGTCCCATGCTGTGCGCCGTGCCGGACAGGACCGAACCCGCCAAGAACAGCAGGGAACTGATCACAAACACCGGTTTGCGGCCGTACAAATCGCTGATTTTCCCAAAAATCGGCGTAGTGACGGACATGGTCAGCAAATAGGCGGTAAACACCCAGCTCAGCAGCCGGGCGCCGCCCAGATCGCCAACGATCCGCGGGCCTGCCGGACCGATGACAGTCCCTTCGATCGCCGCTAAAAACGTGGACAGCAGCAAGCCCGTTAAAATATAATTCCGTTTCAATTGCATTGGTTTCATGATGAATAAAACTTCCTTTCTTTACTTTCCGGGCAAGGATTCCATAAACACTCATTATAATTCAACCCTCTGAAAAAAGAAAGCGGACAACAAACACAGGCCCTTTCCTGGTTTGTCGTCCGCATGTTTACGTATCGTCTATTGGATCGTCTGCTTCATCGTTATCGTACCGTTTCCTGTCCAGCTTTAATCCCGCTCTTCGTCCTGAAGCTGCCCTTCCGCGATCCGCCAACGCTTGACCCGTTGGCCTTCAAACAACTCCGGCTCATGGGTGATCATGATCAGCGCGGCACCTTGGTCCAGCGCCTCACGGCACAAAGCCGTTAACAAGCGGACACCGCTGTAATCGATGCCCGCCGTGGGCTCATCGAGAATATACAGCCGCTTCGGGCAGATCATGACAGAGGCTGCGCTCAGGAGCCGCTTCTCCCCGCCGCTTAACCAATACGGGGAATCGCCGGTTTTACCGCTTAAGCCGATCGCCTCCAGCATCCGTTCCGCGCGCTGCCGCCATTCCTCCGGCACAGGATCCCGCGGCCGCAGCCCAAGCTCAGCGCGCGGGCTGTACAGCAGCTCGTCCAGCACCGTCGAAGCAACGAATTGCTGCTCCGGCTGCTGGAACACGTAGCCGATCTCGGACGCCAGATCGTACAGCGTCCGGCGAGCGGTATCCTTGCCCTGCCAGAACACCGTCCCTTTGGGCGGGCGCAGAAGGCCCATCAGCAGGCGGGACAATGTGGTTTTGCCGGAGCCGTTGTCCCCGCACAGCAGCCGCCATTCGCCAGGGTACAGCGTGAGGCTAACATCCCGCAGCACCGGCTCGGCCCCGCGGGCGAAGGCGTAGCTGAGCCCGCGCGCTTCGAGCAGGGGGGTGCGGAACACCGGCGCAGCGGCCGCGGGAGCCGGGGCGGGCGCTGCGGGACGCTCGGCGGCGGGCGTGTGCTCGGCTGGAGCTTGAGCGAGCTCAGCCGAGACACGCGCCGGGGCTGGGGCCGGCGCTGAGGCGAGCTCCGCTGCCGTCGCCTTAGCAAGGGCGGCGTGCCCCTCCGGGCCGCCGCCGCTTGGGCCTGGGCCTGCTGCCGCCGCCGATGTGCCGGCCGGCAGCAGGCCCAGCGCTTCCAGCCGCGCGCTCGCGCCGCGGCGGATGCGCTCCGCCGGACCGTCCAACGCGACGGTTCCGGCGTCCAACACGACGAGCCGCGGCGCAGCCAGCGCGAGCTCGTCCATCCGGCCGGACATCGTCACGATGGTCCGGCCATCGCCGTGCAGGCGGCGCAGCAGCGCCAGCAGCCGCCGGCGCGAGGCGGCGTCGAGGCTGGCCGCCGCCTCGTCGAGCACGAGCAGCGGCGGCTCCAGCGCCAGCACCGCCGCGATCGCCGTGCGCTGTCGGCCGCCGCCGGACAGCGCGTGCACGGGCGTCAGGCGGCGAGGCGTCAACGCCACCGCCGCCAGCGCGTCCGAGACCCGCCGTTCCAGCTCGGCGGCGGGCACGCGCAGGTTCTCCGGGCCGAAGGCGACTTCGTCTTCGACCCGGCCCTGCACGAGCTGCGCGTCGGGGTCCTGGAACACGACCCCGACGCGCCGGGCGACCTCGCCGATCTCCGCTTCCGCGGGATCGACGCCGTGCACGCGTACTCGGCCCGAGCGGCTCCCTCCCCCGGCGCGGGGGAGATAACCGCTGATCAGCTGCGCCAGGGCCGATTTGCCGCTGCCGCTCGCGCCGACGACCGCCATCCACTCCCCGCGTTCCACGGTGAGCGTCACGTCGCGCAGCGCCGGGACTCCGCCGGGCTCAAACGCATAGCTGACGTCCTGCAGCTCCAATGCCGGTTCCGGCATTTTACGCCTCCGCCCGGCGGCCGACCGCGAAGCGGCGAAGCAGCCCGCTGCTAGCCAACGCATCGCCCAGCAGTTTGACCAACAGCCCGCACAGGATCATGCCGCTTAATACCCGAACGACGAGGGCGATCAGCAGAACATCCATGCCCCACTTCGTATAACCGTACATCTGGGCCGCAAAAAAGAACCACAACGGCACCATCGCCCCGCCGGTAATCAGCAGCATCGGCAAGCTCCAGTTTTTATAACGTACGAGGGCAAAAGCCGCCTCCACAATCACCAAATAACAAGCCGCAGCCACAAAGCAGGACAAAATGCCATACGCCGTTCCCATAAACGCTTGGACAACCGCACCGATACCATAGGTGATCAGGGCCGTCCCCGGTTTGCGGATAATATAATACGCCAGCAATCCGTAAATCATATACAAACCGGTGATCGTTGAGGTGAGGATCGGTCCCCCCAGCCCATTCAGCGCTTGATTCACCGGTGACAGAAACACCGTCATGACCGCGTTAGCCGCTGCCAGCATCGCCATAAGTACAATATCAAGCGTCGTAAAGCGCTGAAGCACTTTGTCGGAACTTCCTTCTTTCACTTGAACCATCCTCTCATCCATTTGAATTGTTAACCACAAGTGATAATTTAGGTTAACAATTTGTCCGCGTCAAGTCCTTTTTTTCAAATTTAACCTGAACTGCCTTATCTCTAGGGCCCGCATGCTTGTAAAAAGTGAACATCCAACAAGTCAAAATCCGTTACAGCATCCACAGGCCCGCAGTCAACACCAAGCTTGCCAGCATCGTCCATACGCCAACCGCCTTCAGCGGCACATCCCGCAAAAATGTGCGCTCCCGGTACGCACCAAAGCCCTTCACGTCCATCGCTCCTGCGGTTTGTTCCACACGCCGAATCGCTCCGGTGAACACGGTGACCAACTGCCCCCGCCACTGCGCAAGCCGTTCTGCAACCCCCCGCGGTTTGCGACCCAACCGAAGTTTACGGGCGGCTGCCGCCTGTCTTCCTTCCTCCGCAAGCAACGGCAAGAACGTCATCGCCAGCGAAACGCCAAACACAAACCGGTAAGGCAGCTTCAAACGGGTCGACATCATCACAACAAAATCCTTGGGATTCGTGGACTCGATATAAGCCAGCGAGGACAAAAACAAATTCACCAGCCGCAAAGTCACGGCGGCAGCGTCCTCAAGCGCAGTGGCCGAAATCGGCAGGAATCCCCCGCCCCCGGCACTTCCCTCCCGAAGCTGCACCGCCAGCGCGGTAACCACAAATAACGGCAGACCAAAGCCTAAGATCCAGGCGATGCGCCGTAATAACCGGGCCCAGCCAATCCCGGCCCCCAGCTTGGCCCCCGCCACCAATACCAGCAGCAAGATCACTTGCCGCTGCAGCTCGTCCCAATGCATGGCAAGCGCAGCGATACAAGCTAATGCGACCAGCTTACTGAGTGGGTCCAAGTGGTGCAGCATTCCGCCGCCGTATTTTTTTTCAGACTTCATCATCGTTAGGTTATTCCTCCCGAGTAATACTCTTTCTTCAACAAAGAATACATCAACAAATCAACAAAACCGTTCTCCGTCTTCTGATACTCCCGCAACAGCCCTTCTTCCATGAACCCAAACGCTTTCAGCAACTTGCGGGAAGCGTTGTTGCGTGGATCTACCAGCGCTTCTATCCGGTTCAGTCCCATCGTCTCGTAGCCGTACGCAAGCAGCATTCGCAGCGCCTCCGACATATACCCGTGCCCCCAATATTCCCGGCCTAGGTCATAGCCGATTTCCCCGCGATAAGCCCCGGCCAGCTCCCAAACATTAAAGCCGCAGCTGCCAATCAGCTTCTGTTCATCCTTCAGCTCAATGCCAAAACGTAGCGTATCCTCGCTCTCAGATAAACCATTCAGCAGGTTAATCATTGCCCAAGTATCCTCCACCGAGGCAAACGGCGGAAGATTCATATACTTAATGACTTCCGGATCGCTCCAATACCGAAACATCACCTCGGCATCGCTTCGCTCCATCCGCCGCAGCCTTAGCCGTTCGCTTTCCAGCACAGGAATGTCTCCGCCGCATTTGTACACGCCCGCCTTCTCCCCCTTTCCACCTGTGGTCATTAATCGCTACATCCTTTACTAGCTAATCATATCGGAATGGGCTCGTCAAAGGGACGGGGTAAATTTTCCGTATGGCGATTTTCCTTCCAACTTTTCGGTGATACTATAAAAACGTAAGAGAGCTTCACGGATAGGCTCGCAAGGAGGAACCCAGCGACATGGTATTTACGATCGTTATTTTGTTCTTCATGCTGATTGTATTGGCATTCGTAAGCGGCTTGCCGCGGTTTGCGGTGCGCCAAATCACCCAGATGCGGCTGCAGACGAACGAGAGCATTTACGAGTATTTGGAACGAACCGGGGTATTTACCCGCGACCAATTCGAACGGCTGCCCAAACGACAGGTTCAAGTCCGATCCCGAGATGGGCTGAAGCTCAACGGGTATGTTTTGGAACTGTTTCCTGGAAGCCAACGCTGGATGATCATCGTACACGGCTATACGGTTTCCTTGCTCGCCTCCACGCAATACATTGACGTGTTCCGGAAGGCAGGGTTTAACATTCTGCTGGTCGATCAACGTCGACATGGCGGCAGTGAAGGAAACTACACGACCTATGGATATCAGGAAAAATACGATGTCCAAGCCTGGGTAAACTGGATTTTGGAGAATTACGGGGAGAATAGTGTGATCGGCCTGCATGGCCAATCTTTGGGGGGTGGAACGGTGCTGGAGTATCTTGCCATCGCCCATCCGAACGTGAAATTTGTGATCGCGGACTGCCCTTACTCGGACTTGACGGAGCTCATTCGACATCAGATCACCAAGCTGAACAAGCTTCCGGCCAAACCGCTCTTGCCGCTGGTCGATAAGCTGCTGCATCGCAAAGCCGGCTTCCGGCTGCACCAGGTCAGCCCAATTAAAGCCGTTGAGAACAGCAAGCTGCCGGTGTTATTCATCCACGGTACGGAGGACAACTACGTTCCGACTTATATGAGCCGGGAAATGTACCAAGTGAAGCCTGAACCTAAAGAACTGCTGCTCGTGGAAGGCGCGGTCCATGCCAATGCCTACGGCATCAACCCGAAGCGGTATGCCGAAGTGGTACATGGCTTCATCGAGAAGGTTCTTGGCGCGGAAATGCCAGAGGCCGCTTACTTGCCGAGCATTTGACTTTGGGCCATCACGATATACTGGTCCAGGCGCTGGCTTATTTCCAGAATGGCGCCGCTGCTGAAGTTATCTTGAGTAGCGGCATTCATCAATTCCGTGCGCAGGTGCTCGATGGTCGCCTTCAAGTCGTTGCTGATTTTATTATTGGTACGGCTTGTGCCTCGGAGAGATTGAGGTACCATAAAAATCACCTTTTCATTAATCTTGTCCCTATTTTACCGCATGATGCCAAAAAACATATTTTGCAAATTTGATAAAAAATAGCACTGAGTGTCGGACTTTGTAAGATATAAACGGTTCTTCGCTCTTAGGGATGCTATCCCTCGACAAAAAACTTCTTTATAATAGTTGTATCGCTGCCGGCAACCTTATCTCGCCCGCAGTTTTTAAGGAGGGAATCATGCATGTTTCATGCCAATGAATATAGCGGTACCCGCGAAGAGCGGCAGCAAGCCGTCTTGTCGCAGCTTCAAGCGCTCATCAGCGGGGAGACTAACCAGGTAGCCAATCTAGCCAATGCGGCTGCGCTGTTGAACCATTACCTGGAGGATATCAACTGGGTCGGCTTTTACTTATACGACGGCAACGAGCTGGTGCTCGGACCGTTTCAAGGCCTGCCGGCCTGCATCCGGATCCCGCTTGGCAAAGGGGTCTGCGGCACCAGCGCAGAACGCCGCGAAACGCTGCGGGTGGAGGATGTCCATGCTTTTCCAGGCCACATTGCCTGTGATGCGGCATCCAACAGCGAGATCGTCGTACCGATCGTTAAGGAAGACCGGCTGATCGGCGTCCTGGACATCGATAGTCCGCGGAAAGGACGCTTTGACGCGGAAGACCAAGCGTTCCTCGAACAATTTGTGGCGACGCTGGCCCAGCAGCTGCCGGTTCCCGCTTAACGGGGATTACACTTCAACTGCGACTGTTACTCAGACTGGGATCCTTACCCCAACTCACTCTCACTGTAGCCGCTACGATTCCTGCAAAAGTGCAGTTATTTTAGTCAAAATGGGAGAAAATCACGAAATTGATGCAAAAGTGCAGTTTTTTTTCGCTCGAAACGCCGGATTTCCGGAAATGGGCAGAAAAAGCCTGCACTTTTGCAGTTTTTTAGCTCCAAATCGTACTTTTGACAGAAAAAACTGTACTTTTGCAGCTATCTCCCCCCTAGCGAACAAAACTAAAGCGCGAGCCTAAGGACCGAACGAAACGGATCTCTAAACTCGCGCTCTTTCATTATGCCTGACGCCTGGCTAACTACCGCGCAAAGTTAATCCTCCCCCGGTTTCTTGATAATCATCAAGCCTTCCACGTGCCGTTTGCTCATCAGCTTGCGCTTTTTCCGGTTTTCCTTCGAGTCGAACACGATATCCAAATCGTAATCCTCCGGATACAGAGACTCGCTCGCTCTTAAGATAAGGCTTTAATCGCTTATGGTTCACCTTGATTTTCTGCTTCTGCACCTGAACTAACGCCATTCCTCGCAAATCCGGCGGTTCCACGACGATGCCAATCTTCCCGATGGAAGTGACGAGAACGGCGTCGCCCACCTCAAACTTGCGGGACGGCGGAAGGGCTGCTTCTCCGGTTGCCGCCTCAGCGTCAGCGGGTTTCCCGGCCCCCGTTACGGTCTCCGTTCCTCCGCCGTTCAAGCCTGCTGCTCGCTGGGGCTTCAGCTGTCCCTTAGCTCCCTTACCTTTCCCCGGCTCCCCCGCTGCTCGCGAACTCCCGGGCACAGAAGCTGCCTTATCCCGTGCATCCCGCGCAGCCGCTGATGGCTTCGCGGGTACGATCTCATCCCAACGCAGACCGCCGCTGCCAGAGCCATCGGTGGATTGCTGGCGGCTGACGATATGCTGCGAGCGTTCGATGATCCCGCCGGACATCCCCAGCTTGCGGGCGATTTCGATCGCATAACTGCGGCCGGACTGCCCGATGGTCAGGCGGTACAGCGGACGCAGCGTCTCGGCGTCGAATTCCATCCGCGCGTTCTCAAATCCCTCCGCCCGGGAAGCGAAGGTCTTGAGTTCGTTGAAATGGGTCGTGACCATTACCGTCGACCCTTTCCGGGCGAACTCCTCCAGGATCGCAATCGACAAGGCGATCCCTTCGCCTGGATCGGTGCCCGCCGCCAGCTCATCGATCAGCACCAGGGTAGCGGGGCCCGACTCTTTCAGGATTTGTACCAGCGCGCCGATCTGAGCAGAGAACGTGCTGAGTGACTGCTCCAGGTTCTGGCCGTCCCCGATGACAGCGCGGATGCCCTGGTACACCGCAAACCGGCTATCCGGCGAGACCGGCACCAGCAGACCCGATTGCACCATCAATGTCAGCAGACCAAACGTCTTCAGGACGACCGTTTTCCCGCCGGTATTGGGACCGGTGATGATCAGCGTCCGGTAATCCGTACCGATCGCCATATCCAGCGGCACCATCGTCTGCAGCAGCTTCGGATGCTTGGCGCCGCGAATCACCGTCTCTCCGGTCTCGCTGAGCTGCACCTCGGTCCCGCCGATTGCCGCAGCGTATTTTGCCTTAGCGAAAATAAAGTCATACAACCCTGTAATCTCGATATTCCGAATCAGGTCAGCCGCTTCCCGTTCGACCAATCCGGCGAGGTATCCGAGGATTTTCGCTTCCTCCCGGGCCTCTTCGCCTTGAAGCAGCTCCAGCTCGCTTTGCAAGGCTGCCACCTCCTGGGGCTCGATGAACGCGGTCTGCCCGCTGGTCGATTGGTCCAGCATACGCCCATTAACTTGCTTGTAGTAGTCTTTTTTCACCGGGATCACGTATCTGCCGCCGCGTACGCTTACGATGTTCTCCTGCAAAATCGAGGCGTGACGAGCCATAACAGCCTGAATCCGCTTCTGGATCCGCTCTTTGACGATGCTGATTTTTTTACGTATCTTCTCCAGCTCCCGGCTGGCGTCATCCATAATCACTCCGTGCCGAATACAACGGAGAATCTCCTGCTGCAGTGCAGGCAAATCCTGCAAATCGGTCGCATAAATGCCGATTCGCCAGGCCAGCTCGCCTTTGGCAGCCATATATTTCTTGAGTTGCCCGCAGCTGTGCAGGAACGTCTGCACTGCCGTCAAATCCTGCTCCGTGAACAGATACCCTGTGCCCAGCAATGAGACGACCTGCTCGATCCCTTCCAGCGAAGGCAGCGGGACACTGGCTCCCTTCCTGTACAGGGCGACCGCCTCCGCCGTTTCCGCAATCGCCCGTTCGATGGCCCGCTTCTCCACCATCGGTGCGAGCTCTTCGATGCGTTTCCGGCCGGCATAAGATACCGCGTATCCCAGCAATTCCCGTTTGATGCTTTCATATTCCAATGTACTTAGCGAAAATCTCTCCAAGGGAAATCCTCCTTCAAAATGGTTGATCTTCCTTCTTTCCGGAATAAAAAAAGGCAAAGGACGCACGTATGCCATCCTTTGCCTATACTCCTCCCGCTCTCTGCCGATCCGGGTAATCAAAAAAGCCGTGCTGAAAACAGCACGGCTTGATCGTTATCAAGATAACGGCAGCTAATGGGGAGCTGCAAGATGCTTTCGCGTGTGTTCTTAACTATTCATAGACCGAAACAAGCGTACGGAAAAATACATGCGCGCTTAAAACTCAAGCGGCACGTTCCTGTACTCGTGTCTCTGTCCCTATGAAATTACTAGTTAAGAACCTTCACCGACATCAAGATCTCTCCTCTTTCGATCACGAAGCATTATTCCGAAAAGAAGGAATACGTTTAATTTACCAAAAAGGGGCGTTATCCGTCAATAATACGGCTTTCGACGCGTTGCATACGGCTTTAAGTGGAATATCTTGCTAATTGAGTGAATTGATTAATTTTATTCTTGCGGCCATTTCATGTATTATATATGGGGTGTTAAAATTGTAAACTCGGCATTAATTTCAACTAAGGAGTTTTTACGGAAAGGAAGGAAACGAAGTGTCACAGTTCAATCGCATCCGGCTCGCCAGCATCAAGCCGTTTGTCTTTTTCTCTGTCATTATGATCTTCAAGATTTATCTCGTCTGGACGGCTATCTTTGATGTAGTACCCGCTTGGGGGCCATTGTTGAAGGAAATCCCGTTTATCTGGATTTTGTTCTGCTTGATTGAATGGTTCTCCTCCAAACGTAAGATCGGCCTTTATTTAACCGTCAATTTGATCGTTACAGCCATTTTCTTCGCCGCTGTTATGTACCATAAATATTATGGGGTTATCGTGAATTACACTGCCCTGCAGCAGGTGAATCAAGTCACCGCGGTGAAGAACAGCGTGTTCTCCCTGCTGGCGCCTTATTATCTGCTGATCTTTGTGGACATCGTGGTGATCGGCTTCTGGTTGTTCCGGAAGAAACGCGCCGAGAAGCTAAAAGCTTTATTTAATCTAAGAAAAGCCAGCACCGGCGTCATTACCGGAATTTTCGCCTTTTCCCTGCTGCTGTGTATCTTTAATGTATGGCCGAACCGGGCCAGCATGAATGAGATCAAACAGGCCGAGCAAATGGGCATCCTGAACTATGAAACGTACACGATTTTCTCCAGCGCCAAGAAGGAAGAACTGGTTGACAAGGACCAGATCTCGCAAGAGAAAATCAATAACCTGAAAGGCATTACCATCCCAGCGGAACCGAAATATTTTGGTGCGGCCAAAGGCAAAAACCTGATCATCATTCAGATGGAATCGTTCCAGAACTTCCTGATTGACCTGAAGATCGATGGTCAGGAAGTCACGCCAAACATGAATAAACTTGTTAAGGAAAACACCTATTTCAAGCATTTCTATCAAATGGTCGGACAAGGGAACACCTCTGATGCCGAGTTTGTTGTGAACACCTCGTTCTACATTCCGTACAATGAGGCCGCAACGCAAAACTATCCGGACAAGGATCTGCCAAGCTTGCCGAAGCTGATGCGGGATCAAGGGTATGATACGGCAACGTTCCACACGAATGTCGTTGATTTCTGGAACCGCGGCGAATTGTACAAAGCGATTGGCTTCAACCGCTATTATGACCAGAAATGGTTTGGTACCGAAGACACCGTCTTCTTTGGCCCTTCGGATGAAGTGCTCTACAAGAAGACAGCTGAAGAGCTGGATCGCATGCAGCAAACGGGACAGCCTTTCTATACTCAAGTGATCTCGATGACGGCTCACCATCCGTTTACAACACCGCATGACAAGGATAAGATTCAGTTGCCTGAACGTTACCAAGACAATATGGTTGGCGATTATTTGCGGGCGCAAAGCTATGCGGACTACGCACTCGGTCAATTTATCGAGGATCTGAAGCAAAGAGGCATCTGGGACAACAGCGTGGTTGTCATTTACGGTGACCATCTCGGCTTGCCAATGTATTCGCTAGACAAACATGGACTTGAGCTGATGAAAGAAATTTATGGCCGGGATTACAGCTATATTGATATGATCAATATCCCGCTGCTTCTTCATGTGCCGGGTACCGATATGCCAGATGTCATGGACAATGTCGGCGGCCAAGTGGATATCCTGCCGACGGTAGCCAACCTGTTTGGCATCAATCTCGATAATCATATTCATTTTGGTGAGGATTTGCTGAACCAAACATCTTACAACCTGTTACCGCAGCGTTACTATCTGCCATCCGGCTCGTTTATCAACGACCAGGCGCTGTTTATCCCAGGGGTTTGGTATGATGACGGTACGAAGTATCCGCTCCCCAAGGACGGTGTGACCCAAGCGTTAACGACGGAAAGCGAATATAACCGTGCGCTTGAACTGCTCCGTCTCAGCGACAGCTACGTGAAGCAGCTGCCTGACCGAGAGAAAGAGTAGGATATCTTGCCACAAAAAACAGAAAGAGCCGCAGGCGCCCTTCCCGGGCCGCCCTGCGGCTCATCTTTTATTCTCACCCTTTATAACGCCGAAGGAGCAACTCCGTCCATCGCCTGATTTCCTTGCCCCTGGCCTTGGTCTTCCTGGGCCCATCCCCGTTCTTGAAGCAGCTCCTGCTCTTTTCTGCGCAGATACTTACGCCCTCTCCAGCGGAAGAACGAAAAGACGCCCCGAATATATTCGTCGCTGATCATACAAGCGTAAATGGCGATAATGCCCCAGCCGAGCGAAACGCCAAACAGATACGAGCAGCCGGTCGCAACGACGGACATAAAGATCAAGGAAATGATCATCGTATATCGCGTATCCCCTACCGCATTCAACGAGTTCCCGAGGGCCATGTTGATCATTTTGCCCGGCTGCAGCAACAGATTGAGCCAGAGCAATGCCGCACAGAGGGCCAAGATATCGGGATCCTGTGTAAACAATCCCAACAGCTTCGGACCAAACAGAACAAGGATAAACGCATTAACGATAACGAGCGGCAGCCCAAAGGCCAGCACGCGGTATACCGCGCGGTAAGCTTCTTTGGTTTTGCCCGCTCCGTACAGGTGAGCGATCTGGATTTGCGCCGCCATCGCCAGCGAGAAGCCGAGCATAAAGCAGAACGACTCCAGCGTATTCATATAGGTTCTGGCGGCCAACTCGGTTGCGCCAAGCATCGCCAGGAAGGAGAAAATCGCCAGCTGCGAGAACACCCAGCTCGCCGAATTGACTCCCAGCGGCCAGCCAATGACCAGAACCTCCTTAAACAGCTTGCCATCGTAGACAGACATGTCCTTGAAGCCGATCCGCCGCTGGAACGTGCCGAGGAAAATGAAGAGCAAGACAACCGTAGCGACCAAGCGGCTGATTACCGTTGAAATCGCCACGCCGGTCAGCCCCCATTGCGGAAATCCAAAGGCCCCAAAGATAAAGCAATAGTTCATCAGGATATGCAAAACGTTCATGCCCACCGCCGTGTACATCGGGCCTTTCGTATTTCCGGTGTTGCGGATCGCCGTACCCAGCAGGGAAATCATCGCGGTTAGAATCATGCCTCCGCCAACGATGGAGATGTAGATTTTGGCCAGAGGCAGCAGCTCATCCGGAAGCTGCAGCATGGTGGCGATCGGTCCCGGAACCGCAATCAGCAAAATGCTGAGAACAAGACCAATCCCAGCCGTCACCTTGAAAGCGATAATCGCGACGGTTCGCGCATCCTCTTCGCGGCCCGAACCGATCTTCTGGGCGATGACAATCCCCGCCCCGCTAGCGACAGTTGCAAACAGCGTCGTCAGCGCATTAAACAGCTGGTTCGAGAACCCCACGACCGCCACCGCATTGTCGGAAATGCGGCTAACCATCAGCGTATCGACTGTCCCCAGCAAAATTTGCAGGAACAACTCGATAAAGATGGGCCATGCGAGCAGCCAGAGAGAGAACTTATTCTTCTCGCCGCCATTGACTTTCTTCATTATTACAACCTCCTGGAGATTGGAGAATCCCGTTGATTCCCTGTCATCGTGTTAGCATGAAACACATTATAGATGGTAACGCCGTTTTGATGTATCATTGAATCAACTCAATTTTTCAATATTCCAACCTAAGAGGAGTGGGTATCCTTTGCCTCCCATCATTGAATTTACCGCGCCTCCACTTCCCCATTACATCGTCAGCGGCTCGGCGGTGATCCCGGTCGGCGGCAAGCATCCCAGCCGGCAAAATATCGGGGCCTTCGACCTGCTGGTCGTCGAGTACGGATGTTTATATATCAGCGAGGAAGGCCGCGATTACGAGGTGACCGCCGGACACTCGCTCATTCTCCGCCCGGACTGTTATCACTATGCGCTGGAAGGCTGCCGGGAAGATACGCTGCACCATTGGCTGCATTTTCAACTCTTGGGCGATTGGCGTGTAGTTGAGGAGGAGGAATACCGGCATTGCGGATGCAGCCTGACGGATCAGGGCACCCCTGGCTCGATTTCCCTGCCGCCGTTCACGGCGACGTCATATACAGTCCCCCTTCCCCAATATGCGAAGCTGGCCCAGCCGCAGAAAATGATCGCGCTGCTGAAGGAACTGACGGATTTGAACCGCGATATCCATTTGGACAGCGTCCGGTTGCGCCAGCAAGCTCTATTTCAAAACGTGATCGTTGAGCTGTCGGCTTTGTCGACCAATACGGGACTCTCTCCGCAGTCGGCCTGCGCCGAAAAGGCAGCCTCCTATTTGCGTGAGCATTATGACGAGCCTTTCTCTGCGCAAAAGCTTGGGGAGAGCATCAATTTCCATCCGGTCTATATCGCCCGCTGTATGCAGAAGGTGTTTGGCTGTTCGCCCGCCGTCTACTTGCAACGGCTGCGTATCCAGCAGGCCAAGCTGCTGCTTCTGCAAACCGATCTGACCATCGAGCGGATCGCCGAGCAGGTGGGCTTTAACCAGGCCGCTTATTTCACCGCTTGCTTCAGCAAGACCGAAGGCATGTCCCCGCGAAAATATCGTCAACGCTTCACTTGGAGCAAGGACTGATCGATTTACTTCATACAAAGAGGCCGGGCAAAAGGGATAATTCCCACTGCCCGGCCTCTCCTTCTATTTCGTCACCAGGAACCGCTAACTTCATCACTTCTTCCCGGGATCAATGTCCTGCGGACGCAAACCTTCCCAAATGTTCGGGATGTTCACTTTGGACGGATCCTCAAAGACGAGAAACGCGGTTGGCAAATAACGTTCTCCGTATTCGGACGAAGGCTTGTTAACGATCTCCCCGCCTTCCTTGACCAATACGGTTGACGACCCGCCGTCCAAATTGGCAGCGATCACCGCGCCGCGTTCCAGCATGATCTGCTGAACATCGTACAGGCTGGCGCCGATGCTGTATCCCGGCTGACGTCCGTCGATGACGACGAACAGGATCGCGCCGTCTTCGCGCTGCCCCATGGCCGTCCGCGGTGCGATGCCCCAGCCTTCTTTTTGACTGCGGATCTGTCCTTTGCCGTTTACGATAATTCGCGGTTGAAACGTCACCGCTTCCTGAATGCCCAGCTTGTCCAATTCCTCCAGCGTATATTTACCAGCGATCATTTTGCCTTGCTTGTCCAGGCCAACGATCTGCGTCGCTGCCCCTGAACTGATGCCGTTGTAATACAACTTCCCTCGGGAAATGACCACCCCAATCGGCTTGAAGCCGTTGCCCTTCCAGTTCGGGTCGGCAAAGCCGCCGCCGTTCACACCGGCAAGGGCACCGGTCCGCGCCACCATGCTGGAGACCTTTTCTCCTTTGCCTCGTTTCGCTGGAACTCCTAAACGGATTTTGGTCGGGTCGTTTACAGTTAACACGTACCCGTGATAGCTTTTGCCGGAGATCTCTTCAATTTCAATCAGCGGCTTCTCCGCTTGTGTGTCTTCTTTATCATCCGGGTCGGGTAAGTCAATCGTATGGGTGTCCTTCTCCGTCCCCATTTCCTCGAATTGAGCCTGGT
This sequence comes from Paenibacillus phoenicis, assembly GCF_034718895.1. Lineage (NCBI taxonomy): Bacteria > Bacillati > Bacillota > Bacilli > Caryophanales > Paenibacillaceae > Paenibacillus > Paenibacillus phoenicis. The sequence goes on along the minus strand of NZ_JAYERP010000001.1, from coordinate 4,476,281 downwards.
AAGCGGCGACCCGTTTGTCCAGCTCAGCTTGTCCGATGATATATTTGGCCCAATGGCGATGCTGCGTCGTAATCAGCGTATCGGCCATTAAATAGCGCATATTGTTCCCAGACGGGGTAAAGAACAACCAGAATAAGGCCGCCGTCCCGATCAGCATCATCGTGAGGATCAGCCGGGATAACAGATAGAAAAATCCACGCTTCCGCCGTTTCTTGGCGGACGTACGCTTCTTAGCCCCCGTTGCCCGCTTTGCCGACGCGCGGCTTGTCCGGCTTGTCCGGCTCGCGCGGCTGGGTAATGTAGGCGTTGGCATGATGCTTGTCTCTCCCCTGCTCTCTAATATACTTGCTGTACATTAAACGTTCATGTTAGTCTGAAAGTTTCATTTTCGCAAGTAGACCCATGATCGCTTCACTGTACACCAAAAACCCGCCTGCATCAACAGGCGGGTTCTTTCTCTAAACAATGCTGCCGCGAAGCTCCTTCCCGGCAAGCTTCGCCGCGCAAGGCGTAAAGCTGCCGGAAGCCTCGTCTGCGTAAGATTCGTGCTGCTTTTATCACCGCAGACCGACGGTCTGCGACAATCAGAACAGGGTCCGAAGACGAAAGCTCCTTCGCCCATACAAAAGGTAATCGACCTAACGAAATGTTGATCGCTCCGTTCAGGTGGCATTCTTCATAATAAGACGCGTCCCGGACATCCAGTATCTTCGTCTGCGGCGGCAGGTCGAACCCGCATAAGGCCCTCTCCTCCACGAACTTTAGGCCCGAGACAGGCCATACCAACCGCAGTACATATCCGATTATCCAGGCGGCAAGCAATATTCCTCCTGCCATGGTCAGCATGTCGCTCACTCCACTTCATCCTGCCAGACCAGCATTCCGCCGGTCATGTTGACCACACGGTAGCCTCTTTCACTGAGCAGCTCACACGCCAGACTGCTCCGCCCGCCGCTGCGGCAGACGACGATCAGCTCTTCCTCCGGATCCAGCTCCACAAATCGCTCTGGCAGCTGCCCCAACGGAATATGTTTAGCCCCTGAAATATGGCCTTCGGCCCACTCAAGCGGCTCGCGTACATCCAGCACATGAACCTGTTCGCCCCGTTTCATTCGCATGACGAGCTCGGCCGGAGTTATTTCCTTTTCTGGCTGAAACGCCACCGTGATCATCTCCTTTTCGAATTACCGGCTCTTAACCAGCAGCTCTACCGCTTCCTTCACCAAATGGGCGGTGTCTCCCCCTTGGGCCTGCTCCTCCAAAATGCACTGCTGCAGGTTATCCGCAACGATTTGGGCCAAAGCCTTATCCGCAGCACTCCGCACTGCAGATAGCTGGCACACCACTTCCTTGCATGGCTTCCCTTCCTCCATCATGCGAAGCACCCCGCGCACCTGACCTTCGATTCGTTTCAATCTGCGTTTGACTTCTTCTGCATAGTGATGTTCTTCGGACATGTCGTGCACTCCTTTCAATTATCCCTCGTGCCTGACATCGCATTATTACATCATACCCCCACGGGTATATATTTTAGTTAATAATCCCCCTATCGTCAAACCGAACATGCCCTAAAAACAGCCCAGCCCGCGCCTTCGTAAACGAGGGTGCGGGCCGCCGTCGTATCTGCTGCGTTATCGTTTGTCCCCGTCTCCTGATCCGAAGCGGCCGCGTTATTTCCCGATTCGGAATTTGCCGATGTCTGGTCACTGACCCCTGACGTATTCGTCGTCGTATTTTGCTCTTGTGGTGCTCCACTTAACGATTTATTGCCGCATGCGCTCAGCATCAATACCGCTGCCAGGGCTGCCATCAAAAGTACCAGTGTTTTATTAGGGTTCATAGTGAAGCTGCACAAAATCCCGATTCAAAATCGCGATGCTGGCGTCATGCCGGTTCATGTATTCGCCTAACAGCCGGGATACTCGATGGTCCCGCGAGCTTCTGGAGCATTACGCACCATAACTCCGCGCAAACAAGAAAAGCCTTGATAGACGAGAGTACGTCTACCAAGGCTTAATACACTTTGATTGCTTAGCGCAGTTAATCTAGATCTTATAAGCCTTCATCGCTTTGCGCAGCTCTTTGAAGGTCGGACGTTTACCGTACAGCAGGACGCCGGTGCGGTAAATCTTCGCCGACAACCAGCCGAACACGAAGATGGCAATAGCCAGGACGATCAGCGAAGCCGCGATTTCCCAGACCGGCGGCTCCCCGATGCCGATCCGCACGATCATCGAGACCGGCGAAACGAACGGGATGAAGGAGCTGACCTTCATCAGCAGCGAGTCTGGCGTGCTCAAGCTGAAGATCCCGATATAGAACGCCGCCAGCGACAGCATCGTAATTGGCATCACCGCTTGCCCCAGCTCCTCGGTCCGGCTGACCAGCGAGCCGATCGCGGCAAACAGCGTCGCATACAGGAAGTAACCCAAGATGTAGAAAATCAGGCCAAGCACTAACACTTCTACGCGGATGTCGGACAGATGCAAATTGAAATCCGCCAACACCGGCTGGTTATACGGCAGCGAGATATTGATCGCAATCACCCCGGCAAAAACGGCGATTTGCAGCAGCCCGATAAAAAACATCCCGATAATCTTCCCGAACATTTGCGCCAGCGGTGATACGCTGGTGATGAGAATTTCCATAATGCGCGAGCTTTTCTCTGCGGTGACTTCGGCCGAGATCATATTGCCCGTCATCATAATGGTCATGAAGAACAAGATGATGAGCACATACACGATAACGTAATTAATCGCCCCCATCGCTTCCGCCTGATGACCCGATTCCTCAGCGCCGGATTCCGGTGAAGCCTTCACCGCATCGATTTGGACCGGCGCGCTTAACGCGGCGATCTGCTCCTCAGTCAGCATGCCTTTCGTGATATACTCCGCCTTAACGTTCTGCAGTGCTGCCTGCAGCGCATTTTGCAGTCCCATTCCCAAGCTGTCTTTTTTCGAGGTATAGGTCACCGCTGGGAAGACCCCGCCATCTCCTTCGGCAAATTGCAAATAACCATCAATTTCCCCGGCTTCAATCGCCGCTAGCAGTTTCGCGTTGTCCGCTTGTTCATAAGGAACCAGCGTGTAACCTGCCGCCGGCTGCTTCTCCGTGTAGGCTTCAAGTGACTTCGCCAGCTCCGGCTGCCCTTCGTACACAATGCCGATCTTCGTCGGTTGATCCTCCCCGCCGGTAAATTTATCGATAAAATAAGGCACATGCAGCCCGATCGTCACCAGCAGCGCCAACACGAGCGTCGTAATGATAAATGATTTCGTTCGAACTTTATTCATGAACGTAAAGCCAACGACCGTCCCCATTTTATTCATTGGATTCACCTACCTCTTTAATGAAGATCTGATTCAGCGTAGGCTCCTTAATCTCGAAATGCTCCACTTCGCTGACTTCCATCGCTCTACGCAAAATCTCTTGCGCCGCCGATACCTGCGAGATCCGCACCAGATAGCCGCGTTCTTTCCGCTCAACCTTCTCCACGCCCGCGATCCGCTCGAGTCCCGTTACTTCTCCCGCTGTATGCAAGAGCACTTCTTCGCGTGGATAACGTTTTTTGATCTCCTGCAAATTGCCCTGCAGCACCGTATTCGAACGGTGCAAAATCGTGATGTTACGGCACAGCTCCTCTACATGCTCCATCCGGTGGGTGGAGAACAGAATGCTGGTGCCTTGATCGCGCAGCTCCTTCACCGTCGCCTTCAGCAGCTCGACGTTAACCGGGTCCAAGCCGCTAAACGCTTCGTCCATGATGACGATTTTCGGTTTATGGACGACCGCGGCGATAAAGCCCATTTTTTGCTGGTTGCCTTTGGACAGTTCCTCGATTTTCTTATCGTAGTATTCCGGCACTTCAAACCGTTCAAGCCAATACTTCAAGCTCTTGTCGGCCTCCGCCGCAGACATGCCGCGCAAGCGGGCCAGGTAGATGATTTGGTCGCTGACCTTCACCTTCGGGTACAAGCCGCGTTCCTCCGGCAGATAACCCATTTGCGATTGCAGCTCCCGGCTGTAAGGCTTACCGTTGTACAAGATCTGCCCGCCATCCGGATAGATCAAACCCAGCACCATCCGCATCGTTGTCGTCTTCCCGGCACCGTTGGCGCCAAGCAAACCGTAAATCTCGCCTTCCTCTACCTGGAGCGAAATGTTGTTGACAGCCGTTTTCTCGCCAAACTGCTTCATTACGTTGTCCAGTACCAATGGTTTCGCCATATTCCCTCTCCTTCTTCACTACGAAAATGATTCATGCCATTAAACCAATGCCGCTGTGGATGTGGATACCAGCTTCGCCGGTGAATGCCCTTGAATCCATAGCTGCAAAATTTCATCTAACTCCAAGCTGCGGGTCTGGATCACCTGCAGGCCTTTCGCCGCGAGACTCCGCTGCAGTTCTCCTTCATGCTGCTCCTGGACGACCAGCTTCGTCACCTGCGGTCCATCGACGCGAAGAATCGTTCCCTCGGGCAAATCGCTTGGCGAGCAGTCGCTGCTGCGGATCCAGATCTCCTTCCAGCTGCTGAACAGCTGATCCTTCTCGGCCATCCCGAGTACCTGCCCCTGGTGGATTAAAGCAATGTAGTCAGCCAGCCGCTTGACTTCCTCCACGATATGGGTCGCGATCAAAATCGTCATGTCCTCGCCTGCCATAAAGTCCCGGAGCTCGTCGATCATGCCCTTCCAAGCGAAGGGATCCAGCCCCGAGGAGGGCTCGTCGAGCAGCAGCAGTTTCGGCCGGGCAGCCAGCGCTGCCGCAATCTCGAATTTACGTCGCTCTCCTTTGGACATCCGGTTTAACCGTTCATTTCTTGGGACCTCAAACCGATTCATGAGATCCTCAAAGAGTTTCTCATCCCAAGTCGGATACCATTGCGACCGGAATTCAGCTGCGCGCTCGGCGGTCATATAATTTTCTTCCGGTTCTGGTGCTTCCGGGACATATCCGATTTGTTGGCGCAGCTCAAGCGGCAATTCGCCGGAGAACGACTGTCCAAACCAACGAATCTCCCCCGCATCCGGCCGCAGCGTTTGCTGAATGAATTGCATCATCGTGCTTTTTCCAGAGCCGTTAGGTCCAACCAGAGCCACGATATACCCCTTCGGTACTTGTAAATGCAACGGCCCGATCGTTTTACGGCGGCCCTGCTTCAGCGCTCCAATCAGCTCAATCGCCATCGGTTGTGCCATTAATCCGCCCCCTCCTTGTCTTGATTTGAGTTATATTTCTGTTGCATGACCTGCAAAAAAAGCTGCTTTAACTCTTCCGCCTCGTATTGCATCGATTTCCCGGTATCCACCGCCTTCTCCAGCGCTTCCTTCACAACTGCGGTGCGGTATTCATCACGTTCGTCCGCGCTGACCTTGGCGACAAACGTACCTGTTCCCTGCCGCGTCCGAAGCAATCCCTCGGCCTCTAAATCTTGATAAACCCGGCGTACCGTAATGACGCTGCAGTTTAAGGCGCCGGCAAATTCCCGAATCGAAGGCAGCAACGTACCTTCTTCGATTTGGCCGCTGACGATCAGGGAGCGAAGCTGCGACTCTATTTGATGATAAAGCGGCGCAGCGCTATTTTCGTTGATTTGAATGGGAATCCACACCTTTCTTGCTCACCTCCGCCTTACTCCCGTATTTCCGTGCCATCTTTAGGCCAAATCCCGCTGCAGCAGTTTTCGCCGCGTCAACGATAACAGGTAAGTGAATCCGAGACCGCCGATAGCTAAGGAGCACCACATCACTGGTGACAAGATCACGTAACGCCGGGAGCTTTCCAAGATGAACGCCAGCAGGTTGAAGTCAAGCAAATTCATAACCAAAGCGGCTCCCCCCAACACCAGCATGAGCAGGAACGTTAACCCTAAATAAACTTTGCCGCTCGTCAGAAGCTCGCAAAAGATGAACAACCCGTTGATCAGTAAGCTGTACCCGGTCCAAGTGAAGCAAAACACGAGAAAGGCTCCAAAATCCCACATCATACTATTCATCAGATACGTGACCAGATAAAGGCCGCCGTAAAACAATATGCCGTTCAGCAGCATCGCCGCCCCTAACTGGATCAGCCTGCTTCTCAGCACCGTCCGCAAGGAAATCGGCAACACGCGATAATATCGCAGCATTTGGGTATACGAATTTTCCCGAATATAGTTAAATGACCGCCGGGTAAAAAAGAACCCTGTGAACGGAACGATCATCAGCATCATGAAATCGCCCATCGGATTCATCACGTACTCGGCTTCCTCCCGGGTTCCGATGAAGATGCCGAGCATCAGCGAAATGTACAGCATAAAGATGACGTTCCAAATGAGATAGAGCCGATCGTTTCGCAAATCTTTTTTGAAGATCGCCCAAGCACCCTTCCAACTATCCATCGTCTATCCACCTCTTTTCAATCCCATCGTCGTCCTTCGTTCGTGATTGATGTTCGTCGACAGGGTGTGATAATCACTGGGCTTACTGTTTATATCTTTATACACAGTATAATCTGTGCTCATTTTCGTGTCAATGCTCCTTCCACCCGCATAAGAAAAACGTCTATCGACGTATATTCTAGGAAGACAGACCGCGGTTAGCGGAAGTTTTTCTTGCGATATCAGGATGCCAATGCCCCGAAGTTTATACTTTCTGATATCTTAAAAAAAAGCCAACAGCGCGATTCTTCACGAATCGGCCATTGGCCTTTGATAGGATCCAGTCCAAACTAACGATCATTTACATTCCCAAAATGACTTCCCACACCGGCTTCGTATGGCCGCCCGGATACAACATATACAGCAGCACATAAACGACTACGCCGGTAATCGCCGTGCAGAACCAGATGACCGAGGTGACTCGTCCCCATTTGCGGTGTTTGGCGTATTTCTCCTTGAAGCCAAGCACCAGCGTGGTGATGCCAAATACGGCCGCAACGGTCGCCAGGACGATATGGAAGGCGAGGAACGTCTGATAATAGCCTTTGAGGCTATCTGGTCCGCCCCATGAGGTATTGCCGATAAATACGGTCCGCGACATATAGATCAGGAAGAACAGAAGCGCAGCGACGGCCGCAGCAATCATCGTCCTCTTGTGAGCTTCCCGTTTCCCTTTAATGATGAGCCCCCAACCGATCGCTACCAGCACGGCACTAATGACGATAAACGATGTGCTGAGCGTCGGAAATAACGTGAACAGATCCAATTTGCATCCTCCTAAACGTTTTGTGAGGTAACCTTCTGACCCCAATTCGCAGGCCGGACTCCCATCCCACAGATTTAAGATCCGGTCTGAGGCGGGGGTGGATTCAGCGAAGAGTTAGACAACGCAGCTCCCTCCGCTTCTTCCTCGTCGTTCTCGCGGTTTTCCTGCTTGTACCAATGGTAAAACACGTACGCCAGCATCGACGCAAAGATGAATTCCTGAATGAATTTCATCAGGATTCCACCGACCTGCTGATCGATGTTGGGCTGCAGGTAGCCAAAAAATTGCGGGCCGCCGAACTGACGAAGCAGCTGCGCCGGGTCGCCGGCAACGCAATAACCCATCGCCCGCGCCCAGACAGCCGGATCGCTGTAAGTCGCGTACAGCGGCTCGTCCGCAAAGATGATCAAGCCGCAGGCTGGCGTGAGCAGCACCATGTTGAGGAAGATAAAGCCCATCTTCTTGAGCCCCTGAACCCCTGCCCGCTCGGGCAGCGGATTCACCAGCGTCCACCACATGAGAACTGCCGCGATAAACAATACGACATAGTACAGGCGATGCACCCCGAAATGAAGCATCACATAATCATGCACGACCGGCAGATGATAAAACGAAAACAACCCGTTAAACACCACAGCTGCCACCACCGGGCGAGCCAGAAACTTCAGTGCCCTGAGCGGGCTTGAAGCCAGAAACGCCGTCACACGGCGCCAAACCCAAGGGGGAAGCCCCAGCATTAACAGCGGCGGCGCCAACAGATAGGACATCGCCATGCTGAGCATATGGAAGCTGAACATCATATGGCCGAGCAGTTCCACCGGGCCGCCTTGAGCCAGATAGAGCAGCAGCATCCCGGTGACGAACAACACTTTCCGTCTCGCTGGAACGTGGACTTCACCCTCTGCCCATTTCTCAGCTCCCGGCCCAATTAACACGAAATATCCGGCCGTGACCAGCAGCATGAAAGCCAAAAATACCGGGCTCCAGACCGCTGTGAAATTAAAATATTCTAACCCCAGCACGGCAAACCCTCCTTCCGCAGCGCGCTTAGTTCTGTCCAAATTGTGAACAAGGGGGCAAATACGACAAAAACGGTGACAGCATCCCAAGCGGGAAGGTACCGTTTTTGTGCCATACATATCCTAACTGTGCAGATGAACTCGCAAAAGAGGGGGCCCGCCAACGGCGAAAGCCTCCTCTTCTCCCTTTACCACCACATCCAATATAAAGCGGCAATAATCGCGGTAAATGCGACGAAAAATCCGCCGGCCATGAAGAGGATCGGGATCAAATGCCCCTTATCCTTCATGTGCATCCAGTAACCCAGTTGAACCAGCACCTGCAGTACCGCCATCACCAGCAGCAAAATGACGGTGAACGCGGTATTCACTCCGCCGGCCGCAACCGCTGCAAAAGCGATCAGGGTCAGAACGATGGAGAAAATAAACGCGATAATATGTTTCTCCGGACCTTCATGCCGCTGACGGTGCTTTACCGCCGGCGAACCGTTTGATTCCTGATTGACCATCCGTTAGACCACCTTTCCGAGCAGGTAGACAACCGTGAAAATGAACACCCAGACAACGTCGATGAAGTGCCAGTAAATGGCCGACACGTAAATCTTCGGTGCCGTGACGACGGTCAGACCTTTTTTAAAGAGTTGCCCGATGAGCAGGGAAATCCACAAAATCCCGAACAACACGTGCGCGCCGTGGAAGCCAACCAGCGTATAGAACGCCGAACTGAACGCACTTGTTGTCATGCCGTAGTCTTCATGCAGGACATACTCAGCAAACTCATAAATCTCCAGCACAAGGAAGGCCAGGCCAAGCAGAACAGTTACAGCCAACCAGCCTGCCAGCTTGCCTTTGTCTCCCCGGTGCATCGCCTGAATGGCGAACACACTCGTCAAACTGCTGACCAAGAGGATAAAGGTTGCAGCGGCCGTGATCCCCAAGTTAAACAGCTCACTTGCGGACGGGCCATCCGCGATTTGATTCCGCAATGTCAGGAAGGTTGCAAACAAGGTACCAAACAGGACGGCCTCGCCTCCGAGAAACAACCAGAAGCCCAAAATTTTATTACGGCCTTCCAGCGTCGCCTTCTCCGGTTCGTGCGGCAGCGTACCTGCTACATGCGATGTGTTTGGCGTACTCATGCTTTGACCTCCTTCCCATTCAGTTCATCCGGTTCGATGTGCCAGCCGTGATCGTCAAACAAGGAACGGAGCAGCATCGACAAGAACGTGATCGCCAAGCCGAGCCCTACTACGATGTAATTGTTGAACAGGAAGTTCATCGCACCGTTACCAAAATCGTCGTTAGCGAACATAAAGCCCAGACCGGCAATAAACAAACCTACCGACATGATAAATGGAAGAATCGTCGGCGAAGGCATATGAATCGGACCAACCGGCTCAGCCGGCGTCATTTCTTTGTTGCCAGCCATCTTCTCTTTCCAGAAAGCATCAATCCCGCGAACCAGCGGAATTTGCTTGAAGTTGTATTCTTCCGGTGGAGAAGCAATCGACCATTCCAGCGTCCGTCCGTCTTCCCAGACATCGCCCGGAACGCCTTTTGGTTGTCTCGCCGTAATCGCAATATTCACCAGGAACAAGATGACCCCGACGCCCATCAAGAACGCGCCGATCGTACTGATCAAGTTCAACAGGTCAAAGCCTTGGTTCGGCAAATACGTAAATACGCGGCGTTGCATCCCAAGCAAGCCAAGGAAATGCTGTACGAAGAACGTCATATGGAAGCCAATAATAAAAGTCCAGAACTCCCATTTGCCAAGCTTCTCATTCAGGACGCGGCCAAACATCTTCGGCCACCAGTAGTGCAGTCCGGCGAACAAGCCCAGAACCAGACCGCCTACGATAACGTAGTGGAAATGCGCTACTACGAAGTAAGTATCATGATATTGATAGTCTGCCGGCGCCGAAGCCAGCATCACCCCGGTAACCCCGCCCATAACGAACGTCGGGATAAAACCGGAAGCGAACAGGTTGGCCGTCGTAAAGCGGATTTGACCGCCCCACATCGTAAACAACCAGTTGAAGATTTTGATCCCCGTCGGAACAGCGATCAGCATCGTAGCGATGGAGAACAGCGCATTGGCCACCGGCCCCATCCCTGTCGTAAACATATGGTGCGCCCAAACCATGAAGCCCAGGAAGGCGATCAGGATCGTAGCGAACACCATCGAGCTATAACCGAACAACCGCTTACGCGAGAACGTACTAACAACTTCGGAGATAACCCCAAACGCTGGCAAAATCAAAATGTAAACTTCGGGGTGTCCGAAAATCCAGAAAATATGCTGCCACAACACCGGGTTACCGCCGCTTTCTACATTAAAGAAGTTCGCGCCGAGAATCCGGTCGAACGTCAACAGCACCAGACCTACCGTGATCGCCGGGAAAGCGAACAGGATCATCGCGGACGTCACGAACGTCGTCCAAGTAAACATCGGCATCCGCATAAAAGACATCCCCGGCGCGCGCATCGTAATGATCGTCGCTAGGAAGTTAATACCGCCGATCAGTGTCCCTAGACCAGCAATCTGCAAGCCGATCGTGTAGAAGTCAACCCCATGCGTCAAGCTGTACGTCGTACTCGACAGCGGCGTGTACGAGGTCCAACCCGCATCCGGTGCACCGCCCATCACCCAGCTCAGGTTCAGCAGCAGTCCACCGAACAGGAATGTCCAAAATCCGAGAGCGTTCAAGAAAGGGAACGCCACATCCCGAGCCCCGATTTGCAGCGGAATCACCGCGTTCATCAGGGCGAAGATAACCGGCATAACGCCAAGGAAAATCATCGTTGTGCCGTGCATCGTAATCAATTCGTTAAATTGCTGTGCCGTAACAAAATCATTCATCGGTTTTGCCAGCTGCACGCGGATCAGCAATGCTTCGATACCGCCGATCCCAAAGAACAAACCGCCCGCCACTAAATACAAAATGGCGATTTTCTTGTGATCGACCGTCGTCAACCAGTCCATTAACCCCTTGTGCCGCTTGACAGTGTGAGCATGAGCCAAGGTTTGTACCCCCTCTTTTAATTCCTATCCATCCATGCCGTCCATAGAGGCACGCAAGATTAATAAGATAATTTGCTGTTAGCCAAGTAGTCGGCGATGGCTTCGATTTCAGCATCCGTTAATCCGAGATCTTCCTTCGGACTTGGCATTTTGTTGCCCGGTTTTACCTTTTGCGGATCCATCAGCCATTCCACCAAATTATCCTTAACCGGTTTGCCGTCGATCGGTTTGCCGGACGCTTCTGCATTATGTAAAATGCTCGCAACCGTCTCTCTGCTGCCGATCCCCGTCAGGTTTGGTCCAACTGGTCCGCCTTGGTCACCGATAGCGTGGCAGCTCAAGCATTGCGTCTTAAATACTTCCGCAACGGCTGGATCCTGAATCGTTTGTACTGGCGCCTTCATCGCTTCAACCCAACGGTCAAAGGACTCTGGGCTAACCGCCTTGACTTTAAACTCCATGAAAGCATGGGATTTCCCGCACAGCTCGGCGCACTTCCCGAGGTAAACCCCTTCGTTCGTGGCTTCCAGCCAAGCTTTATTAATCGTTCCGTCCGTATTCGTATCCGTTTTGCCGGCGAGTGAAGGCACCCAGAAGGAGTGCAGCACGTCCGCTGTCTTCAGCTCAAGCGCAATCTTCTTGCCCGTAGGGATAATCATATCCTGAGCGGTCGTAATGCCGTAATCCGGATAGGTGAACTCCCACCAGAACAAATGCGAAGTGACTTTGATCTTCACCGCATTGGCATCCTTCGAGTAATCCTCGCCAAAAGCAAATACTTTCTGTACCGTTGCAACCGCCAGAATCAGTACCAGAACCAACGGAATCGCAGTCCAGATGATCTCCAGCTTATGGTTGCCTTCAACTTGCTTTGGAATGTCGTTTTGCCCCGGTTTACGGCGATACTTGATCCACACGTAAGCCGCGATCCCGAATACGATCAGCATGACAACTATCATGATCGTAATCGACAGTTTAATTAATCCGAGCTGCCCTTCAGCTACTGGACCCTGTGGTCTGAGCACGGACAGGTCTTCACGGCCGCATGCGGACAAGAGCAACGCTAGCATGGCAAACAAAGGTACTAGCCGCTTAACAGCCTTCCAAGGTTTCATCATTGATCTACCCCACTTCTTACGTTTTCTTCCGCAGCATCACAGAGATTTCCAGCCTGCGCAGCTCAAAAATCCACCTGTCTATCACGGAAACTACATTCCTGTCAATTACAACAATCACCTATTAAATATATGATTGAACCCCTCGTTTGTCAATGATTCGGGGTCAGTTCACAAATTGTTCAAAAATCCGAGAACCCGCGCCACAAAAGGTTTTGTGAACGTTTTCCCCAGTTCGACACCGAGTGAAAAGGCTGCCAATTTTGAACAAATCTCGGCGAATTGTGACGTTTCCCTGCTCCGCTTCATTTTTGACATTTCTTCAAACTTTATTTCGTAACTCTAACGGAACGTAGCGACCTTATTTGCTCATTTCCCGGCTATTTCCCGCTGTAACGGAACGTAATGACCTTATTGCACTTTTTTGGCGGCCATTTCGCTGTCCACCTCTCAAATAAGGTCTCCTGGTTCCGTTAGCATTCAGGGACACCACTAAACTGGACAAATAGCGGCTCTAGGTTCCGTTAGAACAAAGCAAACAAAAAAGAGAGCTTTCCGCTCTCTCTTCGTCCGCGTTATTCCCCGTTTGTCAGCACCAGCGGTCCGTCCTCCGTGATCGCCAGCGTGTGTTCATAATGCGCGCCGAGGCTGCCGTCCGCGGTACGGATCGTCCAGCCGTCATCCTCCCACAGCACCGCGCCGGTTTCCCCGCCGGTGAAGATCGGCTCGATCGTGATGACCATCCCCGGCCGCAGCGTCACTCCCGTGCGCGGCCGGCCGAAGTTCGGCACGTCCGGCGCTTCGTGCATCGACTGGCCGATGCCGTGGCCGATCAGCGGCTTCACGATGCCGATGTTCGCGGCCTGCGCCACGCGCTGCACCGCATACCCGATGTCCCCGATCTTATTGCCGGGGACCGCCTGCGCGATCCCGGCCAGCAACGCCTGCTCGGTGGTCGTCAGCAGCTTCTCCGCCTCAGCGCTCACCTGTCCGATCCGGTAAGACCAGCCGGAATCGGCCATCCAGCCGTTTTTGCCTACCACAATGTCGATCGTGACGATATCTCCGAGCGCCAGCTTACGATCGCTCGGGAACCCGTGGCAAACCACGTCATTCATCGACGCACAAGTCGCAAACGGAAACCCGTGGTATCCCTTTTGCTCCGCCTTAGCTCCCCGCTTCGCCAAAAACGACTCCACGAAGGCGTCGATCTCCAGGGTGGTTATACCCGGCCCGATCATTTTGGCGATTTCGCGGTGGCACTCGGCCAATATCCGTCCCGCCTCACGGATCCGCTTGATTTCCTCTTTCGTTTTTATGCGTACCTTCACGTCCTGTTCTCCTTCCGCTGCCCTACGACGATTGATTTCGTGATGTTCCCGTCAGTTTAATATATGTGGGAACAGAAGAAAAAAACCGTCCCGAACGCCCAAGGCGCCGGAACGGCGAATATCCTTCCATCTCAATGGTTCAGGAAACAGACGAGTCCAATTTCCCGAGCTCATGCTCAACCAGGTGGGTCAATTCCTCTTCATAGCCGCCCATAATCCGATACTTGCGTACATATTCTTTCACGAACTTCTTCGGATCTTTCGGTCTGAAGATTCGGGTCATTTCCCGTAAACTTTCTTTCACTTCATCATGACCTTTCGTTGCCATACTGATTCCCTCCCAGAACGCTTAAGGTAAATGCTCCGATTTTGCGATGCCGAAAAGTGCGGGTTCAGATTCATGAAGCTGTGCCGGCTATTTAGTTGTAATGGAAAGACCTCCTATTGTCTTATTGTAACATATTCAGAAGAAGGTTTCAGCTTTCTTCCAATTGTACATTTTTTATCCGCTTCACCTAATACTATTTATAAACGGAGTGCAGGGGCAAACTACAAGCAGTTGAGGGGCATTGCCTGGACATGAAGAGGAGTGATACAGCCATGACTTCCCGGTCTCCAAAAATCCTTATTTTATATGCCAGCTACGGGGATGGGCATTACCAAGCCTCCAAAGCGGTGGAAGCCAGCTTGCGAAGCAGAGGCGTCACCGACATCACGTTGCTTGATCTGATGGCTGAAGCTCATCCGCTGATCAACGGGCTGACGAAGTTCGTGTATATGCAAAGCTTCAAAACCATCCCCGGCCTCTACGGCTGGGTCTACAACGCCACCAAACAAATGCCGCAAGAAGCGCCGCTGCTCGAGGTCATCAATTCGTTTGGCATCAGCAAGCTACAACAAACGCTGCGACAAGCCCAGCCGAATCTGATCATCCACACCTTCCCCCAGCTCGCGATGCCTAGACTGCTGAAGCGGACCGGCCAATCGCTGCCGCTGGCGAATATCATCACCGACTTTGACCTGCACGGACGATGGATTCACTCCGGAGTCGACCGCTACTACGTCGCAACCGACGACTTGAAAGCGGAAATGATCAGCCGGGGGATCGCCGAAGATCGCATACGGGTAAGCGGCATCCCGGTAAAACCAGAGTTTAACCATCAACATCCCGCAGGTGAAGAACGCCTTATCGGCCCCCTTCAAGACCTTTTCCCAGACAACCGCACCGGCAAAACCACCGTCCTACTGATGGCAGGAGCCTACGGTTCCATGCAGGGAGTACGCGAGGTGATCGAGCGGTTTATGGCGCTGGAGCGTTACCGGGTGATCGCCGTTTGCGGAAGGAACCGCGAGCTATACCGTGCACTGCACGAGCAACTCCCTCCCCATCCAGACGTGCACCTCTTGGAGTATGTCGAGCAGGTAGCTGCATTGATGCGAAAATGCGACTGCATTGTAACCAAGCCGGGAGGGATTACCTTGTCCGAGGCGCTGGCTTGCCGGCTGCCGGTGTTCGTCTACCGCCCCGTTCCCGGGCAAGAGCTCAATAATGCGCGTTACCTCGCACAAAAAGGCGTTGCCTGTATCGCCCGTACCCCTGCGGAGCTGACCGAGGAAATCGACGCGCTCTTTCGGGACCCACACCGGCTGACCGAGCTTCGCCAAAAAATAGATAACCTCCGCCGGCCTGAAGCCGCGGAGGTGATTGCAGACGATATTTTAGAGCAGTGGTTCGCGCCCAAGCGGGCCGAGCTGGTTCTTTCATGAGGGGGCTCGTCATACATTTAGGATAAGACAATCCTCTCCTGAAAGAAGGTGTCGTCCTCATGTCCCCTTTCAAATCATCCACCGGCCTCTACGAAAATGTCGCCGGCTTCCTGTGCTACCTGCTTGCTTTTGTGGGCGGAGTTGCATTCCTTGTCCTAGAGCGGCGCAGTCGATTCGTGCTGTTCCACGCCCTGCAATCGGTCATGCTGTTTGGCGGATTCATGCTGGCTCATGCCTTGTCCGGCTTTCTGCCGATCATCGGCGTGGTTGTCAATCTGCTGCTGACCCTGCTGGGCGTTACGCTTTGGATTATCATGATGCTGGCTGCGCTCCAGGGCAAATGGCTGAAGCTGCCTTGGATCGGCGAACTCGCGGAAAAGCAACTGCAACGGATGTAATTCTCCGGCTAGACCGAGGCACTTTTTACGCTGTAGCTTTGACGGATTCGCTTGGTTCAGCGGCCCCATTCAGCACAGCTGCCTTGCGCTGACCCTTCCAACCGTTAAACAGCAAATTCATCACAATCGCCGTAAAGCTGCCGGCGACGATGCCATTGTCCACCAGAATCCGCAGCGCGGCCGGCAGCCGGTCGAACAGTTCAGGCAGCACGGTCACACCCAGACCCATGCCGACGGAACAAGCGATGATCAGCAGGTTTTCATGCCGGTTCAAATCCACTTGGTCGCCCAACATCCGAAT
This sequence comes from Paenibacillus phoenicis, assembly GCF_034718895.1. Classification (NCBI taxonomy): domain Bacteria; kingdom Bacillati; phylum Bacillota; class Bacilli; order Caryophanales; family Paenibacillaceae; genus Paenibacillus; species Paenibacillus phoenicis. The sequence continues at coordinate 4,460,140 of NZ_JAYERP010000001.1, read as the reverse complement.
CCCGGAGGACAAAACAAGACCAAACAACGCGATCATCGCTCCGCCGAGCACCGACGTAGGTACCAGCTGCGTTAATGCGGCGATCTTCGGCACGAAGCCGATCAAGATCAGCAGCGTACCGGCCACTACGATCACGTCGCGGGTTTTCACCCGGCTCATTTGGACAAGCCCGACATTTTGGGAATATGTCGTATACGGAAACGAGTTAAATATCCCGCCGAGCATGATCGCCAGCCCTTCCGCCCGATACCCCCGCGTCAAATCCTTATCCGTAATCTCTTTATCCACGATTTTTCCAAGCGCCATAAATACGCCGGTCGACTCGGCAACGCTCACGATCGCCACCAGAATCATCGTCAGAATCGCTGAAGCGTGGAACGTAGGTGCACCAAAATAAAACGGTTGTACCGCATGAAACCAGCTGGCTTCCTTCAGCGGCGTCAAATCTACTTTCCCGGCGAGCGCAGCCACCAGCGTCCCTGCAATCAGACCCAGCAAGACGGAGATGGAACGCGGAAAGCCCTTGGCAAAGCGGTTCATCAAAATAACGAACAGCAATACCCCAAATCCAAGCGCAAGATTAAGCGGGCTCCCAAAGTCGGGATTCTCACCCGGACTGCCGCCGCCAAGATCCGAAATCGCCACCGGAATCAGCGTGACACCGATAATAGTGACCACGGAGCCAGTGACGACCGGCGGAAACAACGCAATCAGCTTGCCGAACAAACCGGCAAAGAGGAAAACAAACAGCCCGGAGGCAATAATCGCACCGTAAATGGCGGAGACCCCTGCGCCGTCTGTCAGCCCGATGGCAATCATCGGCGACACGGCCTGAAAAGCGCAGCCCAGCATCACCGGAAGCCCGATGCCAAACAGGCGGTTCCCCCAGACTTGAAGCAGCGTAGCTACACCGCAAGCCAACAAGTCGATAGCGATCAGGTAAGTCAGCTGTTGGTTAGTGAAGTTCAGCGCGCCTCCAACGATCAGCGGTACGATCACAGCCCCGGCATACATAGCCAATACGTGCTGCAAGCCTAGCGAAAAGGTTTTTAGCGGATGACGGTGTTTCTGAAAAATACGTTCGCGTTCCATAGAATTCTGGTTCCTCCCCGATGATTAGTTCATCTCATGAATAATTCGGTGTATCCTCAACGAAAGTCACCGCACCGTCTTCCAGCGAGGCAACCCGAACAAGCGATTCAACGCGGTACCCTGCTTCCGTAAGCAGCCGGGCTCCCGGTTGGAACGACTTCTCAATGACGATCCCGATGCCGGCGACCGAAGCTCCGGCTTTCTCCACGATGCGGGCTAGTCCAAAGGCCGCCTCGCCGTTCGCCAAAAAGTCGTCCACGATCAGCACCCGATCCTCTGCACGCAGAAACTTTTTCGATACGGTGATCTCGTTGGTTTCCCGCTTGGTGAACGAGTAGACTTTTTCCACAAAAATGTTGTCCTTCAGCGTCAAGGATTGATGCTTGCGGGCAAAGATCATCGGCACATTCAGCTCCAGCGCGGTCATGATCGCCGGGGCAATCCCCGAGGATTCAATCGTCAGCACCTTCGTGATGCCTTCTTCGGCAAAGCGCCGGGCGAACTCAGCCCCAATCTCCTTCATCAGCACCGGATCCATTTGATGGTTAAGAAACGAATCTACTTTCAACACCTGGTTCCCCAGTACAATCCCTTCTGCCATCACCTTGTCTCTCAGCAGCTTCATTCCTGTGTCCCCTTTCCTCTAATAATTCATCACATGAACTAAACGCAAAAAAGCCCATTTCTCAACGGAAATGGACTTTAAATTTAGAAAGCACCTAATAAACCCGAATAGCAAAACCAGCGATCAGGGCAGCGAAAGCTTATAGCTGATCCCCTTGGTTCCCGGGCACATGCACGGCGGTACTTTCCGTAGTCCGATCATTCCGGTGATCAGGTAGAGACGTGCAGGCCAATTCCTGCACTTATACGGAAAATTCATGGATTCGCATTTAACCAATGCTAGAAGTATAACGCATTCCGCCCGGGTAGAGAAAGAGGAATCTTTTAGGGTTCTGTGAAAACTTTGCAAAGCCCTGCGAGAAGCAGTGCCGTCAAACCGCGCCAGAGACTGGTTTAAAGCGGCTTCGGCTCTTGCGGCAAAAGATGGGTGAGCAGCGTTTTTAATTCGCCGTCTTCCTTGTACGTCTTCTCCCCCGTGTCGAGGCGGCGTACCCGGATCTCGCTGTAATCCGCACCGGCTTCCGTTGGCTTGAACACAAGATTCTTCCGATCCTCCAAACGCAGCTTATATCCCATCTCGTCAAACATTTGCAGATAGTCAGCTTCACTCGGAGTCTTCCCTTGATCGAGGAAGAGTAGTCCGCGCAAGTGCTTCACTTCATCCTTATGTACGACGTCAAAATGTACAATGCATTCCATGTGCTGCACGCTCCTGTATCATGTTCTATGCGGTATAGCATCCCCTGCCGCAGGCGGGAGCATCCACTTAAAGCCGAACGCCCGCGATAAGAAAAACGGCACGACAGCTGCGGAGCTGCTTCATCTCACCCAGCCCCTGGGCCGCCGTGCCGGCGTAGACCGCATGCTCTTAGCTATTACTACGAATCAGCGTGCTGCTGCGGCAGTGGATTTTATGACAACCTGATGAACTTTCTTTAAGCCGGCGATCCAGCGTTAAAATACTAGATTTGTTCTGAGCCGCAATGCGGGCACCATTTTGTCCCTTTTACCAGCGTCGACGAGCAGATTTGGCATTTCACCGTGGCCACCCCGCCGATGATGAGTTCAGGTTCCGCCGAACTCTCCGGCTGCGGAGCGGCGGCGTCCTGCTTCCAACTGCGAATGCGGCGATCCAGCTCCTCCTGACGTCTGCGTTCCCGCTCCAGCTCGCGTTGGAGACGCTCCTCTTCCTCAGGATCGATCGGCTCCACCGCTCCAGATACGGGCGCCGACTCCCGTTGCTCTGCTTTCTCCCGAACGAGGGACGCGGCAAGCTCCAACGTATCCATCTCGTCTACCTCGACCCGCTTCATCACAGGCGGCTCGGCGCTAGCGGCCGCCTCGCTGGCTGCCGGGGACTTCACCGGCTTCTGCACCGGCTTCAGCAGCTCGGTCGGAACGGCCTTCTTCGCCACGGCCAGCTTATGGCCGCAGTATTGGCAGAACAAGGCGTCTTCCGCCACGTTCCGGCCGCAGGCGCCGCATAAGCGTTCATTTTTGAGCTCGGCGATTTTCATCCGAATTTCGTCGCGTTCTTCCGTCAGCAAATCGCAGGTTTTGGCCAGCTCGAGCATCTCTTTTTCCGCTGCGGCCATATCCTTCTTCCGATAAGCCTCATAGAACACTTCGCCCATTTTATGAAAATATAAACCAAGCTCACGTTCGATATTTGAAATTTGAGTATTTAGTTTACTAATCTCCACGACATTTTGCGCGCGATCGGTAACCTTGCCCGCACCGTCTTTCAAGCGTTGTAAAATTTTCATGACATGATTCCTCCCCGCGAAATATTCATAATCATACCAGATTTTGCACCCCCATGAAACCGTCCTGCGACTCAGGAAGCGGCTTCTTAAGGTTCACAGCGGCCATCAAGCTCCAATTACGGGACCTCAAATGCCCCTTTGTGCTCCTAAGGAACACTGGCCTTGGCTGCACGAGATCTGCTGATTTTGATGGTACAATATCCTTTCCATTCGGTGAAAGTGCGGGGTGAAGAAGTTTGCCGAACCAGCCCATGAATGGGGTGTGGAGAGGTGGGAAATGAACATTTTGGGGCATGTGTGAGGGGGACGCCCAAGAGGCGGGCCCACAGGCCGTAGCGCGATAAGGCGCCTCTGGGCGCCTCTGGGCGCCGCCGTGCGAGGCGGCGCTTGGCCGGACTGACCGTGCACAGCAGTCAGTCCGGCTTGCGCCGCAGCGGGGCGGCGAGTTCCTCCGCCCGCTGCATGACCCGCTCGGCGACGAGCGACAGCCCCGTCGCCGCCCCCCGCACGCCGGGCAGCAGCGCTGCCCACGGCGCGGGTCCGGCCCGCCGGCGGCTGTTTGCCTGCCGCCGGCGGGCCCGCAGGGCCGAGTTCCACGTCGACGTCGTGGAACTCCGGCCCGGGCTGGTGCAGCCGGCCTTGCTCGGCTGCCTCTGCCAGCCGCTCGGCCAGCGGCGGACCGCCCGGGCCGGCGGCCTCGCGCCGGGCGCCTTCGCGCGGCCCGGCGGCACGGCGCAGCGCCGCTTCGGCGTCCGCCAGCGGCGCCTCGGCGGCCCAGGCCGCCCAGACGGCGGCGAGCAGCGCCTCGCGCGTCCAGCCGAGCTGGCGCAGCCGCAGCTCGGCGTCGGCCGCCCAGGCCGCACGCGCAGCGGCCAGCGCCGGCGCCAGCCGGGCGCAGCCGGGGTCGCCGCACGCGCAGCGCACGCCGCCAGGCGCGCCTGGCGCACGATCTGCCGGCAGCAGCTTCGCAATGCCGCCGGCCCCGCTTTCGGCCAGCGCCACCACAAGGCGCGGCCGCTCCGCGAGCTGGCGCAGCAGCGCTTGCTTTTCCTGCTCTGCGGCTGGGGCCAGCGGGATCAACACCACATGATCCCGTTCCAGTTCCACTTGCAGCCCGCCGGCTTCATAGCGGACAACCGGCTGGGCAAGTTCCTGCGCGTTCGTCTTGGGCCTGGTCATGCGTGTTCCTCCTCTCAGCAAGTCTCAGCAAGCTTATTGTTTCGGCATCCTATCTTTTTCGCTCAACCAAACGCTCCCTCCGGGAACAGTCCGCTTTCCTGCAGCACGATCAGGTTGCGCAGCTCCTCGTCGCTCATTTCCGTCAGCCATTGCTCACCGGAGCCAACCACCTGCTCAGACAGCGTTTTTTTTCGCTCGATTAATTCGTCGATTCGTTCCTCCAGCGTTCCTTGGCAGATCAGCTTATGTACCTCGACGTTCTTTTGCTGCCCGATCCGGAATACCCGGTCCGTCGCCTGGTTTTCCACCGCCGGATTCCACCACCGGTCATAGTGGACCACATGATTCGCCCGGGTCAGGTTAAGGCCGACGCCGCCAGCCTTCAGCGATAACACGAAAATCGGCGAGCCTTCGCCCTCCTGAAAAGCCCGGACCATCTGATCCCGCTCGGCCTTCGGCACCCCGCCGTGCAGAAAAAACGGCCGTACACCATACCGCTCCGTTAATCGCTCCTGCAGCAGTTCACCCATCCGTACGTATTGCGTGAAGATCAGCGCCCCTTCTCCGTTGTCCATAATCATGTCAAGCAGCTCGCCGAGCCGTTCCATTTTGCCGGAGCGGCCAAAAGCGGCCGTCTTCGCAGGCCGGCTTCCTACAACCAGCTCGGGATGATCACAAATTTGCTTTAACCGGGTCAGCGAAGATAACACCAATCCTTTGCGGGCGATGCCGCTCTGGCTTCCGATCTGATCCAGCAGCTCCGCCGTCACCGATTGATACAAGCGAGCCTGTTCAACGGTTAACGAGCAATACGATTTCAGCTCGATTTTCTCCGGCAAGTCCTTGCGGATGTCCGGATCGCTCTTGAGCCGGCGCAGCAGAAACGGCGCAACCAACTTCCGCAGCTTCTGCAGCTCGGCTGCTTGCTGTTCTCCCCCAGACCCGGTGTAACGCGTCCGAAACGAGGCATGCGTGCCTAAGTATCCCGGGTTCAGGAATTGAAAAATCGACCACAATTCGCTGAGCCTATTCTCCACCGGGGTGCCCGTCATGGCGATTCGGTGAGGCGCGCTGAGCTTCATCACGCTTTGCGCTTGCTTGGTTCCGTAATTTTTGATGTACTGGGCTTCGTCCAGCACCACCGTCGTCCATTCCGCCGAACGCAGCTCCTTCGCATCGCGGCCGGCCAGCTGATACGTCGTCAGAACCACATCGCATGCCCGGTACTCCTGCAAGAACCGCTCCTCGCGGTAACGGTCGCTCCCGTGGTGCACGTATAGCTTTAGCCCCGGAGCAAACCGGGAAAACTCCCGTTGCCAGTTGCCTAGCAAAGAAGTCGGACAGATGATCAAGCTTTTGGCCCCTGCCTGCTGAACGCCATCCAACAACACGGAGATCACCTGCACCGTTTTCCCCAAACCCATATCGTCGGCCAGCAATGCACCGAAACCCAGCTCGCGCATCGTGACCAGCCACTGGTATCCACGTTCCTGATAGGGGCGCAGCGTTCCGTTTAATCCGGATGGCACCGGACGCGGATGGAGTTGCCGAACAGCTCCGCCTGTCATCAGGATAGACAACATCCCGGTGGTTTCGATGCCGGCGATGTTCACGCCCTCCAGTTGGACTTCCTGATCGCCGGAAGCGAGGTGCATCAATTCGCGGAAGGTCAAGGTGCCGTTTTCATGGCGCTTCATGAACTTCAGCACCTGCCGGATCTCCTTCGCATCCACTTCAATCCATTCGCCGCGAAAAAAAACGAGCGGCAGCTTCGCCGACGCCAGCTCCATCAACTCTTCCCGGGTAAGCTCACGCCCCCCAAGCAGCGCCTCCGCTTCAAAAGCGACCAGCTGATCCACTCCCAGCCTTGGCATCCCGTCACCACCGCCCTCCGGCATCCCGCTCGCGAACCCTCGGGTTCTGATACGGATGCTGGCGGAACGCCGTCCCTCCCGGGTCCAGCGGCTTGGCATTTGCACGTTCACGCCAAGCTTGCGCAGCGCCGGCACCGACTTGCTTAAGAACGCAATCAGGTCCTTGGGGTCCATGAGCAGATCCTGCGGGCGCGGGTGCTCCATCGCTGCGGCCACTTCCCGGGATACCCCAGCTGCTTTGCTCAGCCGCAGCAGGAAGTTCTCCTGTACGTTCCGGTACAGAAGACCGTGAATTTCCATGTCGGGCCCGGGATAGCTCCAGATGAGCCCGGCTGGCAGCAGCACGCTGGGATTCTCAGCTCCCTCAGCCCAGAAGCTTAGCCGCCAAAGTGCAGTCGCTGCTTCACCCTCCGCGGTCTCGCCATGACCATCCTGATACGGTTCCACACGCAGGCAGAGGCGCAAGCTTCCCGTTTCCAGACCGCCGGTCTCGGTTTCCTCAGCTCGGGGACGTCCGCCGCCAGCAGCAGCGATGTCTGCACTCAGCTGATCCAGCTCCGTCGCACTGCCTTGAATATCCGGCGGCTGTGCGCCGGTTAGCAAGCCGTTCCACCACAACTCCGCCAGCGGCGACGAACCCCGGTGATAGTCCGCCCGGCTGGCATTCAGCTTCCGTCCCAAATCCTGAACCGCCCCGCGCGCTTCGTGATCAATCATTGCCGTCAAAAAAGAATGCAGCACCGCCATCTGCCGATCCTCCAGCGTCCCCTCGTCTTCAGAGGATGCCCCTGCCCCAGTTTGCACGGCGGCGATACAGATCGGCGGCATCGCCCCGGCTAGACGCCGGAACCGTGCCTCGTCGGCCGGCTCGGTCAGGAGTGGTCCCCAAGCCGCGCGCATTTGACCCTGCGACCCGCGGCGGCGTCCGGTGGCCGCCACCGGACGGATGGATGGCGCAATTCGGCCGCGCAGCAGCAGCTCTAAGGCGAACTTGGCCGCCTTGCTCCAATAGCTCATTTCTGCGCCCGGCTTGATTCCCTGCTCCTCCCAGACGGATTCGTCCCAATGCAGCAGCAAACGCCAAGCCTCCGGCACAGGCAAAGCCAATCCTTCCAGGGATCGGCCGATCAGACTGCGCCGCTCCCCGTTCTTGTATGACCTCCGCACGGAAGAGACCGGATACCTGACCTCTGCCAACCGAAGCACGGCATGCTGAAACGGCCGGACTCCCGGCTCCAGCTCCTTGCGCCGGAGCACGGCGGTCCAAGCATCCACCTTCGACTCCGATACTTCGCCGGAGAAGCAAAACAATACATCGCCCAGCCATATTCCATAAAGACGTTGATTCATGGTGATCTCCCGTCGGTTATCCTAATTCTAGCCAAATTCATTACTAACATCTTATACGAAAACGGCTGCTTATAAAACCGCCTTCCTTCCCGTCCCGCTGCCTCTCTATACTCTCCCTTATCATTTGAGGAGAAATGGGGAATATTTCTAGTACAAAAAAAGATTCAAGGAGGTGTATTCCCATGTTGCGCGGCCGGTCTGGTCATTGGTTGAATCTCGCCTCGTTTGCGGCGTTAATGGCGGCAAACCTGGCGGCAGCAGCACTTCCGTTTGGCTTGCGCCGGCCCCAAGGGTTTCCCCACGGATTATACGCGCTCCTCACGCCGGCGGGCTATACTTTTACGATATGGCTGCTCATTTATGCCCTGTTGACCGGCTGGGTCCTTTACCCGCTGCTGCGGCCTAACCGCGAGCCGTTTTCTGTGACGCCTATGCCAGTGCGCTTCCTGCTTTCCTGCACCCTCTCCATCGTGTGGATCACACTAGGGGAGCGGCAACCCCTGCTGTCTATCCTGGCGTTGTTCCTGCTCGTGTTCGTGGCGGCCTCGATGTACAGCAGTACCCGGAATATCCTTCGCCCGTCAGCCGCAGAGATCTGGTTCGTACGCCTGCCGTTCAGCTTATATTTCGGATGGATCTGCGTTACAGCTCTTGCCAGCGTGGACGCCTTGCTAACCCATCCCTCTATTTCTGCAACCTCGATTTCCGCAGCTTCCGTTTCCGTTCCATCACATCTTGGACTCACCCTCCTGCTGCTCGTGGTAGGGATCCTCAGCGCCTGCTTTGTTGGATTCCGATGGCGTGACGCGATCGTCCCGCTCACGTTCGCGTGGGGGTATGGCGCCATTGCAGCCGGTCCTCAGCTGCACCAAATTGTGGCCATTGCCTCCAGCGCCGGAGCGCTAGCCTTGATCGTGTACGCACTCTGGATTGCCTTTCTGCGCTCGCATGAGCGGGACTAAAGATCCACCCCCCTTGGGCCCTTTCACGCGTCCTTTTGCACGATTATCCCTTTTGTTCAGAATCGGGGAGGGGGCGCATCTAATCCATTTTCGAAGCGGAGATTGGTTTTCTCCACTCCCTCGCAGCGGAGATCGATCCCCCCCACTCCCTGAAGCAACGGGATAATCACGAAAGGAAAGCGGCCGACATAGGTACCTCCCCCCACAAAAAGGCCAACCAGAAATTCTGGTTGACCTAATAATACGAAAAAGCCGTCGCAAGGGATATTTTACTTAACCGCAATAACCTCGATCTCAACCAGACCATCCTTTGGCAGACGCGCCACTTCGACGGCACTGCGCGCTGGATACGGCTCAGCGAAGAACGAACCGTAAACTTCGTTGACCTTGGCAAAATCATTCATGTCCTTCAGAAATACGGTCGTCTTGATGACCTTGTCCAATCCGCTCCCGGCTGCAGCCAATACCGCCTGAACGTTCCGCAGCGCTTGTGCAGCCTGAGCTTCCACACCCTCGGCAAGCTGACCGGTTTCCGGCACCAATCCCAACTGGCCGGAGGTAAAGATCAAATCTCCCAGTTGAATCCCCTGCGAATACGGGCCAATGGCACCTGGCGCAGCGGTCGTAGAAATTACTTGTTTCATTTTCGTCATCCCATCCTTTCTTCTCCTCATTTTACCGATAACCCCTTCGTCACGGCAACTCGGACTGCGAATGAACTTCGCCGCAGTGGGATCGGGCGGGTTTTAAGGGCAAATAGAAGGAAAAGGTGCTGCCCTGTCCTTCTTTGCTTTCCATGCGGAGGTACCCCCCCAGCAGGCGGGCCAGGTTGCTGCTGATCGACAGGCCCAGACCGGTCCCCCCATATCGCCGACTAATTGAGCCGTCGGCCTGCTGAAACGCCTCGAATACCGCCCGCTGCTTGTCCTCGGCAACGCCGATGCCGGTATCCGAGACGGTGAAGACCAGCCATTCCCCTTCGGCCGTCCCCTTCGCCGGAGCGCGGCGGATGTCTAGCTCTACATGTCCCTCATGCGTAAACTTAAACGCATTGGACAATAAATTCCGCAGGATTTGTGCAATCCGCTGCGGATCGGAGATGATGGAATCGGGCAGACTTTCCTCCAGTCGGGTCGTAAATGCAATTTTCTTCTGAGCGGCAATCTGCTCAAACTGCAGTTGCATCCAAACGGGGATCTCTGCCAACACCACTTCCTCGTTCGTGATCTCCAGCCGCCCTGCCTCCACCTTGGACAAATCCAAAATGTCATTAATGATCTGCAGCAACTCTTCCCCCGACTTGTGAATGATCCGGCCATATTCCGAAATTTCCTCGCTGGCTTCGTCGGATTCGGCGATCATCTCCGCCAGGTTGATAATACTGTTGAGCGGCGTTCGCAATTCATGCGACATCGTTGCCAAGAACTCCGATTTATGGCTGGATGCTTCAGCTAACTGCTCCGCCCGGTCTTCCAGCCCAATCTTGGCCTTCTGCAGCTCATCGGCCTGTTTGCGGAGCAGCTCGTTCGCGTATTTCAGCTCCAGGTTCTGTCTTGCCCCAAGCTGAAAATCGCGAAGGATCAGGGCAAATCCCAAACTGAGCAGAATGCTTAACGGTAGCGCAATCGGCATGATATCCAGCAAATAATGCTTGGGAGGCACCACCCCGATTACGGCAAGGTTCAGAGAGTTGATCACATTGACAACGAGGATAGTTACGATCCCTTTGATGGCAAAACGGTAGCTAGTCCGCCGCATCCAGAGATTAAGTCCGGCACACACAAATCCCAAGATCGTCAGGTTCAACAAACCGGCCATCGCTGCATCGCTCAAACCAAACGTCAGGCGGGCCAGGCCAATCCCGACGCCGATGACGATCAAGGTTAATGGCTGGGAATAAACAAATGCCGCTATAATTAGCGGCACTGCCCGAAGGTCGAATCTGACGTCGTCATTAAGCCGGAAGCCAAACTTGATACAAATCCAGCCCGAAAAAATCATCATTAGAACAGACAGGACGTACAGGCTGCGCTGCGGCATTTTTCGCAAACCGTATTTATATAGGATATTGGCTAAATAAGCGACCGTGATCAACAAGCTTAGATTTAGCAAAAAGCTAATTCCGATCCCCATCTCCCCACTCCTGCTCGTAGAACCCGCTTCTCTCCGAGATCAGCTGGACTCTTTTTTTTGGGTCTCGCTGCGAAAATGCTGCACCAACAGTCCGGCCAAGTAAGGATCCCATTGGGTTCCACGGCCTCGCTCCAGAATGTCAATCGCTCGGTCTCTTGCTAGGCCCTTCCGGTAAGGCCGGTCTGAGGTCATGGCGTCAAAGGCGTCGGCCACGGCGATAATCCGCCCGAAAAGCGGGATCTCCTCCCCGGCCAACCCGTCCGGATAACCTCTTCCATCATAACGCTCATGATGCGACCGGACCCCCGGCAAATAAGGAGCCATCGCATCCGCAGGCTCGACCTGCTTTAAAATCGCTTCCCCAAGCACGGGGTGCTGCTTCACCTGCTGCCATTCCTCGTCGGTTAAACGGCCCTCCTTCAGCAGAACCGCATCGCGAATGCCGATTTTCCCGATATCATGGAGCAACGCCGACTTGCGCAGCTCATCGATGCGTTCTTCGGGCAACTGGGCCAACTCACCGATTTTGACGGCGTATTCAGCCACTCTAAGCGAGTGTCCAGCCGTATACGGGTCGCGGGCGTCCAGCGCCGCTGCCAGAGTTGCGAAATAACTGTCTACCAGTTGGCTATTTCGAGCTGCCTGGGTTTGCAGCCCGCTCAGCATATGATTAAATCCTGTGATCAGACGAGAAAATTCATCAGAAAACATATCGCTGGCCGCTGTACGAATGCTGCCGGTTTTCACCTCGGCCATCCGCTCGTACAAATGCTGAATCGGCAGCATGATCTCGCGGGCCAACAGCCGGGAGCCAATCACTGCGAATAGGATGCTCACGGCCAAGATATATCCGGCCCACTGCCAATAAGCATAAGCTCCATGGTCAAGGTCCTCAAGCCGGAACTGCATGGATAAGCTATACAGCAGCAAGGGAGCCATACTCATCAAGAAAAAGCTCCATATTAATTTTCGAGATACCGGGACGATAACCCTGCCGTGAAGCGATAAATCTTTGCCAAACATCCTGCGGCTCCAGGAAATCAGCTCCTGCAGGACAGGACGAATCGCATAGGAGGTTAAATAATATTCGACTAACGCATGCATGCTGCTGACCAGTATTCCGCTTAAGGCAGCCAGCAACACGTAGTAAGGCGAAATCGATAGGTGGCCGGTCCGGATTAATCCCAACGATAGGGCCGCGCCCGGGACGACCAAACCAAACAAATGAGGTCCGAGAATCCGCTTGACAGCAAGCGATGGCAGGCGATGTGTGCGGATATAGACATTTTGAAGTGTTTGGTAGCTCCCCACTTCCTCCATGAACACGCTGCGGATGGGCTTGATTTGCCGGGTGAACACCATCCATTCCAGCCCCAGCATGCAGCATAGCGACAAGACCAGAATTCTGATCAGCCAGGCATAGTCCGAAGGGGATATATCCAGCGGTGCAGCGGCGATAAGGCTCGCGACCGCGATGACCGCAAGCAGGAGTCCTGCTGCGTAATTGAGTAATAGGCGCGAAATAAACGTCCTGTATACCGTCAAGGAGGATGCCTTCTTTCCGTCTCGCGTTTTTCCGGGCATGCCCGCTTCTTTTTATATCGGTTAGAGTCATGACTATTTTCATAAAACGTTTGGAACTTTTGGTTTGTATGCCCTCTTTTCGGTACAGGAGATTCGTCGCTCTTCTCGCCGACCCATCTTTTAAAAATATATATTTTAAAAATTGGGCAATTCTTTGAACACGACATTCCCTTACGTAGTACTGCTTCCGCCGCTTGGAGCAGTTGTTTTAGATCACACTACATGTGATAAATTTCACATTAAGCCCTATTTTTATATGCTAAAATGCCATCGAACAAAGGTTTCGGGACTCCCGAACCCCTCGTCAAATCAGCCTTTTTCAAGGGTCCCCCACCTGATATCCGTTATTAAAATGTCTTCACATTTTAATATATATATATATTTTCATTCACTGGAGGTCTCAATCATGAAAAAAGCTTCAATTATCCTGAGCAGTGCGCTGTTGTTAGGTCTCTTGGCCGGCTGTGGATCGGACAATGATGCTAACGGCGCAAACTCTGCGCAACCTGCAAACAACACTTCTGCCGCTAATGAAACCAATGCAGGAGCTGATAACGCGGCTGCAGAGCAAGGCAAATACCAAGACGGTGTATACTTCGCCCAAGGTGAAGTGGATGCAGATTCCGGATGGCAATCCTACGTGACGCTGACGGTAGCCGGAGGTAAAATCACGGAAGCCAAGTGGAATGCGCTGAGCGAAAAAGCCCCCGTCGATAAAGTGACCTATTCCAAAGAAGGCAAGTACGGCATGAAAGCCGGCGGCGCTTCCTCGGAATGGCATGAACAAGCCGAGAAGGTTGAGCAATACCTGATCGAAAAGCAAGATCCCAAAGCGATCACCTTGGGGGATGACGGCAAAACTGATGCCATCGCGGGTGTGTCCGTGCATGTAAGTGAATTTTTTAACTTGGCGGAGCAAGCGCTGAATGCTGGTCCAGTTGAGGTTGGCCCGTACAAAGACGGCACTTACCATGCCGAAGGAGCAGCCTTCGACGAGCATTCCGGTTGGAAAGATACCGTTGACGTTGTGGTCGCCGCCGGCAAGATCGTCAAAGTGAACTTCAGCGGCGTCAACGAAAAAGGCGAAGACAAGAAGCAATATTCGATCGACGGCAAATATGGAATGAAGGCCGGCGGTGCTCAAGCCGAATGGCATGAAGAAGTGGCCAAAGCTGAAGCTTACCTGATTGAAAAACAAGATCCAGCCGCCGTGACATTTAACGAAGAGGGCAAAACGGACGCGATCGCCGGGGCAACGATTACGCTGCAACCGCATTTCGAGCTCGTTAGCCAAGCACTTGAGCAAGCGAAATAAACCCATATTACCATCCACCCTAAAATGAGAAGGTGAATCTCTTGAAGAAAATCGTAGTTCTGGGCGGCGGTTATGGCGGTGTAGTCACTTCCAAGCATCTGGCCAAACTGTTCAAAAAAGACAAAGATGTGGAGATCCAGCTGATTGACCGAAATCCCTACCACACGCTGCTGACGGAGCTGCATGAGGTTGCAGCGAACCGGGCGCCGGAGGATTCCGTCAAGATTGAACTAAAGAAGATTTTTGCCGGGCAAAAAGTGGATGTCGTCCTCGATTCCATTGATGCCATCGATTTTAACGCTAAAGAGCTTCGTTCCGAGCGAGCCACTTATAAATACGATTACCTCGTCATCGGTACCGGCTGTAAACCAACATTCTTCGGGATCCCAGGCGCTGAGGAGCATGCCTTGACCCTGTGGTCCTATGAAGATGCCGTACGTCTGAAAGAACAAGTGCGCCGTAAGTTCAGCGAAGCGGCGAAGGTAAGCAATCCGGTGAAACGCCGCAAAATGCTGTCCTTTGTTGTCGTCGGCGCCGGCTTTACCGGCGTGGAACTGGTTGGCGAATTAGCCGAATTCCGCGACGAGCTGTGCAAAGAGTTCTATATCGATCCGAGCGAGGTTCGCCTGGTCGTCGCCGATATGGCTCCGAAAATCCTGCCGATCCTGCCGGATAAATTGATCGAAAAAGCGACGAAACGTCTGCACAAAATGAACGTAGAGATCATTACGAGCGCTAAAATTACTGGCGTCACCCCAACCAGCGTACAGCTTGGCGAAGGTAAAGAGCTCGAAGCGGATACGATCGTCTGGACCGCCGGGGTTGAAGGCTCCGAGCTCGTTGGCAAGCTCGATGTGAAGCAGGAAGGCCGCAAGCGGATCGTCACCAACGATAAGCTGCAAAGCGTCGATCACGAGAACGTCTATATCGTTGGCGACAACATCTTCTTCATTCCGGAAGGCGAAACCCGTCCGGTACCACAGATGGTTGAGAACGCCGAGCAAGCCGGCCCGGTTATCGCCCACAACATTTATGCGGACGTTCACGGCAAACCGAAGAAGTCCTATAAACCGGGCTTCCACGGAACGATGGTCTGCATCGGCAGCCGCTACGGCGTTGCGAATGTTGGGCTCCCGAATAAAATGTTTATGCTCAGCGGCTTCATGGCCATGTTCTGCAAACACTTAATCAATATGTATTACCTGTTTACCGTGGCTGGTTTTGCCAAAGTCTGGACTTATATGATGCATGAATTCTTCCACGTGAACAATCGCAGAAGCTTCGTAGGCGGCCATTTCGCGAAGCGTTCGCCGAACTTCTGGCTCCTGCCGCTGCGGATCTTCGTCGGCTACAAATGGCTCGAGGAAGGCCTCGATAAGCTTCCGAAAATTTGGAAGGATCCATCGAACATCTTCCTGATTCCGGCCTCTCCGAAAGCGGACGTCATTTCCGCGGCCAGTGAAGCCGCTGGTGAAGTGACCAAAACGGTGGATGCTCAAGCGGCAGCTTCGGCGGTAGAAAGCGCCTCGACAGCAGTTACCGCCTTGCCGGTACCTGGATTTATCAAGAGCATCGTAAGCTGGTTTATGGATGTCTTCTTCTACACATCAGATGGCGGGTATACCGCTTTGGCGACTGTGTTCCAGTTCTTTATGGTGTTTGCCGAAATTGCGCTCGGCATCATGATTATCGTTGGCCTGTTCACCGCTGTCGCTTCGGCAGCCACCGTCGCGCTGGGCGTCATGATCTGGTCCTCCAGCATGGCTTCGGCGGAAATGCTGTGGTACATGACCGCAGGCGTCGCGTTGATCGGCGGATCGGGCAGCACGTTTGGTCTGGATTACTACGTACTTCCTTGGCTCAAGAAACAATGGAAACGAATCCCGTTCGTACGAAGATGGTACCTATACACGGAATAATCGCAGCTCTTTATGAAACCTTGAACTGGAGTAATGTGCGCCTGGCGGCGTACATTACTCTCATTTTTATCCTTTTGCCGAAATCGGTGTGAGGATCCCCTGCAAGCCTGCCTGCATTTAGGCGAATGTTCAAAAAAGTCAGGATTCGGTACCGGATACGCTGCCTATTGTTGGTTCGTGATCAATGATGACTTTTTTGAACTACCTCTTTAAGGAGTGTGTGTCCTTATGAATCCGAAGCTTATCCAAGACGCTTATCGCTTATTGCAGGGCGAATTATCGCCCGAAGCCGGCATTATTGTGGATTTACCCTATCCAGAAGCGGCAACACTGGCAACCTTGCTGGAGCAATACGACATGCCGCAGGTTCGCCAATGCCGTCTGTTATCCATTTACATCGCAATCAAGCTCGCCCTTCAACGTCATAGCGAATGCGGCTCCCTCGCCCCCGGCGAAACGTTAACCCGCAAAGTGTTGGATGGCGACTATCTATACAGCTTTTACGTCGAGCTTTGCCTGAAGTGGGAAGAATTCGATCTGCTCGGGCATCTCGCTCCCATCATTAAACAACTGCAAATCAAACGCGTCGAAGGCCGTCCTGAAGACGAGCGCTTGCTCAAAGCCTGGGAACGGTTCCTGCAGCTAGACAACAACCGCAGCACCGCCAGCAAGGCGATGTAGACGGCGGTGGATTGAGAGTGTTCGAGGATCTGACGCCCCCCGACGCACTCGGCACCTGCGTCTACGACTGCCAGCCCAAGTTTAGGAGGGAAGCGACATGAAGCTTGAGGAAACACTGAACATCCCCTTAAGAACCGTCGATCGGGAACTTGAGAACATGGTCAAATATGATCGCGACGTCCCTCGTTCCTCCCAATTGGCCAAAGCAATCGTCGAGTTGATTCGTTCCGGCGGCAAACGGATTCGCCCCTTGATGGTTATCGTCGGCAGCCGCTTCGGCCCTGATCCCGATGAGAAGAAGGTCTGGCGGCTCGCCGCCGCCGCAGAATTCATTCACGCTGCTTCTCTGATTCATGACGATATTATCGATGATTCCCCAATGCGGCGCGGCCAAAAAGCCATGCATATCAAGCTGGGCGTGAGCGGCGCGCTGCATGTGGGCAATTATATGTCGGCGAGGGTCATCGAGCTGATCTCCGTCTATTCGGCGGAACGGGAGAAATTCGTCTACGACCTCTCCTCCCTGGCCACAACCAAGCTGTGTCTCGGAGAGTATCAGCAGCTTTCTCACCTGTTCGACTATGATGTGACGATCGACGAATACTTGGAGAAATCGAAGAACAAAACCGCACAACTGATGGCCACATGCCTGCAAATCGGCGCCAAAGCCGCTGGCGCGGATACGGAAACGGCCGAGCTGCTGTATAGCTTTGGCGAAAAGCTCGGCATGTCGTTCCAGATCCGCGACGACGTGCTCGACTACACCCAATCGGCGGAGAAGCTCGGCAAGCCGGCCGGCAGCGATCTGCGCAGCGGCCAGGTGACCTTGCCCGTCCTGTTCGCGTTGCAGGACGAAACCCTAGCCCCGGCGATCCGGGCCATTTCGGCAGACAGCCCTGCCGAAGAGGTAGACGCCGTCGTCGCGGCGATTCAAGCCAGCGGCGCGCTGGAGAAAACCGAGGCGCTCAGCCGTCAGTATCTCGATGAAGCGCAGGACATCATCAACCGGCTGAGCCATTACCCGGCGCACCGGGATCTGCAGGCGTTGCTGGAGTATTTTGGCGGGCGGGAGAAATAAAATAAAGCACGAACCTAAAGGAAGGTTATCTTGACCATCGCTGAACTCGCCGGCCTGTAGACAGCCCCTCCCACCAGGTTCCCCAGCATACTGAAGAGCGGCGGCAGCGCTAATAGTAAGCCGGCAGCGTGGTTGCGCAACGCCTCTTCGAAATAGATGGCTATAAACGGGAAGTACATCCAATACAACATGATGAACAGCGCTTCTCCGAACAACCTGACTTTTAAATTGGCATCCCAGAAATATAGACTTATATTCACCGATGTTTTATAGTAATAATATGAAAATCGAATACAGGCCATCTTATATGAGATGTGCCACGAATCGAACATACGTTTCTGGTGATACAATCCCTTGCCGACTCGGTCCCGCATAGGGATTTTTTTGATATACGCCAACACCCCCACCCATGTAAGTCTGGGTGGGGGTGTTATTCTGTACGGCTCAGCAGCCGTTTACAACAGAAAGTAATCGCCGAGTGTAAAGAACAGGATCACCATGCTGATGACCTGGTTCAAATTGTACGAAGCCACGTTCATCCGCTTCCGGTTGGACGGTTTGATAATTTTGTGTTCCGTCATTAGCAGCAGGATGGCGATGATGATTCCCGTGATATAAAGCCAGCTCAGGTGGCGGATCGGGATTAAGGCAATCAGCAGCAGCACCATAATCGCGTGCAGGCCAGCTGCGATACGCAGACCGTTCTTGAGACCAAACGCGCTAGGAATCGACCAAAGTCCGTGATTGCGGTCAAATTCGATATCCTGCGAGCCGTAGATAATGTCAAACCCAGCGATCCACAGCATCACCACAGTGCCGAGGACAAACGGCGTAAAGGCGAATTGACCGGTAACCGCAAACCAGGCGCCGATGGGAGCCGAAGCGATCGTAAAGCCAAGGTACAGATGGCTCAGGTACGTAAACCGTTTGGTATAAGAATAGGAAGAGATCAGGAAAATCGCCACCGGTGACAAGATCAGGCACAACGTATTCAGCATCCCTGCAGCGAAAATGAAGATCGCATAGTTGACCGCAACGAACACCAGCACCTCCTTGGCGTCCAACAGCTTTTGCGGCAGGTGGCGATGCGCGGTGCGCGGATTTTGCGCGTCAAAGACGCGGTCGACGACGCGGTTAAAGGCGTTGGCCCCGTTCCGGGCGCCGATCAAGGCGATCAATCCCCACAGCATCACGCGCCACGAAGGAAACCCCTCCGCCGCCCAAACCATTGAGATGATGGCAAAAGGCAGCGAAAACAACGTGTGCGAAAACATCACCAATTCGCTGTACAACCGGATTTTGGTGCCGATTTTGCGGGCTATTTCCATGGATAGTCACTCTCCTCATCCTAAAAACACGGGTCATAACGTGGATTATTTATATTGGGGCGCCCCGTCACTCTTTCTGGTTTCAAATAACGGTAAAAACGACCTTTATTTTTCGGCAACCCGGGGTTTTTGGCAAAATAGCGGTATTTCGTACCGCTAATTTTGAGGTTGGCGTCCGTTTTGACAGAAATTCCGGAAAATAAGGATACTTTTTACCGTTATTTTGATGGAAACAGGCCGATGGGCCGAAAATAAAGGTACTTTTTACCGTTAATGAGACGGGTCTACGTCTGGCGGGCGGGTGGTACGCCTGCTGCGCTGGTCCGCCGGGCGCGCATGTTCACGCCTAGCGGACCTTAGCCCAGCTGCACGGGTTACACCAGCTCCGCCAGCGAAGCCTCCAGCGCGTCCAGCATGCCGCGCACGTCGGCCTCGTCGATGACCAGCGGCGGCTGGAAGGCCAGAACGTTGCGGTTCACGCCGTTCTTGCCGATGATATAGCCGCGGTCCAGCATCGCTTCCAGCACGTCGTCGGTGAGCTTCGCGCCGCGCGCGGGCTCCTCGGCGCATAGCTCCGCGCCGAGCATCAGCCCCGCGCCGCGCACGTCGGAGACGTGCTGCGGAAACCGCGCGGCGAGGCGCGTTAAGCCGCCGCGCAGCAGCTCACCGAGGCGCTCGGCCCGCTCCGGCAGGCGATGCGCCTCGATGTAGTCCAGGACCGCGAGCGCGGTCACGGACGAGACGGGGTTGCCGCCGAACGTGGAGGCGGATGGCCGGTTCAGGCTGGCAGCGATCTCGTCCGTGGTGGCGAAGCCCGCCACCGGGATGCCGCTGCCAAGCGCCTTGGCCATCGTCAGGATGTCCGGCGTGACGCCGTAACGGTCCACGGCGAACATGCGGCCCGTCCGGCCGAAGCCGGTCTGAATTTCATCGGCGATGAGCAGCACGCCGTGCTGCTCCAGCAGCCGCTTCACTTCAGCGAAATACCACTCCGTCGGCGCAACGATGCCGGCGTTCCCCTGGATCGGCTCGGCGATCATCGCCGCGATATCGCCGCCTTTCTCCGCCAGCGCTGCCTCCAGCGCGGCGATGGAGCGGCGTGCCGCCTCGTCGGCGCTAAGCCCGTACTCATACGGCCGGGGGATAAACGTGACATCCGTGTCATGCGCCAGCTGTGGATCCGTCCGCCACATCGCCAGCCCGGTCACGCTCATCGTCAAATACGTCCGGCCGTGCAAACCTTGCTCCAGCGCCAGGAAGCCCCGCCGCCCCGTATGCATGCGGGCAAGCAGCAAGGCGCCTTCATTCGCCTCCGAGCCGCTGTTCACGAAGAAGGTGCGGCGCAGGTTCCCCGGCAGCACGTCCGCCAGCCGCTCCGCCAAATCCACATTCGGCTGCGTCAAATAGATCGTGGACGTGTGCTGCAGCATCCGCAGCTGCTCGGCCGTCCGTTCGGCAATTTCCGGATTGCAGTGACCGCTGGCCACGACGGATACGCCGGCAAAAAAATCCGTATACCGCTTCCCGTCATGACCGTACAAATACTGCATCTCCCCCTTCACCAACTGCGGCGGATTTCGATAGAAATGGCTGGTGCAAGGATAAAAATATTGCTGCCGTTTCTTTAACACTTCGTCCGGTCCGATATATTTTGACATGTTCATTCGCTTCCTTTCCCCGATTAGGCTTGCACTCCTGCCGCCACTTCCGCCTGCGCTTCGGCGGCCTCCTCTTTGACGCCGTTGCCTTCGTTGTTCAGGGCCGACGCCTCTGCTCCTGCCATCTCTGCTCCTGTCGCCCCTGCGCCCGCAGCCCCGCTGGCACTCCCGCCGTCAAACTGCAACGCCCCCAGCGTATAGCCGGCATAAACGGGCTTCATCGCGGCAAACAACTCTCCGGCTGCCGCAGGGTTAGCCAGCGCCGCCTTATAGGTGCGCACGATCTCGGCCAGCTGCTCTGGACGGTAGGTCGCCCCTTCGATGCGGAAGACAGATAGACCCGCCGCCAGCAATTCCTTCACCGCGGGCAGCAAACAGATTTCTTTGGCCAACATCAGATGGTTGCGACCATGAACGTCCCGGTAAACCGGGTTTTCGCCTTTATCGGTTTTTAACACCAAAATGCTGTTATCCACGTAGTGATTGTCTTCCTCGCCGATGGCTTGGAACACTTCAGCGTTTTCGTACAAGTCATGCTCCATGTACATGATTGCCGGTGTACCGTGAACGATAGCCTCCAGCGGCCCTGGGGCATGTGCCAGTAGCGCTGCCAGGTCCTTCAGCGGCAGCTCCATGGATGCCGTAAGCCGGCTAACGCCACGCTCCCGATAAAACTCAGCTGCCAGCTGATTGTATACGTTCAGATTGAAATCCCCCACCAGCGGGTAACCCTTGTCGGCAAATTTTCGGATCGCCCCCAGATTCGTCACCATCAAGCCGTCGATCGGCAACCGTTCGCTCGACAGCAAGCCGTCATACATCTCAAAATGCAGCTCCGTCATCATCCGCGGCAGGCACAGAACTAGCTTGGCGTTCCCTTTTAATGCCGCCAGCTCTTTCACGTCCTCCTTCGTAAACGGACGATCCGGTTCAAATACGTCGCCGGAGAGATAAATATGGTCAGCTCCCGCTTCCAGCGCGGCTTTGGCTTGAGCCATGTTATTCACATGCACGGAGACGCCAGGAGCCGCGTGATTCTCCTGCACCGTACCCTTCTCTTTCCCCACCGCCGCCAGCGTCTCGCGAATCACGGCAACGCGTTTGTCGCTGAGCTCCCGCTCCTCCGTTGGCGTACTAAACACTTTGCCCGTGCTATAAAATTTCCCCGTTCCTTCGTAACGCCGGTTGATGTTGGACAATCCCGGACGGCCAAACGCATATCCCGTTGAAAAATCACGCTTGCGGTTATCGTAAAGCAGTTTCGTATCCCGGCTGCGTTCAAAGCCCACCGGATCGTTAATATAACGGTCGATCGCATCGCCATACGCCTTCACGAGCATTACCACGAACGCGGCATCCCGCATGCGGCCTTCGATTTTGAAGGAAGTGATGCCGCCGTGAATCAGCTCTGGGATATGTTCGTACATGAACATGTCTTTGACCGCCAGCGGGTATTCCGCCGGATAGATGTTGCCGTCTTTTTTCACACGATAATCCCAGCGGCATGGCTTCAGGCATTTCCCCCGGTTACTGCTCATCCCGAATACCGCAGAGCTGAAATAACAGTTCGCCCCGTGCACCGAGCACATATCCCCATGCACAAAGTACTCCAACTCCATGCCGGTCGCTTGTTGAAGATAGCGGGTCGTCATGAGATCCATTTCCCGCGAAGTGACGACACGAGTGACCCCGAGCTCCTGTAAAGCGCGAACCATCTCCACGTTATGCACGTTCATCATGACGGAGGAATGCACGTTTAGCTTCAGGTTCATCTCCCGGATCAGCGACAACACAGCGAAATCCTGCACAATGATGGCATCCGGTCCCGCCGATTCCAGGAAACGCAAATATGCCCGCGCCTCGTCCAACTCGCCTTCGTTCAGCAAATTGTTGACGGTGACGTACACTTTTTTGCCAAGCCCGTGTGCAATCTGGACTGCCTCCGTAATTTCCTCCAGGCTAAAATTAAATCCTTTTCGCATCAGGCGCATATTCAGGTTAGGTCCTCCGAAATAAACCGCATCACAATTCTCTACAATGACTTGTTTGAAAATTTCGAACGTCCCCGTAGGCGCAAGCAGCTCAACTTCTTTCCCATTAAAAAAACGTGCCACAGCCGTTTCCCCCTCACATGATTTAAATGTCCAACCTATCAACCTATCCCATCAAACTCTATCTACATGAATTTACTCGCGGAGAATTTTGCATTGGCGGTTCAAACCAACCGATAAACCACAACCGCTGCAGCCAGGACCACATAGGACAACACAAACCAAGTGTCCCGGCCTTTCCAGACCAGCAGGTGGTATTCCGAACGCGGTGCGCCAAGCGTGTAGCCCCGGGACTCCATGGACAACACAAGCTCTTCAGCCCGGCGGAAGGCGCTGACCGTAACCGGTACGAGAAGGGAGACCAGCATGCGCCCCTTCTCCTTCCACGGCAGCTCCTTCAGGTCCGCACCGCGCGACGCCTGTGCCTTGAGGATCTTGTGCGTTTCGTCCAAAATCGTGGGGATAAAGCGCAGCGCAATGCTCATCATCAGCGTCAATTGCTCGGGCGAGACGCCAATCCGTTTCAGCGGTTTAAGCACACCGCTCAAACCTTGATTCAACACCCCCGGCGTCGTCGTAAACGTCAGGATGGCGGTGAATGACACCAACAACCCCATACGGGAGGCGGCGATGAATCCGCTGCTGACTCCGCCGCTGTATAGGGTCCAGGAGCCGATGCGCCAGATCGCCTCCCCCGACTCCACCGTCAAGCACTGAACAACGAAGATAAACACCATCAGTGCCCACAGCGGTTTGGCCGCCTTCAGGTAATATTTCAGCGGGATCTTGGTCGACAGCATATAGCCGATCGAAAACACCGCAGCCACGGCCAAGGCGGGCCAAGAGCCTACCGCCACGATCGCAACAAGATACAGCACCATCCCGGCCAGCTTGGCCCGAGGATCTACAGCGTGCACCCAAGAGCCGGTATCAATACTGCGCCCAAACAGCAGCTTATTCCGCATGCCCGCTGCCTCCTTCCCCGGAAGTGCCGGATAGAATCGGCGGCCGAACCGGAACGGGCCGGTCCACGGACAGCAAGGTCGGGGCGGAACGCTCCCCAGCCTCATCCAACAACCAGGCCAACCGCTCGGCCAACGCCTCCGCCGTCAAGCACGGCGGCTCGCCTGTCAGGCCGTACATTTCCGCCGCTTTATTCCAGTAACGGATACATGCCGGGATAGCCAGCCCCTCGGCCTCCAGACGGGGTGCCTCGCTTACCAGCTCGGCCGTACTGCCTTGGAACGATTTCCGGCCATCTTTCATCACGATCCACTGCTCTGCGTACGGGAGGATTTCCTCCATCCGGTGCGTTACCACGATCACCGTCTTCCCCTCTTCACGGTGCAGCCGCGACAGCATTTCCGCCAATTCGGCACGGCTTTGCGGATCCAGCGTCGCTGTCGGCTCATCCAGCGCGATCACGTCCGGCTCCATCGCCAGCACCGAGGCGATCGCCACTTTGCGCATCTGCCCCCCGCTCAAGCGGAGCGGGTTGCGACTGAGGAACGAGTCATCAAGCCCAACTAGGGCCAGCGCACGTCTGGCTCTTGCCTTGGCTTCGTCTAAGGAGCAGCCGAAATTCAGCGGACCGAAGCAAAGATCCTTCTCCACCGTATCCTCGAATAGCTGCTGCTCCGGAAACTGGAAGACGAGTCCAACCCGCCTCCGCAGCTCGCGCAGCGGAGGCGCCTTACCGCCGGCTTCCATCGTCACATCCAGAACGTGCACCTTCCCGCCCGTCGGCTTCAAAATGCCGTTGAAATGCTGCATCAACGTTGATTTGCCCGAGCCGGAAGCCCCGGCAATCCCGGCAAACACGCCGTCCGCCAGGTAGAGGTCGACCTCCAGCAACGCATTGTGCCGCCATAGGCTGCTCTCGTCATAAGCGAAGCTGACTTGCTCGAACTGTATCGCCATCAAAGTTGCGCCTCCTCTTCGCCGTTCAATTCAAAGCCCGCAGGAAGCGTCACGCCCCGCCGCCTCAGCTCCTGTTGAAGCCGAATCCGATAGGGGGCGATTAACCGGCATTCCGCCAGCAGGGCTTCATCCCGAAACAGCTCGCCCGGCTCCAGGTCGGCGGCTACCGTTCCGCCTCCCAGTACGATCGCCCGGTCGGAGGCCATAATCTCATCGGCATCATGCGTAATCGAGACCATCGTGTAACGGCCGCTCTGCTTCATGTCCCGCAGGATGGCAAGCAGCTCGCCGCGGGCTTTCTCGTCCAGCATCGAGGAAGCCTCGTCAAAGATCACGATGCCCGGCTCCATCGCCAAGATGGAAGCGACGGCCACCCGCTGTTTTTGTCCTCCCGACAACTCCGCGGGATGCTTGGACAGCAGATGGCCGATGTGCAGTTTATCCGCATATTCCCGCACGCGCTTCACCATGACCTCCCGCGGCAGATTATGCCCCTCCAAGCCAAAGGCGATATCCTCTTCAACCGTGGCGCCGATAAATTGATTGTCCGGATTTTGAAACACCATTCCGATGCGTGGACGCAACGAAGTCACCGTATTCCGATCCAACTTCGTTCCTTCCACATATATCGCTCCGCTGTTAGCGCCCAATAAACCGCCCAGCAGCTTTGCCAGCGTGGATTTGCCACAGCCGTTCGGCCCCACCAACGACACCCAGCTGCCCGAAGGGATGCTAAGCGTAACATCTTGAAGCACAGGATGCGCCGGGTGGTATGCGAAGGAAACCTCCCTCAGCTCATAAGCGAATCCGGTTTCTCCCATTTCTCTCTCCCCCTCAGATGTACGTCGTGCGAAGCCCCTCCCGGCTTAAGCCGTTTCCGCTAAAAAGCCTTCAAATAAAGACAGCTTCGACAGCGACGGAATCAAATATCTCACGGCAATTCCAACGGCGATCCCGGTCAGAACCCCCATGATGAGCAGCATCGGCAAATAATAGAAAATTTTCGTCGTATTAAAATACAAAGCAGCGGCCGTCAATTGCCCGATATTGTGGGCAATCCCCCCAACGATGCTAATCCCGATGACGCTTAGCCGTTTGCGCCCAACCAGCAGCAGGAACCACATCGCCGCAAAGCTGAACAACGCCCCCATAATACTGAACAGGAAGCTGGAAAAGGTCCCGAAAATAAACGCCGTGAGCAGCGTCTTTAACAGCACCATCATGAAGGCGTCCCGGGCTCGCAGAAAATAAAGGCAGGTCAGCACCATAATATTAGCCAGTCCGAGCTTCGCCCCAGGTACGCTCATGTTCACGGGAATGAGGGACTCCACCAAGCTGAGAACGACCGCCACCGCCGCGAAAATAGCTACGATCACCGTTCTTTTTAGCAGCAGGCTGGATGATTCATTAAAGGATTGCATCAACCTCGTCTCCCCCTTCTGAAGCTACCACTTCAACCATCAACTTATGTGGCAGGCATACGATCGTCCCACCGTTACGGTCAATAAATCCGAAGGTCAGGCACACTTTGTCCGGACAGTCGGCGTCGATCATCTCAATCCCGTAGTCATGCACCTTCAAAATGTTGTGGCCATACTCCGTTATAATGTCTACCTTCTGTTCTTCTCCGGTCAACTGCACCGTCTTAAACAGCTTCCCGTCCACTGTGATTCTCGCTACTCGATTCTCGTTTTTGTGATTGTTTTCACTTGAATCGCCAAACCATCTCGGAACCAAGAAGACCAAAGCGATCACGACGATGGTTCCGATCAACAGGATATCTCCGCGTTTCATGGCTAACTCCCTTATTTTTTGATTATATAAATCTTAGATGACCTCATTATACATGGTGCCTTCCCTACTCTAGTGTGACAAATATCTCAGCTTCTTCTGTTTTCCCCGGGTTTCACAAAATCATCACTTTAGAAAGGCTTTTAGATATATGCATTGCATTTTTTATTCATTCAAAGTATAATAAATAATTAGTTGTTATAACCACGTTGCAGTTCCTCACAAGATTATAACTCTCCTTATACCGTTCGGTATGAAATTCCTTATTTGAATGACCCAATCAAAGTAAGAATTTGGACGTTTTTCTGATTCACACTGGCGCGGTCATCGGAGCCGCAAGGACAAATGAGAGGTAGGGCTTTTGTTGTTTTAGAAATAGGCAGTTTGTTGTAGTCGGAGCAGGGACACAAGGCCGGTCTTCACGTGTACATGAAGGCTTGGATAACAATACGAAGCAGGCATTGGCGCGTATAGCCAGTGCCTGTTTTGCTTAGAATAAGGCTGTCTTTGCGAATCTGCAGTCTTAGCGAACAAACACCAGGAAATCTATAATTTACAACGGCTCTCCAAATCGCTTGGCTTCCAGCCTTGGTATGCCTTACCCAAATTCTACACGACCGAGCTGCCGGTTGAAGCTGCGCATGCGCTCAGACAAGGCCGTCTCCTTCTCTTTATGGACCGGTTACCGTTTTCCATCATTTTGCCAGCCCTGATCAGCGATATCTTCATGATGGAAAATGACCGGAATTACTCGCCCCCCTTCATGTATCTGATCCGAAACCAAAGGATGATTCGAGTGGATAAAAGTCTACAGGTCATGATCGTAAATATCCTGATTCACATCGGGATCATTTTCTTTATCTTCCCGACGAACATCAGGCATCGGGGCGACGTACATGCGCAGCCAGATCAATCCGAAGGTGTCGATCTTGCAAACACGGGGGAACTCCGGACCAAAATCCCGAGGGAGAAGCTCGCTCATTGGCGGTCGGAGTATTTTCCCCGTCTTAGAATGGACTTGGTGGTAAAAACAACGATCCAAAACGAAGGTAATCTCAAAACGGATCGCATCAATACCCTCAGATAAAGTTCACGATAAGAAAAACGTCTATCGACGTACATTCAAAGTAGACAGACCGCGTTTAGCGGAAGTTTTTCTTACGATATCAGGATGCCAATCGCCCGAAGTTTATACTTTCTGATATCTTAAAAAAATCCCCTCCGGTCGCACCGTGAGGGGATTTTTGATGATCAAGAGATTATCCGCCGATAGCGGTAGCCGTGAAGACAACCGGCCCTACGACTCTGGCCGTGCTGTTGTTATCCTGATTTTCTACGATCAGCTGATAGTTTTGGACTCCGAGCGGGGCGTGTTCAACCATGTGCACGCTAATGAGACCCCAGTCGTTGAAAGCATCCTCCAGCTCTACTAACCCATAGAAGATTTCGGTGCCCGCTCTCCAGATGCGCACCAGGATATTCGGCGTATCGGTCAGCGCTTCAACGCCTATCGTTGCCTTCAACTCAACACGGTTGGTCAAGGACGCCGGATCGGCCGGATCAAGGAATACGGAAACTGCTGCAATCTGCACGCCCCCTACAACCGGAATCGGAATGTTAACACCATTGGTCACCGGAGTCACAACAGTCGAGTTGTAATCCAAAAGCGTTTTTGCCATACCATCTTCTCCCCTTTACTAAGGTATGCTCTATTCTATGTAAGAGAGAAAGAAGATTCTTAGATGAATGCATCAGTAGAATTGACTCATTTTCATACAAGCACAGGAGCAAGGAATAGGCATATGATGGATAAAAAAACTGGAGGTTATGTCAAACATGAGTTATGTTCCCGGACCGTACCCCGGCTTGTCGTACGCCGCTCCGTATGATCCTTACATCTATCCTCAACCTTACTTCGTTTACGGATATCCGCAGGCATTTCAACCCGCACGCTATCCCGACTATATCGAGCCCAGCCCGATCTATCCTGAATACGCACCGTCTCCTTCGCAAGACGACGCTTGGAACCGGCAGCCGCTTCAAGATTACGGGCAAAAGCCGTTTGTGATTAATATTAGCGATGCCGCCGAGCATAACCGGAACTTCCGGACCGCTCTCTGGACGGGCAAGCATTTCCAGGTCACTTTGATGAGCATTCCGGTCGGTGAGGATATCGGCTTGGAGATCCATCCGAACACGGACCAATTTGTACGCGTGGAAGAGGGTCGAGGCGTTGCGCAAATGGGCGATCGTGCGGACCACCTCACCTTCGTACGAAACATCCATGAAGACGACGCGGTCTTCATCCCCGCCGGCACGTGGCACAACATCATCAACACCGGCAACGAGCCGCTTAAAGTGTATGTCATTTATGCCCCGCCGCACCATCCGTTTGGCACGGTGCATCGGACAAAAAGGGATGCGATGGAGCAAGAGTAAGCGCACCAAGGAACAGGGAGGTTTCAGCAAACCTCCCTATTTGCGGTCACAATTTAGTGCTAAGCGCATGGAGAAAACAAAGAAACGGAGAAGAACTAACAAGCGAAGAGCAAGAGGTCACTCGGAAGATGAACAAGGTCCTTCAACAATTCAAAAACGCCCCCCGAAAACCTCGGAGGGCGCGTTATGCTTGCATATCAGATGCTGGTGAAGGGACTCGAACCCCCGACCCACGCATTACGAATGCGTTGCTCTACCAGCTGAGCTACACCAGCAGGTTCGTTTTTAGCGAACAAAATTTATTATACCGAGTTTTAAAAATAATGCAAGCACCAATTTCAAGAAATTATAGTTTCTCGCGCACAGAGCGCAGCTTCTGTTCGGAGGAGCTGGCTTTGTCGCGGCGATCATCGATCTTGATCGAGGTTGATACGCGGCCGGCACCGGATTGGAACGGCGCTTCGTGAATCGCGCGAATCGCAGTAAACACATCATCTAACGATCCTTCAATAATCGTGCTCATGGAGGTGAGGGTAAAGGTAATGCCCTTCTGCTTCTCCAACACCCGATGCAACTCGGCCACATAAGCGCTGAGGCTGGTGCTCCCCGTCCCGATCGGAATAACGGTAACTTCGGCGATAGCCATAATCGGCTCCCTTCTTTCCTGGTAATGGTTTGAATCAAATCCCTGAGCTGGTTTTCGTCCTACAGGTATATTCTAACCAACTCTCCTCTCTAAGATCAACCGAACCCGTCTGCTAATATCCTTACCGTCCCCAAAACTCACACACTCTGTAAAACCCGATCTAGTCCTCCAGTCCCATTTATAAATGTTCACAATTTTCTTCTGTCCCCCACTCTCCGCATCGTTGCGCGGACCGGAGATTTTCACGTGATTTTCAGTCTGCTTTCAATGGGAAAATCCCATTTACAAACACAATATCTTGGGCTATCCTTAGATCAACGCAACAAAATATAGTGTGAACGGGTGATCCGGCGGACAAGCCGCCGGAGCTTAAAAGGGAAGTGCGGTGCAAGTCCGCTGCGGTCCCGCCACTGTAATCGGTAGCTTGGTACTAAAGACGAGGCGTTCGCCTACATCGTCTTGAAGACCCAGCCGTTCGACTGACGATATGCCACTACAGCTTAATGCTTGATGAGCTGCGGGAAGGCGTCAGCAACGTTCCGAAAGCCAGGAGACCTGCCCGTTTGAAAGACACCGACGGAAAACCTGCGAGGATCAGGGATGGTGTCCGCTTGCCGCCGAAATGTTGGGGCCTTGATTTGGTCTGTCCACTTTTTTGCAGTGCATTCGGGCATGTCTACCTCGTTGGTTGGACATGCTCTTTTATTTTGAACCAAAGCTCGGTTTACAGGGAGGAGAAGTGTGTTATGGCATGGGTAAGCCAGACGTATACCGGCCGGGACACCTTGCTGGATGAAGTGATTCGGATGGGCGAGGAAATCGTCCAGAGCCGCAATCTTGAGGTGCTGCGCGAGAACGCCAATTTAAATGGAGAGAGCTTCTCCGGCAAGATGAGCAAATTCGGCAGCGAGTATTCCAAATGGTATGCAAGCCATTTCGTACTGCCAACTCGCTTGGTACAGGCCATTCAGGATAACATCGTTTATGTTCACGACTTGGATCAGTACGCCCTCGGCACAACGAACTGTATTTTTATCCCGTTTGACAAACTGCTGCGCAAAGGCTTCAACACCGGCAACGGCAGCGTACGTCCGCCAACTTCCATCATGACGGCGATGGCGCTGGTGGCGATCATTTTCCAATCCCAGCAAAACTCCCAATTCGGCGGTGTGTCCGCGAACAAGCTGGACTTCGATCTCGCCCCGTACGTAGCCAAATCGTTCGCCAAGTACTTCCGCAAAGGGCTGGATTATTTTGAAGAAGGCGATGCGAACGCTGATTTGGGCGACATCACGATGAGCCGCAGTGACCTGCGGGATCAGTATCCCAAGGCTTTTAACTATGCGCTCAAGGAAACCAAAAGCGAGACGTTCCAGGCGGCCGAAAGCCTGATTCATAATCTGAATACGATGTCGAGCCGGGCCGGCGGGCAAATCCCGTTCACCAGCATCAATTACGGCACATGTACCTCACCGGAAGGACAACTGGTCATCGACTCCCTGCTCACGGCCACGATGCGCGGGCTGGGCCATGGGGAAACGCCGATTTTCCCGATTCAGATTTTTAAATGTAAACAAGGCGTCAACCAGAATCCGGGGGAACCTAACTACTCCCTATTTCTGAAAGCGGCGGAATGCTCGGCCAAACGGCTTTATCCGAATTTCGCCAACCTGGACGCCCCACTCAACCTGATGTATTACGACCCCACGGATCCGGATACGGAATTCGCTACCATGGGCTGCCGCACCCGGGTGCTGGCTGACCGGTTCGGCCGCAATCGTCTGTCTGGCAAAGGCAACCTTTCCTTTAATACGCTGAACCTGGTCAAGCTAGGCTTGAAGTACGGCATCGCGTTGGGACACCGCAAAGAGCCCGACGAACGCGGCTTCTACCGCGAGCTGACTCACTATATGAATATCGCCCTGGAGGGATTGCTGCATCGCTTCTCGATTCAGGCCTCCCAAAAAGCGAAGGCTTCCGATTTCATGATGCGGGAAGGCGTCTGGGAAGGCGGTGAGCAGCTGGCGCCGGATGATCAGGTCGGCGAATTGCTGAAGCACGGCAGCTTGTCCATCGGGTTCATCGGGCTGGCCGAATGCATGAAGGCGATGTACGGGAAGCATCACGGCGAAGATGAAGCCGTGTATCAGAAAGCTTACGACCTGATCGCTTACATGCGCGACTATTGTGACGGCCAAAGCGAAATTCACAATCTCAATATCACGTTGTTTGCGACCCCGGCGGAGGGGCTGTCCGGCAAGTTCACCAAACGCGACCGTGCGGTCTACGGCCCGCTGCCCGGGATTTTGGACCGCGAGTATTACACGAATTCGTTCCATATCCCGGTCTACTACAACATCAGTGCGGCACGAAAAATTGAGCTGGAAGCCAAATTCCACGGGCTGTGCAACGCCGGAGCCATCTCTTATATCGAGCTTAACGGCAATGCCCGCAACAATCCGGAAGCATTCGTCAAAATCGTGCAATACGCCCTGCAGCAGCAGGTCAGCTATTTTAGCATCAACCATCCGATCGACCGCTGCTCGGCCTGCGGCTTTGAAGGGATCATTGGGGCAAGCTGCCCCTCCTGCGGCAGCCATGAGAGCGAAGTGCATATTCGCCGTTTGCGCCGGGTGACCGGTTATCTGACCGGCGACTACCAGACACGGTTCAACCCCGCTAAACAAGCGGAGGTTCGCGACCGGGTGAAACACGACGCATGAACATTTGCGGGTACTACCCGGAATCCATTAATGAAGGGCCCGGCTTGAGAGCAGCGATCTTCATCAGCGGATGCCGCCATTATTGCAAAGGCTGCTTCAGCCCAAAAACCTGGAGCTTCGATTACGGGGAACCGCTCACTTTGGAGCGGGAAGCAGAAATTATTTATGACATTAAACATAATCCGTTGCTCAGCGGACTCACGATCCTTGGCGGTGATCCTTTTTTCTCCGCTGCTGAGGTCTGCGGTTTTATCGACCGGCTTGTGGCGGAAACCGGGCCAATATCCATCTGGATTTACACCGGTTATACGTTGGAAGAATTAATCGAACGCCCCGGCTCCCCCGAATATGAACTGTTGCGGCGTTGCGAGGTGCTGGTCGACGGAAGGTTCGTTGAGGAGCTTCGCGATCCTTCCCTGCTCTATCGCGGCAGCTCCAATCAACGGCTGATCGATATTCAACAAAGCCTGCGGCAGGGACAAGCCGTGTTATGGGAGCCCCTGTTCTCTTTTTAGCTGATTGATCTTATTGATCCTGAGCGCAACTTGATTGCGCCCCTTTTTTCACTGATTATCTGCAATTTGAACATTCAAGATTTGGGGTACCACCACCCATCTGCAGCCTTCATCCTACCTTAATATATGGAAAGTGAGGATTTATCTCATGCCTACTCTAGTGACAAAACCAAATAACCGACAGCTTGCGTTTGACAGCGCACGCCTTGGCGTCTATGCTGACCGAATTTTGCAAGGATTACATAACGTCGATAAAGAGCGCCTGCTGCGCGGCGTCAATGCAAAGCTGCGCCGGGATGTGGTGACCGGTGAAGAAATTAGCAACGCGTTTACGATGTCCGCACTGGAGCTCGTCAGCAAAGATGAGCCCGATTGGAAATATGCAGCGGCCCGCTCCCTGCTCACTTCCCTGTACAAAAAAGCGGCCGTCAATCGTCGCTACAAAGCCTACCCGGAAGAGCCTTACGGCTCGTTCTATCACCTGATCACCGAGCTCTGCCAGCTGGGCATTTACCGCGAGGAGCTGCTGGAGTGCTATACGAAGGAGCAGATTGAAGAGCTGGGCCGCACGATTGACCCGTCCTGCGACCTGCTGTTCGACTACATCGGCCTGCTCACGCTGACGGAGCGTTACCTGGCCACCGACTTCGACGGACGGACGATGGAGCTGCCGCAGGAGCGCTACATGGTCATCGCCATGTACCTGATGCATAAGGAGCCGGAAGAGAAGCGTCTGGAGCTGGTGAAGGAAGCGTATTGGGCGATGAGCAACCTTTATATGACTGCGGCGACGCCAACGATGTCCAATGCCGGTAAAAAAGTAGCCGGCCAGCTCTCCAGCTGCTTCATCGATACTGTCGACGATTCCCTTGAGGGTATCTTCGACTCCAATACGGATGTAGCCCGCTTGAGCAAAATGGGCGGCGGCATCGGCGTTTACCTCGGTAAGGTCCGCGCGCGCGGCTCGGACATCCGCGGCCACAAGAACACCAGCTCCGGCGTTATTCCCTGGATTCGCCAGCTGAACAACACCGCCGTCAGCGTCGACCAGCTCGGAACGCGTAAAGGTGCGATCGCGGTTTATTTGGACGTTTTTCACAAAGATATTCTTGCCTTCCTCGATCTGAAGCTGAACAACGGCGACGAGCGGATGCGCGCGCATGACGTCTTCCACGGCGTGTGCCTGCCTGACCTGTTCATGGAGGCGGTGGAGGCCCGCGGGGAATGGCATCTGTTCTGCCCGCACGAAGTGAAGAAAACGATGGGCTGGAAGGATGAGAACGGCCGCCCATTGGGGCTGGAGGATTTCTATGATGAGGAGCTTGGGAAAGGCAGCTTTCGTGAAAAATACGCCGAAGCCGTTGCCCACCCTACCCTGTCGCGCATCACGATGCCGGCGATCGATATCATGAAGCGAATCATGAAATCGCAGCTGGAGACCGGCACGCCCTACATGTTCTATCGCGATACGGTAAACCGGGCGAACCCGAACCGGGCGCATGGGATGATTTACTCGTCCAACCTGTGTACGGAGATTATGCAAAATCAATCGCCGACCGTCGTCGAGCAAGAGGAACTGGTGACGAAGGACGGACAAACCCGGATCGTCGTGTCCAAAATCCCTGGCGATTTCGTCGTCTGCAACCTGAACTCGATCCATCTGGCCCGCGCGGTGCCGGCCGGCGTGCTGGAGCGGCTGGTGCCGATTCAGACGCGGATGCTCGATAACGTGATCGATATCAACAATATCGAAGTGCTGCAAGCGCAGTATACGAACAGCCAATATCGGGCGATCGGACTTGGCACATTTGGCCTGCACCATCTGCTGGCGCTCGAAGGCATCCGTTGGGAATCCCAGGAGGCGGTTGAATACAACGACGCGCTTTATGAAAAGATCAACTACCTGCTGATCAAATCCAGCATGGAGCTCGCCAAGGAAAAAGGCAAATATCCGAAGTTTGCCGGCTCTGACTGGGAAACGGGGCAGTACTTCGAGTCCCGCGGTTACGTTGACGGCACGCGCGAAGGCAAATACGTGACGACCGAGCAATGGCGTGAGCTGCAGAAGGAAGTGCGCGAGAACGGCGTTCGCAACGCCTGGATGTTCGCGATCGCCCCCAACGGATCAACCTCGATCATCGCCGGCTCGACCGCCAGCATCGATCCGTTGTACGAGCTGCTTTCGTATGAGGAGAAGACGACGTACAAAATCGCCAACCCGGCACCGGACCTGTCCGAAAAAACGATCTGGTACTACAAGACCGCGTTCCTGATCGACCAGCATTGGTCGATCGAAATGGCTGGCGCGCGCCAGCGCCACGTCGACCAAGGCCAAAGCTTCAACCTGTACGTGCGGCCGGACATCCGGGCTACTGACTTCCTTGACCTGCATCTGCATGCTTGGAAGGCCGGGTTGAAGTCGACGTATTATGTGCGGAGCCGGGCGTTGACGATTGAGGAGTGCGAAAGTTGTGCCTCCTGAGTGATCTCAACCAAGACCTCAACCCACCCCACCTCTCCCTTACCGTAAGGGAGGGCGTCCGAGGGCCTGCTGCCCTCTGGTCTCCCGCAAATGGGAAGAACGCGGGAGTGCAAGAGGCGCTCCTGCACGCTCTCCCCTGCGGGGAATCGCTGAGGTTGGCTCGTGGAACGCTTTTCCCCCTTCGGGTACGTCTTACTTTTGGCGCTCCCGGGTGACCTGGTAAACCGTGCTGCTCAGGACTGCTGCTTTCGGCGCACCCGGGGGGACGCAGGCGGGATGAGCCGCTTGCCGCCCTTCGGGCCCGCTCTACTGTGGCGCTCCTGCGGAGGCGGGGACTGCGACTTTGGGGCGTTACTGGCGAAACCACGTGCAATGAGGCGTTGTCCCTTCGGGATACACTTACTTTTGGTGCAAGACGAGAGAGCAGCAGGGGCGCTTTATACGTAACTGCGTGCTCGGAGGCGCTATCCCCTGCGGGGATGCGCTCACATTTTTGAACATATATACATGCGGGATCAGGGCCAGACGTTCGCCTTTGTGAGCGGATTTCTACAACTTCTGAATCTAGTCCAACCAGAGAAATCCGCGAGCAACAGCGATCGGAAGAACATTTCAGCCGGCGGCCTGATCCCGCAAATCCCATTCCATGTACAACTTACTCAACACAAATTAAGGAGCGAAATCCCATGCAACTTCAAACGATTTTTAATACCGAAGCCCCCAACAAATCAACGCGCATCATCGGCGGCGAATGCTCGGGCATCCTGAACTGGAACGACATTCGCATGCCTCATATGTACAAGCTGTACAAGGTGCTGCTGCTCAACCACTGGATCGCCGACGAAATCCCGATGGCCAAAGATGCGCAGCAATTCGCCCTGCTCGATCCGGAAGAGCAGCGCACCTTCAAGATCAACATCTCGCTCTTGGCCGTGCTCGACTCGATGCAGACGATGTTTGTGGGCGATGTAAAGCGCTACTTCACCGACTCATCGCTGGAGGCGATCTCGGCGATCATCGGGCAACAGGAAGTGGTCCATAACCAATCCTACTCCTACGTGCTGTCCTCGATCGTGTCGGAGCAGGAGCAGAAAGAAATTTTCGAGTACTGGAAGCATGATCCGGTGCTGCTGGACCGCAACAAATTTATCGCCAACATCTATCAGAACTTCCGTGATGAACCGACGCCGCAATCGTTTTTTGAAGCGCTGGTGGCGGATCTTATTCTTGAGGGCATCTTCTTTTATAGTACGTTTGCGTTCTTCTACAACCTCGCACGCGATCAGAAAATGATGGGCACCAGCCAAATGATCTCGTACATCCAACGGGATGAGAACCAGCACTGCTACTTCTTCGCCGAAGTGTTCAAGCAACTGCTGATCGATTATCCGGAATTAAACACGAAGGAAAATATCGATTACGCATACCGCACGATCGACCGGGCGGTAGAACTGGAGACGAACTGGGCGCACTATACGTTAAAAAATGTCCCCGGCATCGACTTAAACGAATTGTCCGATTACATTAAATACATCGCCAACAAACGGTTGACGTTAATGGGGCTGGAGAAAGCGTACGCGGGCGTGGATATCAACTGCATGCCGTGGATCAAGCCGTTCTCCGACGAAGCGTTGAACGCAACGAAAACGGACTTTTTCGAGGCCAAATCCCGCAACTACGGCAAGGTCGGCGACGACAACGGGTTCGATGACCTGTAATACCTGGGGTTACCTAAGTGAAACTGCTTCTTGCTCTTCCGCATCGGCTGCGGAGGAGCTTTTTTTTCGTTAAAAGAAGTTGTCCGTTTAAATTCGGTTTAAGAAATTCGGATATGCTATAATCAATACCAAATCGGCCCAGTGCCCGGACACATCGGAAGGACGTTGCTTTCATGGATTTACTGATTACTGTCATTTTGCTGCTCATCTGTCTGGTGGTTTCCAACATCATCAGCCACTACATCCCGATGATCCCAACCGCACTTACTCAAATCGCTCTCGGGATCCTCATCGCGCTGGCCTACAAAGAGTTTTCGCTAGAGCTTGAAACGGAATGGTTTTTGTTGCTATTCGTAGCCCCCCTGTTGTACAACGACGGCAGGTATTTCCCTCGCGACCAACTATGGAATATGCGCGGGGCGATTCTCGGGAACGCCATCGTCCTCGTCGTGTTAACTACGCTGGGAGGCGGCTACCTCATCCATGCCGTGATTCCTGACATTCCGCTGGCCGCGGCATTTGCATTGGCGGCAATCCTGTCCCCTACCGACCCGGTGGCCGTCAACGGTATCGCCAAGCGGATTCATATCCCGGAGAAAGTGCTGAATCTGGTCCGGGGTGAATCGTTGATCAACGACGCCTCCGGCTTGGTCGCTTTCAACTACGCGGTTGCGGCGGTCGTGACGGGGTATTTTTCTCTGAAAGAAGCGTTATATGACTTCTCCTATATGTTCGTGATCGGGGCCTTGCTTGGTTTAGTGCTCAGCTTGATGATGGCTTGGATCCGGTTCTCGCTGCTCAAACAAGGGATTAAGGATGCCACGCTGCACTCGCTGCTGCAAATTCTCACGCCGTTCCTGATCTTTATCGTGACGGAGGAATTCCTGCATGCTTCCGGCGTTATTGCCGTTGTTGTCGGCGGTATCGTGCATTCGCTGGTGCGGGAGCGGACGGAAACGATGCTGGCCAAGGAACAATTGTTAACGGAAAATATTTGGTCCACGCTGCTGTTCGTCCTGAACGGGGTTGTCTTCCTGCTGCTTGGTCTGAACATCCCGTCGTCGATTCAGGATACTGTCGCTAACCCGAATATTAACAATGTGCTGGCGATTGGGTACGTGCTCATTGTTGGGGTTGGAATCCTGGGGATTCGTTTTATCTGGTCGCATTTATTTGCCATTCATGATTACAAAAAAGGCAAAGGGGATAAACCTACGGTGAAGTCCAGCCTGCTGCTCACCTTGACCGGGGTCCGCGGCGCGGTGACGATGGCCGGTGTCCTGTCTATCCCTTATGTGGTTGCCAGCGGCGGGCCGTTCCCGGAACGGTCATTGATTCTGTTCTTGGCAGCGGGCGTCATCTTGTTTACGTTGATTGCGGCCACGATCTTATTGCCGATGCTTAGCAAAGGGGCCGCGCCAGGCGAAGAGGACAGTCCGTTCCTCGATTATAACGAAGCTCGGACCCGCGTGCTGCGCGTTGCGCTAAACAAAATCAAAGAGGTCATGGACGAGGACAATAAGGTCGCGGCCTATCAGCTTATGGATGAGTATAGCCGGCTCCTTAAGCCCGCTTTGGATCAATGGGGAGCCCAGCGGCTGGATCGGCCAGAAATGATCGGGAAAATCACCGAACTGCACCGGGCCGCACTGAAGGTAGAACGCAACTACATCCAGCAAGCCGTCCAAGAAGGCAGCATAGACAAAGTCATGTATGAAACCTTCGAGAAGGCTTTGGATCACCGTGAAGAGAAGCTGTCGCAAAGCGGAAGCTCCCGCTTCTTCTTCCTGGTTGGTACGACAGTACGGGATTTCCGGCGGGCGAGACGGAAATACAAAGATGACAACATGAAGGCCGTAGGGCGGGACATCCACCTGAAGGCCTTGCAAGCAGCACTCGAGTATTTACAGGGGTTGAAAAAAGGAGACGCTTCCGACAACGTCATTCAATACGTCATCCTGGATTACAAGCGCGCCATCGCTCGGTTGAAAGGCTCCGCGAATCCATTCAACGAGAAGACGGAAGCGCAGAAGGAAGAGCTGCGGCTGCTGGTTATGGATGCCGAACGTGCGGAAGTCAACCGCATGTTCGAAAACGGCGAAATCAGCCGGGAGCAAGCCCGGGAGCTGCGCAGAACGATCAACCAAATCGAAGGCATCACCCTCTTCGAGCACGAGGAATAGCAATGCCAAAAACGCCTCCACAAGATGTGGAGGCGTTCCCCTTTTTTGCGCCGCGGGCGGCGGGCAAGTGTAACGGAACGTAGTGCGCTTATTCTGCGAAAAAACGCCGCTAAAAAAATCTAACGGAAGGTCTTCTCGTTCCGTTACGCGGGCGCAGTAACGTGCCCCGCAGCCGCCCGCCATAGCGCTTGCCCGGCCCGGCGGCGGCGTTCAGGGCGCCGACTCGCAGCGCCGCCCAGGGCAGCGGCAAGCCGCCCGGATGCCGGAGGCGCACCGTCCGGCTCTCGCCCGGCAGCAGGTCGAAGTAGTTGTCGCTGTAGCGGACCTGGCCTAGCGGCATCTCCAGCTTGACCAGACGGGCGATAGCTTGGCCGGAGACGGTGACCGTGACGGTCTGCTCTGCTTCGTCCACCTGCACGTCCAGCTCGGTCGCAGGTAGTCGGATATCCTTCGGATCGCGCAGGTAGTAGCGGTTCACCGGTGCGCTGAACCCGGCGGCGCTCAGCTCCACCAGCACCTCCTCCGGCGCCAAACCCACCAGCGCCTCCGCCTCATCCAAGCTTCCGAGCAGCAGCGCCGTTTGCGGCGGCACCATCGCCGTAAACGTAAACTGACGAGCGCCCCTGTCTCCCGCATCTTCTGATGCTTCCGCCGCTTCGGCCACTCCGTCCTGCCAAACCAAAGGATGTACCGTTAACGTCACGGTCCCCTCCAGCTGCTCGAGCGTGTCGTTCACGACCCACACGCGCAGCGGCTCGCCCGGTTCATGCTCCAGGGACAGGAGCACCGGATGAAAAAACTTCTTCCCATAGTAATACGAAGCCTTCGGCAACAGCTCGTAATCGATCATTGACCAGCTCGTCCCCGGCCAGCTGTCGTTGAGCTGCCACACCAGCGCACCGCTGTTCCGATGACGATGTCGGCGATAATGCTCGATCCCGTATTTTAGCCCTTCGGCCTGCGTTAACATGGAGAAATTCATATACTCCTCGATATCCTGCGGAATCCCGGTATAGCCCTCCATGAGCAAAATCCCTTTGCGGTGATTCGTATCCTTGTTCCGGTACGCCATCTCGGCGCTCCCCCAAGTAAACTGCCCCTCCGGGATGTTCTTCTCCAGCGTATACCGGTTTGCGGAAGCGTGCATGCCAAACTCGCTGCTAAACAAGGCAAAGTCTTTTTTAAAATTTTTGAACGTGACGCCCTCGATGCTGTAATCCAGCAACGGCTTCTCGCCCTGCATGCGCGGATACACCGACCCATGCCACACCTGCCAGTTATGGCGGTCCCCATGATTTGGATCGTTGGCATCATACCCATCCTGCGCCCCATACGGCGACGAAGGCCAATACGGTCGATACGGATCCAGCTCGGCCAGCAAGCCAGGAATCAGCTCATGATAAATCGTCTCTCCAAAAAAATCCCCGGTAATATCCCCAGCAGCCGACTTCATGTCATACAGCCAGTCGATTTCGTTATTGCCGCACCATAGCGCCAACGAAGCCCGGTTCCGCAGCCGCTTGACGTTATCGATAATTTCCTGCCGCACATTGTCCATAAAGTCACGGTTGAAGTCCGGAAACAACGCATTAGCAAAAGCGAAATCCTGCCACACCAGCACCCCGCGCCGGTCGCACTCCTCGTAAAAAATCTCTTTCTCATAAATGCCGCCCGCCCATACGCGCAGCATGTTCATTTGCCCTTCCACGGCCAGTTCGATTAATCCACGGTACGTCGACTCCGGAATCGATCCGATCAGATGATCCGCCGGAATCCAGTTGGCTCCCTTGGCATAAACCTTAATGCCATTAAGGATAAAAGCAAACGAAGGGCTGCCGTCAGGTTGTTGCAGCGATAATTCCAGCGTCCGTATGCCAAAGGGCTGCTCGTAACGGTCAATCTCTTCATCACCGGCCAAAAGCGTCACTTGCAACGTGTACAAATAAGGTTCGCCCAAGTCATGCGTCCACCATCGCCGTGGGCAGGCAACACGCAGTTCGGCCGATGCGGCCCCTTTCGTATGGATCGCGTTCGGGAAGGCCCGCCTTAGCGCGGCTTGTCTGCCTACAAGGGTCTCTCCCGCATCCAGCACCGAAAGTGTAGCGGACGCGACCTCCTCGCCCTCCGCGTCCAGCAGGCGGGCGACGGCCACCGCCGC
This sequence comes from Paenibacillus phoenicis, assembly GCF_034718895.1. NCBI lineage: Bacteria > Bacillati > Bacillota > Bacilli > Caryophanales > Paenibacillaceae > Paenibacillus > Paenibacillus phoenicis. The sequence continues at coordinate 4,418,971 of NZ_JAYERP010000001.1, read as the reverse complement.
CGTCCCGGAGCGGTACGCTTCCACTTCTGCGCTTACCTGGATCACCGCTTCCTCCGCCCTCGCGGATAATGTTGCGGCATATACGCTTGTCAGCTTCGCCAGCTTATGGCGTTCCAACCGAACCGGTCCCCAGATCCCGGTCGTGACGATCCGCGGCCCCCAATCCCAGCCAAAATTCATCGCCGCCTTGCGGATCCATTGCCGCTCCTTCGTATACGAGGACCATTCGAGCTGCTCTTTGTCCCGATGATGCAAATACAGCGGATCAAAACGGACCGCTATCGTGTTCCGCCCCTCACGGACGATCCGCGTAATATCAAATGTATAGCAGCGGAACATGTTGGAGGTTGAGCCGATTTCATGCCCGTTGACAAAGACGGACGCATACGTGTCCAACCCTTCAAATACGAGCTCGATTCTCTCCGCTTCCCCCGGCATGGCCTCCAACTCAAACGTCGTGCGGTACCACCATTCCTTCCGTTCGATCCAGCGGCATTTCGCATCGTTGTGTCCGTAATACGGGGAATCGATCAAACCACGCGCGAGCAGCGTCGAGTGAACGTCGCTCGGGACGTTGGTCTCGATCCAGAAGCGATCGTCCAGGCCGGGGGCGGCCAGCTCCAAGGGCGGCTTCTCACCAATCTCAAAATGTTGCAGCTTCCATGGTCCCGATATGATCATAAATCGTCCCTCTTTTCCTGATGAGATGTAGTATCGACAGATAACCCTTCCGTGCCGTTAAGCTTGCCGGATCGTTCCTCCCGGCGCCTCCTCGCGAAATTCGCTTGGCGTCTTGCCGGTATGCTTCTTAAAGAGCCGGCTGAAATATTTCACGTCCTCGTATCCGGTGAGTCCGGCGATTTCGCTTACCTTTGCCGGTGATACAGCCAGCAGCTCCATCGCCCGGCGCATTCGTAAGGCGGTAACGTAATCGCCGAAGGTGCTGCCGGTTTCTTTTTTGAACAGCTCGCTGAGATGGCTGGGATGCAGGTGCACATAGGCCGCAACCTGCTGCAAGCTTAGCTCCTCTGCCGGGCAGGACTCCATATAAGCTTTGGCCCGCTGCACATGGGAAGCCTGCCCCTCACCAAGTTGACCGTGATATAAGCTCATGACGGCATGCAGATGACGGAACAGCTCATCCTTCAGCTTCGCACCTCCGATGTGCTGCTGCAGCCAAGGCGCGAAGCGTGCGGCCCCTTCCTTCCCTAACGCCCGGAGCGTACGCTCCAGCCAGCGGTGCGCCGCAACGGCCGCCGACTGCAAACAGGCTTGATACGATTCCGGCGTGCATTCCGGATCTGCGACCAACTCGTCGGCCAGCCGGTGTGTCCAAGCTCGCAACGCCATCCGATCCTGCTCTAATAAGATCGAGCCGAGCTCGTTCTCCTCTTCTTGTGTGATCACCGTCTTCCCGCCTTTACGATCCGCGAACGCCTGGTAATCCAGCAGCTTCGCGCCGGGGAGCAGATCATGGTAAGCAAAAGCGGCCTGTGCAGTCACATAACTTTGATGCACCTGATCCGGATCCTCCACGGGTACGCCGGCGGCCAAGCGCAGCTGGCAGTTCAGCAAATTTTCGATACGTTCCAGCATTCCCTTGAACCGCTGGCCGCTGGAATGTACCGCGCTCGGTTCGGGTCCGGTCACGCAAACGATCCGCCCCTGATGGATCAACACCGCCGCTCCGGGCAGCAGATCCTCCAGCATATTTTGAACGGCAAACCGCAGCAGCGAATCGGCCTCCTCCTCCTGGCCCCAGCCGCCGGCGGATAGAATCAGCACTTGCCGGTACCCCGGATGGCCGGAGTTCTTCAGATCCTGACTCGAACCCGCATGCTTGGGATCCGCAGGAGCCGCTCCCGCCTCACCTTCGATCACCCATTTATACAGCTGCCGCTGCCGTTCTTCCCTGGCCTGCCGATGTGCGCGGGAATCCTCGGCCCGACGCTCCACCAACCGTTGCTTGGCTTGGAGCACCGTCCGGATGATTTCCTCCGGTTTGCTCGTTTTTAACAGGTAATCGCTAACGCCCTGGCGAATCGCCTGTTGGGCATAGGCAAAATCCCCATATCCAGATAAAATGATCACTTCCAGCCCAGGCAAACGTCTCACAGCTTCCTCCGCCAGCTCCAAGCCGGTTTTGCCATTCATCCGTATGTCGGTGATTAAGATATCCGGCCGTTCCACCTCCAGCCGCTCAAGCGCCTCCTCTGCAGAAGCAGCCGGCTGAAGCAGATTTAGTCCAAGCTCGCTCCAGGAAATGACACTGGCCAGCCCGGTCCGGATAATAACCTCATCATCTACAATCAATACATTCATGGCGATTCCTCCATGATCGGAATGGAAAATGAAACCTGCGTGCCCTCGCCTTCCCGGCTGTCAATTGAGAGCCCGGCTTCTCGTCCGTAATGCAAGAGCAGCCGCTCGTTAACGTTGCGCAGCCCGTATCCGGCAGACAACCCCGTAGCTGTTGTTGCCGCTGTTGACGCAGTTGCCGTTATTGCCATGGTTGCCGCTGTTGGGGCTGCTTCGTCCGTAACCGCCGTTGCCGTCGTCTCCGCCAAGGCCGTTCCGGGCATCCCTGACCGCCCGTTCTCCTCCCCGTCAGCTGCGGGCAGCAGCAGCGATTGACGTACCTCCTGCAAACGCTCGGCGTTCATGCCAAGCCCGTCGTCCATGACCGTTACGTTCATGCGTTTTCCCTCCGGCTGTATGAAGATGGTGATTGTACCGATCCCTTCGCGTTTTTGAATCCCATGGATCAAGGCATTTTCCACCAAAGGCTGCAACAGCAGCTTCAGCATCCACTTGTCCTTCAGCGTCTCATCTACGAAATACTCGACGGTAAATTTATCGGGGAAGCGGATCGACTGGACGCGCACATAATTTCGGATATGGGCTACCTCCTGTTCGACCGGGCAGTAATCTTTGCCCTGATTGAGGCTGATCCGCAAGAAGTCGCTTAACCCTTCGACCATATCGGCGATGCGCCGCTCCCCTGACATCAGGGCAATCCAATGGATCGAAGACAACGTATTGTATAAAAAATGAGGATTGATCTGCGCCTGTAATGCACGCAAATCGGCCTCTTTCTTGCGAGCCTCGCCGCGGATCACTTCGCGCTTCAATCGTTCGATATGCGCGCCAAGCATGTTGTAGCTATGACCCAACCGCCCGATCTCATCGTCCGAGGTCGCCGGAAAACGCGGCAAAGGCCGCTCTGGATCGATCCGCGACAAATGACGGGTTAACACGCGCAGCGGCCGGGTAATCCGGCGAACGGTAAACCAAATGAGCAGCGTGCACACGAGCACCGACACACCAACGACCTCGGCGGTTAACGTGAGGATGTAGCGATTCTCCGCCCGGTATTGGTCGTAAGGGACGCTGCCTACCAGCATCCATCCGGTTAAGGGCTCATGACGGTACAGCACCGTCGACTTGCCGTCCCCTTCGCCGTAGATTACGCTACCGCTGATGTTCATACTTGCAGGGAGCGGCTCACTCACGCCGTCTCCTTCCGGGGAGCGACCCGGAAGCAATGCGAACAGGCCGGGCGCATAGTCATCCAGCGGCCGGCCCAGCCTGGACTTGTCGGCGGAGGACAGAATCGTCCCGTCTCCCCCGACCAGTTCCACCTTGCCCATCCCTTGACCAAACTCCGGCGATTCCAGATTGCGGGCCAGCTCCTGTTCATCCAGGCTGATCGCCAGCCAACCCAGCCGGCGAAAATCGTAGATGCTGCGGATCGGCCGAAACAAGGTGATCACCTGCTCCATCCCGGCATAGTCGCGAATTTCGTACACGCCGGACCACGTTTTTCGCCCGCCGGCAATGGCCTTCGCCGCCTCCTCGGGGAGCTCATTTTCATACCAGGTGGCCGTTGATAGCCGCGCGTCGAACCGTTCGGGATAGATCGCGATATTCGCGATATAAGGCTTGGAGGCCGCCAAATTGGTCATTCGCCCGACCAGCTCCGTTCGCTTCGCTTCGTCGTCGTCCGGACCAGCCAGATAAGTTTGCAGATCCCGTTCCCCAATCAGGAAGATCGATAACGTTTCGATATCCTCCAGCATAAAGCGCAAATTGGCGTCCATTTGCTTCAGCATGTCACTGCCGGTCAGCTTCGTTTTCTCCTCCGTAATGTTGGAAGAGATCACAAAGGCGAACAGCCCCAAGGCCAACATCGGCACGATCATGGACCCTGCAACAACCACCGACAGCTTGCGCTGAAGCGACGTAGTCAACCATTTATGCAACATCTTGCGCTCCCCCTTTGCTTCGGTGTAGGATGTTCCTCCCTTATCCTTTCACCGCGCCGGCCGTCATCCCCTTCATCATTTGTTCCTGAAACAGCAAATAGAGGACGATCGTTGGGATAACCGACAGCGTCATCCCCGCGAACGACAAGCCATAATCCGTCTGATAACCGTCAGCGAAGTTGGCGATAGCCAGCGGCAACGTTTTGAGCGCCGTCTTGTTGATGAACACCAGCGCGAAGGAGAAATCGTTCCAGGAATGCAGGAAGCTAAGAATCGTCACCGTCGCCAAAGCCGGAACCGACATCGGCAGCATGATGCGGAAGAATAACCCCCACAATCCAGTCCCATCGATAAACGCCGCCTCCTCCAGATCGCGCGGCACGCTTGTTAAATAGGCCGTCAACACGAATATTGCTGTAGGTAACGCAAAGGCGGTATATGGCAAAATCAGCGCCCAATACGTGTTGAGCAGCGACATCTGCTTCATGAGAATAAACAACGGAACTAACGTACTATGAATCGGAATCAGCATCCCAATCACGAAAAAGGTCAGCACCCCGCCTTTCCAGCGGAACTGGAAGCGAGCGAGAATAAATGAAGTCAGCGCGGCGATAAACAACGTCAGCACCAGCGAGCCGATTGCCACGAGCACCGAATTGCCAAATGCCGTGCCCAGCCGCGAGCTTTCCCAAGCCCGCGTGAAATTGTCAAAGTGCCACACCTGCGGCAATCCAAAGGGCCGGACGTAGAAATCCTCATTCGTCTTAAACGCACTGATCACCAGCCAAAAGAACGGGTACAACGTGATCACGCCATAAATCGTCAGCAGCCCCCAAAACAACGTGCGGCCTGTCTTCCGTAACACCCGTCCGCCGCCGCCAACCCCGGCTTTTTTTGCGGACAACGTTGTGGTTGTATTGATGTTCAAGTTCATGGGCTCCTCCTTTCCTTAAGCGGCGTCTTTTTTGCGATTGGTCAGCCACTGGCTGGTTCCGATCAACAACAGACTAATGATCATAATGCTGGTGGAAATTGCGCTCCCGAATCCGTACCGGTAGGTCGAGAACGTAGAGTTATACATATACGTCGCCAGCAGCTCCGTCGCATGCGCCGGTCCGCCCTTCGTCATGATGTACACCAGGTCGAAGGACTTCAAGCTGCCCGAAATACATAAAATTACCGCCACCTGCACCGTGTTCTTAATCATCGGCAATGAGATGGTCAGCAGCTTGCGAGCGCCGGAGACACCGTCGATTTTGGCCGCATCGTGAATCTCACCCGGAATGTTCTGGAGCGCCGACATGAAGATGATGAGATACAATCCAACGTAGCTCCAGATCAGCGGGGGCAGCAGTGAATAGATCGCAATATTGCCATCCGAAAGCCAATCCAGTTTCCAACTGGACAATCCTAACGCATCCAGCAGGAAGTTCAGAATTCCGATCTGCGGATGATAAATGTACTGCCAGATCATCCCGATGACCACCGTGGACAACACCATCGGGAGGAATACCGCCGAGCGCAGGAAGCGCTGCAGCAGGTTGCTCTTATGCAGCAGCACGGCCAACACAAGAGCGAGTGGAATTTGCCCGAACACCGAGGCCAGCACGAACACGACGTTATTTTTCAGCGCCCGCCAGAATATGGGATCCCGCAGGATTTCCGCATAATTGCTGAGTCCGGTGTATTTCGCTTCGCCGATGCCCGACCAGTTGAAAAAGCCGTAGTAAGCCGACCAAATCACCGGCACGAAGACGAACAGCGAGTAGATCACCAGCGCGGGCAGCAGCCCGGTGATGATAAAGCTCTTGCTGCGCAATGCGTTCATGCTTACTCACATCCTTTAAGGGAAAAAATAATCCCCCTCCCCCTGAGGGGAAGGGGTTCGCTTTAATTGGCGGCTACCGCTGCAGCCTGTGCATCCTGGATTTTGCGGGCAATATCCTCTGCCTTACCGCCCATCAGCAGCTCCTGCAGCCCGTTGTTCACCACTTCAACCGTGGCCGAGCCCAGCTTGGAGTCGTAAACCGGTACAATCTTCACGCGTTGAATCAGATCGTACAGTTCAACAAACAGCGGATGCGCTTTGCTCTTGTCGAGCTCGATATTGTAGCTGACCAAGGTGCTGCTCTCCAAGGTAGCCTTCTGTCCATCAGGACCAGCCAGTGCATAGAACAGCTTCATCGCCGCTTCTTTCCGAGCTCCCGTCAGCTTCTTGCTAACCCCCAGGCCGGTACCCACGACACCCGAAGTGGTGTCTGGCGCGCCTTTGCCGCCCGGAATCGTCGGAACGATGGTGATATGCGTGTTATCCAGTACTTCCGCCGGTGCATTGTTCACCAGGTTTGCTAATGCCCAACCGCCGTTGACGACCATAGCAGCATTCCCTTGGAAGTATAGCTGCATCATTTGCGTTTCATCGATACTGTTGAAGCCGTCCTGGAACGCCTTGATTTCACCCAGCTTCTGGAATGTAGTCAGTGCTTCGACAAACTCAGGATCCGTAAACTTCGCGCCGTCTTGATCAACTGCCTTCAAAAACCAGTCGGTACCGGTAATCCGGTCTGCCACGGTGCTAAAGAACGTCGACTGTGCAACCCAGTTTGCTTTGTTGCCCAACGCGATTGGAATGACGCCGTTGTCGTTAAACGTTTGGATAGCGGTCTCCAGCTCTTCCCACGTTTCCGGCACTTTAACGTTATATTTCTTAAACAGGGCATCATTGTAGAAAATAAACGAGCTTGGTGCGAGGTTCATCGGCACGGAGTAGATTTTTCCGTCCACGGTGTAACCGTCCAGCGCATTCGGAATGAAGTTGTTCTTCCAATCCGGATTGGCATCCAGCTCATCATTGATGGGCTGCAGCAAATCGCCCTTCACGAACTCCTTCGTCATGGCGTCCGGCCACATAACGAACAGATCCGGCATTTCGTCTGCTGCGGCCACCGTCCGCAGACGCGTCTTCAACCCGTCTGTCGGGAGCCCTTCGTCGATGACTTCAATCTCGGGATGCTGGGCCCGGAAGTCTTCAATGATTTTTCGCATGGCCACTGCTTTCGCGTCTTGGCCTGTCCAGTTATGCCAGATGGAGATGCTGACCTTCTCTCCACCGTTATCTCCGCTGCCGGAAGCTTCATTTCCTCCGCCGCAACCTGCCAACAATACCATCAGCATGGCGGCGCTGCACAATAATGAGATCCATTTTTTCATCTTGTTTGATTCCCCCCTTGCTTTGATTAAACCCATTGTAATGTTAGCGCTCTCAAAACATAAGGAGAAGAATCGCGGCACCAGGGGTGAAAAATTTCGGCACTCCACACTTATGCGCTTAAATGTTAACCCCATAAAAAAAGTTCTCTGATCCCCATGATGTTGAGAAAACCATTGCTTGTCCGCATCGCAAACCGGCTTCAGCGGCCTGCAGACTACCTTGACCGCATCCGGCCTACAATTTCCTCCACGGCTTTATCCAACGTATCGTAATGAAAGGTGAAGCCCGCCCGTTGCAGCCGTTCCGGCAACACCCAGCGGCTCTTCAGCACCAGCTCGGTTTCCGTGCGAATGAGGCGTGCGCCCAGCTCCAATAGCCAGCGCGGAGCGGGCAAGCCGATCGGAACGCCCATCGTCCGGCGCAGGCTGGCCATCAGCTCCCGGTTCGTAACCGGGTTCGGAGCGGATGCGTTAAACACGCCGTCCAGCTCGGGGTGCTCCTGCAGGAACTGGACGATTCGGAACAGGTCCTCCATATGGATCCAGCTAAACTGCTGACGGCCGGATCCTTGAGCTCCGCCCAGCCCAAAGCGCACTAAGTTCCGCAAGGGAGCCATCACCCCGCCGTCGTCCAGCACGATGGCGATCCGCAAGGCGATTTGCCTTGTAGCCGGGAGATTAAAGGCAAAAAAAGCCTCCTCCCACGCCTTCGCGACGTCGACCGAAAAGCCGGTGCCAATTTCCCCGCCCTGCTCCGTCATCGGGCGATCTTCCGCATGCCGGTAAATTGTAGCCGTACTGGAGTTCATCCATAATGCCGGCGGACGATGGCAGGCCAGGACGCACTCCCCCAGCTGACGTGTCGTTTCCGTCCGGGAATTCAAGATCTGGCGCCGGTTCTCCGGCGTATAGCGGCAATTCACCGACCGGCCAGCCAAATTAAGCAGTAGGTCCGCCCCTTCCAACGCCTCCACAATAGCGTTTGGGTCCTCCCAGGAGATATGCGGAGCTTGTCTGGAAATGATCTTAACGTCCGCTCCCCGTTCCTGAAACCGCCGCGCAAACGCCTGCCCGACAAACCCTGTTCCCCCGGCCAATACCACTTTTGGCATGCGTTCCACTCCTTCGCCCTGATATTTTATTTAATTATATCATGGAGGGTAAGGAGGGGATTCCGCCTGGGAGTTGCAAACCGAGTAGGGGTAGGAGATAATTCTTCTAACTAAAGATGAGGAGGATGGCCGGTGGACAAGTTCGGCATGTACGCCAAATTCAAGGCGCAACCCGGGACGCGCGACCAGTTGGTCGACATCTTGTTGGAAGCCGCTGCGGGTGCGGGGGCAGTTCCGGACTGTGAGCTGTATGTGGTAAACGTTTCGGAGACGGAGCCCGAGACCGTGTGGGTCACCGAGGTCTGGAGCAGCAAGGAAGCCCACGACGCCTCACTGCAAGATGAAGCCACGCGGGCAATGATTCAGCGGGCCATGCCGTTGATCGCCGGCGTGGAGTCGATTCCGCTCCGCCCGATGGGCGGGAAAGGCATTAAGTAGCTGTAGAGTTGCAGAGTTTTGTATAGACGCAAAGTCGAATATTCGCAAAGTCACAGAGTTGCAAAATCGCATAGATGCAAAGCCACATACTCGCTTAATGGCATGGCCGCTAGTAGCAGAGTCGCATAGTTGCTGAGTCGTATATTCACATAGCCGAAGTGTAGCATAGTTGCTGAGTCGTATATTCACATAGCCGAAGTGTCTCAATGTCGCATACCCTGCTAGTCGCAGAGTGGCTTACTCGCATAATCGCATTGCCAAATCCCATGCTAGTCGCAGGTGGAATGTAAAAGTGCAGTTCATTTTCGTTATTTTGGCTCGATTTAGGGCGTTCAAATGTAAAAGTGCAGCTTAAATCCGGTAAAAACTCCTCTTTCCACGGATTTGACCCTGAATGAAATGCACTTTTACATTTCAGCCGCTAAAAATAGCCGGTTTCGCGGAAAATCAACTGCACTTTTGCAGTTGACCCGCCGGCGTCAGCTCCAATGGGAAAGCCGCTGAACGCAAAAAATCCCTGTTCCACTCCCGGAACAGGGATTTTCGTCATTAGGCTTGCAGTTCTTTTACGATGCCGCGAATGGCGTCCACGACCGGAGTTACCGGCCGGCCCAGCAAAGCTTCCAGGTCGCCGCTCGGAACGTCCAGCGCACCTTCGCGAATCGCGCTTTGGATGGAGACGAGGAACGGAACCACCGGTTCCGGCACTCCCGCACCGCGCATCGTTTCCGCATAGGCCGCATCGTCAACATGCTGGACGGGAACTTCACGGCCCAGAACTTCACCGATCTTTTTCGCCAGTTCATCATGCGTCAGCACGGGTCCCGACAGCTCATAAATCTTGTTCTCATGGCCGCTGCCAGCCAACACCGTTGCTGCGGCTTGCGCGTAATCCTCACGCGTCGCCCAGCCAACTTTGCCGTCTCCAGCGGAAGTTACAAGCGGGGCTCCTGCCAAAATGCCTTGGATCGTCCCTGTTTCATTTTCGATGTACCAGTTGTTCCGTAAGAAGGCGTACGGAATGCCCGTTTTCGCAATCGCTTCCTCGGTCGCTTTATGGACGGGAGCTAACGCCAACGGGTTCGCTGCAGCATTCACCACACTCGTATAGGCGATGAACTTAACGCCTGCACGTTCTGCCGCCGCGACAGCCGCCAAGTGCTGGCGAGTCCGCGTATCGTTGTCACCCTGCGTGGATACGATAAGCAGCCGTTCCACACCGGCAAAAGCCGTGTCCAGCGAAGCCGGATCATCAAAATCCCCCTGTCGCACGTCCACGCCGCGCTCGCTTAACGCACTAGCTTTCTGGGGATCGCGTACGCTCACTGCCAGCTGTTCTGCTGGCACCGAAGCCAGCAGCGCTTCAACCACCTTGGCGCCGAGTTGCCCCGTCGCCCCTGTCACCAAAATCTTCATCCAAGACTCCTCCTATCAAATGGATTGCCATGAAGTCTACATTCTCACCTGTAACTATTATAGTTACACACCATCGATAAGTCAAAAAAATCTTAAATGATGAATGGTGCCGGGAACGCGGGATGGGTAGACGAAACGGCCGGCTGCTCGATAACCCTTTACTTACTCCTCTCGCAGCAGCTCCCTTAGCATACCCTCCCGACGATTGACGAACTCCTTCATGATGATATAATGGTCGGTCTCCTCCAGCGTGGTTTTCTTGATCCCGTCCGGCGTGAGCTGATACATGAGACTGTCCGGATAGGCCATCAGGATGGGCGAATGCGTGGAAATGATAAATTGGGAGCGACGTCCGACCAACTCATGGATCCGCGACAACATCGCCATCTGCCGGAACGGAGACAACGCCGCCTCCGGTTCGTCCAAGATGTACAGACCGTACCCGCTGAAGCGGTTCATAAACGCAGCGAAAAATGATTCGCCATGCGACATCGCATGCAGCGATTTCCCGCCATAGGAGTTGCGTATAGGTGGGCCAAAACTGTGTTCCCGGTCCAACCGATCGATTTCCGAAGCCAAGTTATAATAGCTCTCCGCCCGGAAAAAGAAGCCGTCCCGCGGCCGCATCGGCCCCCTTACGGTTCGAAGATACCGATGCAGATCAGAGTGGGTCTCAGCCGTCGCGAAACTGAAGTTCATCGTGCCGCCTTCCGGGTTAAATCCCAGAGCAACAGCGATGCCCTCCAGCAGCGTGGACTTGCCCATGCCGTTTTCGCCGATGATGTACGTGACTTTCGGGTGGAACTCCAACTGCCCCAGCGACGAGACCGCCGGTAAATGGAAAGGATAGTCGTCAAACGTCGGCACCTCGTCCCGCTGCAACATGATCCGCCGCAGATAGGCGTTCCACTCCATTAGGCGTCGCCCTCCTCTTGTTCTGCGTCCAAGCCGCCGTGGTACAAGCTGTAATAGAATCCGCGACGCCGCAGCAACTCTTCATGCGAGCCCTGCTCGATCAAACGGCCTTCCTTCAGGACCAGAATCTTGTCAGCCTGACGAATGGTATTCAAACGGTGAGCAATCACGAAGCTGGTTCTTCCTTGCATCAGGCGTTGCAGGCCCTCTTGGATTTTGATCTCCGTTACGGTATCGATGCTGCTGGTCGCCTCGTCCAGCACAAGGATCGAAGGATCCGCCAAAATCGCCCGCGCGATGGCCAGCAGCTGCCGTTGCCCTTGGCTGATGCCGCCGCCGTCTGCGCCAAGCACCTTGTCGTAGCCGCCCGGCATCCGCACGATGAAGGAATGCGCATTCGCCAGCTCGGCGGCCTCCTCCACCTCCGCATCGGTCGCATCGAGACGGCCAAAGCGGATATTCTCGCGGATCGTGCCCTGGAACAGGAACGAATCCTGCAGCACAAACGCCATCTGCGATCGCAGGCTGTCGCGCCGGATCGTGCGGATATCGCGTCCGTCGACCGTGATCGTCCCCCGGGACGGTTCGTAGAAGCGCGAGAGCAGCTGGATCAGCGTCGTTTTGCCGGCCCCCGTCGGCCCGACCAAAGCGATCGTCTCGCCCGGATTCGCGGTAAAGCTGATTCCCTCCAGCGTATCGCCGCCCTCGTTTTTATTTTCTTCATAGGAGAAGTACACATTGGAAAAGACCACCTCGCCCCGAACGGACGACAGCTCCACGGCCCCTTGTTCATCACTGGCTTCGATCTCCTCATCCAGCACCTCAAACACCCGCTCCGCACCGGCGATCGCCGACAGCAGCGTGTTCCACTGGTTCGCGAGGTCGTTCAGCGGTCGGGTAAATTGCCGCGCATACTCAACGAACACAACGATCACCCCAACCGTCACTCCGGCGCTCCCGCGCACGGCCAGTACCCCGCCGATCCCTGCCACGATCGCAAAGCTAAGGTTGTTCAGCCCGTTCATCAGCTTTGGAATGAAGCCGGAAATCGTCTGCGCCCAGAAGCTGGAGCTGCGGATCGCACCGTTACGCTCGCGGAAGCCTTGCAGCACCCGCTGCTCTTGTGAGAACGCCTTGATGATCCGCTGCCCCGACAACGTCTCCTCGATGTAGCCGTTCAGGTTGCCGAGATCCTGCTGGCGCCGCTTGTACAGCGGCCCCGTCCGCTTCGTGATCCAACGCATCCCGGCCATCATCAGCGGCACGACGAGGAACGTCAGCAGCGTCAACAGCGGGCTGAGGTACAGCATGACCGTCAGCGTTCCGACCAGCGTCAGCACGCTGGAGAAAATTTGGATCGCCGAGCTGTTTAGCGTTGAGCTGACGTTGTCCATATCATTGGTCAACCGGCTCATAATCTCGCCCTGTTGGCGCTTGCCGAAGTACGGAATCGGCAGCCGGTGCAGCTGGGCGAACAGCTCGGAACGCATGCGGTACACCGTCTCCTGGGCAATGGTGATCATCCAGATATTTTGTAACCAGGAGGTGAGCGACGACCCTGCAAAGACCAGCGTTAGTCCGATGAGAAACAGCACCCACGGCCGGCCGCTGCCGGCCTCTAAGTACTCATCGATTGCCACCCCAACCAGATAAGGACCCAACAACGCTAATCCTGAGCTGAATACAACCATCAGCAGGACCGCGGCCAGCCGGGCTTTGTGAGCAGATAGATAACTCCAAATTCGGCTTAGCGTGCCGGACCAATTCTTCGCTCGCAGTTTGGGCCGTACGCTGCCGGGTCCACCGCCATGGCCGGGCCGGCGAGGCGCAGTCGCCGCAGGAGTTGGATCCTGCCGGGAGCCTCCGCCCTGCTGTGCAACCTGTGATAGTGGATCCAGCTTCGGGTACGGATGCCGGAACGGTTCAGTGAAGGTCTTGAACGGCATGAGCTTCCGCCTCCTTTCCTAGCTGGGATTCGCAAATCCGCCGGTATAATTCCGAATGCTGCAGCAATTCCTCGTGTTTGCCGCTGGCGATCAACCGCCCGTCATCCAGGAGCAGGATCAGATCCGCCGTCATTGTGGAGCTGATCTTCTGCGTCACCAGCAGCGTCGTGCAGGACAAGCGCGAGATCTCCTTCAACAAGGCCGCCTCCGTTCGGACGTCCAGCGCGCTCGTGCTGTCGTCTAGGATGAGGATGGCTGGGCGGCGGACCAAGGCCCGGGCGATCGACAGGCGCTGCTTCTGTCCGCCGGACAGATTCACGCCGCGTTGCCCAAGCCGCGTCTCATAACCCTGCGGCTGCCGCTCGATCGTGTCATGGATCTGCGCCTGCCGGGCTGCAGTCTGGATTTGCTCCAGCGTAGCGTCCTCGCGCCCCCAGGCGATATTTTCCCGGATCGTACCAGAGAATAACATCACTTCCTGCGGCACATAACCGATGGAACGGCGCAGCCGTTTCCGATCCAACTCGCGAATGTCCGTTCCATCGATGAGGATCGTACCTTCCGTGGGCTCATACATGCCTGGAATCAACTGGACAAGCGATGATTTCCCTGAGCCGGTGGCCCCCAGGATGGCGATTCGCTGTCCCGGCTCCGCCGTAAACGAAATCCGCTCCAGCGCCATCACATCGCGACCCGGGTAGCGGAACGAGACCTCGAGAAATTCAATGCGGCCTTGGATCGGCGCCGCCTCTCCTTCCGCATCTGCACCGCTTGCCCCTCCTGCGCGGCTTTCCCGTTCGCCTACCGGATCGCTCTCCTCCAGCACCTCGCGCACCCGACCGGCGGATGCCGCTCCCCGCGACAAGGAGCTCATGATCCAGGACAACGCGGACAACGCGCCAATCGTACGCAGCGAATAGTTGATCACGGCGACGACTTCACCAACGCTGGCGCCCCCGTCCGCAATCTCGATTCGGCCAAACCACAGCACCGCGATGATCCCGGCGTTCATGATAAACAGCAGGAACGGCATTGTCGTCTCCGTCAGCTTCAAAGCGGCGACCGTGCCCTCCCGCAGCTCGCGGTTGCGCTGCTCAAAGCGCCCAATCTCGTGCGACATCCGGACGAACACGCGGATCAGCCGCATGCCGGTCAAATTTTCCTGGATCAGGCCGTTCACATTATCCGTTCGCCGCTGCACCGTACGAAATAAAGCGGACGCTTTACGGATCATCCACAGGACGAACGCCAGCAAGACGGGAACGGTCAACGTCAGCAGCAGCCCCAGCTTCACATGCACGACCAGCGCCATCACCACACTCCCGACAACAATCAGCGGCACCCGTGACGCAAAGCGCAGGCACATGAAGATCACGTCCTGCAACACCGTAATATCCCCGGTCAGCCGGGTGATCAACGACGAAGCAGCAAATCGGTTAAACACCTCGTACGAAAAAGACTGCACCTTCTCGTACAGCTTGTCGCGCAGATCGTACCCGAAGCCTTGGCTCACATGCGAGGCGAAAAAGGAACTGGCGATCCCGGCGAGAAATGCCGCCAACGCGCTTCCCATCAGCACCCCGCCCCAAATCCAGGCGACGGACACTGCGTGCTGCCGAATCCCGTGGTCGATGATCCGCGAGATGATCAGCGGTTGAACCAGCTCCACTGCCAGCTCAATCAGCAGCATCACTATCGCGGAGATGGCGGCGATGCGGTATTTTTTGAAAATAGCGGTCATGACGGACATCCTGATACCTCCAGTGCGGGTGATTCCGTAAGAATCGCCAATTTGGTGAACTATGTTGTTTTATTATAAATCAGTTGGGAGGGCTTGTGTATTTTTCCAGCGGAAAACAAGCGTACAACACGCTATAGCAAAAAAGCCCTTCCTGTCCGGAATCAACCGGATCTCAGGAAGGGCATGATGTATGCCTTTAGCTTAATTTTGTTCCCCAACAATAAATTGGTAAATGCCGTCCACTTTCTCCTCCGTCAGTTCGCCGCTGTTGTCGAACACAAGAATCGATGAAGACGGGATGTCCCAATTAATCTCCGGCACGAATTGCACGCGGTGCTTAAAATCGTCCCAATGCTCCAGCTTCCACGTATCGCGGTCCGTACAGCGCTCGATAATCCGTTCCTTTTGGGTTTCCATGTCCTTGAGCGTCACGACAACCACCTTCACGTCCACTTCCTTCTTGGTGAGACCCGCCTCTTGAAGCAGCGTTTCGATCCAGTCTTTGTTCTTCAGTTCCGCCGTGAACGGGGAAATCATAAATACGTTTTGGCCGGCCGCCAAATTTTCGATGCAGATGTCCCGCGTCGTATCGTATTCCAGGTCACGCAGGTGCTGCTTGTAAAAATCGGAATCCCGGTCGTTCACGTCCAGACCGTTCATCGCCAGAATCTTCTCGACACAGCGGCCGCCCACCGTATCCCGATCCAAAAAAGCCGCCGGCATCCGTCTTGCCAGCTTGCGAGCCACCGTCGTTTTCCCCGTTCCAGCGACTCCTACGAAAAAGACCAATTTCAACATGATGTCCAAAAATCCCCCTTCGACAATTGCGAGCAGATATACCTTTTGTCCTATTGTAACATGTTTTGTCCGTTTGCGTCGTTGGCTGCGGCCAGAAGAAAGCCGTTTTCTTCGAGATCCCTTCGATCCATGAATAGCGGGACGGCAATTCCCATCAAAAATCTCAAAAAAACCGGCCCCAGGAAGCTTCCCGGTGCCGGCGATATTGGATTCTCCGCAATCCAAACATGTGTTGCCGTGATTCTTTTGGTTTGGCTTAAGACTGTTGGCGCAGGCGCGTTTCCCGGGCGAGCTCCTTCACGTTCTCCTCCAGCCGGGTGCGCAGCTCCCCGGCAATATCGAAGCCGCCGGATTCGGTGCGTGCTACCTGGGCGTCCACCGTATACACACCGCCCAAAATATAACGTGCGCCCAACGCGGACAAAACCGGCTTCAGCGCATAATCGATCGTCAGCAGATGCGCCAGACTGCCTCCAATAAAGAGCGGCAGCACGACTTTGCCGGCCAGGCCTTTTTGCGGCACGAGATCAAGGAACGTCTTCAGCACGCCGGTATACGACGCCTGATAGACGGGGCTGGCGACAACCACCGCGTCCGCCGCGGCGACCAGCGCATTCGCTTTGACGATCGCTTCACTTTCAAATTTCGTATGGATCAAATCCTCCGGCGGCAGCTCCACCACGTTCACATGGCTGACTTCGAAGCCCTCACCGCGCAGCAATTCCTCCGTCAACGCAATGACGGCCCCTAGCCGGGAGCCTGGTGTTGGACTGCCGTTAATAATCGTCACTTTCATATCGGATTCTCCCCTTATCTGCGACGGAGGTTCGTTTTCTCGCGAACCCCGGCCATTTGCCTAAATTTTAAAACGATGCTATCAATATTTGCTTGAAAAGTCAATGCAAACCGCGCCGCCGAAGGGCAATCCGGCGGCGGGCGGCATAAAGGCGCAGCGGGTTACAGCGCCTCGATGATATCCCCGGCGATGAGCGACGCCGGGTTACCCTTCCGGGCCGCGGCCGCGCGCTCGCCGGCCTGGCCGTGGAGGTACACGCCGAACGCCGCCGCTTGCACGGCGTCCAGGCCCTGGGCGAGCAGCCCGGCGATCAGGCCGGTCAACACGTCCCCCGAGCCCCCGGTCGCCATGCCGGGGTGCCCGGTGACGTTGACGAACACGCGGCCGTCCGGGGCCGCTACCACGGTGCGCGCGCCTTTCAGCACGAGCGTTACGCCGTGCTGAACCGCATAGCGCCGCGCCAGCCCGATGCGGTCCCGCTGCACCTCGGCCGTGGAGAGGCCGGCCAGCCGGGCCATTTCGCCGGGATGCGGCGTCAGGATCGCCGCCGCGTCCCGGCGAGGCCACGCCGCCGGCGCGCCCGCGGCGGCGAGGATGTTCAGGGCGTCCGCGTCCACGACGAGAGGACGCGGGGCGCCCTCCCAGACGGCGCGCAGGAAGCCGTCCTCGCCCGGGAAGCGGCCCAGCCCCGGGCCGATGGCGAGCACGTCGCGCGCCTCCAGCAGCCGCAGCAGCTCGGACGCCGCTGCGGCGTTCCAGGCGCCGGCTTCGCCGCCGGCCGGCGCCAGCATCAGCTCGGGCACGGCCCCGAGCACCTGCGGCAGCAGCGCCTCCGGCAGCGCCCACGTGACGAGGCCGCTGCCGGCGCGGAGCGCGGCTTTGGCGGCCAGCAAGCCGGCGCCGCTCATCGTGAGGCTGCCCGCCGCCAGCAGCACGTGCCCGTACGTGCCCTTGTGGCCGTCGGCCTCGCGCCGCCGCCCCGGGTCCACCCCGAGCTCGCCGCGCAGCGACTCCTCGGTGAGCAGCACCCCGGCTTCCGCCATCCCCGGCGGAAGCGCGCGGGGAATGCCGATATAGCGGACGATCACGTCCCCCGCCGCCTTCGCGCCCGGATACTGCGTCAGCCCCGCCTTCAAGAAGGCGAGACAGACGGTGATCCGGGCCTCTATGCACGGGTCGTGTACCGCGCCGGTATCGGCATCCAGCCCGCTGGGGATGTCGGCTGCCACGATCGGCAGCCGGCTCTCATTCGCCTCCCGAATCAGGGAGGCGTAGGCCCCCCGGGGCGCTCCTTTCGCCCCGGTGCCCAGTAAGGCGTCCACGATCCCCGTCACCCCACGGGATCGGGCCGCCGCCACCGCGCCGGGCGTGTACACCTCGCCCGGCAGCCCCAGCGCTGCAGCGATCGCATGCTGCAGCGCAGCTTCGCCGCCGAGTCGCTCCGGCTCCTCGGCGTACAACAGGCTCACCCGAACGCCCGCATCCACCAAATGGCGGGCGCACACCAGGCCGTCGCCACCGTTATTTCCCTTGCCGATGAGAATCAGCCAATGCTCTTCCGGCCACGCTGGCGGGCTGCCCAGATCCCGGTCCAAGCTGTCCGCACCAGCTGGACGCTCGCGGATCGTCTCCTCGGGGCGCTCCGGCAGCCGCCCTTCCCGCCGTTGCCGGCAAAAAAGCAGCACCTCCTCGGCAATCGCCCGCCCGGCGTTCTCCATTAACGCGACCGCCGGAATGCCGATCTGCTCAATCGCATAGCGGTCGACGGCACGCATTTGCTCGGATGTCACGAATTTCACTGGTTCTCCTCCCCCATCTAACCTAGTACCCTACGGTAAAACGGGTGCCGATATAATACGGGTCCTCCGCTTCGTCCAGGAGGGCTGCTGCGTAATCCTCCGCCGTAATCCGGCTGTGATCCCGTTCGTCGGCGACCAGACGGTCTAACCCTAAGCGGAACATCCCTGTGCGCTTCCCGGGCTCGATGAGCGCCGGCGGACTTAACACCGTCCACTCCAGGTCCGACGCCCGGTAGAGGTTCAGCGCTTCTTCATGGGCCCGGGCCAACGGCCGCACCTCCTCCGGAAACTCGGGCGTGTCCATGAGCCGCACACCTGGAGCAACTTCCAAGCCGCCTGCTCCGCCCACAGCGATCAGACGGCGGACACCGCCGCGCTTTACGCCTTCAATCAGCGAACGCGTGGCTTCCAGGAGCTCGTCCTCCTCCCCCAAGCGCGGCCCATACGCGCTGATCACAAGGTCTTGTCCTTGAACCAGCCGGGCGATGGAATCGGGGACCAAAATATCCCCTTCCTTCAGGATCAAATGCCCGGCCCTTTTGGAATCCGTCGGAACGAGATCAGTCACCCCCGTTTCGGCCGCCCGCGCCGGATCTCTGACCACTGCCGTCACTTCATGTCCGCGTTGCAGCGCCTCCACCGCGATTCTTTTTCCAATCATGCCCGTTGCGCCAAATAATACGATCTTCATCTATCGGTACGCCCTTTCTTCGCTGTTGGATGCGATTCCCAAGTTTTGCTGCTTACATTATAATCATCCTGCCCCCGCAAGTCCAAAAACAAAAGGGCTTCCCCCGCCGCGCGGTCAGAAAGCCCCAGATTCCCGCTGATTCCCTTAGCCCGCCTTCCCCAAAGCGAAGCTCAGGATCAAGATGATAAACACAATGGCAGTAATAACTACGTACCGGTAGTCCTTCTCCGCCCAGAACAAAAAGAGCGAGACGAACACCCGAAATACCGGTGTCAAAATGAGCAGCAGCAAACCGGTCTGGATGACCGCAACCGACTTCAAGGCCAGTAAGCCGGACATGATCGCGCCAAAGCTGGTAGGGTACGTATCCCCCGGGTATCCGCTGTCGCCCGTGACCAAAAACTGGATGAGCCCAATTACGATCACAGCGGCAGCGAGGATCACGCCAACCCGGAGCATTTTGCTGATGGCCGTCTCAATCTCAAAGGTGCGATTTTGCGTTGTCTCGTTATGGTCGCCCATGTCAGCCCCTCCATCCTTGATAGATCATTTGAAACGCCACGTACACCATGACCGGGATAAACAGCTTGCGGATCGTTTTACTCTTCATGCGCTGCATCAGGCGTGAACCGACGGTGGCTCCGATCAAAACGCCCAGGGCAACGGGAGCCGAAATCACCGGAATTATGTCCCCGCGGAGCAAATAGATCCCCGCACTGGCCGCCGCCGTAACGCCCATCATAAAATTGCTGGTGGCACTCGACACTTTCAGCGGCATTCTCATAAACACGTCCATCGCCATCACCTTAAAACTCCCGCTGCCAATGCCCAATAGCCCGGAAATGACGCCCGCACCGTACATGACTCCAAAGCCTTCGTACACGCGGTCTACGTTATAGGCGACGGTCTTGCCCAGCGCCTTGTCGTAATACTCCCCTTGCAGCCCCAGCTTTTCGGCCACCGGATGCAGCGGAACGTTTTCCGGAACCTCTTGTTTGCTTTTTTTGATCATGGCATAGGCCGAGTAGAGCAGCAGTAAGGCAAAAATAATATACAAAAACCGCGGGGCAATCAACGCCCCGATAAATGCTCCGGTAATCGCCCCGACCGTCGTGGCGATCTCCAGAAACATGCCGACCCGCAAATTGGTGATCCGGTCGCGAATGTACGCCACCGCCGATCCGCTTGAAGTGGCGATGACGGAAATGATGCTCGCCCCGATGGCATGGTTGATGTCCACGCCAAACAGCAGCGTCAGCGCAGGGGTCACGATAATTCCGCCGCCCAATCCGAGAATCGAGCCCACGATCCCCGCCAGAATCGCGATCATAAAAATTTCAATTACTGTCGTAGTCAATCCGATGGCATCTCCTTTGCCCTTTACTCACCGGAGGGCTTCACTTGCTGCAAGCCTTCCCCTTGCTCACGCTATCGTTGTCTCCAATACATCCCCAGTCCGCCAGGAGCGGTATATTCGAAGCCGAATCGCCGGTACAACTTGTCTGCCGGCACATCCGCGATCAGGCTGACATAAGTTAAAGGCGGCGCATGTTGCTCCAGGAACCCCATAATTTCGCTCATGATCAATGTGCCTAAGCCCTTTCCCTGAAGATCCGGGCGCACAGCGATGTCCACCACCTGCAAAAAGCAGCCTCCATCTCCCACGACTCTTCCCATCCCCGCTAATCCCGCATCATCGTACAACGAGACGGCGAAGATGGAGTTGCTTAGGCCAATCTCTGCTCCTTCTGCGCTGCGCGGACTCATTCCCGCTAGTTCACGAAGCCTCAGGTAATCCGTAACTTCGGGCGCTTCGTATCTGATCTTCACATCGGCCCCCGATTGTTGTTCATTCATGCCGTTCCCTCCGCCTGCCGTTTTTTTGTGTAAGTTTTCACCAATTTTCAAGTATATCATATTTACAAAACTCCTGACTCAAGCTTGAATCCGAACGGCACCTGTGCAATAGTGAAAGGAGGAATATGGAAAGGGTGATCGCCGTGTCACTGTCGGAATGGGTTTCTTGGCTACAGAGCCCTGATCATGCCGCGCTGGCTGCCTTTCTGGCATTGTCTGCGTTCCTTGCACTTTATGTCGTATCGCGCAACAAACTCATTCGGGACGAGCGAATCCGGCTGGATTACATTAACTCGACCTTGGAACGCTATGCGGCAGCTGCGGGGTCGTTGATGTCTGCAACGGAATCATCTTCGTCAACGCTCCCGGACCCCAGCGCCCTGCGGGACAAGCTGCTGGCTTGCCGGGCCGCGCCTTATGTCAGCGAAAATGTGCTCGCGCAAATCTCCGCGTTTACCGAGGATGATGACGCCTCTCGCCTGCCTCTGCTGCTGAGAACCATCGAGCGGGAAAGCGAGACGCTGATCGCCGAACGGGACAAGCTGCTCCGCCAAATGGAAGGCCCTGGCTGGGGAAGCTGGCTATGGCGCATTTTTCGGCCCGTTTTGCCGGGAGTGCTCGCCGCCGCCTTCTTTATCTCACTGCTCTGGTTGTGGCACCTGCTGGACACAAGCCTCTCCAGCGGTGCGGGAAGCGAAAGCGCGCGGGAATTGGCGCTCGACTGGATGCAACTGGCCTCGACCTGGTTTGCGCTGCTCATGCTTTCCTTGGCCGTGATGGGCGGGCGGAACCGGCACGTTAACGCGGTACCGGCCCGGCTGCTAGCGGCCTTGATCGCCGTGCTGGCCGTAGGACATTGGGCCGGTTCTTGGCTTGCCCCATATCTACTCGGGGCACAGCTGCTGCTGTTTCTCGGCGGTTTCCGCCTCAACAGCCGCAAACCGCGGAGGGCGCGTCCGTACGTTGGCCATGATCCGCTGCCGATGACACCCAAGGCTTCAGACGCCGTCTCCTCCGAAGCCGTGCAAGCGCTAAGCCATAAGGGCGACGAAGGCGAAACGACGCAATAAGAAAAAAATCTGAAACGCAAACAACCCCGATTCCTTGAGGCGGACAGGCCTTCTGCCTGACTGCCCGGAATCGGGGTTGTTTTTTGCCTTGGATGATGTTTTCGATGTTATTCGGCTTGTTGTTTTCGTGTTGCTCCTCGTTCTCCATTTTGGATTCAGTCTTTGTGCTCGTTCTGGTTCTGGTTCTTGTGGAGCCTGGCAGCCGCTTAACGCTGTCTAGATTCACGCAAAGGTTTGGCCGTATGACGGGAAGCTCCGGTAGCCCTGGAGGCATTGCCCGGGTTCAACTCGTAACGTCTGCGCTCCGTACGTTCCATTTGCACGATTTGGCCTTCATGGACAACGATGTTCAATGAACCGAATTCCATGCCGCCCAGCAGCTCCGCAATCCGTTCCAGCCAAATTTCATCAACTTGCAATGGTTTCGCCATCCCCCTACCCCTCCCCTGATTTAGGTATATAGGTAAATCAATAGTTCTCGCTGGATCCCAGGCACTTTCGCTAAACAGCCCAGTCAGCGCCCAATCTTGAATTCAGCCGAGCCTTCCGACCACTTGCAACATCCCTACGCCAAGCTCATGCTCAAACGACTGCATGTTTCCACGTTCGTCACACACTTCTAACGGAACCTAGCGCCGCTAATTGTGCTTTTCGCGGGTGTTTCCAATTCTAACGAAACGAGGAGACCTTATTTCGGACGATCTCTGTTCTTTCTCTACTTTTTCTGCCCAATAAGGTCTCTTGGTTCCGTTACAGCGGGAAATGTCCGGGAAATAGGCCAATAAGGGCTTTACGTTCCGTTAGATGCTGAGCCCCACAGGATCCGGCTCGCGCTTGCACAGAAGCCAGCCTTCACCCTTCGCGGAACCGACACCCCGGAAGCTATCCCCGGCTTCACCCAGAAGGCTCTCCCCGTGCTTCCCCGCTCCATCTCTTCCCAAGGCCAGCCTGCGCAACTGGCGCACCCCTTGTCCCTGGTCTCAGCCCTCTCTAATGGCGGCTTTGGCGAGTGAACCAGCCTTTGAGCAGCAGGGTCACAAGCGCCAGCAGAAGCAAGAGAGAGGCTACCGCAAAGGACGCGGAAAATTGGTATTCGTTATACAAAATCTCCACGTGCAGCGGCAATGTGTTGGTTTCTCCCCGGATGTGGCCCGAGACGACGGAGACAGCGCCGAATTCTCCCATCGCTCGCGCATTACAAAGAACAATTCCGTACAATAAACCCCATTTGATGTTCGGGAGCGTGACCTTCCAGAAGATCCGGAAGCCCCGCGCTCCCAGCGTGATTGCAGCTTCCTCCTCCTGCTGCCCCTGGTCCTCCATCAGCGGAATGAGCTCACGGGCTACAAACGGGAAGGTCACGAACAACGTCGCCAAGATGATGCCTGGCAGAGCAAAAATAATCGAGATATGATGCTCCTCCAGCCACGGTCCGAACCACCCGTGCGAGCCATAGACCAGCACGTAGATCAGACCGCCGATCACCGGCGATACGGCAAACGGCAAGTCGATTAACGTGACCAGCACCTGCTTGCCGCGAAATTTAAATTTGGTGACGGCCCAGGCGGCAGCCACTCCAAAGATGGTATTCAGCGGGACGGTAATCAAAGCGACGAGCAGCGTCAGCCGCAGTGCGGATAATGCATCCGGGTCACGGATGGCTGCTACGTAGACGTCCCAGCCTTTCTTGAGCGCCTCCGTCAGGACGACGGCAAGCGGCAACACGATGAGCCACAGCAGGACCAGTGCGGCCGCCGTGATCAGCACCCACTTGATTACGCCAGAACCCTGCCCCGCCTGCTTCCGCGGAGCCGTTGGCTTGCTTGCTGCTAATGGCACAGAACCGGCCATCCTCTTCCCTCCCTATCGATTGGCGTTCCCGAGCTTGCCTATGCTCACCGGGCAGATAGCATCTCGTGATCGTCAGCTCTCCCCATCGGCAACACTCGTTATCGTGAGTCCGCGCTCTCAATCTCCTACCGCGCGGTCTTGCGAATCCGGCGCTGCAGCGTGTTGATGAGCAGCAGCAGCACAAACGAGATCAGCAGCAGCATCAGCGCAACCGCCGTCGCCCCGGCGTAGTCGAATTGCTCCAGCCTCGACATGATGAGCAACGGGGCGATCTCCGTCTTCATCGGCATGTTGCCGGAGATGAAGACAACGGAGCCGTATTCGCCGATGCCGCGGGCAAACGCGAGCGCAAACCCCGTTAACATCGGGGGCAGCAGCTCCGGCAGCACCACTTGGCGGAAGGTGCGGAAGCGGCTAGCGCCAAGCGTGGCCGCCGCCTCCTCCACTTCGGCATCCAGGTCCTGCAGCACTGGCTGTACGGTGCGCACAACAAACGGGATGCCGATAAACATCAGCGCAAGCGTGATGCCCGCCGGCGTAAACGCGATGCGAATCCCCAGCGGTTCGAACAAGGAACCGATCCAGCCGTTGGCCGAATAGATCGCGGTGAGGGAAACCCCGGCCACCGCCGTCGGAAGGGCAAAAGGAAGGTCGATCATGGCATCAAAAATGTTTTTGCCGGGAAAATCGTACCGGACCAGCACCCAGGCCAGCAGCAGCCCAAGCACCGCATCGATCAATCCGGCCACCGCCGCGGTCACAAAGCTCACTCTGTATGAAGCAAGCACGCGCGGGTCGGTTGCGATATCCCAAAATTTCTCCCAGGTTAGTCCTGTAGAATTCAGCAGCAAGGCGGAAAGCGGGATCAGCACGATCAAGCTGAGGTACAGCACGCTAAATCCCATCGTCAGCCCGAAGCCGGGCAGAACGCCGCGCTTTGCGGTGCTACTGTGCATATTCTTCGCCTCCGATTCGTTACGGTCGGTTCGTATTATTGCGGTACGTAAATTTGGTTAAAGATGCCGCCGTCATTGAAATGCTTCGTTTGGGCTTCTGCCCAGCCGCCAAATTCCTCAATCGTAAACAGCTTAATCTCCGGGAATTTGTCGGCATACTCCGCCTTGACGCTGTCGAGCGTTGGGCGATAGTAATTCTCCGCAGCGATCTTCTGTCCTTCTTCCGAATACAGGTATTTCAAATAAGCCTCGGCGACTTCGCGGGTGCCGTTGGCATCTACGTTTTTGTCGACCACGGCAACCGGCGGTTCAGCCAGTATGCTCTCCGACGGATAGACGATATCGAATTTATCCGGCCCCAGCTCCTGCACGGACAACCAGGCCTCGTTCTCCCAAGCCAGCAGCACGTCGCCGAGTCCACGTTCTACGAACGTCGTAGTAGCGCCGCGCGCCCCGCTGTCGAGAACCGGAACATGCTTGAACAGCTCTTGCACGAACTCCCGTGCTTTAGTTTCATCGTTATTGTTTTGATGCAGGGCATATCCCCATGCCGCCAGGTAATTCCACCGCGCCCCGCCAGAGGTTTGCGGGTTTGGCGTGATCACCTCAACGCCATCCTTGATCAGATCGTTCCAATCCTTGATGTCTTTGGGATTGCCTTTACGAACCAGAAATACGATCGTGGAGGTATAGGGCGAGCTGTTATGCTCGAACTTTTGCTGCCAGCCTTCATTGATCAGCCCGGTTTCCGCAATGGCGTCAATGTCGTATCCCAGCGCCAGGGTAACCACATCGGCTTTCAACCCGTCAATGACAGCCCGGCTTTGCTTGCCCGATCCGCCATGCGACTGTTTAATGGTGACCTTCTGTCCTTTTTCTTTCTCCCAATATGCCGCAAAAGCTTTGTTATAATTTTCGTATAATTCCCGGGTCGGGTCGTAGGATACGTTCAGCAATTCCACCGCTTTGGGCTTCTCCCCGCCGCCGGAATTCCCGGCTGCCGCGCTGGCCGCATCGTTGCCGCCGCTCGTGTTGGACGAGCAAGCCGCCAGGACCCCAACCAATATCAATGCCAGACTCATCAGAACCCCTTGCTTCAACCTTCTGTTCATCGTATCACTCCCCATACTCTTTTCTCGCTTTACTAGGGCAGGGCAGGCATCCACCGTATCAACCACTTGACAACGGAAAACGGAGAAACGCCCCACCCCCTACGGTCAAACCGAGCCACTACCCGTGTCTGCCAAGGCAAGTAGAGCGTTCCTCCGTCCGTACGGTGAGAACATTTTTAATTATTCCTACCTGTTTAGTATGCTATGGTGTTATTTTATATGCGGCAGCCCAGAAATGTCAAACCTTTTTATGCAAAAAAATCAATTTTTTTATAAGCCTCCCTTATAGCCGGTACAGGCTGCGGCATGGGTTGCGGACCTCCCTTCCAGACAATGCAAAACACCCGAAGACCGGCAAAATGCAGGCCTTCGGGTGTCTGGATCGGATCCTTCGTCCGCTTGGATATGAGATGAAGCTTCTGATTCACATGGAACCTGCCGGCTGCTTACCCACGGCAAAGTCTGCCGGCAGCGGTTCAATGCAGGAGGGTTTGCTGATACTCAAGCTATGCTCCGCAGGCGTCAGACTGCCGCTCTCGGGATCACGCCGCAAGGCGACGATATTGCCGCTGTACTGATTCGCCACCAGCACATAGTCGTCCAGGACGGCGAAGTTCCGCGGCCAGCTGCCCCCCACACTCGTCCATTCCGGGTCCTCGAGGCGACCGGTGTGCCGATCGATGCGGAAACGGACAATGCTGTCATGTCCGCGGTTGGAGCCGTATACGTAACGTCCGTCCGGCGAGAAGTGAATATCGGCCGGATAGTTTTCCCCGCGGAAATCATCCGGCAGGGAGCTGACGTGCTGGATCGCCTCAAGCCGCCCCTCCACCGGATCGAAAGTATATGCCGTCATCGTATTGTTCAACTCGTTCATGCCGTAAGCAAACCGTTCCGACGGATGGAGCACGAAATGCCGTGGACCTGTCCCCGGCGGCAAATGGGTTACCCCGTGCTTTACTAGCCGTCCGCACTCCAACCGATAGATCACTATCTGGTCGGTTCCCAGGTCAGAGACGAAGGCGAACCGTCCATCATGGCTAGGCACAATGCTGTGAGCATGAGCCGATTCCTGGCGCTCCTGGTTTACACTACTTCCCTCATGGCAAATCAGGGCCGTCATTTCTCCTAACGACCCATCCGCTTCCAGTGCAAAGGCATTCACATGCCCGCTGGAATAGTTGGCGACCAGCAAAAACGGATCCCGCCCACATTTCAAAGCCAGATGGCACGGGTCGGCCCCATGCGTTGCCCGTTCGCTGTGCAACATCGTCAGCTTCCCATCCTTAGGATCAACCGCAAATCCAGCAACCTGCCCTTCGGTCTGTTCACTTACCGCATACAATCGCATACCCTTCGCATCGAAGGTCACAAAGGAAGGGTTGGTGAGGCCCGCAGTCTCGTGGATAACCCGCATCTCGCCGGTATCCCTCTGCAGCTCGCAGAGATAAATTCCTGGCTCCCCGCGATCAGCATAAGAACCCACAAAAAAGTGCCAATTCGGTCCAGCTTCCTTGCTCACCGATTTCTCTTCCTTCTCTTTCTCAAATTCATCCAGCATCTGCTTCACTTCAGACAACGGAAGCCGATCAAAAAACATCTCCACCTGTTTCTCTGCCCCGCTGTAGATCTGGTTCATCACGGCAGGGATGTTCGAGGAGATATTACAGGAAGAGTGTTCGCTGCCGGAACACCAGTTGGGATGCAGCGATCCTTGAGCGAAGATGCGGTACAAATCGCCGAGAGTAACCTGCGAAAGCTCGCACTTTAGCAAGTACCCGCCGCGGGCCCCTTCCTTCGTCGTCACCAGGTCGTGGCGGCGAAGCAGGCTGAGCACCTTACGTACACGGGCCGGATGGGTCGCGACGCTGCAGGCGATCTGTTCGCTATTGGCCATGCGATCCTCCTTGGAATCTAAATACAACAAGCAATGGACGGCGACCGTTAATTCGCTATTCATCTTCCTTCTTCCCCTTCCCTTACCAAGTTTGAAACAAGTGCAGACGAGTATGTTATAATGTTCTCGCGAATCGCTATTCGCTAGTCACTTTATTCCATTTCGCTAAATACTCAATATATACATACTATATACTTACAGAAAGGGAACCTCTATGAACCTAATGAATCCCTCTTATATGCAAGCCGCCTTTACCGTTGGTGCAATGGCCATGGCCGTCGCTGTTCTGTTTATCCGTCTGAAAGCCAGTCGTCGGCCTGTCACGGTGAAGAAAATCATCATTCCTCCTCTAGGAATGACAACCGGCCTCTTCATGTTTGTTGTGCCGGAAACGCACATTCCTCTCCTGTGGGGCGTAATCGCCTTCGCTTTCGGTTGGCTCCTGTTCTCCTATCCGTTGATTCGGACAACCAAGTTCGAGAACATCGGCGGCGAAATTTACGCGGAACGTTCCCGCAGCTTTATCTTTATCCTGATTGGACTGCTTGTCGTCCGTCTCTTGCTGCATGAGGCCGTAGAACAATACGTCTCCGTCATGCAAACCGCGGCGCTGTTCTTCCTGCTCGCTTACGGCATGATTATTCGCTGGCGGCTGTATATGCTCAAGCAATACCGGGCAATGACCGGGAATACCGCCTCCTCATGATTCACGAAACCGTTGCAGCACCTCAAACATATTAAATTTTCTATATAGATGCAATCCTTTTATGGAGATTTTATTTTTACATCACTTTCCAATCTATCACCCGGATGAATACAACAACAGCCGTACTCGCATGAAGCGAATACGGCTGTTGTTGCTCACCGCGCTCTCCGATTCCGGCAGCAGCTTTCGCCTATGCCTTCTTGGACGACGATCTTTGATCGGAGCTTGGATTGCTCAGTTGAGGGAGCATGCGCATCCCCATGACCATCTCGGACGAGCAGAGCGGACATACGGGGCTATATTCAAAGGTGAAATTGTCCCGCATCCACCCGTTGCAGTCATCGCTAGTGCAGGTCCATACCGGCGTATTTTCCTCAGGAATTTCCTCTAACGTCTTTTTACGGTAGTTCATAAATTCCCCTCCTCTTCAAGGTGAACGTTCCAACCAGGTGAATCGATGTAATTGTTGCAGCTTTATATGTACCATCAGAAGCGGACTTCTGAAAAATTAACCTCATGAATGATCTTCGCGAAGAAAAACTGCCCTTAATGCGAGCACGCATTAAGAGCAGTTCCTAACTAACTTACAGTTTTACAACGTTCTCGGCTTGCGGGCCGCGGTTGCCTTGAACCACGTTGAATTGTACGCGTTGGCCTTCGTCGAGGGTTTTGAAGCCTTCGCCGGTGATTGCGCTGAAATGAACGAATACGTCATTTCCGCCTTCCACTTCGATGAAGCCAAAACCTTTCTCAGCGTTAAACCATTTCACTGTTCCGGTTTCCATGGGGAATACCTCCTGTTTCAAGATTAACATGATTCATTTTTTTAACAGAAGTCGCTCAATAAAGGCTGACCCTTATTGAACATGCACCACTTGTATAAAAAAAATTCACACATTGAAAAAAGTTCCAGTTTTATAAAGTGACACCCTTTTCAATGCGTGAATGATATCCTCTTTCAAAACCATGATTTGAACTCATTATATCCTTTTGCCAGATAAAAAGCAAATCCCCTGGTTTTTGCAAGCTGGTCCGGAAAGACTGGACAAATCCAGTTGGCGAAAACTATAATGACAGATGTAATCTGCAGTCATATTGTTCAGGGGTGCTGGAATTGGCCGGCTGAGAGTGTATCCCTCCAAGATACTGACCCTTCAACCTGATCTGGATAATGCCAGCGTAGGGAGCCATACCATGGTGATGAACTTATTTTACATGTCATTTCCATTGCCTATTGCGTCCCGGATCCGGGACGTTTTTTTGTATCCGGAAGTTGGAAGTTACGCTTAAGGACGCACATCCAGGGTTATACCAAGAACAAGCTGCGGAAATCTACACCAACGAAGGAGAGTAGAAGTCGTGAAAGTTCAAGTACGTACCGCACTGGCCATGTTTCTCGGTTGCTTGCTGCTGATATTGTCCGCCTGCGGCGGAGCGAATGGGAACAGCGCCGGGAAGGCGAAAGCCGGAAACCCAAGCGGGCAAAATACCGAAGCCGCCGCACCAAATCAAGGTTCTAACACAGAGCTGCAAGATGTTAAAGTCGTGCTCGACTGGAGCCCGAATACGAACCACACCGGGCTTTACGTCGCCAAGGATCAAGGCTATTTCGCCGAGGAAGGGCTGAATGTGGACATCCTCCTGCCCGGTTCCGGCGGTGCTGAGGCGATGGTTGCCTCCGGAGAGGTGCCGTTTGGCGTCAGCGTGCAGGAGAACGTAACTCAAAGCCGGATCCAAGGCGTCCCGCTCGTCTCGATTGCCGCGATCATTCAGCACAATACGTCCGGCTTCGCTGCCCCCGTAGACAAGAATATTAAATCGCCTAAAGACTTCGAAGGCAAAGCCTACGGCGGCTGGGGCTCTCCGGTGGAACAAGCGGTGATCCAATCGATCATGGACCTGCAAGGCGCTGATGTCAACAAGGTGAAATTCGTTAATATCGGGGATGCCGATTATTTTACGGCAGTGAAGCGGGATATTGATTTTGCCTGGATTTTCTACGCCTGGACAGGCATTGAGGCCGAGCTGCGGGGCGAGCCGATCGACATGCTGTATGTCAAGGATTTCTCCGAGAAGCTGGACTACTACACCCCGGTACTCGTGACAAACGAGAAGACGGTCAAGGACAACCCCGAGCTGGTAAAGGCTTTTATGCGGGCCGTGTCTAAAGGTTACAATTATGCGATCGACCATCCGGAAGAAGCGGCGCAGATCCTGTTGAAAGCCGTACCGGAGCTCGACAAGGACCTGGTGGTGGCCAGTCAAAAATGGCTGAGCCCGAAATACAAGGACGATGCTCCGCGCTGGGGCGAGCAGAAGAAAGAAGTGTGGCAGAACTACTCCGATTGGATGTTTGATCGCAAGCTGCTGGAAAAACCGCTTGACGTAGATGCCGCTTTTACCAACGAGTTTTTGCCAAGCGAATAATTTACTATACTTTAACCCAATGATGCCAAATCCCTATTCGAAAGGATGAACCCACCCATGCCAAACGCGTTATTAAGCATTCAGATCATTCCGAAGACACCCAACGGCGAAGACGTCATTCCCTATGTAGACCGGGCCATTGAAGTGATTCAAGCATCCGGGGTCAAATATCAGGTGAACCCCCTGGAGACGACCATGGAGGGGGATCTCGACGAGCTGCTGGCCATCGTGAAGAAAATGAACGAAGCCGTCATTGAGTTCGGCAGTACGGGCATCATTTCGCAAATTAAAATTTCGTACAATCCCAAAGGCGTCAGCATGGATAAGCTGATTGAAAAATATCGGCCATGAATCTCCGCAGCCTTTGGCACAACATCTGGCCGCCCCTCGTGGCGGTCATCTTGTTTTTGCTGATCTGGCAGGGCGCTACCGCCTGGTTCCACATCGAGAAGTGGATTCTCCCCAGCCCGGTGGATATCGGTCGTGAAGCGGCTGCCGGTGCGGCCAGCTTAGGGGAACACACGGCGGCGACGCTGCGGCTGATGTTTATCGGCTTTGCCATCGGGACGCTCGTAGGCTTGCTGACGGCGTTTGTCCTGCATTATGTCCCGTTTCTGAAGGCGTCGCTATATCCGCTGATCATCCTAAGTCAAAACGTGCCAACCATTGCGCTGGCGCCGCTGCTGATGATCTGGTTTGGATTTGGCATCCTGCCGAAGATTATCGTCATTACGCTCGTCTGCTTCTTCCCTGTCGCCGTGGCGGCCATGGACGGACTGAGCCGCACGGATCGGGCGATGCTCGATTATATGCGAATGATCGGTGCGTCCAAGGCGGATATTTTCCGCAAGCTGGAGGTGCCCTACGCGATCCCTTCGATCATGTCCGGGGTGAAAATCGCCGCAACGTACAGCGTCATGGGGGCGGTCATTGCCGAGTGGATCGGCGCGGACAAGGGCATCGGCTACTATATGATGCTGCAGAAGGCGTCGTTCCGCACGGATAAGATCTTTGTCGCCATCGCCATCATCGTGGCGATCAGCCTCGCGATGTTCGCCTGCGTCGCTTTGTTGGAAAAATGGCTTGTCCGCTATAAACCGGCGAACGACCGGAGATAGGGCAGCTTACGGAAAGGAAGGCTTGGTTCATGAGCGAAGCATCAACGCATAGAGATAACGCCATCCCCGCGCTGGAGGTCCGGCAGATCCATAAAACGTTCCGCGACCGACGCCGGGAGGTCCCGGTCCTTCAAGACATTTCGCTGCGGGTGCCGGCCGGCGAATTCGTGTCGATCATCGGCCCATCCGGCTGCGGCAAAAGCACGCTGTTTCACGTCATCGGCGGCCTGACTGCGCCGGATCAAGGCGAAGTGCTCCTTCAGGGACGCCCAGTCACCGGCCAGCGCGGACATATCAGTTACGTGCCGCAGCAGCCGGCGTTATTCCCTTGGCGGACGATCGAGGAGAACGTCGTGCTGGCGCAGGAAATCGCCGAGGCCGGAAGCCGGAGCTCCCGTGCGGACATCCAGCACTGGCTCCAAAAAGCCGGGTTAAGCGGGTTTGAACGGGCTTATCCCCATATGTTATCCGGCGGCATGCAGCAGCGAGCTTCGTTCCTGCGGGGCCTGCTCGCCCCCCAGGAAGTGATGTGCCTGGACGAGCCGTTTAGTGCGCTGGACGCCTTAACGCGCAGCGAAATGCAGCGCTGGCTGCTGGACATTTGGGAAGAGAATAAGCGCTCCGTCCTGATGATTACGCACAGCATCGAGGAGGCACTGATGCTCTCGGACACGATTGTTTTATTTTCAAACCGGCCAGCCCGTGTGCTGCATACCATTCAGGTGCCGTTTCCCCGGCCGCGGCGCGAGGAAATGACGGAGGATCCCGATTTTATGCGATTAAAACGGGAGATTGCGGCCATGATGGCGGCGGAACAACGCAAAACAGCAGCAGGAGGAGTCTGAATCAGACTTCCTCCTGCTGCTAGAAATCCATCGCAACCTCAGTAACCTCCACCTGATCCACATCCAGCATCAGTTCGACCCAGCGTTGCAGATGCTTGGCTTCCCCTGCAAAGGCGATCAGCCAGGTCACCGATTCGATGGATTCTAAAGGTTCCGCCGGATCTGAGAGATTCGGCGTCCGGTCCAGCACCTGCTCATAGGCGCTTAACTTCATGTCAATCAGCCGGAATCGCTCCAGCTTCTGTGTACAATCGGGAATTAAGGTCACGCGCAGGTAGAGCAAAGTCCTCCCTATCCGGTTGGCTTCCTCCAGTTCCTCCGGAGTAACGGGACGGCTCCAGGACCTTTTTTCCATGTCCATTCCCCCTGATATCCGCTGATTACATAATGGAGTAAATATTCAGCATTTCATCGGAAAGCTCCATTAACGCATCCACTACTTCCGGATCGAATTGGGTCTCACGATGTTGGTGCAATTCCAGCTTGGCTTCAGCCATAGTCAGCTTCCGTTCCCGGTAATGCCGGTCCGATGTCATCGAATCGAAGGCGTCAACCACCGCGCAAATTCTCGCCTTATAGGGGATTTGCTTCCCCTTCAGCCCATCCGGGTACCCCGCCCCGTCCCAACGCTCATGATGCCAGCGGACGATATCCGCAATGCCCGGTCCAAACGCAGGATCCGCTTCTACCAGCTCTGCCCCGATGACCGGATGCAGCTTAATGATCCTCCACTGTATCTCCGTCAGCGGCTCCTGCTGCTCAATGATCGCGCGGGGGATCATCGTTTTGCCGATATCATGCATAAAGCACCCGCGGACCAGCATGTCCTTCTCAGCTCCGGTGATCTTCAGCGGCTCGGCGATTTTCTCTGCCAGCATAGCAACCCGTATACTATGGTGATAGGTTTCCGGATGTTTGCGCACAAGCAGGTTAAACCACTTCACGGCTTCCGGGCTATAGTCCATGTACCAATCGTCGACGAACTCATTAAAAACAGTCAACCGTTCTGCCCCCTAAAAAACCTGTGTCGTCATTCGTCTCTCCCGTCTCGGAGTCGACGTTCCTTATTTCCCGAAAGAAAAAAGTTATTTTGGCTAATAATTTGCTTAATCCCCGTTAAATTTTAACGCTTTTTACCCGATGATGATTCAGAGCAAACGGATGAAAAACAGACCATGTCGTACAATAACAATTATGCGACAACCCTAGGTAAAAACTGGTCGAAATTTGGCAAGGTTTGTAATTAACCCTTGTTACATTATAGGACAAAAGAGCGATTTTTGCATTATTTTCGACACAAAAAATAGATAAATAGCACTAAAAAAATAGAAAAATCACATAAATTCCATCAAACAGTCCTGTACGAAGTCAGGAGCCGCCTTCTTTATTTGCTCGACGGTGTGCAGATAGCGCTGGGTCGTGTTGATATGGGAGTGCCCCAAGCTTTCCTGAACCTGCTGCAGCGAGGCGCCCTGCAACAATGCCAGCGTCGCGTTGGTATGTCTTAACCAGTGGGGGGTCGGCTGCTTCTGAATTCCGCTCGCAATGCCTGCTTGTTTAATGATTCGTTCGATTTGCCGCGGCGTAATTGCAAACAGCTTCAACTCCGGATCCGGTTCATGCCCCTTCGCCAATCTGCGTGCATGCTCCTGGTACATGTTCCAGAGCTCTCGCGGAATTTTGACCTCGCGTGTTTTTCCGCGTTTTGCGTGGGATACGGTGAGCCATATGGATGTCTCCAGCATATCGGCATGAAAGTCCTTCCACTTGATGCCGCATAACTCGGACACGCGAAGGCCCAACAGCACCAGAGACAGGCCGATCAAGTAATTTCTCAGGCTCTGGCGCCGCAACGCCTCCAGCAGCTTGCCGACCTCGTTGCGGGTAAGATAATGTCTGCGGCTCGTTACGGCAATGGCCGGGATACGGACATTTTGCGCCGGATTATGATCGAAAAAGCCGATGCTGCTGTCGCTTCCCCATTTATAAAACGACTTCAGAGGCGCGATAAATGCAGCCACACTGGCCGGAGCAAGCGGTTTTTGGCCATCGCGGTAGAAGCCCTTCGTGAGGTAGATTTTATAAGCTTCGATTTCCCTCCAAGTCACATCCCGAAAACGCATTCCCGAAAGGAATTGCCTGAAATGCTCCAGGGCCCTAAAATAGTTTCTGCGGGTATTTGGCGCTTTGGCGCATGCCGTCAGGAACATTTGAATGATCTGTTCGTCCTGATAATCCTGTGTGACAGATAAATGGAACGGAAATTGCTGGGCTACAGCGGACAAATAATTAGTACCCATATTATGTAGTGGACCTCCTGTTGACTTTAATTTTTGTCGCATAATTGTTATTGTACGACATGCCCGGTTTCGCAGTAAGATTTAACCTTTTACATGATGGGCATTCTCTAACCAAAAAACGAAGAAATCCCGTGGCATCCGCTGAAACCTACCTAAAAACAGGTATAATGAGTACAAGCGGTTAACCTGTTTCTGGAAAGGGTCTGGTGAGATGTCCCACAATCTTCTTCGCGGTTTACCGAAGGGAATCCAACTCCCGTTCATTGATGCCCATATTCATATAGACCTTTACGACGAAGATACCCGTGAACGCCTGCTGCAGGAACTGCCGGGCTGCGGAGTGGAAGCCGTCATTGCCGTTTCGATGCATTTAGCCTCCTGCAAGCTGAACAACGCTTTGGCGGAGCGCTATCCGAACCTGGTGCGCCCGGCATTCGGATTCCACCCCGAGCAGCCTATCCCTGAGGATCGGGAGATCGATCTCCTGCTGAATTGGATCAAGCAGCATGCCGAGGATATGATTGCCGTTGGTGAAGTCGGGCTTCCATATTATGCGCGGCAAGAAGCTCTCCAGCAAGGAAAGGGCTTTGAGCTTGAGCCCTACGTGGACCTGCTGGAGAAGTTTGTGATGCTTGCCAAGGCGTTAGACAAACCGATTGTGATGCATGCGGTATACGAGGACGCCGAGCTTGCCTGCGACCTGCTGGAACGCCACGGCGTCACCAAAGCACATTTCCACTGGTTCAAGGGAGCCGAATCCACAGTGCGCCGCATGGCGGATCGCGGTTATGCGATCTCTTTTACGCCGGATATCGTCTACGAATCGAAAATCCAAGACCTCGCCCGGCGCTATCCTCCCGAGCAGGTGATGGCCGAAACGGACGGGCCTTGGCCGTTTGAAGGACCGTTTGCCGGTCAGATCACCCACCCGCGCATGACCCGTCACGTCGCCTTGGCCTGGGCGAATCTTCTGGGCATCTCTCCGGAAGAGGCCGCAGCGACGTTGTACCGGAACACGCGAAGTTTTTACGGATTATAACTTAACGACGAAAAACCAGCTAATGTTTGTCAACCCCAAGTGATTGGATTAATGCAAAGATACTGTTATACTATTTTTGTGCAGCACAAAGAAGCCTCCGTTGGCGCGGATGCTTCTGGGTAAATTTGGTATTATGCTTTGTAGGGCTTGCCCTCTTTCCTTACACCATTTCCACCATACTCAGCAAAGCCGTCTGTTGTGCTTTGCTTGACTTGCTTAGAGACGGTAACGCCTGAATCTTCTCTTGAATCTTCTCTGCCTTTGTCTGAATCCAAGCCTTGCTGTGTGACGATCCTGCCGTTTCCCGAATCGTTTCTACCGTGATACTGTTTCCATACGGCTTATTTCGATCTGTAAACGCTTGGAGCACACTTGTCCCTTTCGACACATCCAATCCAATAACCGGTCTCATGTCATCTCCTCCTGAATAATAGCCGGCACTCCCACGATGGTTCCAATCTCACAGCTTCGCTTGTGATTCGAGGTCCGATGCCTCAACCAGCTCAAACATGGTCATTGGGGGTAGTGGGAGAACAGTTTTTGTGACGGGATCATTGCCCCTAAAAGCCGCACGTTCTCCCGGCTACCGCCATCTGACAGCGCCTAAGAAAAAAGGCCAACCAGAAATTTCTGGTTGACCTAATAATACGAAAAAGCTGTCCCCGGGTACGACCCGATTAGGACAGCTTTTTTTGCCATTATTTCAAGGTAAAGCCGCGCTTCTCTAAAAATTCGCGCATATGCAGCCGCGCCGGCTGTGCCAGCTTCTCGGCCATGAGCTCCGACCAAGGGGTATCCTTCGCCCCTCCGGTCCGTTCACGCAGATACTTGGACATGACCTCGTCATAGGCCGCCACCTGTTCCTCTTGCCCGGCGGTATCATATTGGTTCCAGTGCAGAACTGCCGGCAGCGGAAGCCGTGGACGCACCCCTGGATTTTGATCCGGATAGCCGAGACACATCCCGAATACAGGATACGAAAGGTGCGGAAGGCCCAGGAGATCCGCCACCTCCTCGCTATGGTTGCGGATACCGCCGATATACACGATGCCAAGGCCCAGTGATTCTGCGGCTATGGCGGCATTTTGCGCTGCCAGCGCCGTATCGACCGTAGCTACAATAAAGTTCTCCGTCGTGCCTTCATAAGTCGTTTCCGAAGGAAGATGCCGCTCCGCTGCCCGTTTGAGTCTTGACAAATCTGCGCACCAGACTAGGAAAACAGGACACTCCGCCACATAAGCCTGATTCCCGCAAAGCTCGGCCAGCTTCGCTTTCCGATCCGCGTCCGTCACGGCAATCACGGTATAGGCTTGTACATTGCTGGAACTGGAGGCCATTTGGCCTGCGGATATGATTTGTTCCACCAGCTCTCGGGTCACCGGACGATCGCTGTATTTACGAATGGAACGGTGCTCCAGCATTTTGGATATCGTCTCGTTCATCTCCTCACTCCTATCCCTTGCTTTATGTTATTCCTAATTATGGAACTTTCCCCAACAGGAAGCAAGCCGCTTGCATCCCAGTGTCATACTGAGCTTCAAGGCTCCCCGCCGCCCTACTTCAAGTGATCAGCGACCACGGCACCGATCATATATAACGCCATCCCCCAGACGATAAGCGCAGACAATCGATTGATCCCCTGGAGCAGTTGACCTCCCCGGTCCAAGCTTCCGAGTGTTTTGCCTGCCCATGCCAATCCGAAAAACCAGACCCACGACACCAGAATCGCAGCCAGCGTAAACGCCCCTTTCGCCCCGCCGGTATAATCCAGAGAGCTTGTCCCGATCACGCCAACCGTATCCAGAATCGCATGGGGATTCAAAAACGTCACCGACAATGCAAACACCACCTGCTGTTTAGCTGGCAGCCCGGATGGCCCGGCGGAAGACGGTTTGGACACGTCCCTCCAGATGGTCCAGCCAATGTATAGCATAAAGACGGCGCCTGCCGCAAAGAGTACGGTTTTCAGCCAAGTCCATGACAAGACCAGCACCGAGACCCCCAACACAGCTAGCAAAATCAATATCGTATCGCCCAAAGCGGCGGTCAGAACAGCCGGCAAGGCCCGGCGGAGCTTTCGTCCGGCAGCCCCCTGGTTAAACACAAACACATTCTGCACGCCTAATGGCAAAATAAGTCCAACCGCCAGAAAGAACCCATGAATCGCAGCACTAAACATCTCTCTCCCCCTCTGATCTCTGTCTCGAACCCTATTGTACCCGCCCCCTCCCGATTTAGCTCCATCCATTTGGATGGATCAGAAACCAACCAAACGATATAATAGGGGAAAATAACGTCGTTCGCGCAAAAAATCTACAGTTCTGCAGATAGGGGGTATTCCGCATGAATCATTCGACCTGGCGTCCCAGCCGAAATTCGCCCATTCCGCTCCATCGCCAAATCATGGAGCATCTTTGTGATCGAATCGCCAGCGGCGAATGGCCGGTGGGGACACGCATCCCGTCCCAGCGGGAGCTGGCCGCGCGGTTTGGCGTCAACCGCAGCACAGTCGTCGCCGCGCTGGACGAGCTGATCGCAGCCGGGCTGCTTCAGGGCGACCGGGGCGGCGGCACCCGCGTCGTTAACCGGACCTGGGGCGTGCTGACCGCCTCCCCGCCGCCCGATTGGAACGAATACGTCAGCTCCGGCGTGCAGTACCCTAATTTGCCTGCCGTGCAGGAGATTAACCGGGCTGAGTTCCAGCCCGGCATTTTGCGACTCGGCACCGGCGAGATGGGCCCGGACCTGCTGCCGCAATCCGAAATGGCCGAGCTGTTGGGTCGGATGGCCACCAATGTCACAAACCTGGGCTATGGCGAGCCCAACGGGGACCTGCGGCTCCGGGAGGCCATCGCCGCCCGGCTGAGCCTCCAAGGCATCACCGTATCGCCGGCTTCGCTGCTGATAATCTCCGGCGCCTTGCAGGCGCTCCAGCTCATTGCCGTCGGCCTGCTCCCCCAGGGCTCGACGGTACTGACCGAACGACCGTCGTATCTGTATTCGGTTCCCGTTTTTCAGAGCGCCGGAATGAAGCTGCGCGGTGTCCCGATGGATGAACAAGGCCTGCGCGCCGACCTGGTTTCTGTGTACGCCAAGCAATATGCGGGCGCATTGCTGTATACCATTCCGACCTTCCATAATCCAAGCGGAACGGTTATGAGCGAAGCGCGGCGACGTCAGCTGCTGGACGTCTGCGAGGCAGCCCGTTTCCCCCTCGTTGAAGATGATGTCTACCGCGAGTTGTGGCTGGACGCCCCGCCGCCCCTGCCGCTGAAGGCTCATGACGCCAGCGGCAGCGTACTGTATCTGGGCAGCTTGTCCAAATCCCTCAGCCCCGGCCTGCGGATTGGCTGGATTGCCGGACCGCAGCCCGTCATCGAGCGGCTTGCAGACATCAAGATGCAAAGCGATTACGGCTCTAGCGCCCTCTCGCAACAGATGGCAGCGGAATGGCTGGAAAGCGGCAGCTACGACCGCCATCTTGAACGGCTGCGGGCGGCGCTCCGCCTGCGGCGAGAGGCGGCGGTGGACGCGTTGGAGCGGTATTTTCGCGATATCGCGGACTGGAAGGTGCCGCAGGGAGGGTTTTACATCTGGCTGAACCTGCACAACTCCCCCTCCCCGCGCAAAATATTTGACGCCGCCCTAAAAGCCGGCCTTCTGATCAACCCCGGCCACCTGTACAACCGCGCCTCCGGCAGCCACCTGCGCCTCTCCTACGCCTACGCCACCGCCGAAGAACTGACGGAAGGCATCGCCCGTCTAAGCGAAATCGTACGCTCCTTGGATTAAGCCCATGAAACATCGCACTACGGTACAGGCGCCCCCTTCTAGGCAGGAGGTGGATCACAGACGTTCGGGGACGTCTACACTATATCCAGAGCTACGCTGGGGACGAAGCTAATGGTGCGGGCAGCCTGGACTGCCTGGATAGCCCGCACCTG
Source organism: Paenibacillus phoenicis (assembly GCF_034718895.1). Taxonomy (NCBI): domain Bacteria; kingdom Bacillati; phylum Bacillota; class Bacilli; order Caryophanales; family Paenibacillaceae; genus Paenibacillus; species Paenibacillus phoenicis. The sequence goes on along the minus strand of NZ_JAYERP010000001.1, from coordinate 4,378,722 downwards.
GCGGCGGTACCGTCAGCCCCTATTGCGAGTACGACGGGACGGGCTAAACCTGCCGGTCGTGCTCTGATCAGCTAAGGCCAGGCTGTCCCTGTCTGTTGCACCCCGACTGCTACGGTACGGGCGTTCCTGTCTGTCGCACCCTGACAGCTAAGATACGGCCGTCCCCGCCTATCTTGCCCTGGATCAGCAGCGATTCCAGTTGTCCACGCATAATCCCGTTTGATCAGCCGCGGTTCCACTTGCACACGCCTATCCCGTTCGATCAGCTGAAGTTCCACTTACCCAACGCCTATCCCGTTTGATCAGCTGAAGTTCCACTTACCCACGCCTATCCCGTTTAATCATCTGCGATTCCACTTGCACACGCCTATCCCGTTCGATCAGCCGCGAGGCCGTCTCGCTTCCAACCTCATTCCCTCCCCATTCCATCCCATAAGACACCATCCTCATCTCCATCCTCATCTCCATCCTCATCTCCATCCTCATCTCCATCCTCATCTCCATCCTCATCTTCACTCCCATCCAAGCTTCAATTGGTTCACACAGTTCTGCTCCATCGATAACTATTCTATCTGAGCGAAGGGGATAATCATGTAAAAGCCCCCGGCAGAGAATATCGCCGCCTAATATTTACATTATTTTGCAAAAGTGATATCATATAAATATCAATTTAATATGTGAAGGAGTGTCACTTTATATGAAAGAAAAAGAAATTTCGTGCCTAAACGGTTTTGTTGCCCTGTTGTTCATTTTCGGATTTATTGCGTTGGGGACATTTCTCGTCACGTTAAACGATGTCGTTCCCGTGGCCGGCGGTGTGCTCTCCTTCGTCATCGCCTTCGTGCTCTTGACCGGGCTGACGATCGTACAGCCAAACCAATCGGCTGTCGTCACCTTCTTCGGCCGTTACCTCGGCGTGATCCGCAAGAGCGGCTTCTATCTTGCCATCCCGTTCTCAACTCGCAAAAAAGTTTCGCTGCGCGTTCGCAACTTCAACAGCGCCAAACTGAAAGTCAATGATGTCAAAGGGAACCCGATCGAAATCGCCACTGTTGTCGTGTTTTCGGTGGTCGACTCCGCCAAAGCGCTATTTGAAGTGGATGAATACGAAACCTTCGTGGAAATTCAGAGCGAAGCTGCACTGCGCCACGTCGCCAGCAAATATCCGTACGACCAATTGGACGATTCCGACACCGGCTTCTCCCTGCGCGCCAATACGGAAGAGATTGCGTTGGAGCTCACCAGCGAATTGCAGAACCGTCTGGCCATCGCCGGCGTTAAGGTCATTGAGTCGCGTTTGACGCATCTGGCCTACTCGACCGAAATCGCAAGCGCGATGCTGCAACGCCAACAAGCCGAAGCGATCATTGCGGCTCGCGAGAAAATCGTCGACGGCGCCGTCACCATGGTTCAAATGGCGATCGAACGGCTGCAGGCCGGTCAAGTTGTCGAGCTGGATGACGAACGTAAAGCCGCGATGATTAACAACCTGCTCGTCGCTGTCGTATCCGACCGTTCCGCCCAGCCGGTCATCAATACTAGCACGTTGTATTAATTAGGGGCATCCATTCACGATGGCCAGCAAGAAGAGCTTCCCACTTCGCCTTGACCCGACTCTTTATCAGGCTTTGGAACGCTGGGCAGCGGATGAATTCCGAAGCGTGAATGGGCATATCGAATACCTGCTGCGAGAAGCATTGCGCCGCGAGGGAAGACTGCCTTCCACCCGGGCGCCGGGCAAGGAGGAAGAGAAGCATGACGCAGACGACAGTAAAAAGTAAACCGTGGTGGGAACCGAAGTCGACAGCCCTGCTGAAAGAGTATGCCAGAACCTCTGGAGGGACTTACGCCGCAGGAACGTTCAGGAACTGGAAGTATAAGGGGCAGCATGTCCGTCTGCCGCTTTCCCCACGCTTCGGATCCTGTAAGGTGACGATCACCGACCCGAATAACGACACCTCCGGTAACGAGTACGCGATCACCGTGAAATACAGCTACCGGCCGCGCCGTAAGCTGGAGTTCGTGTTATTTTCGGCCAAACGACATGTCTTGGCCTGGTTTACCTGGGGGCTCCGGGAAGCCTCACTCCCAAACTCCGCAATGAATAAGAAGTTTCAAGCAAAAGCTTCCCATCCCAGTCTGCTGCGATCGGTATTGAAGTACGAAGGGATCGAAGAGTTGCTGAACCTTCATTCCAAGATCCATGTACGGCTGCGGATCAAGAACGGACGTGCCACTTTGACCTGTACGGAGAAATTAAAGAAGCCCGACGTGCCAGCCATTACGGCAACCGTCGAACTCATGAAGAAGCTGCTTCTCGCCCTGGAGGATCAAGGCATTATCGGGGATCCCCTCACCCATCCAAAAAAATAGAATCTACATCAAAAAAACGAGCCTTCCCTCGCAAGACCGGAACAAAATCCGGAACCTTACGGCCTGGAAGGCTCGTTTCGTTTGGCATTGTATAGTTACAGCTTCACCCGCTGCAAACGCAGCGCGTTCAGCACAACGGAGACAGAACTAAGCGCCATCGCAGCCCCGGCCAGCCACGGAGCCAGAAAGCCCGCAGCGGCTACAGGAATGCCGATCGTATTGTAGGCGAGCGCCCAGAACAAGTTCTGCTTGATATTGCCCATCGTGCGCTTGCTCATAGCGATCGCATCCGGCACGCCCTCCAGGTCGCCGCGCATCAGCGTGACGTCGGCGGCCTCCATGGCCACGTCGGTGCCCGTGCCGATGGCGATGCCTACGTCGGCCACGGCAAGTGCCGGAGCGTCGTTAATGCCGTCTCCAACCATCGCCGTCTTCAGGCCGCGGGCCTGGAGCTTTTTCACCTCGGCGGCTTTGCCTTCCGGGAGCACCTCGGCCAGCACCTCGTCGATCCCGACCTCGGCGGCGATCGCCTGGGCGGTGCGCACGTTGTCGCCGGTGATCATCACCACGTGAAGGCCCATCTCCTTCAGCCGCGCTACTGCGGCCTTGGACGTCTCCTTCACGGTGTCGCTCACGGCGACCATGCCGGCGTAGACGCCGTCGACCGCCACGAGCAGCACGGTTTGGCCGGCCGCTTCCAGCGCGGCCATGCCGGCCTCCGCGGCGGAGACGTCGACGCCTTCACGCGCCATCAGGCGGCGCGTGCCGGCGAGCACCCGGCGGTCCTCGACGACCGCCGTAATCCCATGCCCGGGCACCGCCTCAAAGGCGGTTGCCTCGGGCAGATCCAGGGCGCGCGCCCGCGCCCCGGCCACCAGAGCATCCGCCAGCGGATGCTCGGAGCCGCGCTCGGCGGCGCCGACGAGCCGGAGCAATGCCGCGTCGTCCCAGCCTTCGGCCGGGACGACTTCCCGCAGCTCCGGCTGCCCCCGCGTGATCGTGCCGGTCTTATCCAGCACGATCGCTTGCAGCCCTTGGGCGGCCTCGAGGTGCTCGCCGCCCTTAAACAGGATGCCGTACTCCGCGGCCCGTCCGGACCCGGCCATAATCGACGTTGGCGTCGCCAGCCCCAACGCGCAAGGGCATGCGATGACCAGCACGGCGATCGCCTTTTCCAGCGCCACGGCGAAGCTGCCCGGCGCCACGAAGAAAAACCACACCAAGAACGTAACTACAGCGATCCCAACCACAATCGGGACAAAAATCCCGGAAATCACATCCGCTACCCGCTGAATTGGCGCTTTCGAGCCTTGTGCTTCTTCTACAACGCGGATGATTTGCGCCAGCGCGGTTTCGCTGCCAACCTTGGCCGCTTGCACGCGCAGCACGCCATGTTTGTTGACGGTCGCGCCGATGACCGTGTCGCCTTCCTTCTTCTCCACCGGGATACTCTCCCCAGTTAACATCGATTCATCGACGGACGAGACGCCGCCGATGACTACCCCATCAACCGGGATCTTTTCGCCCGGTTTGACGATCAATACGTCCCCCGGGACAACCGCTTCGATCGGTACCACCGTTTCAACGCCGTCTTTGAGGATCAGCGCCGTTTTGGCCTGCAGCCCCATCAACGTTTTGATCGCTTGGGAGGAGCGGCCTTTGGCTAACGCCTCAAACCATTTGCCGAGCAGGATCAACGTAATCAGGATCGAGCTCGTTTCATAATACAGCTGGGGGGTATGCCCGTGAGGCATCGACAAAGACTCCAAGCTCAAATACAGACTGTAAAAATACGCCGCCGACGTACCGAGCGCGACCAATACGTCCATGTTAGCGCTGCGGCTGCGCAGCGCTTTGTACGCCCCGACGTAAAAGCCCCAGCCGATCATAAATTGCACCGGCGTCGCCAGCACGAGCTGGAACCACGGGTTCATAAACAGCTCCGGCGTCCAGATCCATGAGGTGAAGGAAAAATGCCCGGCCATCGCCCACAGCAGCGGGAACGCGAGCACTGCCGACACGATCAGCTTATTTCTTTGCTTCCGGATTTCCCGCGCGCGGATATCCCCGGACTCCTTCTCCGACGGCTTCAACACCGCACCGTAGCCCAACTGGCTTACCTTATCGATGATCTGCTCGATCGAGACCGTCCCCGGCTCATACCGCACTTGCGCCGTTTCAAGCGCCAGATTGACGTTGGCTTGTTTCACGCCGGGCAGCCGGTTTAACCCCTTCTCGATCCGTGCCGCACAGGCAGCGCAGGTCATCCCGGTAATTTGCAACGTCGTTTGGTCGTGATTCGCGCCGGCGGCAGGCAATGCTTTTTCCATGACAATCCTCCATCTCAAAACCCGCATATTTCATACCCCATAGGGGTATATCAAGGGCAAATAAAAATACTTCCACATCCCACTCCCCGTCCCTTAAGACGCACGGCTAATTCGCTCGCACGTCTTATAGGTCCGTGAAAAAGGCTTCGGATCAAACGACGTCGTATCCTTGATCCTCAATCGCTTCTTTGATTTGTTCAACCGTCACTTTCGTTTCATCGAAAGTCACTTCCACCTTCTTCGCGGCCAGATCCACTTTCCCTGTAGCGCCCAGCCCGGCGATGGCTCCTTCTACCGATTTGACACAATGATTGCAGGACATACCTTCAACGTTTAACGTAATATTTTGCATGAACAATTCCTCCCATGAGTTTAATAATGGCTTCATCTTGCAGCGTACCCCCAGGGGTTCCGCCGTTATTTCATCAGCTTGTTGACCGTGACTAGCAGCTCGTCGAGCACTTCGGTCTCACCTGCTTGAATTCGCTCGATCACGCAGCTCTTCATGTGTCCCTCCAGCAGCAGCCGGCCCACGCTGTTCAGCGCAGATTGCACGGCGGCGATCTGGTTCAGCACATCGTCACAGTAAGTATCTCTCTCGATCAGCCCTTTGATTCCGCGGATTTGCCCTTCAATCCGGTTCAATCGGCTGATCAGGTTGCTCTTCATCGCTTCAGAATGGTGGCTGCGCCGTACCGGCTTGCCATTCTCCGTTTCCGATACGCTATGATGCCCGCCATGCTCCTCGCAGTGTGCGGACGCCAAATGTTCCTGTCCCTCGACCTTCGCCATACATGACTCCTTTCCAAACCAACGTGGTTTGCTGTGGTACGCTCATTATAATATACCCCCATGGGGTATGTAAAGAGTCTCCGTTCAACTTTTTTTCCAACATAACGGACCTCAAAGACCTTATCTGTCATTTCCCGGCTCATTTCCCGCACTAACGGACCCTGTGGACCTTATTGACACGTAAGAGGGCCCACCCTTCGCAAAATCCGCAAAATAACGGCCGTGAAGTCCGCTAGCCCTCCGTCAACGCCAACCAACATCATTTAACGGCGCTACGGTCCGTTAGCGTTAACGACTCTTCTATCCTAGCTTCCCCCGCTAACGCCAAAAAACCCGCTGCCACATACGTGACAACGGGTTTCTTTTTCTGATATTCGACTGTGCTCTTATTGGTAACCCCAAATCATCGTCAGCAAGGTACCAAACACGGTCACTAGCCCGACGAACAGGGCGTATACGAGGTTAGCATACAATGCACCTTTACTGCGGTTCTCGCCGATGTGCATGAACATGAACAGCTGCACCGACATCTGTACGGCCGCGCAGACAAGCAGGATCGTCATGCCAACGGCAAACGACATATCCCAGAATACCACCGACAGCGCTACAGCAGAAAGGATCAGTGAGAACACATATCCCATGACGTGTTGAATCGGGAACAGTTTTTTCATGTCACATCAGTCCTTTCAAGTATACAAAGCTGAAGATGAAGATCCAGACCACGTCCAGGAAGTGCCAGTACAGCGAGAAAATAAACGATTTGTTCGCCGTATCATGGGTAAACCCTTCGCGTTTCACCTGAATCATCAGCCCGCTGCCCCACAGCAGCCCCAGCGTTACGTGGGCGCCGTGCGTCCCCAGCAGGACGAACAAGCTCGACAGGAACGCACTGGTTTGCATCGTTGCGCCTTCATGAACGTACGTAACGAATTCGGTAATCTCGATACCAAGGAACCCGAGGCCCAGCAGCAGCGTGATGGCGAAGAACGCCATAAACGGTTTTCTCAGCCCCAGACGCATACTGTGTACCGCCAAGCCGCAGGTAAAGCTGCTGGTCAACAGCAAGAACGTTTCGCCCAGCACCGGTCCGATTTCGAAGATTTCCGCTCCGTTCGGGCCGCTGCCGGTCCGGTTCCACAGCGTCAGATACACCGAGAACAGCGTGGCGAAGAGCACGATTTCCGCGCCCAGGAACAGCCAGAACCCAAGAACCCGGTTACTGTTCTCTTCCGTTTGATATTCCAAAGGCAAAGTATGATCTACCTTCATGCGTGTTCACCCCGCAATCCTGCATCCGTGTCCAACCGATTGGCCAAAGCCTGCTCGGTTTTGATGATTTCGCTGACCGGAATATGTCGGCCGTGGTCGCGTTCGAACGAACGTACCGCCAGCATGACGAGAATCCCCAGGCCGGCGATAATCGCCGGTACCCACCAGCTAAAGACCATAAAGAATCCGAAGAAAAAGAAAATCACACCCAGGATAAACGGTTGACCGCTGTTGTTCGGCATATGAATCTCTTCGATTTTATCCGTATACAGCGATTTACCCGTTTTCTTCGCTTTCCAGAACGGATCGAGCGAATCCACTTTAGGCACAACCGCAAAGTTGTACTCCGGCACCGGAGAATGCGTGCTCCATTCCAGCGTACGTGCGTTCCAAGGATCGCCGGTTTTGTCCCGCTCCGCATAACGGAAGCTCCAGTAAATGTTGTACACCAGCACGATAAACCCGATGGCGAGCCCCACCGCACCGATCGAAGCGATCAGGTTCAGCGGACCAAAGCCTGTGCTTTCCGAATAGGTATACATCCGCCGGGTCATCCCTTTCAAACCAAGGAAGAACAACGGCATGAAGGTCACGTTAAAGCTAATGGCAATAATCCAGAAGGCCAGCTTGCCTTGACGCTCGTTGAGCCGGAAACCGAACAATTTCGGGAACCAGTAATAGAACCCTGCGATCACCGCGAATACGGTACCTGGAATCAGCACATAGTGGAAATGCGCCACCAGGAACATCGTATTATGGTATTGATAGTCGGCGCTCGCCATCGCCAGCATGACCCCGGTCACCCCACCGATCGTAAAGATCGGAATAAAGGCGAGGGAATACAGCATTGGCGTTGTAAATTCGATGCGCCCTTTTTGCAGCGTAAACAGCCAGTTGAAGATTTTAACCCCGGTTGGAACGGCGATCGCCATCGTCGTAATCGAGAAGATCCCGTTGACCATGACGCCGTGACCCATCGTATAGAAGTGGTGCGCCCATACGATAAAAGATAGCAGCGAAATAACGATCATACTCCATACCATGGATTTATAGCCGTACAAGTTTTTGCGTGAGAACGTCGAAATGACTTCACTGTAAATCCCGAAGGCCGGCAAAATAACGATATAAACCTCCGGATGGCCCCATACCCAGAACAGGTTGGCCCAGAGCATATCCATCCCGCCGTTGGCCATCGTAAAGAACTGCGTACCAAACAGGCGGTCGAACATCATCAGTGCCAGCGCCACGGTTAATACCGGGAACGCAAACAAAATAATGATGTTCGTAATGAGGATCGACCAGGTAAACATCGGCATTTTCATCAACGTCATACCTGGTGCGCGCATTTTCAGGATCGTTACCAGGAAGTTCACTGCGGTCATCAGTGTCCCAATCCCTGCAATTTGAATCGCAATCGAGTAATAGTTGTTACCTACGCTCGGGCTGAACTCAACGCTGGCCAGCGGGAAATACGCCGTCCAACCGGCATCCGGGGAACCCCCGATGACGAAAGAGATATTAAACAACATCGCCCCAGCGAAAAACAGCCAGAAGCTGACGGCATTCAAACGCGGGAATGCTACGTCACGCGCGCCGATTTGCAGCGGGATTACGACGTTCATCAACCCGACAACAAACGGCATCGCCATAAACAGGATCATAATGACCCCGTGTGTCGTAAAAATTTCGTTATAGTGCTGCGCATCCAGCAGTCCGTTCTCCGGTACCGCCAGCTGCGCCCGCATGAGCAGCGCATCCACGCCGCCGCGGAAGAGCATCAGCAGTGCGGAGATGATATACATGATGCCTATCCGCTTGTGGTCGACGGTCGTTAACCATTCGCGCCACAGCCAGCCCCATTTCTTAAAATAGGTTAAACCGATGACTATCGCCAGCGATACAACAACGATGCTGACCATCGCGCCATAGATCATCGGCTCACCCGTGACGAAAAATTCGTCCCATTTCATGTTCAGGTACTCCCTTCCCGTTGATTAGTTATGCGCTTCGTGTCCGCTAGATTCTTCCGTCATGTCCATGTCGGAGTGGTCCATCGTCGAGTGGTCCATCTCCTCGCTTCCGTTCTCGCCGCCATGATTATGGCCGGCGTTCTCCCCTTCCGGTGCAGGACGGAAGTCCAGATGGGTCGAGCTGTACGTTTGGCGGCCAACATGCGCGGTCTCCAGCAACTTGTCGAACTCCGACTCGGTCAGCTCAGGAGCGGTGTCCTTCACTTCTTTGACCCATTTGTCATATTCCGAAGGCGCCATGGCCAGCGCTTCAAATTCCATGTGTGCGAAGCCCTCACCGGAGAAGTTGGAGTTCTTGCCCATATACGAGCCTTCATGCTCGGCAACGATGTTCAGCGTATTCACCATATCGCTCATCGCGTATTTCTGTCCCGCCAGCTGCGGAATCCAGAAGCTCGTAATCGGTCCGTACGAATACAACCGGAACTCCACTGGACGGTTCGTTGGGAAGTTCACATAGTTAACGGTCTCGATCCCTTCCTCCGGATAGCTAAAATGCCATTTCCAGTTGGAGGAAGCGGCGTAAATCACGAGCGGCTTTTGATCCTCATAGCCTTTCGGCACTTTTTCTACAGCCGACGTACTGCGGACGGTCACAACCGACAGCACCGCTACGATAATGATCGGAATCGTAATCCAAGTGATTTCCAGCCATTTGCTGCCTTCCACATGCGGCGGTTCGTAGTCCGGCGCTGCTTTGGAAGCACGATATTTCGTTAACATATAGATGTACAGCGTGTAAACGACCAGCAAAATAAAGGCCATCGTTACAATCGAAAAAATGATGACTTGTGATTGGGTCTTGGCCACCGGACCTTTCGGGTCTAACACCGTCAACTGATTACACCCGGTCAGGAGGACAAGAAGGGCTGAAAATAAAGCTAACAGCAACCCTTTCCTTTTCATAGGATACCGATACCCCTTTCTTCATTGTGAACACCATCCCCCAAGGCTTCGGGAATGGCTTCGTTCGATCAGCTACTTTTATGTTAGGAAAGGGGGGATTGAATAACAATTCATATAGAATGTTAATTATGTAAAATTATTACATTATATAGTGTGACTTTTATCCTTTACATCGCATGAAAAGTTGATTTAAGACGATTTTCGGCCATTATCCGGAAAAATCGGCGATTTTGATAATTGTTCACAATGCGGTCTCAGCCTACCAGAGTTCGCAGAATTGTCATAGATAATCCGTATTTTGTGATTCGGTTCACAATATTTCGTGTTACGTTTTGCTTCACACCCCCACATCTCCCCTTGATATCAAGGGAGAATGTGACGTTTTCGTGACATTTTTGATTGAGACCAAACAAACAAAGAGGCTGCCCCTAAGCAAAACTTCCCTTGCCTTCAGGACAACCTCTTACCTCAATATTTATGCTATTTATCGCATAGATAGACGAACCAAATGAAGCCGCGCCCGCTGTATGCGGAATCTTCTGCCTACAACAGCTCTTTACGCAGTTGCTCCGGCGATTTCGGCGACAACAGGCCGAACGGAATATCGAAGACTGTTTTCGCCCCCGACTCTCCAGCTTGCGATAGCTTGTACGCTGCGCGGGCGTATGCAACCAGCACGCTAGCCGTAAATTCTGGATTGCTGTCCAGCTTCAGGCTGAACTCGATCAGCTGCGTGCTGTTTGCGCCGGTCCGGCCGCTGCGTAGCACCATACCGCCGTGCGGCATCGCGGAGTGGTTCGCCTTCAATTCTTCCTCACTAATGAAGTGAACAATTGTGTCGTAATCCGCAAAATAGTTTGGCATCGACTTGATCTCCTGCTCAATCTTCGCCAGATCCGCCCCTTCCTCCGCAACGACGAAGCATTCGCGTAGGTGTTTTTCGCGAGTGGACAATTCTGGATTTTCGCCTTGGCGCACACGCTCAACCGCCGCCTCAACCGGAATCGTATACTGAACGCCGTTCTTCACGCCCGCCACGCGGCGAATCGCATCGGAGTGCCCTTGGCTGACGCCTTTGCCCCAGAACGTGTAGTCTTTTCCTTCCGGCAGCACCGATTCGGCCAGAAGCCGGTTCAGCGAGAACAAGCCAGGATCCCATCCGGTCGAAATGACGCTGACCGTTCCTGCTTTCTCCGCTGCTTCGTTGACTTTCGCAAAGTATTCCGGAATTCTCGCATGCGTATCAAAGCTATCGACAGTATTAAACATCGCCGCCAATTGCGGCCCTTGCTCCGGCAGATCTGTAGCCGACCCGCCGCACAAGATCATTACGTCGATTTCACCTTTATATTTTTCAATTTCGGAAATATGAACCACGCCGCTAGCGGCTGCCACCTCGTCCGGTTGTCTGCGCGAAAAAATCGCTTTCAGTTGAAAATCGGGATTCTGTTTCAGCGCCATTTCCACGCCCCGTCCCAAATTTCCGTAACCTACGATACCGACATTAATTGTTGCCACTTAATATCCCCCTTCATTATGGTCAAACTCGTCATAACCCATAGACTAACCCCCATTGTAATTGACCCTAATCATTTTTTAAATAGTTTACATGCAAGGTTAGTGTTTTTGTTTAAACATTCTGCATATTTGTGCAAATCTTTTTACGTTTTATGCAAATCTTGGCTAGCCGAGCTTCACAAATCAGACACAATTAGACAGAGATTAGGGCGCGATATGGCCCATTCTAGTCATACTCAGGCGTAATTAATCCATGTAAAATGGTAATCATTGTGAGGAAGCTCATAGACTATCTGAATTGAGGATGAATTCGATTGAAAATATTTCTTCGTAAATGGACATGTTTCGCGGTTGCCGCTTGCATCATCCTTCTCGTACTAGCGCCAACTTCTGCTTTTGCCCACGCGTATGTCGTTTCTTCCAATCCGGCGGCAAACGAGACATTAGATACGTCCCCTGAGATGATCGTCATCGAGTTTAATGAACCTATTGAGGCAGGCTTCCATAAACTCGAGGTCATCGGTCCAAACGGAGATGACGTAACGGATGGAGAAGCGGAAATCGATCCCCAGAAGCCGTCCCGGCTGACCGTCTCCTTGCAGCCGAATTTGCCGGAGGGGCTGTATACGGCAAAATGGAACGTGGTTTCCGGCGATGGACACGCCATCTCCGGAACGATTCCGTTTCAGATCGGGCGCGGCGATCAGGGCATGGAGAGCGGGCCCCCGGTCCATCCAACGACGGATAGTGGCAGCTCGTTCCCGGGCTGGAGCCTGCTGATTGTCCGCTGGTTATTTTATGGCGGAATGGCGGGCTATCTTGGGGCGGTCGTCTTTCATGCGTGGCTTCTTCCCCGTCTGGACAATGCCTGGCCCGAACGTTTGAAGCGGCGCAGCCGAGTCATGTGGCTGAGCGGGCTGATCGCTTCCTCCGCCGGCATTCTGCTTAGTTTGCCGCAACAAACCGCTGACGATGCAGGCGGGGGATGGAGAGAAGCGTTTGATCCGGCGCTTTGGCGGCAAACGCTGGTGTATACAACCTTCGGGGAGGTCTGGAAGGTTCAGCTCTTGTTGCTGGGAGGCTTGCTCTTGTGGACGCTGTACCTGCTGCACGCCAGCAGAAGCACCCGGCCGCCTCAGCTTCCGTTGCTTGGAGCCATGCTGTTTGGCTTGGGGCTGCTGCTCTCCAAGGCATTCATCGGACATGCTGCCACGGCAGACCTGCGAGGACCTGCCATAACGGCGGACTTCCTGCACTTGGCCTCATCGTTGATCTGGTTGGGCGGTGTTGGCGCTTTAGCGTTTTTGCTTCCGGCAGCAACTCAGCCATCCGCTAAAAAAGAAGAGGCCCGGCATTCTGCACCGTCGCAACTTCCCCTGTCTTGGCAGACGGTTCGGCGTTTTTCCATACTCGCCTTCATTATGGTAGCCATCCTGTTACTCTCTGGCGAGTATGGGAGCTTGCTGCACGTGCCAACGCTGTACTCGCTTACGCATACGACGTATGGTCTTGTACTGTTGGCCAAAATTGCCCTGACCCTGATCTGCCTGCTGCTCGGAGGTTGGTCCTTCCTGCGCGGAAGACAGGCAAGAAAGCCGCTGAGCACCGCCGGCGTATGGACCGAATTGGGGACTGGACTGGCTGTCCTTCTATTAGCTGCTGTCCTGGCGAACTTGCCCACGGCTGCTGCATTCCCCGGTCCCGCTGCTCTGACCCATCAACTGGATGACGGGACAAAGGTCACGATCCGCGTAACTCCAAACGTCGCAGGCACCAACACCTTTCAGGTGAACGTGCTGGGTCCGGATGGACAACCCCGCAACGATGTGGACCAAGTGACGCTGGAGTTGACGTCAAAGGAGATGGATATGGGCACAATAGAAATCCTCTTCCCCGGCGGCTCCCCTCCCGAGGTGAGCGAATTGATTACGATGGGCGGCCGTTGGAACGTACACGTCCATATTTTGACGAGTTCACTGGACAGTTACGATTACGATACAGAGCTGGTAATAGGAAATCCGTAGAGAGGTTATCAAACTACGATCAAAGGAGATTTAGCCATGTTGAATCCAATATTTAATTTGAAAAAAACGTTTTGGCGTTACGCAGCCGGTTCCGCTATTGTGTGGGTCCTGACTTTCGCTTTCTTCACCGCCACGGCCGGAGCACACGTAACGGTTAAGCCAAGCCAATCCGCCCCGGGAGCCTGGGAAACCTACAGCCTGAAAGTACCTGTTGAAAAAGACGTCAACACGGTGAAAGTCGCGCTAAAGATCCCAGAAGGCGTCGCCTTCAAACAGTACCGTCCCTTACCGGACTGGAGCGTAGAACTGACGATCGCGGAAGATGGAACGGTCACGGCCGTCACCTGGACGGCCGAAGGCGCTGGCATCGGCCCCGGCGAGTTCCAGCAGTTTGAATTCGTCGCGCAAAATCCCGGCGAACCCGCGGAACTGGCCTGGGACGCCTTCCAATATTACAGCGACGGCAGCGTCGTGGAATGGACCGGCGCGGAAGGTACCGATCGGCCCCATTCGCTGACGGTGGTGAGCGCCGCGGAAGGTGCCGCGGATAGTGCCGGTTCCCACGGCGGAGCGGATGCCGGGGCAGGCACCACGGAGGACGCCGGGCATGATCACGGCAGCGCCAATGAAGGTGCTGCAGCCAATACTACGGAATCGAACGGTTCAGACACCGAAGCCTCCTCCGCGCCCCTGTCCAACGACAGTGGCAGTGGTTCCTCGGCCGGCACGACGGCCCTTGTACTTTCGGCTTGCGCGCTGCTCGTATCGCTGGTCGCTTTAGGGCTGGCTTTACGCGCCAGACGCAAGCACGCTTGACACAAAAAAACAGCGGGTCTCCCAAACGCTTCGCCGCGCTGGGACCCCCGCTGTTTTTTACATCACAGAGATATCAATTTATTTCATGCCGATGGGCGCCTGATCGAACGGCTCCTTACCTGAGCGCTGCTGCTCCCGGGGGATACCGAACAGGCAGCACAGCGCCAGCAGCATCCCCACGGATGCGCTGATGAACAGCGCCGGATAACCAAACACGTCGATCACCCAGCCGAGCAGCGGAGGCGACGTAATCGCGGCCAGGGACGAAACGAAATAATAGATCCCCGTACGCGTCCCGATGCTCTCCTCCCGCCCGGTGGAGACAACCCACGGGTAAGAGTTGATGTTGATGCACGCCCAGAAAATGCCCCCGACAATAAGCAGCAGCCGCAGCCACAGGACGGAATCAACGAAAATCATGACGCCGAAGACAACAAACAATCCGGCAACTCCGGTGGAGATGATCGCTTTTTTCCCATAACGAGCTCCCAGCCAACCGCTTGGCAAAGCAAATAACAGGAACGCAAGCGAGAAGAACGTCAACGAAAAAGAAGCTTCAGCATCGCTCATCCCAATCTGCTTGGTACCATACAACGTGAACAATGCCTCAACGCCTTGATAGGCCACAAACCAGAAGAAGATGGCCCCCAAAATCAGTACCGTCGTCTTGTCAAGCTGGTCCTTGATGCGAATCTGCGGTTTCGGGTTCTCTCCGGCCGCGTTGTTCCCGGCGAACCCCGTCACGAACGCTGCCGCTGGTTCACGGATAACCGTCTTCAGTACGAACAAACAAATTAACATAACAACTCCGGCAAACAGAAACGGCATATACGAGCCGATCCCGTAGAGCTGAGAGCCGATGCCAAAGGCCAGCACTGAGCCGATGCCGCCCATGAAGTTGATAATGCCGTTTGCTTTGGTCCGCTGCGGCTCCGGCGTAATGTCAGGCATAAGTGCAACCGTCGGCGCGCGGAACAAGCTCATCGACAAATTCATTAACACCATGAACAAAACAAGCGTCACAAACCCGGTATGCCAAGGGATCAAAGCCGCAAACACAGCACCTAACGGCATGCCGATCAGCAGATAAGGCATCCGCCGTCCGTATCGGGTATTCGTCTTATCACTGCGGTGTCCAATCCATGGCTGCAATACAATGGCGAAATAATTATCGATCGTCATCATAAACCCGATCATCGCGGCGCTCTTCAAATAGTCGTCCAAAAACAGCGGAACAAACGCATTGTACAGCGCCCAGGTCAAGCTAATGCTAAAAAAACCGAGACCCAGCAGCCATGTTTTTCTCATCCGTTCACGCTCCTTATTTGGCCAGCAGTTCTGCCAAGCGGTCCGGGTAATCGGTAATGATACCGGCCACGCCTGCCGCGATCAGCGCCTGCATCAGCTTCGAATCGTTTACCGTAAACGGATGATAAACCACTCCGTTTGCCTTAGCTTCCGCCACCAGCTCCGGCGTCAGCGCATATTGGTAAGCGTGGAGCGCCTCCGCGCCCACCCGCTTCGCATAACCCCACGGTTCATACAAGCCTTCCATGTACAAAATGCCGGTACGGATGTCTGGAGCCAGTTTTTTGCATTCGACCAGAGAATAGTGATTAAAGCTGGAAATGATGATCCGTTCGCTTAAGCCAAAGCGGCGTACCGTATCCAGTACCTTTTGCTCGATGCCGGGGTACAAGACGACGCCGGTTTTCAGCTCGAGGTTGACGATCGTGTCCGTGTTCCGAACTAGGTCCAGCAGCTCCTCCAGCGTCGGAATGCGTTCGCCCGCAAAATCCTCGTGGAACCAGGAGCCCGCCTCCCGTTGCTTGATTTCGGCCAAAGTCAAATCCTTCACCCACTCCGGCGTTCCTGCCGTCCGCTGCAACGTCTCGTCATGGATCAAGACCAGCTCCCCGTCGCGCGTCATCTGCACGTCCGTTTCGATACCGGTCGCCCCGAGCTCCAGCGCTTTGGCAAAAGCCAGCATCGTGTTCTCCGGGTAATACCCCGCAGCTCCGCGATGCGCAAAATTAATAATATCGCTCAAAAGGATCATCCTCCCAGGCATTTATTTAAAATTAATATTAAACATTCCCCTACTATAATCCTGCATTGTTAGGCCTGTATAAAAAAGCACCCCATAGCGAGATCGATAAAGGGATCCTCTCGCTGCGCCTCTTTGCACGATTATCCCCTTTGCTCAGAATTGGGGGATCTAGGAAGAGAGTCTTCTAGCTACCTCTTTGCACCATTATCCCTTTTAATCAGAATGGGGATCGAGAAAAGGGATCCTCTTACTGCACCTCATTGCACGAATATCCCTTTTGTTCAGAATGCGGGATCTCTTCTAGTCTCTTTGCACGATTATCCCCTTTGCTCAGAATTGGGAAATCCATGAACGGGATTGAAATGAGGTGGCCCGTGGAGCTGATCATTCCGATTTTTACGAAGATAAGATGGTTATCTGGGATTTTTTTCTTGATTAACGAACATATGTTTGATATAATGACAAAAAAAGAGAACGTACGTGCGTATTTAGTGAACTAGAGGAATTTGAATTGGAGGGATCGGACTTGGAATTAGGTATGAATCCGGAGCTTCAATCTATCAGCAGCCGTTTTCAAAGTGAGGCCGACTGCATCGAGGCGATCATCGCTATGAAGTGGCCAAACGGCTTCGTCTGCCCGCGCTGCGCTTTTACCGAATGTACCCGCGTGTCCTCCCGTCGCCTTCCTTTGTTTGAATGTGGAAGATGCAGCTATCAAGCCTCGCCTTTGGTTGGCACCATATTTGAAAGAACTCATCTGCCCCTGGTAAAGTGGTTTCAAGCCTTGGAGCTGTTCCTGCTTCCCGACGGCATCTCGGCGCTCCGTTTGAGTCAGGTAATCCAAGTTACCTACAAGACCGCTTGGCTCATGCTGCACAAAATCCGCCATAGCCTCAGCGAATGTGATGCCCGAAATCTGCTTTCTGGAGAGGTAAAGGTGAACCGCGATCAGTATGGAACGGATCCCAACCGTTTTCATCCAGTTTCTCAACCTTATGCCACCGCAGTCGTCGCCGGTTGCACGGTAACTGAGTCTGGTGAACCCGGGCGAGTGAAGATCCAACTGGTATCACATAAAAGAGGAAGCGAGCAATGGGCTACCCGGTGCGATCTCGTCGCGTTCATCAACAAACATGTAGACGTCCATACCTCAACCAAGCGGTGGTTCCCTTTCGTTTATCGGATGTATCTGCCCTTACGGAGAGTCGTGAGACAAGCAAGGGACTCGATCAGACGCACGTATGTCGCCTTGGGGTTAACACATTTGCAGGCGTATTTGAATGAGTACACCGTCCGCCGTCACCTGCGCATGTCCTGTTCCGAGGAAGAGATGCGCCAGAACCTGCTACAGATGTGCTTGTCCATTCCTGCGATCCCTTACCGACAGTTAATCGCACGCCACCAGAACGCACGCCATCGGAAGCCGTTCCTTGCAACAGCGGCGTAAATTGAAACGCTCGGGGCATTAAACTTGTCTTTATAATCTGGATCTGGACTTGAACTTCTTGTCCTCTTCAATCTGAATTTCACTTTCAATTCTGGACGATCTATTACTTCCTTTAACTTTTGTAACTTGCCTTCTTGCCTCAGCTTCAATCTGCCATATTGGTCATACTCCTAGGTCGTATTCCTAGGGCTATCTTAGGTTTTTTACGATTAAGTAAGGACTTAGCTCTCGACTGCTTCAAAGCAGGCTATTCTCCTCAGACAAAGCGCTTTTTCGTAACAACGATTTCTCTTTCTCTACTGCCTGATTCAACGGGATAATCATGAAAAAGAGGGCGGCTGCATAGGTTCCTACCTATCTTCGACAAAGGGAGCATAAGAAAAACGTGCCGCTGCAAATGCAACCGCACGTCGGTCTTCCATCTGTCTATGAAAGTAAAGATTAGGAACGATTCACCGCCAACGGCTCGGCTTTTCGCAGCTCGGCGTTTAGCGCCGCAGCCTCGCGGATCGCCCGGGCGTCCTTGAAGATCTCGCCCGGTCTGCTGGCTTTGCCGATCACATAACCGGCAAACGGTAACCCCACGAAATCAAACGTGTACTGCAGCTGTTGAATGAGCGGCAGCGCTTTGATCCGCGGATTATCGCCGCCGACCACGACGGCATAGGCTGTTTTGGCCGCCATCCGCTCTTTAAAGTTGAAACGGACATCGCGCAAGCTTTGCGACCAGCGATCGATGAAGTTCTTCATCAAGCCGGATGGCCCGTACCAATATACCGGCGTGGCGAAGATCAAAATATCATGCTCCAGCACCTGCAGGATCAGCTCGTCGTAATCATCGTCCACGGGATCGAAGCCGCCTTCGTCGTGCCGTTGATCGTGGATCGGTTTGATTTCTTTCTCCCGCAGGATGATATTCGTATAGGGTAACCCCTCTAAAACCAGCCGCGTCAGTTCCTCCGTGTTCCCTCCATTCCTTGCACTTCCCTGAATGACAGCAATGCGCATTCCCTGCACTCCCCTCCGAATTCTCAAGCGAAACTTCCCGAAGTTGCGCCTGCTTTACGCCTATTTATTGTTATGCGACAGGCATCTGAAATATATGCAATCTTCATAAGTTTATGGCGTTTTTTCGGGAAACGTGCAGGGGGTTGTCTAATGATACGTAGGTAGAACGACACCGGGACCTGCCAAAGCTTCAGCAGAAGCTGACTTTGGCCCTGATCCGGGACTAGAAACCGCGCTATCCCGATTCAATCGCCAAACCTCGTTCCCGCCGAGGTTTACCGGATAAGCTCGGCCCCCAAATTCCAGCAGACCCTCCACCGTCCGAACGCTCATCCCGATGAGCGCTTTAGGCTCACCGCGTCGATCGGTGACGAGACGGGTCCCGTAGGGAAACCGGCAGTACGGCTCCCCGTCCCGGTATACGGTGCTGCCTTCACGCGTATTGACCAGCTCGAATACCGTGCCGTCCACTTTCCGGGCATACGCGGTTTCCTCGGCCGGTACTTCCCCGTGATCCATCGGATAAGGCAGCAGCCCGGTGAACCACAGCTCTTCCTCCGGCGTCGGCAGGATGCCGCACAACCGCTCCACATAGTCGAGCAGACACAAAATCGCAGGGGAGTAGGTCTCGGTGAAGCCTTCCTCTCCCGTCCAAGGGCTGAGGCACTGGGCGAAACGCTCCATGCGGGCCATCGCCGACAGAATCGGCTGCAGTACCCAGGTTAGCTCCACATGCCGCCCGTGGTACTCAAACGCATGCGGAGCACGGATTAAGCTAAGGAAGTTTGTCGTCCCCGCCCAGGTGTTGTAGGCCGACGACGGATCAAACCGCGGGTCGTCCATGGCAATCGAAGTGAAGGGATACTTGGCAAAAAACTTCCGCGTATTCAGCAAATATCGTCGCAGCGACGAAGCGAAAAATTCCCCGTCCCCCACCTCGCAAGCCAATACGCGCAGCAGCACGTCAGACTGGATGCGGACGAACTGTCCGCTCGCGTCGACGTCGTAGAAGAACCCGTCTTCCGCATCATAGCAATGCTTCATCAGGCTGGACAGGCTCGCCTCCGCTTTAGCTGCCCACTCCGGTCCTGCTGCCGCCCTCAGCTCCGCGGCGATGGCCGCCAAATAACGCCGTTGACAGTAGACGTTAGCCGTCAGATCCGGCGCCAAAAACGGCAGCACCGGCGAGTCCGGATCGTACCGGCGCGGGTCGCCCAGATGCGACGTATCCGGCACATGCCAGAAGCGCGGAGATAGATCATGCCCCGTATCGAACGTGCAAAACGCCTCCACGCAGCCCGTCCCCCGCGTATCACGGAACGCGGCCAGCCAGGCGTCGTGCCGCTCCATGGCGCGGTACATCTTGTCCAGGAACTCCCGGTCCGCCCGGCCGTTCAGGCGGTAGTGGTTCCATACCGAGCGGGCCAGCGGCGTGACCATCTGGATTTGCCGGTATGCCGGTCCCGAGCCGGTCACCTTGTAGGGCATGAGGCCATCGGAGCGTTGGTAATCGGCAAACAAGGTGAAGGTCGCCTGCGCCACCGATGGCACAAAGCGGCTGAGCAGCTCGGCATTGATCGTGCCGGTGCTCTCCAGCCAAGTGCCGAGGTACACGCCGCCTTCATGCAGCACCGGCACGCCGCTCACCGACGGCACGATGCAATCGAGCAGCTTGCGCACGCCGGCGTAATAGACCCGCTCCAGCGGGCTCCCTTCGTTCGCCGCGAATTTGACGCCCGAAGCGGCAAACTCCTCCAGCACGGCTTGATCCGTGCTCTTACGCAAACCTTCTCCGCTTACAGCTGACGCAACCTCCATCTTGCGCAACCGCTCCAACACGCCCATCTCTCCCATTTCCCCCATCTGTCCCACCTCACCTATCTCTGCACTTCTTTCGGATGCGCGTATAATCGCCCGTCCTGCTCCGTCACCGGGATGAAGATCGGACGTTCATTGGGGCTGTCGTTTGGCGTATGAATCGCCAGTCGCAGCTCGCCCGCGAACGTGCGGAACACCATCCCGTGGCCGCCATCCCGTTTATACAACGGCTCTGTGTCCTGCACCCACGGGCCGGTAATGTCTCCACCAGCTTGACGAGCGCAGCCGATCGTGTAGCCGCCGTCGCTAAAGCTGGACCAGAGCAGCAGCAGCTCGCCGTTATCAGCGCGGTACAGGAAGGGGCCGTCCGTGACGTAATTGGCCCCGCCGCGAATCCCTTCGGCCCATGGTGCCTCCGAAGCCCGGAACAATAGCACAGGCTCAGACACCGCCCGGTCCAGCTCGCGGCTTAGACGCACCGCGCAAATCTCCCCATCCTGCACCTGTACCCATTCATGGCAGAACACCATCCAGGGCTCGCCCTGCGGGTCGACGTAAAATGTCCCGTCCAAGCACTCCCAATCGCGCGGCGTCAACGGCCCGTCCCCAAGCGGCTGGAACGGGCCCAGCGGGCTGTCCGCCACCAGCGTTTGCGTGCCCCGGCATCGGCCGTCTGCCTTGAAGGTGGCGAACATGTAGTAGCGCCCCTGCCACTCATGCACCTCCGGCGCCCAGTAGTTGAAGTCCGACCAGAAATCCGGCTCCGGGCGGAACGCCGGGTAAGGACCTTCCCATGCCGCCAAATCCGTGCTCACGCAAACGTCAAACCCGCGCGGTTTGCCCTTCCAGCACGTCTCTCCGATCGTGCCGTACATATAATATTTGCCTTCCGCCGGCATCGGCAGGAGGAACGGATCCCGAATATGGATGTCCGATAACGCCAAGGTCATAACCAATCCCTCCTAGAAGTCGTGTACAGTTCACCGTCCTGTCAGCTTACTTCAGCCCCGTCGTCGAGATTCCTTCGACGATATAACGCTGGAAGATCAGGAAGATCACGATGACCGGCGCAACCGCCACCGTCGACATCGCCATCAACGAGCCCCAGTTCGACGTGCTGGTGGAGTCAATTAACGAGCGCAAACCGATCATTACCGTAAACAGCTTAGGACTGTTCAGGTAAATCATTTGCCCAAAGAAGTCGTCCCACGTCCAGTAGAACGTAAAGATCGACGTTGTAATCACCGCCGGTACGCACAGCGGCATAATGATCCGCAAGTATATCTGCCAAGGTCCACAGCCGTCGATCCGGGCGCTTTCGTCCAATTCCATCGGTAACCCGCGAATAAACTGCACCATCAGCAGCACGAAAAACGCATCCAATGCAAAAAACTTCGGCACAACGAGCGGAAGAAACGTATTCACCCATCCAAACGTGTGGAACAGAATATATTGCGGAATGAGCGTCACTTGAAACGGCAGCATCAGCGTCATCAGCATCATGCTGAACCAGAATTTCTGACCCGCAAAATTCAAACGCGCAAAGGCAAAGGCCGCCAGCGAGCAGGAGATTACGTTGCCAATCACCGCCAGCGCCGCAATAATAAAGGAATTGATCAGGAAATGCCCAAATGAATACCCCTGAATCCCCCGCCAGCCGTTAACGTAATTGGAGAACGTGAAGGAATCCGGCCACAATCCCATGTCCGAGAAGATTTCCGCGTTTGGCTTGAACGAGCTGCTGATCATCCACAACACCGGATAAATCATGATCGTCCCGATCACGATCACCACCACGTGTCTCCACAGTTTGCTTAAGCTTAGCCTCAACACCATCTCTCTCAGCCCCTTTCGTCCTTGCCGTCGCCGTAATAAACCCAATACTTGGAGGAAGCGAACACGATCGCCGTAAAAATACCGATAATCACCAGCATCACCCAAGCCATAGCCGAGGCGTAACCCATATTAAAGTAAGAGAACCCCTTCAAATACAGGTACAGCGAGTAGAACATCGTCGAGTCGATCGGCCCGCCATGACCGTCCCCGATAATGTACCCGGAGGTAAACACCTGGAACGAGCTGATCATGTTCATCACCAGGTTAAACAGGATAACCGGCGACAACAGCGGCAGCGTGATCCGCAGAAACTGACGCGTCCGGCTGATGCCGTCCACCGCCGCAGCCTCGTAGATTTCCCCCGGGATCTGCTTCAGTCCCGCCAGGAAAATCACCATCGACGAGCCAAATTGCCAAACCGACAGCGCGACGATGGAATAAATAATGTAGCTCGGATTGGCCACCCAATCGGGGGCATCAATATGAAAAATCCCGAGGAACCGGTTAAACAACCCGTCACCGGAGAAGATTTTTTTCCAAACCACCGCAATCGCCACGCTCCCCCCTAACAACGAAGGGATGTAATAGACGGTCCGATATAGGCCAAGCAGCCGTAACCCTTTATTCAAAATAATCGCGACCGCCAGTGCGAACACCAACCGCAGAGGAACGGAGAGGAACACGTATTGAAATGTCAGCTTCAACGAATGGGTAAACGTGGCATCTCCCGTAAACATCTCCGTAAAATTCTGAAGCCCAATCCAAGCGGGCGCTTTCAACATGTTATAGTTCGTAAAGGACAAATACAGCGAAGCCAGAATCGGCCCAATCGCCATGCAAAAAAATCCAATCAACCAGGGCAGCAGAAACAAATAACCCGTCAAGTTCCGTTTCAGGGATCGACGTCGTTTTGGCTTTACCATCGTTTGGGTTGCCACACCTGTCACCGAATCCATAAGTAAACACCTCCGTAACCATCATTCCTTGGGTTCAGAAAAAGGGGAACCCAACGGATCCCCTCTTTCGTGTGACAGGCCGGTTAATTTGTCGTTGCACTTAAGTTTGCCTGTAAGATTTTTTGTCCCTGTGCATAAAAATCTTCTGCTGCCTTCGCGATGTCCATCCGTCCGAATGCCACGTTCTGGCTGGCTTTCAGCAGCTCTTGCTTAAACTCGTTGGAGCCCGGAACGTTGTACAACAGGTCGACATCATCCACCGCCACGATATCCAGGTAATCGTATACCACTTTATCCGTTTCGGAAGCCTCCGCCTTCAGTACGGCCCGCATCTCCGAGGAGACTGGCACGCCGCGGTTGTTGCCAAGGATTTTGGCTGCGTCCGGATCGTTCACCCAGAAGTCCATCAGCATCGCTACTTCCTTCGGATGCTTGGTATTGGCATAACCCACGATGTTCTGGCTCGATTGAACGGAGATCATGCTGCCGTTTGGTCCCATCGGAACCGGGATGAGCGTCAGCTTATCCTGGGACATTTTTTGGAAATCAGCAAACTGGTTCGTCGGAATAAACTGCATCGCCACTTGGCCTTTCGTCACCAGGGACATGCTTGTATCGTCCGGATCGGCCGAAATTTGCAGCTCCGGCGTAACGATGCTGCCGGCTTTGCGCATGCCTTCCCAGAGCGTGAACCACTCGGCGACGTCCGCCGCCTCGAAGCCCAGCTTCTTCTCCGGCTCATTGTAGATCATCTTGTCCCGCTGAGTCAGGTATACCCCAAACTGGTCCATCTCGCCGGAATAATCGTAAGAGCCGTAAATGTCTTTACCGGTAGCCGCAATCTGTTCATTGATCTTGATAAAATCGTCCCAAGTCCATTCCTTCGTCGGCAAAGGAAGACCGGCTTTCTCAAACAGCGCCGTATTCGCGAGAATCGCTGTCGAGTTCGCCCCAATCGAGATCCCCCGCAGCTTACCATCAAACGTATTCACGTTGATGAGCTGCGGCGAAATTTTGCTGGTATCGACTTCATTGCCGACGTACGGAGTGATATCCAGCAGTACATCCCGTGTGGCATATTCCAAGATATTGCTCCCTAACGTAAACAGGTCCGGGGCCGTCCCCGATGCCAGCTGCGTATTCAGCTTATCGAAATATCCATCAAAAGGAGAAAACTCGGGGATCACCTTGATGTTCGGGTGTTTCTCCTCGAACTTCTTCAGCATGGCCGTGGTAATGTCAGCCCGGGTTTGGTCCCCCCACCACATGACGCGAAGCTCAACTTGCTCCTCGCTGGCGGCGCCTCCTGCCTCCGACGGCTGGTTCGTATTCCCCGTAGTTACACTCCCGGCATTGTTGTTACCGGAGCCGCACGCCGAGACCAAGATGGCCGTAACAAGAAACAAACTGGCCAACAACATCGCCTTCGTCTTCTTCATCTCTTCCTTCCCCCTTCATGAGAATGGTCTTGCTGATTAAATGGTAGCGCATACAAAAAAGGAGAAGAATCCAATTTCTTTGGGCGTTGGACTTTTACTTTTTTTAGATGTTCTTATCCTTCTGCCGGTACTCGGACGGACTGATGCCAAATACCTTCTTGAATTTCGTGCTGAAGTAGCTGGCATTGGAGAAGCCCGTCAGCTCCGCGATATCGCTTAAGGACAGCGGGGTTTCGTCAAGCAGCTGCACCGCTTTGTTCATGCGTACATCGGTCAGGTATTGGAGAAAGGATTTGCCGGTTTTTGTTTTAAACAGATCGGACAAATAGGACAGGTTATAGTGGTACTGCTCGGCGATTTGCGACAGGTTCAGATCGTTCATGTAATTCAGCTCGATCATTTCCTTCATCGCTTCCACGATGGAGGGCTCCTCCCTCGTGCTGTCCCCCTTCTTCAGCGAAAACAGCGGCTCCGCCAGCCCATACAGGAACCCGCAGGCTTTGGATACGGTGCCGAGCCCCCATACTCGCTCCGGATCCAACCAGATCTCGTCCTTCTCCCGCAGCGCAAGCCCCATGGCATCCGCTGCCGCTTCGATGGCCAAGCAGCATTGGAAAATCAGCTTGATAAACTGCGGGTGCGAGAACGCCAGCGCGGCGGCGAGCTCCTCCTCCACCAGCTTCTCAAACGCTGCCTTGCGGCCGTCGGCCAAATGCCGCTGCAGCAGCTTCAGCTTGTCCTGGGCCGCCAGCTGTGCCGGATCCGCCGGGCCCCGCGTAGGCTCCGCTCCGGCTTGCTGCGTGTGCCGGCTCATATACCAGGCCAGCACGGAGGAAAGGTACCCCTCCCGCCATGCCTCCAGACCTTGCACGGGTTCGCCGGCCATCACCAGCGCCTTCTGTTTCAAATAGCTGCGGACAATATCAGCCACTTGGCTGGAGAAGCTTTGCACAGCGGCCGTGTCGCCCGGCACGATGGCAAACAGCAAGTCAGGATGCTTCGCTTCCCGAAAGACCGGGATACCGGGAGCAGAACCGGTTGTACCCGCCAGCTCGCGGCAAAGCAGCTCAAACGGCAGACGCAGGCCGGATTCCTCCGGCGCTTCTTCCGGTGCCGGCGGTAACCCGATCGCCACAAAACGCACCGGTTGCTCCGCCAGTTCATTTAAGTCAAACAACCGAACCCGTTCCGGCCACAGGTGGC
The DNA here is from genome assembly GCF_034718895.1 of Paenibacillus phoenicis. Lineage (NCBI taxonomy): Bacteria > Bacillati > Bacillota > Bacilli > Caryophanales > Paenibacillaceae > Paenibacillus > Paenibacillus phoenicis. The sequence goes on along the minus strand of NZ_JAYERP010000001.1, from coordinate 4,352,907 downwards.
TGTTGCCTGGATAAGCTCGGATCACGCTCTGAATAAATTGCTCCTTCATTTCCTCCAAGTAGCGGGACAGCTTCCATTCCGCCAGCTTCCGCTCCGACTGCGCCGAGCGCTCCTGGTCCAGCTCAGAAGCGACCCTGCCCAAGGCTCCGGCCAGTTCGCTCCGCGTCACCGGCTTGAGCAGCAGGTCGCTGGCGCGATTTTTGATCGCCGCATGGGCATACTGAAAATCGTCATATCCCGTCAGCACGATCAGACGAATATCCGGATATTGCCGGGAACAGCTTTCGAGCAGCTCCACCCCGTCCATGATCGGCATGCGCATATCGGTAATGATAATGTCGCAGTCCCCGGTCTGAAGCCACTCCAGCGCCTCCTGACCATTCCCCGCTTCCCCGGCGATCTGGAGGCCCAGCTGCTGCCAATCGATTTTTAGCCTTAGTCCTTGACGAATCTCCCGTTCATCATCAACCAGCAGCACGTTATACATCCGCATTTCCCTCCCCTATCGGCAAACTCAGTGTGATCGTCGTCCCTTCCCCGGACGCCGATTGAATCGAAAACGCAAAGCCAGCTCCATAATAAAGCGCACACCGAGCCAAAATATTCCGCAAGCCGATCTGTCTCCCGCCGGTGCTTAATACCTGCTCCAGTTGGGAATGCTGGTACTCCTCGTTCAGCTGCCGCACCAAGTCCGGCTCCATGCCAACTCCGTTGTCGGCCACCTGCAAGAGCAGCCGTTGATCCTCCTCCCAAATCCGGATGCGCACAACGGCAACGTCGTTTTTGACCTGACTGTATTTCACGGCATTTTCCACAAGCGGCTGCAAAATAAACTTCACGATATACACCGGACGGTCCGGCACCGCGTTCTCCAGCGTCAAATCCAGCTGTTCCGCAAACCGATGGTGCAGAATCGCAGCGAAAGATTCGGTATACGTCACTTCGTCACGCAACGGGATCAGATCGCTTTTGGCATTCAGCGAGAAGCGCAGCATTTTGCCTAGCGATTCGATAACGTCAACTGCATCATCCGTTCGCCTCTGGATCACCAGACTGCTGAGTAACTCCAACGTGTTAAACAAAAAATGCGGATTAATCTGCATCAGCAGCGCCCGATATTCCGCCTGTTGCCGGCGCAGCTTCAATTCAAACTCGCTTTTCAAATGGGCGCGCAGCCGTACAATCATGTTACGGAACGTGGCCGTCACGAACCCGACCTCATGGTTCACCTGCTGCCGCTCAGGAATACGCTGCTCCGCCTGGGCGAACTCCCCGCGCTGGACAAGCCGCATCGCTGCCACCAAGCCGCCCAGCGGTTTGGTAATGCTGTAGGAAATCCAGACGGCCGCAAGGACAGCGAACACCAACAGTGTCCCGGTCGCCACCAAAATCCCTGATTTCAGATTGATCAGGTTGGCCAGCAGTTCATTTTCCGAGACCGCCCCAACGAGCATCCAATCGTTAAATTGCAGTTTTTTATAGACGTAGATCATGTCCTCGCCCTGAGGTTTGGCATAAAATACGCCTTCCCGCGGCCCCCGCTCCCGGATCTCCCCCAGCTTGTTCAGGACCGGTTCGCTGAAATCTGATAACGGCTGGCCTAACAGCGGTTCACCTTCGCCGCTAAGCAAAAAAATCGTACCATGGGTTCCGAGATGCACCTGGCTGAGCGGGTCCTTGAAGTATTCAGCGCGAACGTTCACCTTCATGATGGCGGTAGCTTGGGAAACGCTGAACGTCCCGATCGGGATCAGGAAGCTGATGACCTCATGCTCCTTCAAACGCACCGGTTCAAACGGATCCACCGCCGCCGGGGCCCAATGCTGCTCAGACTCGTAAAAATTTCGATACCAGTCCGTCTCCAAAAACGACGGGTCCTGCAAGATCTGGTTGTCCAGACCGACATACAGCCCGTCTTTGCGATAAATCGAGGCGGTGGCGATGATGGAATAGTTGTTCACCGTCCGCGTCAAAAATTTGCTGAGCTGGATATTTTTCAGCATCTTCTGCCCTTCGGACTGCGTGGGATCGGAGACGAATTCGCTCCAGTCGTTCGTGATGTCACTGTTATAGATCACTGAGGAGAAATCGTAGATTTGGCCAATCGTGGAGTTGATGAGTGCGGTGTAGGCCGTCATTTTTTCCAATGCCGCCGTTTCGCTGTCAGAGCGCAAGATCGCGCTGGACTTGTTATAGCTGATCAGGAACATGACGCAGAAGGAAATGACCAATAAGACGACAAATACGGCAATCAGCCGATTGCGTAGCGAAAAAAACATCGGCGCCCCTCCCTTATGCACAACACTATAACGAAAACGTCCACTTCCCGCAATAAGCGCTTACATAGGCGTGACGTCAAGCTTTTTTTCATTTCACTTGCCAGAATCCCTCCCGCGCCCAAGCCCCTGCCCCGACTTCCAGACGAGGAACCGGCCCGACCAAGGTCCAGTTCACAAACCGTCCCCAGCCCGTTATGCCCTGCCGCCATTCCCGGTAGAATGAAGACATGAACAACGGATAACACATTCGTTCAATCGAGACTCAGTCCCCATGATCCTATTGACTTAAAAATAAATGAAAGCGAGTGGTTGACCATGAGAAAACTGTATCGTTCGGCAACGGATAAGCAACTGAGCGGCCTGTGCGGCGGGCTCGCCCAATGGCTTGGGGTTGACTCCACGGTCGTGCGGCTGATCGCCGTCGTTGCGGTATTCTTCAGCTTTGGCACCGTCGTAGCCCTGTACCTGATCGCAAGCCTCATCGTTCCCAAGGAACCGATCGGCAGCTACAGCTACGATGATCCGTTTTCCCCGTTTTGATCTGTGAAAGTTCCCAAACTCTATTAACCCTAAAGGAGAGATTCCAATGAGCAGCGTATTTGATCGTATCGCCAATCTGGCCAAGGCTTCCATTCATGAAGTGTTAAACAAACTGGAGGATCCGGTCCTGATGACCGGCCAATACTTACGCAACCTGGAGGACGACATCGCCGCCGCTGAGAAACTGTTGAAGGAGCAGCAAATGACCGCGACCGTTCAGGAGCGAAAAAGCGCAGATATCGCGCATCTGGCCAAGCAAAGTGAAATTCGGGCTTTGACCGCTCTGGAGCAAGGCGATGAAGTGACGGCGCGCCATGCGGCTGCGGAGAAAATCCGTTACGAGGAGCAAGCGCAGCTGTACGCCAAAGAAGCGCAGGAGGCCCGTGACCGCGTCGCTGAGCTGGAGATTCGCATCGCGGAAGGCAAAGCGGAGTTTGCCCGCTTGAAGGAGAAACGTAACGAGCTGGCAGCCCGTGCCCGCAAGGTACAAGTCAAAGCCGAGACCGAACGGCCGAACTTTAGCCGCGGCATCGAAAGCGGCGCAGCCGCGCGGGGCTTCGAGCGCATGGAGGAGAAGATCCTGAGCTGGGAAGCTCAGCAAGAAGTCTCCGCCAGCTACGGGAGAACGGCCGGTGTCGCGGATGCAGGCACAACCCAGTCCGCCGCCGTCAACGAAGAGCTGGAACGTCTGAAGGCGCAATTGTCGAACCGGCATTCCTGAGCCGTTCATATATAGAGGAACCGACCGAGAGAGCGCCGATCGAGTTAAGCATGAAAAAGAGCCCGGCAAGAACAATCTCTTGCCGGGCTTCTTCATTTGAAAGCTTATGATTTGCCGTCCTTGCCAGCTTTGAACACTTCGCCGATCGCGCCGAGGCTTCCCAGCGTTTCGATCGCATTCGATGGGAGAAATACCTTGTTGGCCGGTCCCTTGGCCACTTCCTTCAACGCTTCGAAGGACTGGTACGCCAGGACGGCTTCGGTTAAAGCAGCGTCGCGCAGCATTTCGATCCGCGTCTTTTCGGCGGCGGCAATCGACTCGATCGCTTTTGCTTGACCCAGCGCCTCCAGCTCCTGGGCTTGGCGGAAGCCTTCGGCTTCGCGAATACGCGCTTCCTTGTCGCCTTCCGCTTTCAGAATCTTACTTTGCTTGTCACCTTCCGCACGCAGGATCATATCCTGCTTGGCGGCTTCGGCCTCAAGCACGATGGCCCGTTTGTTCCGCTCGGCCTTCATTTGTTTGTCCATCGCTTCTTGGATATCGACCGGCGGCCGGATGTCGAGGACTTCTACCCGTTCGATCCGCACGCCCCACTTCTCGGTCGCTTCATCAAGCGCCGTCCGGATATCGGTTGAAATCTTCTCCCGACCGGACAACGTTTCGTCCAGTTCCATTTTACCGATGATCTGACGCAGCGTAGCTGTTGTAATGTTACGCACCCCGTACACAAAATCAGAAATGCCGTACGTTGCTTGTTCCGGATTTACAACCTGATAGAAAATAATCGTGTCGATCTGCACCTGTACGTTATCTTTGGTGATGACGGTTTGCGGCGGCACATTCGTCTGTTGAATCCGCAAATCGTGATACGTCCGCACCTGGTCGATGATCGGGATCAGGACGTTCAGACCCGGCGTCAGCAAACGGTTAAATTTACCGAGCCGTTCAACGACACCCACCCGTTGCTGCGGTACGATTTTGACTGTCAGTGAGACAAATACGACAACAACGACCACAATGACCGCAATAATTGCCCATTGCATTAAGTAATTTCCTCCCATCTTTCTACTTCGATAATTGTACTGCTTCGCGCCAGCACCCGAACCTTCTCATCCCTGCCGATCGGGACGGAGGCCTTCGCGCTCCACGAATCTCCCCCAACCTTCACGATGCCGTATTGACCGGGTTCAATCGATTCCACAACGACGCCTTGCTTCCCTACCAGTTCGGTACCGATATCCTTAAATCCTTTTGCTGTGCGAAATTTTCTGGAAAGCGGCTTCGTAAACACCGTCAGGACTACGGCGACCAGACAGCCCAAAGCGACCTGCCAGAAGTAAGCTTCGGGGGCCACCAAAGCTACAACTACCGCAACCAGCGAACCGATGCAGAGCCATAGCAGGTAAAAAGTCATCGTCATCATCTCAAGTACCAATAAGATTCCGGCGACGATGAGCCAAATCGCCCACATTTCCATCCCCCTGTTGCACCACCTTTCAGCATTATAGTTATTTATACGGGAAACATACCAAAAAGTATCAAGGAATCGTTGGAAATAGAAAAAAAAGCACCCCAGCACACCGCCGGAATGCTTAATTCAAACGTAAAGAGCTCTGATTTCCTGAGTTACCGGTACAATGCCAACAGCCGGAACACCGCCGTTTTGCTCTCCACCTCTTCTTCTCTTCCATATTCAAAGGAGTCGACGATATAGAGCCGGTCGGCTTTCTGCAGAGCTACGGCGAAGTTTTTGACTTCCGCCAAGCTCCCCCGGAGCTGAAGCTGCAGCGACATCACGGTGAACCCCGCCGTACTGAGCTCCGCTTCATTTAACAATCCGGAAGCCCCCAATGCAGAAGGAACGCCGTCTGTCGACGATGAACCTGCGGGCAGACTGTTCAAAATGGACACACTTCCGTCCAGAGACAAGGAATTATCTACGGCCGCGGCATCAGCGGAAACCGCAAAGGACCCGCCGCTTTCCGGCCCTTCGAAGACAACCTCCCGAATCTGTACGCCGGAGGACTTGGCCGCTCGTTCCAGGTCTAGCAAAATCCCTTCCCGGTCGGGCTCCTCCGGTACCGCTGCCTCCCGCTTGGCCGTATCGGCCAAAGCGTCCGATGCTGCTGCATCTGCCCGTTTGGCCTCAACAATCGCCTGTGTTTTTTGCAGAAATAATTGTTTGGCTTCGTGGTCGGACGCCAGGTTCGCCGATTTCTCCATCTCCGGCCGGTATCCGAAGAAATAAAACGATCCCGCCGCTAGCAGCACCAGCGCAGCAACCAGCATCCAGCGGGCTCCGGCCGATCCGGAGCGATGTTCCGTATTCATTCGCCGTCACCTGCCTGTTCCGCCGTTCCCGTTCCCGGCTTCAGCTCAAATGTGCCGATATACCCCCGCCCCGGCAGCTCTTTCACCGATTGAATCAGCTCGCCGCTTAGTTCCGGCTGTTTACGCAGCGCGGTGGAATAGGCACTAGCTTCACTTAAGCTGGCGAATCGGCACGTCCAAGTGAGTACGGTCTCTTGAAAGCGTACCGTTTCCAACGTGCCCCCAGCGGGAAGCGGGGCTTCCAGGCTGGTGATGAGCGCCTTCACATCCGGCCGCTGTCCACTTAGCTTCTCGATCAACTCGATGCCCGCCGCTCCGATTCCCGCAGTCCCCAAGCTTTGCAGTTCGCTTTGCAACTCCGCCTGCTGCCGTTCCGTTTCGGCGATTCTCGTAGTTAATTCAGCAGCCGTCTCGTGAACGCCCCAAAAGGCATACCCAAAGTAAGCGCAAAGCCCAAGCCCGGCGAGCAGCAACAAGAGCGGGAGAAGGACTCCAGAGGAAGCCGGACGCGGCTTGGGAGGGAGCAAATTGATATCGATCATCGGCCTTCCGCTCCCTTCATGGCGAGGCCAAGGGCAATCGCATAGCTGCCTTGGTCGGCGATTTCCTGTCCAGCAAAATACGGGGACAAGTCCACTTCGGACACGCTCACCTGATCAAAAGCCGCCGACAGCTGGCGCACGATCTCCGGCTTGTCCGGCGCGGCGCCGGCAATCACGATGCCTTGCACGCGTTCATGCCCTTCATGCAGCGTATACTCATAGAAATTCATGATCCGGGTCACCGAGGAGACGATCTCCCCATACCGCCACGTATTCAGCTTGTCCCCGGACATCGGCTCCAAGGGAAACGTGCGCACGAAATCAGGCAACCCCTGGTGGTAGGTATAGACCTCCGCTTCTTTGGCTTTGAAATTAATCGCCATCACATTGCCGGATTCCCCTAGCAGGCGCTGCTGCCGAAGGATGCGCGACAGCGCAATGGCCGCCAAATCGACCGCTTCCAGACGAAGTCCAGCTTGTTCCAGTGAAGACACCATCTCTTGAATGATCGGACGCGGCACGGCGGCCACAAACGTGAGCAGCGCCTCCCCCTCCTCGCGCTCCTCGATCCAATGGTAGTCAATCACCGGATCCTCAAACGGCAGGCGAATGCTGCCTTCGATCTCCAGTTCGGTCACGCGGCGTTGCTGCCTTTTGCTCACCTTCGGGACCTGGAGCAAGCGGATAAACGATTGGGAGGTGGGCGCCGCTAGACGAACTTTCTTCCCGGCTAGTCCCCGGCGGTTCGCCCAGCGCTTCACCATCTCGGTGAAGCCGGACACGTCGGGAACCCCGTCCTCGTTCAGTTCGGCATCCACCGGCAGCAAGCCGGCCCGTTCTACGATGCCACGTTTGGCGTCAAATTTGACGAAACGGATTCCATCCTCATCGATCGTAATCCCAATGTGGGCCGACCGCCGGTTTAGTAAAAAGGAATGACGTTTTGCAGATACCAATGGATGATCTCCTTTCCATACATGTAAACCACCAGGGTGCCGATTGCCAAAAAGGGACCAAACGCCAGCGTCTGGCCGCGTCTTCTGCGGCCCCACGCCAGCTGCAGCAGTCCGGCGGCCGCGCCGGCTGCGCTGGCCAGAAACAAGGCCAGGAGCACGCCGGGAAAGCCGACGACCCAGCCAAAGACGGTCAGCAGCTTCACGTCGCCCATCCCCATCCCTTTCCCGGAGGTGAGGAGGGCGATCAGCAGCAGCAGACCGCCGCCGCCAAGCGCGCCCAGCGCTTGGCTCCACAACGGCACGCCGCCCGCCAGCGGGGCGGCGACGAGCAGCACGGCGCCGAAGCCTAGGACGGCGCCGTTGGGGATAATATGCGCGGTCAGGTCAGTGACCGCGCACAGCACGGCCAGCGCGCTCAGCAGCAGGCCGAGCGCCCATGCGCCCGATGCACCGAATTGCAGGTGCATCAGCGCGAACAGCGCCGCCGTCCCAAGGGCGGCGGCCGCTTCGCCCGCTGCCGGGCCTGCGGCTTGGCTGCTGCTTGCGCGCAGCAGCCCGCGCTTCGCCACCAGCCGGCGCCCGTACCACGCCAGGACCGGCCCCAGGGCCAGCCCACCGGCAACATTCAGCGCCGTCAGGATCATATTCGCGTCCATCCGCTTCAGTCTGTAGAAGAAGCAAGCTTCTTACCTGCTTTTAATTCAGAGGTTTTAAAACTGACGCTATCACTGCCGATGATCAACGTGACTACAGCATTCTCCGTATTCCAATTGTCCAGATTTACGGAAGTATTGTCGCCTAATGCCGCCCCGGTTTTGGGATCTGTAATTCCGCTCTGGATGTATTTTTCACTAACCAAGTCGGACAGCTTATGCGTCCCTGTAACTTCCCCGTTGTTTTTCGTAATCGATCTCAATCTCGCCGCTTCATACAGCTGGTTTGCCGTTGCTGTTCTGGCATTCTCCTTCGTATCGTTCAACAACCCGGAAATCAAAGGCACCGCGATTGCAGCGATCACCCCGATAATGACGATAACGGCCAGCAACTCGACGAGCGTAATCCCCTTCTCTTCCTTGCGCAATCGTTGAATCCGTTGGATAAGTGCTGTCATAATAATTAACCTCCTAAAATAATTTGCTTCACTTCGTGAGCTCAACCCAATTCAGCTGATACTTTGATAAATACTAAGCATCGGGATCATTACCGAAGCAATGATAAAGCCAACCACGCCAGCCAGCAGCAAAATCATCGCCGGCTCGATCAGCTGCTTCAGCTTGTCCACCGTGTTCTCAACGTCCCGTTCATAAAAATCGGCCACCTTGCCCAGCATCGCATCGATCGAACCGGTCTCCTCACCAACCCGAATCATCTGGGTGACCAGCGGCGGAAACACCCACGACTGGCGCAGCGGCTCTGACAGCGGCCGTCCTTGGCGCAGCGATGCCTGGCATTCCTGCAGCGTCGCTCCGATCACCCTGTTGCCGACGGCCTTCTCTACGATCGCCAAGGCTTGAAGCACCGGCACCGCGCTGGCAAACAACGAAGACAACGTCCGCGTCATCTGGGCGATCGCGCTTTTCCGATTGAGCATCCCGAACACGGGGACTTTGAGCTTGATATAATCCCAAGCATACGCCCCTCGCTCCCACTTCAAGAGCAGGTAGACCACAGCAACCGCCGCCAAAGCGGCCAGCAGCCATACGATCCAATGCTGTTCCACACTGCGGCTGAGGGTAAGCGTAAACCTCGTAATCGCGGGCAAATCACCGCCTAATTCAGCGAACATCGCTTGAAAGCGGGGAATCATAAATTTCAACAGGAAGATAATCACAAACACGGCCATCACGCTGACGATCAGCGGATAGGTCATCGCGGACTTCACTTTCTCCCGCGTGACATGCGCTTTTTCAAAATACACCGCAAGCCGCTCCAGCGTCTCTTCCATGCTGCCTGCCTCTTCCCCTGCGCGAACCATATGTACAAAGATCGACGGAAAAATCCGCGGGTACGCCGCGACCGCCCCGGAGAGCGTATTGCCCTTACGGAGCTCGGCGGTTACTTCAGCCAGCGTCTTCTTCAGCGGTTTGCTTTCCGATTGCTCCGCTAAGATCGCGGTCGCCTCCACGATCGAGATTCCCGCCTTAATCATCGTGGCAAACTGCCGGCAAAACACGACGAACTGCTCGTTCTTCACCGGGCTGCCCAGGTAAAACTCTTTATTCCACACCGTCTCGCGCTGCTCACGCAGACCCGTTACTACGATTTGCTGCCTCTTGAGTTCGGCAAGCGCGGTTGGCCGATCCGGGGCTTGCAGAGCCCCTTTGCATCGCTTCCCCACCACATCCTTGCCCTGATATACGTACTGGGGCATCTTCCATCTGTCCTTCCGCTTCACACATCTGCTGTTTACTTAACCTCGTGAATTAATGAGGGCTTTCCGCTAGGTATGGCCGGGCTGCAGCCTCATCAATGGCCCCTTGCCGCAGCAGCTCACGCAGACTCATCTCCAGCGTGTGCATCCCAAGCTGGGAGCTTGTCTGCATCACGCTTCGAATTTGGTGCACCTTCTCCGTCCGGATCAGGTTGCCGACCGCCGGCGGATTGAGCAGCAATTCCGTCGCGCACACCCGCCCTTTCCCGCTGCGGGACGGAAGCAGCCGCTGCGATAGGATTGCCAGCAACACCGAAGCCAGCTGAATCCGGATCTGCCCCTGCTGGGCCGGTGGAAAAGCATCAATGATCCGATCGATCGTTTGCGGAGCGTCCGCCGTATGTAAGGTGGCAAAGACGAGATGACCGGTTTCGGCCGCCGTGATGGCCGTCCGAATCGTCTCCGGATCGCGCATCTCGCCAACCAAGATGATATCCGGATCTTGACGAAGCGCAGCCCGCAGTCCGTTATCAAAAGACAACGTATCCAGCCCCACCTCCCGCTGATTAATGATCGACTTGTCGTGGCGGTGCAAGTATTCGATCGGATCCTCCAGCGTTACGATATGCTTGCGCTGGGTATGATTAATATGGTCAATCAACGAAGCCAACGTCGTTGATTTGCCGCTTCCCGTCGGGCCGGTAACCAGAAACAACCCTTGCGGCTTCTGCGCCAGCTTCAACAGCACCGGCGGCAAATTTAACGTTTCGAAGGGCGGGATCGAAGGCGAAATGACCCTGGCCGCGATGCTGATCGAGCCCCGCTGCCGGAAGACATTGATGCGAAACCGGGAGAGGCCCGGCACGCCGTAAGAGAAATCCAGCTCCCCGAACTCCGTGAATTTCTTATACTGCGCCGGGCTCATCAGCTCTTGCACGATCTGCTCCAGCATGGACGGCGAGAGCAGCTCTCCGTCCAGGGCGCGAAGCGCTCCATCGATGCGCAGCACCGGAGGCGAATTCACCGTCACGTGCAAATCGGAGGCGCCGGCATCAAACGCCTGCTTCAACAGTCCGTTAAACGTCCCGTCCGTCACGATCGGTCCTTGATTCATCGCTCTCCCTCTTCCACTTCACGGATGATTTCCTGCAAGGTGGTTTGTCCCTCCAGCGCTTTCTGGATCCCGTCGGCAAACAACGGCGTCATCCCTTGCTCCTTCGCCATCCGGCGCAGCTCATGAATTGAGCGGCCTTCCACAATCGCCGTGCGCAGGTCGTCGCTGATCAGCAGCGCTTCATGCACCGCCATCCGGCCACGGTAGCCGGTTTTGCCGCAGGTGCCGCAGCCGTTGCCGCGGTACAGCTTGTCCGTTTGAATGCCGAGACGCTCCAGATAAATCATTTCCTGCCGATCTGGCGTATAGGCCGTTTTGCAGTCCGGGCAGATGCAGCGCACCAGCCTCTGGGCCACGATCCCGATTAGCGACGAGGCGATCAAGTACGGCTCGATCCCCATGTCACGCAGCCGGACGACCGTACTCACCGCATCATTGGTATGTAAAGTCGAAAATACGAGATGCCCGGTTAAAGAAGCACGAATTGCAATCTCCGCCGTTTCCAGATCGCGGATTTCCCCCACCATGATAATGTTGGGATCCTGACGCAGGATGGAGCGCAACCCCCTGGCAAACGTCAATCCGGCAGCCGGATGAACCTGCATTTGGTTCACGCCGTCCAGCGTGTACTCCACCGGATCTTCGACCGTAATGATATTCGTTTCTTCCCGGTTCAAGTGCTGCAGGGCCGAATACAAGGTCGTCGTCTTCCCGCTCCCCGTTGGCCCGGTCAGCAGAACCATGCCGTGCTGCTTCTCAATCATGCGCCGGAACAGGCTTAACGTCTGCTCCGTCATGCCCAGCTTGTCCAAGCCCTTCACGCCTTCGGCAAGGTCGAGCAGCCGCATGACGATTTTTTCTCCATGGACGGTTGGCAGCGACGACAAACGGATATCGATCGTTTGGCCATCCACCAGCATTTTGATCCGGCCATCCTGCGGTAACCGCCGTTCAGCGATGTTCAGGTTGCCGAGAATCTTCAGCCTGGCGATGATGACGCCTTGCATCGACTTCGGAATCGTCCGCTCATTGCGCAGCTGTCCATCAATCCGATAACGGATCGCCAGTTGGGTCTCCATCGGATCGACGTGAATGTCGCTGGCGCCAAGGCGCACCGCCTGCTCAATCATTTGCTGCACCAGCCGGACGACAGGCGATTCCTCACCCTGAATCACCGCATCTTCAACTTCAATTTGAGCGGTGCCGGCCCCAAGATCCTTGATCATTTCATTCATGGAGTCCTGCAGACCATACAACCGGGCAATGCCCCGCTGCAGCTCGCCCCGCGAAATAATCGCCGGTTCGATCGTAAAGCCGGTGCTCATTCTGAGGTCGTCGATGATAAACAGATCCAAAGGATCGGCCATTGCAACCATGAGTTTACGTCCGTCTACGCGGATCGGAAGCACTTGATACCGTCTGGCCATTTGCTCCGGAATGACCTGGCTTAATTTCGTATCAATTTGAAACCTGGATAGTGTGACATGAGGAATACCCAGCTGAAATTCCAACACCTCGATGAGCTGGTGCTCCGTCAAGACGCCTTGTGCTAACAACACGTCACCAAGCTTTTTTCTGGTGCGCTGCTGTTCCTCCAAAGCGGCTTGCAGCTGCTGCTCCGTGATGATTCCGGATTCCAGCAGAAGTTCACCCAACCTTTTCTTGATCGTGTACATGGTTCACCTCATCCCTGTTGGAGTTTTCATGCGATTTAATTAATAGTTCTATTGTCCTATTTATAGCAAACAAAAATAGTTCCAGAAAAATAAATCGTAGTAATTTAATACCGATTATATACCTTTCACTAAAACGATGCTATCATTTTTGTAGTAAAATATACCTAGATTACATAGGTCGACAGAACTCTCTATCGATTAACAACACTCTGCATATGTATCCCGTTTTGAAAGCGAGGGGACGGTCATGGAACCTGCCTATAGACAAAAAAAATCACCTCTTCTCCGGGCATTTGCGCGGGAAGACGGTCTGACCTTACTTGAGGTAGCCCTGGCGTTAGTGATTCTCTCCGTCGTCTGCTTAGCTTTGTTATCTTATTTCTCGAACAGTGCATCGCAGAGCAGACTTACGAATCAGCGTTTATCCGCAACCCATCTGGCGAACGCCCGACTGCACGAGGTGCAAGCGATGGGGTTTTCGCAGCTGCAGACTTGGGCTAGCCGATCCCCGGGAACGCTGCCGAATATCACTCGCGGAATCTATTTGCTAGAAACCGAGGTGAGCAGCCATCATTCGGACTATCCTTCCCATCCTGACATTCTGTACATCACCGTAACAGCCTATTGGCAGCCTGACCCATCCCAGGGCGCAGGCGAATATAGACACAAAGTCTCGATAACCGGGGCTGTGAAGAAAAACTACGCAATCGCCGGAGGGGGCTCGTCATGAAGCATCGATTGCGGCTGATTCGCCGGGAAGACGGAATTACGCTGGTGGAGCTGCTGGCCGCCTTGGCTTTATCCGGATTGCTGGTCGTCCTGGTGTCTACCGTGCTGACCACATCGCTGTTCGCTTTTGGACGGGTTAACCATGAAACCCAGCTTCGGAACGAAGCGATCACGCTCAGTTCAGCCCTTCAGACCAAGCTGAGAAACGCCGTGTCCATTTCGGGCTCGGGCACCTTTACGCAATTTCAAGCGGAAGTGGTCACCGATGCGCTGACGGAAACGACCCAGACGCTCCGCTTTCAGCTTGTCGGGGGACAGCTTCTCCTCAACGGCGAACGTTTCAGCGACGAGAGGTTGGATTTAACCGGCACCACTTTTTCCAAAGGCCCTAACGATCTGTGGGTGAACCTTCAAGTGGCGCTAAAGAATGAGCCCAAGGTCGAGCCAATCTATCTGTTCGTTTCCATCAAACTGATTTCGTGAGGTGCGTGTGGATGACAAAACGAGGACTAGCCACAATCCGCCAAGAGCAAGGTTATGCTTTAATCTCTGTGCTGCTCTTAGTTGCCATGCTGCTCGTGATCGGCACGCTGGTCGTGCAGTCGGTAACGAATTCTCAAGGGATGGTCAACGTCTCCGAAGATATCGTCTCCGCCCAAGCCGACGGCGAAACGAAGCTGCTGATCAAGCTTTCCGATTTGCGGGCGGCCGTGATGGCGCTGAGCGATAGGGACAAAGTGACGTTGGAAGACGTGCAAGCCGCTGCCGCCCCCTATGTAGAGGCTGAGACAGTCACCTTGGACACCGAAAACCAGCGGTACGTTGCCGTTGTCAGAGCCGATGGGGTATCGGACAAAATCACGCAAACCTTCCGGCGAAAGGTGGAGATTACGCTCGCCTTCACTCCTACCGACCCTTCTCCGGGAACCGGAACGGGCGAGTACGCCGTAGTTAGCTTTGGGTCCACGGCTTTGAACGGAACGACGATCAACGGGAATGTCTATTCGGCTGGAGCAGTAGCCAACAACCAGTCCCACATTAACGGTGTCCTTGTATCCCCTACCTTGCCGGGATCGAGTCTAACTCCGCCAAAAAGATTAGATATCACCTCCATCGTGAATCAGCTCGATCAGGACCTGAAGACGACGAAATCGGCCCTTTTTGCAACCCCGGCGACACAACTGGACTTCGAGGTTCGAACTAGCACCCAGTTCACGAAATCAACCGTATTAAATGCGATCAAATTGATGCCCAACGTTGCTTTAAAGGTGGACGGCGACCTCTGGGTAAAAGGCGGGGTTACGATGGAAGCCAATTCGTCTATCGTGGCCAGCGGGATCATTTACATTAGCGGGGATTTGTTGATCAACAACGGAAACAATATGAAATTGCAAGGCAGCTTAATTAAAGTGAACGGAACCACCAACTTTAACAGCGAACCTACGGTGAACATCACCGGCGATTTTTATGGAAGCTCCTTGAATACCAGCGGTACGCTGTTCGCCCAAAACATCTATCTCACAGGAGCCTCCAACATCAATAATTTAAACGGCAGCAATCAATTTTCCTTATTCGCTGCGGGTTCGGTCAATGTGAACAACGGGACTGCCCCCTCGGCCTTAACAGGCCACATCTATACGAACGGTGCGCTTCATATTAACGGGAACAACAAAGTAACCATCAACGGTGCAGCTTCTTCCCCCGCAACTCCCGAGAAACCGTCGGAGATCAAGTTCGAGGAAAAATATTTTGTTATTAACTGAGGGGGACTCACAGGGCCAACGCTATCTCATGACCCTCGTGACCTTCGTGCCCCCCTCTGGCTCCTCTTTCCATGATTATCCCTTTCGTTCAGAAATGGAAGGATTGAGTGAGGTGATCCCCGCCCCCCCCTGATGCAACGGGATAATCATGAGAAGCGTGCGGCTGACATAGGTACCCTACACAGAAAAACCGCCGGGCATACGCCCAGCGGTTTTCGTTTGCATTTCCCATGCGATGTATTAAGCAGTCACAGCGTCCAAGTCCACGTCGCGTTTGAACGCCTCGGTGTCGTTCTCGCCCAGAATCTTGCCGGTGATTACGCCAGCGGTGATCGAATCGTTGACGTTCAGCGCCGTCCGGCCCATATCGATCAGCGGCTCGACGGAGATCAAGAGACCCGCCAAAGCAACCGGCAGGTTCATTGTCGACAGAACGATCAGCGAAGCGAACGTAGCCCCGCCGCCAACGCCGGCAACCCCAAACGAACTGATCGTTACAACCAGGATCAACGTCAGGATAAAGTCCCAGCTCATCGGGTTGATCCCAACGGTCGGAGCGATCATAACAGCCAGCATTGCTGGGTAAATCCCGGCGCAGCCGTTTTGTCCGATCGTTGCACCAAACGAAGCCGACAAGTTGGCGATTCCTTCTGGAACGCCCAGACGTTTCGTTTGCGTCTCCACGTTCAACGGAATCGTTGCCGCACTCGAACGCGAGGTAAACGCAAATACCAGCGTCGGGAACACTTTACGTACATACTGAATTGGATTGTAGCCAAAGGCGGCCAACAGAATCAGGTGAATGATGAACATCACGATCAGCGCCACATACGAAGCTCCCACGAACTTGATCAGCTTCAAAATCTCTTCGGCGTTGGTCGTAGCAGCGACGTTCGTGATCAACGCCAAAATCCCATAAGGCGTCAAGCGCAGAACCAACGTAACGATCCGCATCACAACGGTGTAAACCGCTTCGACCATTTTGCGGAACGTATCCGCCTGCTCAGGCTTTTTCTTATCGAGTCCAAGTACCGCTACCCCGATAAATGCCGAGAAAATCACGACCGCCAAAGTCGAGGTGCTCCGCGCACCGGTCATATCCGCAAACGGATTGGTAGGAATGAAGTCGAGCACCTGCTGCGGAATTGTCTTATCTTCCACTGTGCCCAGCCGGTCTTCAAGTGCCGCCCCGCGCGCCTGCTCCCGTTCGCCTGCCTCGATTTCAATTGCCTTCAGATCGAAGCTCAAGCTGGTCACGATGCTGACGCTGGCCGCAATCGCCGTCGTAATCAGCAATACCGCGATGATCAGACCGCTCATTTTACCTAAGTTTTGTTTCCCCTTCAAATTCATGATTGCCGAAATAATCGAAACCATGATCAGCGGAATAACAACCATCTGCAGTAGCCCGACGTAACCACGCCCAGCCAGGTTAAACCAGTCGGTTGATTTCGCGATAACCTCAGAGCCGGCGCCGTAGGACACCTGCAGGATAACTCCAAACACGAGCCCAAGCCCCAGTCCGGTAAACACCCGCTTGGTAAAGGATATGTGCTTCTTCTGCATCCAAATCAGAACGCCGATCAGCACGAGCATAACGGCTACATTAATGATAATACGCAAGGTATCCATAACCTGATCTCCCCCTGAATATGTCCTTAAATTCGTGTTCGCACCTTGATAGGCAAACGCCGAGTTGCGAATTACAAATCGTATGATAACACATATACAAGTATTTTGATAGGATTAACTTTCACACAGCTTGTCACTAAATTACAAAGGTTGTCCCTGCTCCACACAGTAAGACTTTGCCTCATCCCCACATCTCAAATTCTAACGTTTGCATACTGATATATTGCATAATTGGGATAAATTAGATTCATTTTTACGGATACCAATCTAAATTTTCATGGTTTTGTTCAATAACAATTATAAGAACAGGCGATTATCTAATTAATATGGAGATAACTAATGATTTCGTCTTAATAATTATGTAATTTACTTATATTAACTGAAATTTCCTTAAATTCTCCTTGTGCAAACGTTTTATTTTTCTTGTTGCTCAGGTATGATGGTGAAATAAAGGTACTTTTGCGAAAGGAAGATGTTCGATGCAAACCCCAAGTCTTCTTCAGCGAACGAAGCTGCGGCGAAATGGAAGCGCTGTCCCGTTGCTTCCCCCGCACCTGCTTCGGATCCTGATCCTGCTCTTGGTGCTGCTGCCGATGCTGCTTGCCGGCTGTACCGATACACCGGGCAGTAAGAGCACCGCCTCGGAACCAAAAGGGAATTCCAACTATACAGCAGCCACAAGCCCGAACCCCCCTGAAGGCGGGAAAGCCGCTGCACCTAATGCGGTGGATTCCCAACCCTCTACGGTTTTTTATGAAATTTTTGTCCGTTCCTTTGCCGACTCGGACGGCGACGGCATTGGGGATTTCAAGGGGCTGATCAGCAAGCTCGACTACTTAAATGATGGGAACCCGGATACGGATACCGACCTGGGGATTGGCGGCATCTGGCTGATGCCGATTAATCCTTCGCCAAGCTATCACGGTTATGACGTCACCAACTACAGGGACATCAATCCGGATTACGGGACGATGGACGACTTCCGTACGTTTTTGAATGAGGCCCATAAGCGCGGGATAAAGGTCATTATGGATCTGGTCGTCAATCATACCAGCAAAGAGCATCCGTGGTTCACCCAATCAGCTGCCGATCCAAACAGCCCGTACCGGGATTGGTACGTTTGGGCCGAGGATCAAGGCCGTGCTGTGTCCGGCACCAGTGCCGCCGGAAGCGGCAACCCTTGGCATAGCCTGAACGGCGGCCATTACCTCGGAATCTTCTGGGACGGGATGCCGGATCTCAACCTCGATAACCCGGAAGTACGGAAAGAAATGATCGAGATCGGACAATTCTGGCTGGAGCAAGGCGTGGATGGGTTCCGCCTGGATGCAGCGAAGCATATCTACGAGGATTTGCTGACCGACAAGAGCCAAGAAACCACGAACAAAAATGTGGCTTGGTGGCAGGAGTTCCGCAGCGGGCTCAGCGAAGTCAAGCCGGACGCCTATCTCGTTGGCGAGATCTGGGATCCTTCCGCAGCGCTGATCTCCTCCTATCTGGACAAAGCCTTGGATTCCGGGTTTAACTTCAGCCTGGCCGAAACGATCCTCAGCAGCGTCAAGAACGAAAAGGACGCGAACATTCCTTTTACGCTGGAGCGCACGTATAAGCTGTACAATGAAAAATCCGGCGGCAACTTCGTCGACGCTACGTTCTTGACCAACCATGACCAGAACCGGGTCATGACCCAGCTGGAGGGAGATGTGCCGCACGCGAAGATGGCCGCGAGCCTGCTGCTCACGCTTCCCGGCAATCCGTACATCTATTACGGCGAGGAAATTGGCATGTTTGGGGCGAAGCCTGACGAGCTGATTCGCGAGCCGATGCGTTGGACGCCGGACGACAGCGAAGGCCAAACGACCTGGGAGCCCGCCAAAAACAATGCCGGCATCAAGGGCCTCAGCGTAAGCGAGCAAACCGGCGACTCCGCCTCCCTGCTGTCGCATTATCGCCAGTTGATCCGGATGCGCAACGATATTCCGGCGCTAAGGGACGGAGCAATCCAGGAATATACAACGGATCAGCCGGGAATCACCGCGTTT
This sequence comes from Paenibacillus phoenicis, assembly GCF_034718895.1. Lineage (NCBI taxonomy): Bacteria > Bacillati > Bacillota > Bacilli > Caryophanales > Paenibacillaceae > Paenibacillus > Paenibacillus phoenicis. Next base: position 4,334,211 of record NZ_JAYERP010000001.1, on the reverse strand, counting down.
GTTCGCTTGACAGAAGACCAGGCGGTGCTCGTCGCTCACAACTTAACCGGTCAAGAGCTCACGGTCTCCTTGGATCCGAATCAAGCAGACGGCAAGAGCTTCACCAAGCTGTTGGCGGAAACAGGCGAAGGCGCCAGCCTCAGCGGCAATACGCTGACGCTGCCTGCGTATTCAACAGCGGTATTAGAATAGTAAAAGGCCCTGCCAGCTAACAAACAGCTGCAGGGCCTTTTTAAATGTAACGGACTGTATGGACGTTATTTGCTCATTTTTCGCATATTTCAAAAACTAATGGACTCCAGTGACGTTATTCGGGCTAAAACTAGCGTTTGGAGCTATCCAAGCAGCAAATAGCGGCTCCTGGGTCCGTTAGTTTTCGAGGATCCCGCTGATCAGCGGATATAACGGCATTTGAGTCCGCTAGCGACACGAAAACACGACAGACAATTAATGACTCGCCGCGCCTTCACCCTGGAACGCGCTGAGCGAACGCTGCAGTTGCCCCGCCAGTTCCTCCAGACGAGCCGACAGTTCAACCAACTCGGCGCTGACCCGATGCTGCTCTTGAGACATAGAGGCTACCTCTTCGGTGGAGGCGCTGGTTTGCTCCACAACCGAGCTGACCGTGTCCACAAAATCCTGCAGGGTCGCTTGCGATTGCAACAGCTCCTGAACGGAGGCCGACGAGCTTCGGATCTCCGTCACGAACCGCTCCATCTCCCCTTTAACGTTCTGGAAGATGCCGGCTGCTTCTTTGACGGCCTCGGTTTGTGCCGCAAACAGCGGCGCAATTCCCGTCAACACCTCCACCGTTTGTCCTATTGCCTCCTGGATTTCCTCGGTGATCGCCGATACGGTTTGGATCGATTCCCCCGAAGCGGCTGCCAGCTCGCGGATCTCCCCGGCAATGACCATAAAACCTTTGCCGGCTGCCCCGGCACGGGACGCTTCGATCGAAGCATTTAACGACAAAATGTTCGTTTGCTTGGTCATCTCCACCATAGGGGCAAGGATCGAGCGGATCGATTGGGTGCTTCGGCTGAGCTTCGCCGAATTCTCCTCTAACCGCGCCGTCATCCGCGACACGGCTTCCGTCTTCTCCACCAGTTCCTCCATATGCGCTTCCCCATTGCGGCTGACCTCGATGACACGTCCGGCCGAATCGTCCATCGCTGCGTTCAGACGAGCCACCCGGCTCATTTGATTGCCAATCTGCTCCGCTGTCTCGGTGCCCTTGTCCGCCTCCACGGCCAAGCTTTCAGCTCCGGCGGCGATTTCTCCGGTCGCCTGCGCAATCTCGGCGGCGGTCTGCGACGTATCGCGCGATGCCTTCGTCAGATTCTCCGCCGTAGCCAGCAGCTCCACGGCGGAATCATTTGTCCGGTCCACCAGCCGTGAAATTTGCTCCAGCATCCGGTTGAAGCTGTGTCCCAGCCGACCGATCTCGTCATGCCCTTTAAAGTTGGTACGCACCTGCAAATTTCCGCGTTCGCCTTCCTCCATTAATCGGCACAGCTGCTCCAAGGGCCGGCCGACCATGCGCACCAGGAAATAGCCGATCAGAGCCGCAACGACCACGGCGCCCAGAAGCACGAACAACATGACGACAAGCAGCCGATCCGTCGCACTCAAAAAGTCGCTCTCCGGAGCATATCCAACAATCCGCCAGTCGACCGTTTTCAGCGGCCGGAACACGACCAGTTGCTGAACTCCTTGCTCGTCTGGCGCCTGGAACGAGCTTTCCCCCGATTCCGCCCGTTTGGCATCTACCTTAATTATGGATTCCGTCTCCAGGAGAGCGGAATCGTTCGCATGGACAATCCGGTTATCGGCGGTAAGTACCCGCACCTGACCGGTTTTCCCGATTTGCAGGTTGCCCAAAATATCCCCCAGAGCCTGCGCCTTAATCTCAAACAGCAGGATGTACTCAGCCTCCGGGTGATTGATATTCCGCAGCAAGCGGGCCATCGTGATCGTCGGCTCGGTATAAGCGTTAAAGAAGCCCTTCTGTAACGCCGGGAACCACACGGGCTCGCCGGTTGCTTCCAATACCTCCTTCACCCGGATTTCCACCGCCTCATCCGTACGCACCGAACTGACCCCTGAAGATTTGTACGACTTCACGTCTTCCAAGTCCTTAGAAACAAGACGCACTCCCTGAAGACGTTCATCGGCACTCTTCAACGCGTCAAGCTTCTTGCGGATCCGGTCCTCGGCTTGCGTCTTCACAACGGTTCCGATTCCCGGCTGGTTCACCGTCTCCAGATCGCTCCGCAGCGTCTGATCAACGGCCAATTGCCGCGACGTAGCCTCATATTGTTCGAACAGGAAGTCGAGCTTGTCCGCTGCCTGCTCCACCGCCTGAGTGGAGGCGGAAGCCACTTGCTCCCGGATGATCTCCCTGGACGCCCGGTAAGAGCTGAACCCCAGCACCACCGACAACACCACGACTGCCGCAAATACGATCACAAACATCTTTAGGCCCACGGAATTCCAGTGCCGCCCACCGCGAAGCTTCTTCATTTCCGCATCCCCTTTTGTTTTATGTATAAAAAGGGTATAGCCCCGCTTTGACTGAGGCTATACCCAGGTGTTGATCAACTCTAGCTGCATTATCCTTTGCTGGCGCCCGAAGTTAAGCCGTCAACAAGCAGCCGCTGCAGGAACATAAACAGGATCGTGATCGGAAGCGCGATCAGAACCGCCCCTGCGGCAAACAGCGTAAAGTTGCTGTTCTGATTGCTGCTGACCATATCCCACATCCCGACGGCCAGCGTCCAATTTTCCTTCGTCCGCAGGACGAGCCGGGCAAAGATGAAGTCAACCCAGGGACCGACAAATTGGGTTAACGCCATATATGTCAGCATCGGCTTGGACAACGGCAGAATGATGCGCCGGAAGATCAGGAAGTTGCTCGCTCCGTCGATCCGCGCCGCTTCATCCAGCGATCGCGGAATTGTATCGAGGAAACCCTTGGCGATAAACGTACCGCCCAGCGGAGCCCCAGCCGCATATACGATGATCAGAGCCAAATGCGTATCCAGCAGCTGCATCTCCCGCAGCAGCAGATAGATGGCGATCATGCTCATGAATCCCGGGAACATCCCAAGCACGAGCAGGCCGGAAAGCGCCGTTTTGCGTCCGCGGAACCGGAACCGGGAGAGCGCATAGCTCGTAAGCAGCGTCAGCAGCACGCCCAGAATCATGGAGCAGACAGCAATTTTCAACGTATTCAGGTACCAGGTGCCAAACAGATAGGTTTTGGATGTAAATAGTTCGTGATAATGATCAAACGTAAATTTTTCCGGAATCAACGTTTTGCTGTAAAGCGATTTACCCGGCCGCAGCGAACCGAAGACGACCCAAAGCACAGGGTAGACGGCGGCAATGCACAGCAGGATCAGCACAATGTAGCTGGCGCCCAGACGAATCGCGTTTCGTATTTTCCGTCTGCTCATTGGATCATATCCTCCTCTTTAAACGACTTGGTTCTGCGGTAGTTGTAAATCGAGAACGAAGCGATAATGATGAAAATGATGATCCCGATCGCAGAGGCCATGTTGTATTTGTTTTGGTTCAACGTCAGCTTGTACAGCCACGTTACCAGGAGGTCGGTCGCCCCGGCATACTGATAATCGCCCTTCACCGGATCGCCGCCCGTTAACAGGAAGATGGCGTTAAAGTTGTTGATGTTACCGGCAAATTGGGTAATCAGCGTTGGTGCGGTCGTGAACAGAATCATCGGCAGCGTGACGATCTTAAATTTCTGGAACCCGGTAGCTCCATCCACTTCCGCTGCTTCGTACAAATCCTTTGGAATCGTCGTCAGCACGCCCAGAATCAGCAGCATGGAGACCGGAATCCCCACCCACATGTTAACGACGATAACCGTCACTTTCGCCCAGAACGGGTCGGTTAACCACGGCAGCCCGCCCAGACCGAAATAACTAAGATATTGGTTGATTGGACCAAACTGACCGTTAAACATATTTCTCATGACAAGCAGCGAAATCAGCTGCGGAATAGCGTAAGGAAGAATTAAAATCGTTCTCCATAGCCCTTTGAAGCGAATGCCCTTTTGATTAATAAGTAAGGCGACAAGCATACCACCGAAATAAGTCGTTACCGTGGACAAAATCGCCCAGATAATCGTCCAGGTCAATACGCCGTAAAAGGTATGGCTCCAGGTTTTGAGTGCCACCAAATTTTTAAAGGTTTCGAAGCCAACCCAATCGACCAGCATGGCCGGCGGGATGTGCTTCGGCGCCGAATAGTTGGTGAACGCAAGCAGAATCATGAACAGAATCGGCATTACGGTAAAAAATAAAATCCCGAGGGCGGGAATGCTCAAAAATGCAACAGCGAACTTGTAATCCAGGATATAACGTACCGTTTGCTTAAAGTTATTCGGTGTCTTGCCTTTGTCCCGTTCGAGCCCGATGGCGCGAGCATCGCGGACGTTCATCACATAAACGATAATAAAAACCGCCACAAACAGCAGCGTAATCAAGCTTTGAATCATGATGAAGATCGAATGATCCCAGCTTCCGTTCATATTGGCTCCGGTTCTTGGCGTTTCACCAAGCGTAACGATTCCCCAGAGCGCAAACCCTAAGTTTCGGATCAAATAGATCACGCTAAATGCTTCAAAAAGGACGAACAACAACCCTTTGATATATTGTCGATTGTAGAGTTGTCCTAGGCCCATGCACAGTATCGACAAAAGCGTCGCCCGATCCCGATGTTGGTGTCGGTCCATTTCCCTTCCTTCTCCTCTCCCTTGGGAAATTAAGGATGACCCGCCGCTATCAGCGGCGGGCTCAACCTTCCCTCACTGGGTGACAGTTCGTTCTGCCTTACTCCGTTGCCCCTTGGTTCAAATCCCGAATTTGTGTCACGGCATTTTCCATCGCGGCTTTTGGATCTGCATTGTTGTTCCAGATTTCCGGAAGCGCAGCGTTAACAGGAGCCCAAACGTTAGCCATTTCCGGAATGGAAGGCATCGGCTGGGAGTTCTTCGCTTGCTCAGCAAAGACGGAAACGAAAGGATCGTTTTTGATTTGATCGGTTTCCAGCGCTTCCAGGTTCGTCGGTACGGCGCCGACTTTTTCGTTCAGCAGCAACTGAGCATCTTTCGTGGAAGCGAAATGAGCGAACAGTTTAGCTGCATTCGGGTATTTCGTGAAGGAGTTTACGACCCAAATTTTAATACCGGAGAAGGTGATCGCTGTTTTGCCGTTGACGGAAGGATATAGAGCAAGACCCAGGTTGTCGCCGAGAGCGGCTTTGTATCCTGCCAATTCCCAAGGACCGTTGATGTCCATTGCCACGTCGCCTTCGTTAAACAAGCTGCGTTTGATGTCCGGGTTGATGTCGCCGCTGTTGATCGGCAGAGCTTCTTTCAAGCTTTGGAACACTTTCAAGCTTTCGATCGCGCCATCGTTAGCCAAACCGATGTCGTCTGGGTTCGTACCGTTATCGCCGAACAAGTAACCGCCGGTGCTCGCAATAAACGGATAGTTGAAGTACATGTTGCCGACTTCCCACATGATGCCGTATTTGTTTTTGGATTTGTCGGTAAACGTTTTGCTGAATTCCAGAACGTCTTTAAAGTCTTTAGGCGGTTCCGGAACGAGCGATTTATTGTAATACAAAGCCATCGTTTCGGCAGCTCTTGGATAACCGTACAGAACGTCGTCATAGGTTGCACCTTGAATGGAGGCTTCTGTATTGTTCTTCGTCGTTTCTTCGGCGAATACATCGTTCGGCAGGATCAAGCCGGAAGTCGCTGCGTTCCCCAAGTGGTCATGAGGGACGATCAGCACGTCGGCCGCCAGACCGGACGGTCCGTCTTGCGTCAATTTCCCGATTTGGTCGGTTGGCGATACTTCTTCAATTTTTACAGGTACGCCGTATTTTTCGGTGAATTGCTTCGCGATTTCTTCAGTGAACACTTTCTCTTCTTTACTATCCCAAATGAGCAGCTCAGCGCCCTCTTCCGGAACGATCGCATCAGCGGAAGCGTTCTCCCCGGCACCGGTATTCCCCGTATTTTCAGTCTGATTCGCCGGAGCATTTGCACTTCCGTTGTTGCCGCCGTTGTTGCCCGCTCCGCAAGCCGTGATCGAAACAACCAAGGACAGCGCCGCGATCAAGGTCAATGCCTTTTTGAACTTCATGACTATAACCCCTCCTATAATTATAAAGACGTGATGCGCAAACGTTTTCAGAAAATACTTGAAACTATTTTTCCTCCACGACTTCTTCCTGGGATAGTTTAGTATTTCCCGCCCGAAAGCGCTTTATCCATGAACTCATGATACATCATACCTATGAAGTTGTAAAAACGTTTGCACAGAGAATAAACGCGGGTTAATCATCCTCTTCCTCTGTTTTTCTTACGTTTTCTCTAATATTCGCACTTTTTATATATTCCCAACTTTGTTGTGCGCCAAGTGAACATTGCATATTTGCGCAAAATTTTCACGATTTATCAGCACAATCTCCTATTTCATCGTTAGGTTATCATCTATCGTCTGCTTTCCCCTGAACATTACTTTCTCCCGTCTTGTGCAATGGTTTGAACAGTGTTATAATCCGGATCAATGAGAGCAATACTAGCTTTGCCGTTCGGTTACACAATTTGAAGGCACTGTTATCGAAAGGTACATCCTCGGCCCGTTTCTCCGGCTTGGATGTGCTTTTTTTGCTTCCAAAGCAAGTGGATACGGGGGCCTGGCGGACAAAGCTGTCCACAATCCACTAGGAGGGATTCATCATGTTACTTGAAGCGGTCTATCATCGCCCTAAGCTGAACTGGACTTATGCTTACGACCACAAAACGCTTCATCTGCGCTTGCGCGCCAAGAAGAACGATCTCACTGAGGTCTATGCCTTTGTGGGGGACAAATACATGTGGGATCAAAGTAAAGAACTGATTCCGATGACCCTGATGATCAGCGACGAGATGTTCGACTATTGGGAATGTACCTACCAACCGCCGCTGCGCCGAACGAGATACGGCTTTCTGCTGAAGTCCGGCGACGAGCAGATCTGGATGACGGAAAGCGAGTTTACGAAAGAGCGTCCATCTGGCCCTGAGCGGCTGTTCGAATTCCCGTTCATCAATCCGGTTGACGTCTTTACGCCGCCGGCATGGGTGAAGGATGCCATCTTCTATCAAATCTTCCCTGAACGCTTCGCCAACGGCGACCCAAGCAACGATCCGAAGGGCGTATTGCCTTGGGGCGGCAAACCGGAGCGCGATAACTTCTTTGGCGGGGATTTGCAAGGCGTCATTGATCACCTCGATCATTTAAGCGAGCTTGGCATTACGGGTATCTATTTTACCCCGTTGTTCGAAGCGACAACCAACCATAAATACGATACGGCCGACTATATGAAGATCGATCCGCATTTCGGCGATATCGCTACGGTCAAGAAGCTGGTTCAAGCCTGCCATGAGCGCGGGATCAAGGTGCTCTTCGACGCCGTATTTAACCACTCCGGCAGAACCTTCGCCCCTTTCGTTGACGTGATGGAGAAAGGCGAGAAATCCCGTTACAAAGACTGGTTCCATGTGCGCGAGTATCCGCTGCAAGTGAAGGACGGCGTGCCTAGTTACGATACGTTTGCTTTCGAGCCGCTGATGCCTAAGCTGAACACGGAAAATCCGGAAGTAAAAGAATACTTGCTGAAAGTCGCTGAATTCTGGATTAAGGAAGTGGGCATCGACGGCTGGCGGCTGGACGTTGCCAACGAAGTAGACCATGCCTTCTGGCGCGATTTCCGTAAAGTCGTGAAGGCGGCCAACCCGGATGCCTACATCTTGGGCGAAATCTGGCATGAGTCCTCGGCTTGGCTGCAAGGGGACCAATTTGATGCCGTGATGAACTATCCGTTCACCGAAGCGGTGCTGGACTTCGTCGTACGCGGCACGTTGGATGCCGAGGGCTTCGCGAATGCGATCGGCAAGCAGCTGTCCCGTTATCCGCTCCAAGCAAGCGAAGTGGCGTTTAATCTGCTGGACAGCCATGACACGCCGCGCTTGCTCACACTATGCGATGGCAACAAAGCCAAAATGAAGCTGGCCGCCCTGTTCCAATTTACGTACAGCGGAACGCCTTGCATTTACTATGGCGACGAAGTTGGTCTCGACGGCGGACCGGATCCGGATTGCCGCAAATGTATGGAGTGGGATCCTAAACGCCAGGATCGCGATTTGTTTGCGTTTTATCAGAAGCTGATCAAGGTTCGCAAGCAGCTGGCTCCGCTGCGCACCGGCAGCCTGAAATTCCTGCTCGCCGAGAAGGGCGGCTCGAAGCTGGCTTATGAACGCGTACTGAACGGGGAGAAAGTACTTGTCCTGCTCAACAACTACGATGCCGGACAGACCTTTACGATCCCTGCGGATGGGAAAATGTGGCGCGACACCTTCAGCGGGCAAACCTACAACACGGCGGACGGCAAACTTGCCGTTAAGCTACCAGCATACGGTTATGCAGTATTAACGCAAGCATAATCTACAAACTGCTTTTTATACCTGCGGTCGGCCCTAACTCGATGAGAAAATGGGCCGGCCGAATTCTTTTTTAAGAGTAAAACGTTTGCGCAAAAATCTCTTGATTTTCCTGCATTGAATGCCCATTTTCGATGAGAATATGAGGAGCTTTCAGCGGTGTTATACGGGGTTATCCCTAGATTCTCTATTTACTTTCAGATTTCTTTAGATTAATATTACAGTGTAAAGCAAACGGTTCCACAGAGGAGGTTTTTTATGGCTGTCACCATCAAGGATGTTGCCAAAAAGGCCGGAGTATCGCCCTCTACCGTGTCCCGGGTGCTGTCCAATCATCCCAGAATCAGCGAGGAAACCTCGCGTAAAGTAAAGCTCATTATGGACCAGCTTGGCTATCATCCCAACATTATGGCCAAGAGTCTGGTCTCCAAAACGACAAATAGCATTTGCATCCTGCTGCCAAAGTCCGCCGAGGAATTGTTCTCCAACTTCTTCTTCATGGAACTGATCCGCGGCATTGTGACCCAAGCCAGCCGCCTGGGTTATGACGTGCTGATCAGCTCCGGAGCCAATGAGAAAGAAGAAGTCGAAAGCGTCTCCAGACTGCTGAACGGACGCCGGGTGGACGGGGTCATCTTACTGTATTCCCGGCAGAACGATCCCGTGATCGAATTTCTCCATAAAGGCGGTCATCCCTTTGTACTCATCGGGCGCAGCGAGGAATATCCTGATATTTTAACGGTGGATAACGATAATATCCAGGCGTCGTACGACGCCACAAAGCATTTGATCGCGTTAGGACACGAACGGATCGGGTTCGTCAGCGGACCGCCGGAGCTCGTTGTTTCCAAAGACCGGTTGAAAGGCTATCAGGATGCGCTCAGAGATGCAGGCTTAGAGTGCCGGCCCGAATGGATTGTCGAAGGTGAGTTTTTGCAGGACAGCGGCTATCGGGCCATGTCGTTCTTCATGAATCTACCGAACCGTCCGACGGCCTTGGTCATGATCGATGACGTCGTAGCGTTTGGCGTGCTCCGCGGCCTGCATGAGCTGAAGTACAAGGTACCTGAAGACTTATGCCTGGTCAGCTTCAACAATATTCCGTTGTCCGAGCTTTCAACGCCGCCGCTGAGCAGCATGGATATCGGCATTTACAATCTGGGCTATACGGCTTCGCAAGTGCTGATCCAAGCGGTTCAGAACAACGGCGACAAGGTGTATCCGAAACGGCAAATTATTCCGCATCGGCTGATGGTTCGTGAGTCGTCCATGTATTCGGTTCCCAAGAAGCCTTGAGGCAACAGGTTGCATTAGACATTGGAGAAAAAATAAACGGAAGCTCACGCTTCCTTTATTTTTCACGCTTTGTTCAAACGTTTGCGCTAAATCCACCATAGAGGAGGTTCGTTATGAATCCCATTCAAGCTTGTTTATTTGATCTCGACGGCGTGCTCGTGGATACCGCGAAATACCACTATCTCGCCTGGAAACGGCTGGCCGCCGAGCTCGGCTTCGAATTTACCGAACAGGACAATGAGAAGCTGAAAGGCGTCAGCCGCATGGCCTCGCTCGACATCTTGCTTAGCGTGGGCGGCCTTCAACTGGAAGACAACGTCAAGCAGGAGCTGGCTGAACGCAAAAATAACTGGTATGTCGAGTACATCTCCCAAATGGACGCGTCGGAAATTCTGCCGGGAGCGCTGGAGTTCTTGCAGCAGTGCCGGGAAAACGGATTGAAGACCGCGCTAGGATCAGCGAGCAAGAACGCCCCGATCATTTTGCGGAATACCGGGCTTACCCCGTACTTTGACGCGATCATCGACGGCACTCGCACCTCCAGCGCCAAGCCCGATCCGGAAGTTTTCCTGCTTGGCGCTGCGGAGCTGGGCGTTGCCCCCGAAGCGTGCGTCGTGTTCGAGGATGCGGAGGCCGGAATTGAAGCGGCCCGCCGTGCGGGCATGCGCTGCATTGGCATCGGTTCGCCGGATACGCTGGGCAAGGCGGATCGGGTGGTCTCCTCGCTGGGCGACGTTTCGGTCGCCATGCTGCAGCAATTAGCCGCGAAATAAGCGCAGTCAACACTAGGGCCCTAGGGCAGCTTCGCAGGAAGCACAGCTCGCCTTGCTTTAATTTGTGCGGGCCGCGTGCGGCGAATACCTCTCGTTCTTTTTTTGCATAATAATCTATTCGAAATGACTAAAGGAGCGGTTAGCGTGAAACAGTATTTGAAAGTGGATCCCTGGTCCATCCTGGAAGAATCGTTTGATCCGGCGAATCATGAAATTTCGGAAAGTATTTTTAGCATCGGCAACGGTTATATGGGCCAACGCGCGAATTTTGAGGAGCAGTACAGCGGCCCTTCCCTGCAAGGCAGCTACATGGCCGGCGTGTATTATCCGGACAAAACCCGGGTGGGCTGGTGGAAGAACGGCTATCCGGAGTATTTTGCCAAAGTGCTGAACAGCACCAACTGGATTGGCATTAACGTATTTGTGGACGGCGTAGCGCTGGATTTGGCCGAATGTCAGGTGAAGGATTTCGTCCGTGAGCTAAACATGAAGGAAGGTTACCTCTACCGCCGCTTTACCGCCGTGATGAAGGACGGCAAAGAGCTGGCTGTGGAAGCGCTGCGATTCGTCAGCATCGTACGTCATGAGATCGGGGCGATCCGCTACGCGGTAACGCCGCTCAACTTCAACGGAGAACTGCGTTTTGCGCCTTACCTGGACGGAGACGTGATGAATAAGGACTCCAACTATGAGGAGAAATTCTGGCTTGAGGTGGAAAAATCGGCCGGTACCGACGTCTCCTACTTAACCGTAAAGACGAAAAAGCTCGACTTCCACGTCACCTCGGTGATGGCGTTTGACGTGGAACAAGGCGGGAAACGCCTGGAGCTGGCCCCTGCGTTCCACGAGCAGGAGAAGTTCGTCTCCGCCGAAGTGGCCGTGGCAGCGGTCTCCGGTGAGACGGTAACGTTGTATAAGTATGTTGCCAATGTCACCTCCCGCGATCATGGGCTTGGCGAGTTGGTGAAAGCCGGCAAGGCCGCGCTGCACTCCGCGAAAGAAGCCGGTTTCGATGCCCTGAAGCGCGAGCAAGCTGAAGCCTGGGCGAAGAAATGGGAAATGAGCGACATCATCATCGAAGGCGACGTTGCGGCGCAGCAGGCGATTCGCTTTAATATTTTTCAATTAAACCAAACCTACAGCGGCGAGGACGACCGACTGAACATCGGGCCTAAAGGCTTCACCGGGGAAAAATACGGCGGCAGCACCTACTGGGATACGGAAGCCTATTGCTTGCCATTCTACCTCAGCACGGCGGAGTCGGATATCGCTCGCAATTTGCTGATTTACCGCTATAAGCATCTGGAGAAAGCGAAGGAGAACGCCCGCAAGCTTGGCTTCACCAAAGGCGCGCTCTATCCGATGGTGACGATGAACGGCGAGGAATGCCACAACGAGTGGGAAATCACGTTTGAAGAGATCCATCGGAACGGGGCGATCGCTTATGCGATTTATAACTACGTTAACTATACAGGGGATAAAGCATATTTGGGCGAGTATGGCCTGGAAGTGCTGGTGGAAATCTCCCGCTTCTGGGAAGAGCGCGTGAACTTCTCACAAGCCAAGGGCAAATACGTCATGCTCGGCGTAACCGGCCCTAACGAATACGAGAACAACGTCAACAACAACTGGTACACGAACCGGATTGCCGCCTGGACGCTCGAATACACGCTGGAAGTGCTGGCCGAGCTCAAAGTCCAAGATGCCGCGCACTATGCAGCGCTGGTGGAGAAGCTGGGGCTTCAGGAGTCGGAAACGAAGCAATGGCAGCACATCATCGACAACATGTACTATCCGTACGATGAGGAGCGCGGCGTGTTCTTGCAGCAGGACGGCTTCCTTGATAAAGAACTGATGCCGGTGAAGGAACTGGATCCGAAGCAGCTGCCGCTGAACCAGAACTGGTCGTGGGACCGGATTTTGCGCTCGTGCTTCATTAAGCAGGCGGATGTGTTGCAAGGCTTGTATTTCTTGAGCGACCGTTACGACCTGGATACGAAGAAACGTAACTTCGACTTCTACGAGCCGATGACCGTTCACGAGTCCTCCCTCTCCCCTTGCGTGCATGCGATTCTCGCCTGCGAGCTCGGGTATCAGGAGAAGGCTTACGAGATGTACCTGCGCACCGCGCGTCTGGACCTCGACAACTACAATAACGACACCGAAGACGGCTGCCATATCACCAGTATGGCCGGCACCTGGATGGCGATCGTGCAAGGCTTCGGCGGCCTGCGCGTCCGGGAGGGCGAGCTGGTGCTGCGGCCGTTCATCCCGTCGCACTGGACCTCGTTCTCGTTTAAGGTGATGTTCCGCGGCGCCCGGCTGAAAGTCAACGCAACCGCTGACAGCATCATCGTCTCGAACGAATCGGATACTCCAGCAGCGATCCGCATTTACGACCAAAGCTACACGGTCGATGCGAACAGCCAAGTGCAAGCGAAGCGCCTGGAGCCTTCGGCGCTGAGCTGAATTTATTGAACCAACCCCCATGGCTTTGCCGTGGGGGTTGGTTTTTGGGGGCGCCCGGCGTTGCGGGGGCCCCAGGGAATAATAACGGTAATAAGTTCCCTTATTTCCGGCGATTGAGCTTCATTTGAACAAATAGCGGTAAAAAATGGCCTTATTTCGGTCCGGCAGGAGCAAAAAGCCCCATTTGGGGGCTCCTGCGGGAGAATAAGGCCATCAAATACCGCTATTTTGTTCAAATGGGGCGGCTACGCGGAAATAAGGGTCAAAAATACCCTTATTTCCGCGTAGCCCGCTAGCGCCCGGCCGATCCTCACCCGGCCGCGGCGCTAAACCAAGGGCAACGGGGCTCACGCCCCTTGCCCTTGCGCGGTTACCGCGGGACGGCGAGTACGACGACGCCGACCCCGCGCACCTCCAGCCGTGCCCCGCCGGCTGGAGGCCCCCCTGCTGCAGCGTGCGCCGCCGCTGCAGCCTCAGCGCTCGCGCCCGCTTCCAGCGCGAGCACGTGCTCGCCCCCGAACCGGACCTCCCACGGTCCGAGGGCGGGCAGCTCCAGCGACAACGCGCCCGGGTTCGCGTTGTAGAGCACGTACAGGTGGCGGTCTGGATCGCCACCCGCGTGGTCGCGCAGCGTAAACGCCACGGCGTGCGGCGGCGCTGCCTCAAAGCGCAAATGCGCGCGGATCTCGTCCGCCGTCTTCAGGCGGAACGCGGGATGCGCCTTGCGCAAGGCGATCAGGCTGCGCATATAGGACACGTCGTCCTGATGCGCAGCGCAGCGCTCCCAATCGAGCCAGTTGACCTCGATCGGCGATTTATAGCTGTTCTCCACGCCGCCCTTCGTGCGCATAAATTCTTGACCGGCGTGGAGGAACGGGATGCCCTGGCTCGTCAGCACGATCGCGGAGGCGAGCCGGTGCATCGCCCGGCGTTCGTCGTCCGAAACGCCCGGCGTGGACAGCTCGATTTTGTCCCATAACGTATGGTTATCATGGCACTCCACATAGTTCACCGATTGAACCGGTTCCACCGCAAACTGCCGGAGCTGGCCTCCGTCATAGTTAATTCCCCCGGCCACGCCGCGCTTCACCCCGTCCTCGAAGCCGTCGCCGGCGCTAATAAAGCCTTTGCGGTCAAAGATAAAAATATCCCCTTTTACCGAGTCCCTCAGCCCGTCGTTAAACATACCGATGCCCGGCAGCTTCCCGGCGTTGTCCTGGTTGGCCCGACGCTCCTTGGAAAGCACCGTCTCCATCATCCAGCCTTCGCCGATCGTCAGGATCGTCGGATCGATCTCGTCCAACCGCCGGCGGATTTCATTCATCGTTTCGATGTCGATCAGTCCCATCAAATCAAAGCGGAACCCGTCAATATGGTATTCCCGCACCCAGTGCAGGATCGACTCAATCATATATTTTCTCATCATCGGCCGTTCCGAAGCGCACTCATTGCCGCAAAATGCCCCGTCCGAGAACGTCCGATCCGACTTGTACCGCAAATAATAACCCGGCACGAGCTTGGTGAAATGAATCAGATACCCGTCATAAACGTGATTGTACACCACATCCATAATCACTCGAAGTCCGCGAGCGTGCAGCGTTTGGATGAGACGTTTCAGCTCAAGGATCCGTGCGGCTGGGTTATACGGGTCCGTCGAGTAAGAGCCTTCCGGCACATTATAATTCTGAGGATCGTACCCCCAGTTGTAATGGGGTTCATCCAGGCGGCTTTCATCCACGCTTTCCTGCGAGTAATCAAAGATCGGCAGCAGTTGCACATGCGTCACGCCAAGTCCGGCAATATGGTCGAGCCCCGTTGGAATGCCGTTCGGCCCGCGAGTACCTTCCTCGGTTAAGCCGAGGAACTTCCCCTTTTCGCGGATGCCGCTTCTCGGGTGAATCGACAGATCTCGAACATGCAGCTCATAAATCACCGCATCCGTCGGCGAAGCCAGCGGAGGCTTTTGATCGTTCTCCCATCCTTCCGGATTGGTGCTGCGCAGGTCAAGGATCGCCGCTTTTTTCCCGTTCACGCCCACCGCTTTCGCGTAAGGATCAACTGCCTCGTTCCACTGCTCCCCAACCTTCACACGATACGTGTAGAATAACCCCCCGCAATCTTCCGGTACCGTTAAGGTCCACGTTCCTTGCACATCCCGCTTCATGGGCAGCTCATTTACCGGCGTCCCGTCCTCGGTTTCGTACAGAATGACTTTGGCTTCGGAGGCGGTGGGGGCCCACAAGCGAAAACGAGTTTGTTCCGGGGTATACACCGCTCCTAAATCATCACCATCGTATACATACAGCTCGTCAAACTTCGCGTCAAATACCGAGATTCCCCCGGTGACCGCCACATCTCCGTAATCGATGGTGCCGTGGAATTCTTTTTGTACTGACAACGTCCTCACTCCAATCCCGTCAAATTCGGCAGCACGTCTTCCGTATAGGTCCGAGGAATTTCCCCAAGCTCTAGGTAAGGGTTAAGTCACTGTGCCCGGTGCAGACAATTCCCGTCAACAATGTTGTCCATGCGCCAAATCCCCGCACCTTCTATGCTCATTCATCATATGGTCGCTTTTCCCCGAAACGTTCCGCAGGCTGGTGGCAGGAACCTGTAATCATCTTCCCCATCAGGCGGTTTCAAATATTCATGACAACGTGCGCCCTGTTGGTTCCCATTAGCCAATGCTTCTCTTTCCGTTCTCTGAAAAAAACATCTGCGTCCAATGTAGAACCTTTTTTGCGCCCTAACGTAAACGTTTACTTTCCTGTATGTGCTGGATTATATCACCGGTGCTAAGACTTGGTCAATCGTTTGCACAAAAGGTGGAATTACACTTGCGGTCGCTTGGTTTACCCCTTTACCGCTCCGGCCGTCATGCCAGCGATAAAGTACCGCTGCAGCAGCAGAAACAGTAAGATAATCGGGACAACAGCGATCAACGAACCTGCGAACACGATGCCCCATTGCGTCGTATATTGCCCTTGGAAATTGGCCAGGGCAATCGGTAACGTTCTTTTCAGTGGATCATTGATGATGGTTAGTGCCCAGGGGAACTCTTCCCACACGGTCAGCGCGTTAAAGATCGTGGCTGGAACAAATGCCGGCTTGGAGAGAGGCAAAATGATGGAAGCGAATAACGTCCAGGCGCCGCCCCCTTCCATCTCCACCGACTCATCAATGTCACGGGTTATGGAATCGAAAAAGCCTTTAAGCAAGAAAGTTGTAAACGGAATGGCACCTGCGGCGTAGACAACGATAAGCCCCCACCGTGAATCGAATAAACCCAACTGACGAATCAGGACAAACTGGGGAATCAGCAACGTCAAACTTGGGATGACCAAGCCTCCCATAATAATTGCAAAGCTTAGGCTTTTTCCCTTAAAGTCAAACCGCGAGTAGGCAAAGGCTAACATGGAAGACAGCAGAAAGATAAGCGCAAAGCTAGCCAAGGTCACCAGCAAGCTATTCAACAAATATAACGCGAAATTTTGACTTCCCCACGCTTCTCTAAAATTGGACCAGGTCATTTCCGAAGGCAAAAAGCGAGGCGGAAACTCAAATAACAGCGTCATGGGTTTGAGAGCGGTTAGCAGCATATACACTAAAGGGTAAATGGATATCAGTCCGCCCGCGACAAGCAGGGCGTAGATGCAAAATGTTTTCAGCGAGCGCATATGGTTCGCCCCCTATTCCTGTTTGTTCAGACGGAACTGCACAGCCGTTAATCCAGCAATGATCACCGCAAAGACATAGGATAACGCCGATGCGTAACCCAGATCATATTCGGAGAACGCCTTCTGATACATTCTCGTCAACATCACTTCGGTCTGATGCAACGGTCCGCCATTGGTAATGAGGTACACGGATGTAAACACATTAAACGCACCGATAATTAACATCATTTGGATAAAAAACGTCGTGTTTCGAATCGATGGCAGCGTGATATAACGGATCTGGTTCCACGCATTGCAGCCGTCTAAAGAAGCCGCTTCATATTGATCTTTGGGTACCCCTTGCAGCGCGGCCATGTAGATAACCATCGCCCAGCCAACCCCTTTCCAGATCCCAAGGGCTCCGATCACGATCAAGGCTTTTCCCGGTTCACTTAACCAACTGATCGTCCGGTCCGTCAGATGAAGGATATCCGTAATGGCATAATTCAAAAAGCCCTGATCGGCAAAAACGTATTTAAATATTAACGAGGCAACGACCCAAGACGTAATGACCGGCAAGAAGTAAAGCACCCGAAACGTCTTGGTACCGGGGCGATTCTGATAAAGTGCATAGGCGACCAGAAAACCCAAAATCATTTGGCCGGGTACAGAAATGATCCCGTAGATAAAAATATTTCGTATCGAAATCCAGAACACTTCATCCCCGAACACATGCTTATAGTTATCCCATCCCACAAATTCAAGATGATTTATGTTCGTGAGCCGAAAATCATAAAAGCTGTAGATCAAATTCCGGATCAACGGGTAGAGAATAAATAAGGCAAAAAATAAAAATCCGGGCAAAAAGAACAAGTATCCGGCTGCTCCGTTTTTTTTGCGCATGTCATGTTGACTCCTTCGTAAAAGGGAGCGCCTCCCGTACGGAAAACGCTCTCCTGATAATGGACTACTCCTTCAACAAAGCATCGATGGCACGGACTGCCGCATCCAGCTCCGTTTTTACATCCGCATCCGTCATGAAAATTTTACTCATCGCATCATTAATCACGCCGTCGATTTGCGGCCAAGCACTAACCGGCGGGCGAGCTTTAGCCGTCTTCAACTGTTCAAGAAACGGTGGATAATAATCGATCGCCTTGACATCGGCATTCTCCATTGAGGCGAGGTTAACCGGAATTTGTCCGATCTTGCCCATCTCGATCTGAGCCTCTTCCGACACCATGAACTTCACGAATTTCCAGGATTCCTCCTGCTTGTCTTTACTAAAGATCCCGATATCCTCTCCGCCCAACACCTGAATGGAGCCCGCCGATCCCGCCGGAAAAGAAGCCATTTCGACGTCGAAATCAGGGAATTGCGATTGGAACTGAGCAACCGCCCACGGGCCTTCCGCCATCATGGCATAGCTTCCGCTCGCATGACCTTCCGTAACCGCTACATCTCCCGGCTTAAATCCGGAAATTTGACCGGCGTTGTAGGCGTTTTTAAGTTTCGTCAAAATTTCTACCGAAGCTGGGCTATTCAAATAACCGTCAGCCGTTGTGAAGTCAGGCGAGAGTACATCCCCACCGTTGCTCCAAATCCACGGTAAGACGTTCCAGCCTTGAAGGGCCGGTTCACCGAATCCCCAGCTTTTTTCATACTTACTTTTGATTTTACCCAAAGCCTCAAAAAACTGTTCCGTGGTTTCAGGCGCTTGCTCTACACCGCTTTGCGACAGCATCTCCTTGTTCCAGAACAACACCTTGGTATTCGTATTGAGAGGAAGTCCGTAATAGTGATCGCCTACCTTCGCTGTAGACAGCGGGCCTTCCAGCAAGCTGCCGGCAACCTCGTCAAAATCTTCAAATTCGTCTAACTGTTGCAGCAATCCGCTTTTCTGGAACTCCGGCACCCAGATAATGTCCAGCCGGGCTACGTCCGGCAAATCGCCAGCGCTGCCGCTGATCTGCAGCTTCTTATGCAGGTCTTCCCAAGTAAAGGCAACAGGGTTAACTTTAATCCCGGGATTTTCCTCCTCAAATTTCGGAATAAGCACCTCTTTTAACGTCTTCTCTTCCGGAGATGCAGTACTATAGTGGTGCCAGAACGTTATAGTGACCTCCTTGCCCGGCTTCGCATCCGAGCTTGTCCCGTTCGCCGTCTTTTGGTTCCCCTTGGAACCGCAGCCCGCCAAAACCAAGGTCACGGCGAGTAAAATCGGCAATAACTTGCTCCATTTATTTATCATAGATTGATCTCCTTAATTCTGTTTTTGGAAAAGAATCGTATCTCCGGGACCGATGAATTCAGGCAAGTTCCCGGTATCCTGCGAATGATCCATTGTATAAGCGCCAATCAAGTCAAACTGCTTCATCACGACGTCCAAAGCTTGCCGGTCCTGCGAAAAATTGATTAAAAGCACCGCTTCTTTGGTTTCGGTGTAGCGCCGAATGACGTAACACTCCGAGTCTTCCCGGTATCTAAGCTCCGTGTTGCCGTGCTGCAGTACCGGATCGGTTGTTTTACGCCGAATCCAGGTGCGGAACTCTCTTAACAACTGCGGTTCGGCCTCGACGAGCTGCCAAGGCATGCTCCCGCGGCAGCCTGGGTCATTCTCCCCGGTCATTCCCAGTTCGTCCCCGTAATAAACGGTAGGATTCCCCGGCAGGAAGAATTGAAGGGCCAGCAGTTGCTGTAGTTTGCTTTCATCCTTCCCGCAACGCGTCAAGATTCGTTCCGTGTCATGGCTTCCTAGCAGGTTAAACATTTGATTTAGTTCAGCCAAGGAATAACGATGGAGTAAACTCACAAGTCTGGAATGGAACTCCGCAAGCAGGATGGAACGATCCAGACAGTAATCGAACAGAATCGTTCGCAGCTCATAGTTCATCACGCTGTCCACGCCGCCAGACGCCATCAGGCGCTTGGCATCATCCCAGATTTCTGCAATAATGATAGCGTTAGGATTTAATTTCTTGACACAGGATTTCAGCTCCCGCAAAAAGCTGATTTCCACCTCATCTGCGACATCGATTCTCCAGCCGTCGATGCCCGTCTCCTTCTGCCAAAAGGAAACGATATCGTATACGTACTGCTGAACTTCGGGATTCGATGTCCGCAGCTTAGGCATCCATTGATAATAACCTACAGAATCGTAACCGTCTTCGCTTCGGTGAACCGGGTACCGGTTAATATAGAACCAATCTTTATATACCGAAGCTTCTCCTTTTTTCACGACGTCCTGAAAATATGGATGATAGAACCCGCAATGATTGATTACCAGGTCGAGAATCACCTTGATATCGCGTTCGTGGCATTTTTGGACAAGCTCTTGCAGATCTTGTACCGTCCCGAATTGCGGATCGATTTGAAAGTAATCCACGGTGTCATATTTGTGGTTCGACGTAGCCGCAAATATCGGATTTAAGTACAGCGCATTAATGCCAAGCCCGCTCAGGTAATCCAATTGCTTGATGATTCCTTGAAGATCACCTCCCATATAATTGTCCCGCGTTGGCACGCTCCCCCAAGGTTCCACAGATTCCGGATCATTCTCGGGATCACCGTTACAGAAACGTTCAGGGAAGATTTGATACCATACACGGTTCCCAATCCATTCCGGAGAGTTCACCATGTCGCGATCTCCCGCATAGGCATACGAATAGCTGCCTCTGGTTCCTTCCGTCTTACATAATCCCTCAGCACCCAGCCAGTAGGATTCCCCCTTTGCAGCAAACTCGAATTTATATTGAAGGTACCGAATGCGAGATTCCATACCCGTCAATATCGTGCGATAGTACTTAAATTCCCCCGATTCCGCCCATAACGTCATCGCTTGCTTCCGAATACCATACTCCGGCTTATATTTATTCCAATAGTTTAGCGTGACTTGATTCGCATCAGCAGGGAGCTTTAGGCGAACTTCCAATTCATTCAGAGAAATTAGGGTAGCATCTACTACCGGATCGTGATACAAATATTGGGTCATCAACTTATTACCTCATTATGTTTAGTTTGTTCGATCATTTACCGATTTGCGTTGGAATCGAGATAAACGGCGGTACCCCCGATTCTTTATTCATCCGCGAAAACAGCATTTGCGCCGCTTGCTTCCCCATCATTTCCAGATCGATTTCTACGAAATGCACCGGGTATTTCAAGTATTTGGACATCGGAAAGCTGTCAAATGTAGCTAAAGCCAGCTCGGCCAAGAGAGGATTACCGTTCTCCCAGTCCAAGATTTCGAAAAGCTGTTCATGCGTACAGCAGATCAGAGCATCGGGCCGTTGCGCTTCCGATCCAGAGCGAGGGGAATCGTAAAGCTTTTTCAAAAAATCGGCATGCTCGATCACTTGAGGTTCCAAGTGGTGTTGACGCATCGCTTCATGGTAGCCGTTCAGGCGATCACCCAGAAATTTGTCCCTCTTGGCGGCTGATCCGCCGGCATAAATCATGATGTTGCGACAGCCCAAATCGATTAGATGCTCGGTCAGAATCCGACCAGCCTGAACATTATCGATATCTACCCAAGGTGCGTCCGCTTGCTTCAGCGTATTTTCGCCGGATACGACAAACGGCATGTCATGTTTGGTTAGCAATTCATAATTCCGCTCATTAAGCAGCGTATTGGGGATAATGACACCGTCAACCCGGCGCTCAACCACCACCCGCTCGAATGTTGATCTGCCGTTCTTCCCATCATGATCGCTCATCATCAGAAACATGTGATCGTGATTGTATACGACCTCTTCAATCCCTTGAAGGACTTTGTAAAAATACGGGTTAGCATAGGCCTGTTTATTGGTGTAATCAAAACAAAAGCCGACCGTAAACGTCTTCTTCGTCGCCAATCCGCGCGCAATGGAGTTGGGGACATAGTTATACTGCTTCATGATGTCTTCGACTTTCTTCCGAGTTTTCTCGGAAATGTTCCGATTCCCGTTGATCACCCGGGATACGGTCGCCTTGTTAACACCCGCCAAAATCGCAATTTCTTGAATAGTTATCTTAGACACGATTGATCTCTCCTTAATCTGCAACCGGTTGCATAACTCATTATACAAAACGCTTTCATTCTTGGCAAGCCTGGTTTTTTTAACGAACGAAGGCAAAAAAGTCGCTCAGGCATGTACTCCATCCTGAGCGACTCTTTCATAAACCATGATTTACAGCTTAAGCCGCCTCTCCCCCGATATACTCCAAATCCTCCAGCATC
The DNA here is from genome assembly GCF_034718895.1 of Paenibacillus phoenicis. Lineage (NCBI taxonomy): Bacteria > Bacillati > Bacillota > Bacilli > Caryophanales > Paenibacillaceae > Paenibacillus > Paenibacillus phoenicis. The sequence continues at coordinate 4,312,281 of NZ_JAYERP010000001.1, read as the reverse complement.
AGATTCGCGAAGCTCTGCTTCATGGTTAATCCGCTTTGGACGCTGATCGTGATCTTCAGCGCCTTGAGCCTGATATCGCGCTCCAGCGGGGTTTTGGCCTTTTGCAGCGAGGTGATTTGGGCTTGCAGGCTGGCGGCCGTGCCATGGGTCAAGAAATAGCCGTGATCTTTGCCCAAATCCACCAGCTCATCCAAATGCGCGATATTGATCGTAACCTGGAACGTAAATTCGACCGACTCAGTATGTCCCGCCGCATCCGTTGCTTGGACCGTCAGCTTGTGCGTTCCAACCGATAAAGAGAAGGGAACGATTTCGGCTACGCCCGTGATGCTGCGTCCGTCAAGCCGGTAAGCCGTTGATTTCGGCCCGCTGACCGCGTCATTTACGGCGATGTTGAAAGGAACACTTGGGGCAACTTGGAGCACTTGGTAATCCCCTGTAAACGTCACTTCTGGTGCCAGACGATCTACATTAATATACAGGGTCTTCGGCGCTTCCTCGTTACCTGCCCGATCCACGGAGCGGTATTCGATCGTATACTTCCCGTCGTTTGACAGTGTAAAAGGCTCAGCATACTGAATCCACTCCCCGCCGTTCACCCGATACTCAGTCCGTTCCAAACCGCTGCCGCCTTGATCCTCTGCGTACAAAGCTACCGTGACTTCCATCGGATTATAAACGTCCGCCCCCTCAACCCCGGCGACATCGCGCTCCGTCACCGGAGCCGTTAAATCCGCCTCGGTCGCGCTTGGTACGACATGAGCCAAGGCAAGCGGCTTCAGCTGGTAGGTCCCTCGGTATACCGAGGCGATACCGCTGATATTCACGCGGGTACCTTCAGGGTACAGCGCCAAAAAGGAATCCATCGTCACTCCGGTTCTACCATCAAACCGTACTCGGGTCGAACTACCGTCATCGCGGACGGCATTAAATTCAAGAGAACCCGCCGGAGTCGCAGCAACGACATCCTGCACCACTACGTTGGTCAAGGTGATCATCTGTCCTTGATTCGCCTCCGTCACCGCATCCTGAACCTGCGGCTGCGGCAGCGGAGCTGTCCCCAGCTTCTCGATCAGCACCGGATTCTCCAGCTCAACTTCCCCGTTGTACAACGTACGGGTTGCGCTGATACGGATAAGGTCACCGGCATGATAACCCGCTGCTGTTTGGAAGACGTAAATGCCTCCCGTTTCATCCTGCAAATAGAAGCCTTGACCGCCAAACACACCCGGTTCGGAAGTAATCACTCCCTGAACCGTGACGACCGTCCCTTCCGCCGCCTCACGTGCTGCGGCAATTGTGCCCAGCTCCGGCACCGTCGGATGATCGCCTGGCAACGGCTCGGCATCCACATTCGCGATCTCGACCTGCTTCGTGAGTTCATTCGCGCTGCCTTTTTTCAAACGTAAGTTAGCGCTTGAGGCCGTTACCCCCGGCTTCAGTTGCACGGTCAAATCCTTGGATGCATGCCCCAGGGCATCGCCCGTCAACGAAAACGCCGGGCTGTAATTGTAATCCGACCAGCTGCCGTCCGCATTCTTGAACCGGGCGATCTGTTCACCGCCGGCCAAATAGATGCCTACCCGCAAATCGGACACCGTCTGTCCCGGCGTTAAGCCGTCTGCGGTCACGCGGATTTGGAATTCCTGCTGGCTTGGCAGCTGTGCTTGATGGACGAAGGCAAACGTTGGCTCCGTTTCCGGTGCTTGCGACGAGCCGTACGAACCCGGCTTAAACGTAGCCGGATCATACCATTTATATCCGGGGGCCGGCTGCGCCCACGGCTCTGGCTGCGGTTCGGTGGTGGCGGCCGGCTCCTCATCTGCGTCCAGCGCAGTTGGCGTATCCAGCACCAGTCCCGGCACCTGATCAAAAGAGGTGTAGCTCTCGTCATGCGCCAGCCATTTCACCGTTTGCACCAGGAACAAGCCGTCGTCCACTTCCTTGAAGCCGTCATAGGTCGTTTTCTTTTGGCCGTTTTCTTCCCGTACATACTTCGGGGTTGCGTCTTCAACCGGCGAAGAGTCACCGATAAAAGCGGCTTTACCGAGACCCAGCTTGGCGATCGCCGCATAAGGGCCTTCCGCCCGACCGCCGCCATTATAGACGCCTTCGTCAACGGCATTGCCCCATGCCGGAACGCCAGTCGGGACATAGACAAGCCCTTTGGCTTTGTTCGGATCGAGAATCGCTACGGTTGACCCGGCATGCGTGGCGACAGCTTCCACTCCCGCCGTGATACCAAAAGATTGCGACGGGCTGACGATATCCGTTGCATTGACGTCGCCCAAGGCGTTATAGCGGAAGCGAACGCCAAAGTTGTCAGCTAACCAGTCGGAGCTGCTCACCCCATGCATCGCTGGAGAATTGGCCTCTTCAGCCGTCATCCCTTTGGCTGGATTTTCGTATGCCCCGCGGCGATAGCCGTTAAATACCTCTGAGGCGTCCCAGCGGTTCTTGTTACGGTCAGCATTATAATGGTCGGAGATGAAAAATACGGCGCCGCCATTTTCCACGTACTGCTCCAAAGCCTCCTGCTCAGCTGCCTTAAACGGAATGTTCGCTTCAGGAATCACAAAGACGTCATAAGGCTCTAATGCCTCGTAGGTAATGGCCGTTTCCCCAAACGTATACGGCATCGGGCGTTCCAGCGACTCTACCGTAAAACCGGCCGCCCGCAGCCCATCGGCAAAGTCGGAAAACCCGCCATCGATAACCCAATCCGCTGCGCCGGCGGTTTGGCCGTGGGCGTTGTCAAACAGCACCTTTTTGCCGGTGCCGTCCGGAAGCTGCGGGATGTCGCCCGGATCCGGATCTTGACCAGGGTCCTCACCGGGATCCTCGCCAGGCTCTTCTCCAGGATCTTCACCCGGATCTCCCGGCTGGTCCCATAATGAAATCGCGGTTACGCTTTTTAATCCAGCAAAATTGTTGTACGCCGCCAGCGACCCCGATACGATCACCGACTTCCCGATCAAATCCGGGTTGCTTTGCAGGCCGAACTCGGCTCTGAAGCCGGAAGGAATCTGTACGTCGATGAGCTTCGTTTTGTCCTGTTCCCCGGCCGTATCGGCAATCAGGAAGTTAAAATCGTTGCCGAAGGGCGCTTCAAAATCCGCAGTAAGCGATCCCGTCGCATGGCCCACAATGATGCCGGCCACTTCCACAGCTTCGCCGCTGTTCCCCTTGGCGATCGCTTCAGCGACGCTGAGCGGAGCGGCAGCGATCTGCAGCAAGGCCTCTCCGCTGTTCGATGCTGCGTTAAGCTGCGCGCCTGCCCCGGCCCGCGATACATCGACCGTTAAATCGGCAGGCTGGGCTGCCGCCTGTGGTGCCCATCCCGGCAGACCGGTTACGACCAATGCGCCGGCTAATAAGAAACCTAACCATTTCTTGCGCCAAGCGTTCGCCTTGCCCTTACCCATAAATCATCGATTCCTCCCCATGCGCTTGATTTTTATTGGACTACCTCCTCATCATACTTATTTTAAAATTGAACATTATTTCCTGTCGATTAAAATTATGTAAAATCAATCCGCCAAAGCATGAACATCAACGATTCACGAAGAACAAAAAACGGGCACTGCCCCCGTTTCAAGGACTGTACCCGTAATCTTATGTGCTCCTTACACTCCCGCTTTCTCGATCATTCCGCGGGCGATCCATACTCCGGCCGCTCCCGCCTGGGCTAAGCCGCGGGTAATCCCCGCGCCGTCACCGCCGCAGAACAAGCCGCTGATCTCCGTTTCCAGCGATTCGCTCAGCTTCGGACGGGCCGAATAGAACTTCGCCTCCACCCCGTAGAACAACGTATGCTCCGAAGCAATCCCCGGCGTCACTTTATCGAGCGCCTCGACCATCTCGATCAGGCTCTTCATCGTATTGTACGGCAATACCAGGCCGAGATCGCCCGGCACCGCTTCCTTGAGCGTTGGCTCCAGGAAGCCTTCGGCAATCCGCGCAGCTGTGGAGCGGCGTCCGCGCAGGATATCGCCGTATTTTTGCACGATGACCCCGCCGCTCGACAAATCGTTGGCCCGCTGGCAAATTTCCCGCGCATACTCGTTTGGTTTATCAAACGGTTCGGTAAACCGATGCGATACGAGCAGCGCGAAGTTGGTATTCTGCGAACCAAGCGCCGGATCTTTGAAGGAATGACCGTTGGCCGCCATCACGCCGCTGTGGTTCTCGACGACGACATGTCCGGAAGGATTGCTGCAGAACGTGCGCACTCGCGTGCCAACCGATGTATTAAAAATAAACTTGCCCTCATACAAATGCTCGTTGATCTCCCGCATCACCACATCGGAAGTTTCCACACGAACGCCAACGTCCACCTGATTGTTCGTCATCTTCAGACGGCGTTTCTTAAGGATCTCGGTCAACCAAGCGGAACCGTCCCGGCCTGGAGCTACCATCACCAGATCGGCTTCGTACGTTTCGCCGTTCTTCAGTGTGATCCCGCGGACTTGGTGGCTTCCATCGATTTTTTCCGTGATCAGGTCTTCGACTTCTGCCTTGAACAGCATATCAATGCGCGTGTTGAGATATTCGTAGATCGATTTCAGGATTTCCAGATTCTGCTCGGTCCCCAGGTGCCGCACCTGCGCCCGCAACAGCTTGAGCCCGGCGGCGTATCCGCGTTGTTCGATCTGTCGGACCGCTTCCGTCATCGGATCGGTGATGGTGGTTGTCGCCCCGTGCTCCAAGTTGATCGCATCGACATATTTAATCAAATCCAGCACCTTGGACGGCGCGATATAATCGCTCAGCCAACCGCCGAATTCCGTCGTGATATTAAATTTCCCGTCGCTGTAGGCTCCGGCACCGCCAAATCCAGCCGTGATCGAGCAGGCCGGCAAGCATCCGGCAAACTCCTTGCGCCCGGCCGCAGGCGGGCAAAGCGTAATCTTCTCTTCCAAGATTGGGCAACGGCGGCGGTAGATATCATGCCCCTTGTCCACCAGAAGCACCTTCCAATGCGGCGCTTTCCGGGTCAGTTCGTAACAGGCGAAAATCCCGGCAGGGCCGGCTCCCACTACAATGACATCGTATTTGCTCATCTGTATCCTCCTGAGATGATTATCATTCACATCATAAACCAAAAAATTCCTGACCTCTCATAGGTATGCGAATGCACCCTATTCGTAGTCAGGAATTTATGGTTCCTTGTAGAGACCCTCAATCCATATTATTGAGGATATACGAACTTGTTCTTTAATCTATGGACTTGTTTGTGTTTTGGAACAACCTGAGTATAAGCGGGATAAACGGATAAGTCAAGCCTAATTTAAATTTAATATTCGTGTTTTTTACCAAAACAAAAGAAAATAACGTGGATTTTTTCACAACGACTGCTAAAAACACGAACATTAACACCTAATCCGCCCCGCGAGCGGGTTCGCATGAACGGGAGAGTTTATTGTATAATAGTGATAAGATTCACGCCATTATATTAAATTATCGAGGAGTAGATGCATCGAATGGACAGTGACAGGTATTTGGTTTTAAATGTGGTTTTGGTCGTCATTCTTATCGCGTTAACGGCGTTTTTCGTCGCGGTAGAATTTGCGATCGTTCGGGTCCGGGGCAGCCGGGTCGACCAGTTTGTGGCGGAAGGACGGAAGGGTGCCGTCGCCGTCAAGCAGGTCACCTCCAACCTGGACGGATTTTTATCGGCTTGCCAGCTCGGAATTACGATCACCGCGCTGGGACTCGGATGGCTGGGTGAACCAACGGTGGAGCGCATGCTGCATCCATTGTTCCATAGCCTGAAAGTACCTGAGACTGTTGGCAGCGCGCTTTCGTTTATTATCGCGTTTGTCGTCATCACGTATTTTCACGTTGTTGTGGGTGAGTTGGCCCCTAAGACCGTGGCAATCCGCAAAGCCGAAGAAATTGCCATGATTACAGCCAAACCTTTGATTCTTTTTACGAAAGTCATGCGCCCTTTCATCTGGGCCCTAAACGGTTCGGCCAACCAGCTCGTGCGCATGTTTGGCATTAAGCCGGCCTCCGAACATGAGGAAGCGCACTCGGAGGAAGAACTGCAGATCATCATTAACGAGAGCTTCGAAAGCGGCAAAATTAACCAAAGCGAATTTGGCTACGTGAATCGGATATTCGCATTTGATAATTTGCTCGCCAAGGAAATCATGGTACCTCGCACCGATATGGTGTGTTTATATACGGACAAGACGCGGCAGGAGAACTTGGAGATCATCCGGGAACAGCAATACACCCGTTTTCCGGTTGTTGATGGCAGCAAGGATAACGTCATCGGAATCGTAAATACGAAACAGTTCTTCTTGGCTTATGATCACAATCCAAATCTGGATTTTTCCGCTTTGCTGCAGCCGGTGATGGCCGTCTCCGAAGTAACTCCAGTGAATGAGTTGCTGAAGAAGATGCAGAAGGAAGGCACCCATATGGCGATCCTGATCGACGAATACGGAGGAACCGCTGGTCTGGTTACACTGGAGGATATTCTCGAGGAGCTTGTCGGGGAAATCCGCGACGAATTCGATAAAGAAGAGGAAGATCCGATCGTCCAGCTCGACGAATCGCATGTGGTTGCCCTCGGCACGGTGACGGTGAATCAGATCAACGAAGTGCTGCTAACCGACCTGAGCACGGAGGAAGTGGATACCATTGGCGGCTGGCTCTACGGCAGAAACCCGTCTATGGATGTCGGAGACACGCTGGAGCATGAGGATTTAACCTTCACATTGCTGGAGAAGGAACCGCATCGCTTTAAGAAACTCGAAATCGTCAAACACAGTTCCTAATGAAAAAAAGAACGCGAGCAAGCAGAGTAAATCTCTGCAGGCTCGCGTTTTTTGCGTCTAACCGCTAGGTCGATCCGGAGCACACCTGCTTCGCCTTACCGCGCAAGGCGCCGCCGCAGCTCCGCCACCTCCTCGTCTCCCGGCAGCTCTTCCCCATACCTCGTTTCATAGTACAGTTGGAGCAACGGATCAACTGCAGCTTCCAGCTTGATCTCTTCCACCAATTCCTTTGGGGTCAAATAGGGCTTGAGCGAGACCCCCCGCTGACGTTCCTTCCGCAAAAATAGTCGGTACAAAAAGCGGACGCGCTCTCGGTTATCCCTCATGTCCTCCCAACGTTCGGCTGGCTTCCCGGTACGCAGCAGGCGGGCGCCAATCCTGCGCCAGCCTTGCAGTGCCGATTCCCAAGTCAATAAACTCGTCTCCTCGTCGCGGTAAGCAGCTGGCTCCGGCGCGGCGCTTTCCCGGCGCAGCAAGTTGAGCAGGCGACTGATCGCTTTGCGCCAGTAACCCCCGGCGTTCTTATACAGCCAATACAGGACGAAGCCCAGCAGTGCCGCCAGGAGCAAGCCGCCAAACACATAAAACGCATAGTTCAAAATTTCCGACAGCAACCCCGGTTCTTGGGGTTCCGCTGGCAGCATCGGCTCCTGCGGCGGAGTTACCGCTTCCGGCTCTTCCGTCGGCGGAAGCACAGGCTCCTGCGGACGGGTTAACCAACGCACGATCGCTTGAAGCAATCTCCACAGCAGGCTGCCGATCCAGCGACCAACGCCGGCCGCCAGCAACAAAGCGGCAACAACGATCACGCCGACAAATAAGCGGTTATGGCGGCGGAGACCAGCAGGCAGCCGCTCTCCCGAGTCACCGGATTGCGAACTGTAGCACAGAAACTGATGGTTCGTCACGAACAGAGCCGTGGCCAAGTTGATTACGCCGGCCCAGGTGATGAGCGGGACCGTCGCTTGAAGCGCTTCGATTCGCGGGAAGAAGATTCCCGCTAAGAAATAGAGGCCAAGCCCAACCCAGTACAGCCGAAAATGGCGCTGGCGATTCCGAACCGTCAGCCCTTGCAGCGAGCAAAACACCCCGGCGGCAAACAGCGCCACCGTTTGCAACAGCGCAACGACGGTGGAGGCTAGCGCGGGCGTCTGGCCGGCCGATGCGGCGTTACCGAAGCCAAGCGCGCTCGCGCCCCCCGCCCAAGCGAAGGCGGCCGCGGTATACACCGCGCCAAAGGCGAGGGCCGCAGCCCCGCGCTGCCACAGCTTACGCAGCCGGGTGCCAAGCAGGACGCCGGCCAGCGAGAGCAACGGCAGCAGGCCAAGTCCCGCGACCGGAAGCTCCGGCGGCCGAAGGAACGACGCGAACAAGATCCATGCCGGCAGCAGCAGCACGTATTCCATCAGGCAGGTGAGGCCAAATCGCAGAGCCTGCACCAGGTAAGCGGATTCATTTTGATGCGGGTCTGCGTATTCGCCCTTGTCGTTCATCCCGTCATCCCTCCCGATATGTTCCTCCGATGGCCGGCTCCGGACCCTATTCCGACACCTATCCGAACGAAAAGCTCTCCTTCTTCTAGATTCATCATATCACAGAGGAGGGGGCTGCGGGCGTCGTTTATCCGAGGCTCCCCCCAAAAAAGAAGACCGATGGTTCACTGTAGTTGGTTCGCTGGATGAGCAGTGGATTTTTTCTCGCTTCCATTTCGAATTCCATCATCTCTACTAATCCATTATATAGCGAATATCGCGGCTCCCACCAGAGGATCTCCCGAACTTTGCCGTTATCAAGCACACTCTGGTCAATATCCCCCGGCTGGGCGGGACGGAATTGCGGCAGCACATGGCGGCCGGATATCTCCGATAAGACCCCCAACGCCTCCAGAATAGAGATACCGCGCCCGCTGCTGACATTTATAATCTGACTGCCTGCGCATCGCAGCGCCTGCACGTTCGCCTCTGCGATATCCTTCACATAGACGAAATCCCGCGTCTGCGAGCCATCTCCGTACACCTCCAGAGGAAGGCCCGCAATCAGTCGTTCGACGAACGCGGTCAGCACTCCATCCTCACCGGTACGCCGCTCCCGTATCCCATAAACATTGGCATACCGAAGGATCGAATACTCCAGCCCGTAGCGCTCGCTAAACGATTGGATATACATCTCGGAAACCCGTTTCGACACACCGTAAAAAGACAAAGGCTCCGGTCGTTGCGACTCTTTGATCGGCAAATGGTCTGGATTCCCGTACACCGCGGCCGATGACGCAAAGACAATCCGCCGCACTCCGAAACGAATGCATTGCTCCAGCAGTTGGATCGTCCCCAGGATATTCGTCTCGGCGTCGGCCGTTGGGTTTTGCAAGGAGCGACGGACACTGGTTTGGGCTGCAAGGTGAATAACGGCATCCGGTCGTTCCTCGGCAAAGATCAACTCCAATTCATCGGACATAATGTCCGTCGCGTAGTATGTAACCAACTCATCTTTTTTCCTTAGATTCCCGGGCAACCCGGTATCGACCACCACCACCTGCTCCCCCTCTTCCACCAGCCGCTTGACTGTGTGGCGCCCAATAAACCCCGCTCCCCCCGTGACTAGCACTTTCATCGGCTCGACTCCCCTATTCCCTAAAAAAATATCGGCATTCGCCCCATTTCCACCACCTTATGTAGGTCTAGTCCGAAATAGACTTGGTAAAATGCTGGAATTTCGTCATTTTTGCACGCATTCGCGCACTCTGACGCTGGCTTGGCAGATTCCTTCATTCCGAGCATACGGTTCAGTTTCCACGAATATACTGCTATGAAACCCTTTCACGAGATCTACTCGAATCGCTAGAGACGGAGTGGAAAAACGAATGAAATTCAAAATCCCCAAAAAAGTGGCAATCCCGGTAATTCTTCTGCTCCTTGCGGCTTTCGGACTGCTGACCGCCTATTTGAAATACGAGCCTTCACGGCATTTTCGGGGCACCGAGATCCCGGTATTGGCTACGCCGGAGCGTACCGGTAGAGATGTACTGTCGGATACGGAGGAAGGCATCGGCGACGAAGCTTCAAGCTCTGGGCAAACTGGTGTTATTGATAATGGAACGGCAGGAAAAGCCGGTGCGGCCCCTTCGTCAGAGGAGATTCGCGGAGCCCGGGGCAGCTTTAACCTGCTGCTGCTCGCCACTGACGCTCGGGCAGAGGAAGCTTCGCGCACCGATGTGCTGTTGCTCGCCCACGTCAATCCGGAGGACAATACCGTCAACCTTGTATCCATTCCGCGCGATACCCAGGTCAACCTTCCCGGCATTGGACTGACCAAGATCAACCATGCCCATGCCATGGCGGAAGCCCGCGGCAAAGGCAGCCACGCCGGCACCCTCGCCGCAATTCAGGCCGTCAGCAATTTATGCCGCTGCACCATCAACTATTACGTCAAAACCAACTTCAGCGGGTTTGAGCATTTCGTGGATACGATCGGCGGCATCGACGTTAAATTGGAGGCTCCCGTTAAGCTGACCTACAATTATTGGACTTTGCCTGCAGGAGAACAGCACTGGAACGGCGAAACGGCTCTCGATTTCGTCCGCGAGCGCAAATCGCTGGAAGACGGCGACAACGCCCGGCAGCGAAATCAGGCGCTGGTCGTGCAGGCGATTGCCCGCAGGCTGCTCGTTCCGGATAACCTGACCCGTCTGCCCGAGCTGATCCGGCAAGTGAAGGAAGACATTTTGGACACCAATCTGACCGATGCCGATATGCTGAGCTTGGCCTGGATGGTTCGCAGCATTGATCCCGAGGAGATGTATTTTGTGCAGTTTCCGGGGAGCAGCGGCAAAGCGAAGGACCCGTTGGTCGGCGCTGAACTGTACTACTGGATTCCGAATATGACGGCCTGGTCCGAGATGTCCCGTCAGCTTCTGGGGGATGAGCCCAATGAGTAAAAAATCTCTCTGGCCACATCCAAACGGCCCGCTTCGCCCGAAGCGAGGCGGCGGTGATCCGCGCCGGCGTCAGAGCCGGTGGCTGCTCCTTGCACTGTTGATTTTGGGCTTGAGTTGGGCCTTGCTGCTGCGTTGGGAGGCGAACTCCCCCTTTCCCGCTCCCACCTTCAACGTAAAGGAGGCCGGCGCCAAAGGCGACGGCCTCACAGATGATACGGCTGTTTTTTTGCGCGTGCTTCGGCAAGCGGCGGCCACCGGTCATAACACGACCGTCCTCGTCCCCCCTGGCACGTATCTGCTCGCTCTGGACGAGCCGCTGCCGATCCGCAGCGGCGTCACCCTCCGCGGGCTGGGCCGGCCTGTCCTGAAATTCCGTGCGATCAGCGGAGCCCGATACGGCTTTGAGGCCGTCTCCGTCCAGGGGCGCAAGGTCCGCATCGACGGCATCGTGATCGACGGCGGTTCACGGCTGACCCGCGGGATCGGCGTGCACAGCGGATCATCGAACGTGCAAATTGTGAATAGTACGATCCAGGACTTGAACCAGCCGGCCGATCCGCAGCACCCGTTGTCCACTACCGTCGTCGCCGGCATTATGATCTACGGCAACACTCTGGACATCAATATCCTCGGCTGCACGATCACCGGAATCTCCGCGCGAGAAATCGCCCCCGTCGCGCGGGGGATTATGGCCTGGAGCGAACCGGGGCGCACGATCGCCCGCCGCGTCAGCATTACAGGCAACCTGATTTCTTATATTACCCCGCGAGAGGATGCGGACGGAATCTATTTTGATCAGCCGCCTGCTTCTTCGCCGCGATCGGATTCTGTCATCTCCGGGAACATCCTCCACCACACCGCCAAACGCGGCATCAAAATCTCCGCCCCAGGCGTTGTCGTCAAAAATAACCGGATCCTCAACTCCTACTCCGGAGATAACCGCTATCTCGTTACGCCCAAGGACCCGCTGCCGCAGGACATGTACTCTGCCATATCCGTATATGCCGGCGATGTAACCGTGTCCGACAATACCATCGGGGGAAGCGGCAGCTTCTATGCTGCGATTGAGGCCAACGTTGGCTCGGCTGGCGGCGTCGTCATTGAGCGCAACGTCATCGAAAACGGCGAAGGCCAGCCCTTCCCCGATTCAAGCGGGATCCGCCTCGACCAAATCGGCAGCTTCCACATTGCCGATAACGTAATTACCGGCGCGGAAACCCCTATCCGCTTGTCGGAGCAAGCTAGGGCAGCGCTGGCATCGGGAGCAGGAACGCTGGCGGACAATACGGCCAAGTAATTCATTAGATTTGGAGGCCGGTGGAGGCATTTTCGCTATCCTTTCCCGCTGCCGTGGACGTTGCCGCTGCGCCTGCCTCCACGCCTTTGGCTTGCTCCCGTTGAAGCACGACCCGGATCGTCTGGAACAGGATCTTCAGATCGAGCAGCAGCGAATATCTTTTGATGTACATCAAGTCATAACGCAGCTTGTCGGACGGTGTGGTGGCATACCCTGCCATCACTTGGGCATATCCCGTTAACCCCGGCTTCACCATCAGCCGATACGTGTAATGCGGCAGTTCCTCTTTAAACCGGTTAATAAAAAACGCCCGCTCCGGCCGCGGCCCTACCAAGCTCATATGACCAAGCAGCACGTTGAACAGCTGCGGCAGCTCGTCGATCCGGGTGGCGCGCATCCACTGGCCCAGCCGGGTCACCCGGGCATCGTTCCGCCCGGCCAGCACCGGGCCGGTTGCGGCTTCTGCTCCATCCACCATGCTGCGGAACTTGTACAACGAGAACGGCTTTTCATGCAGCCCGATGCGCTCCTGAACATACAGCGCCTTCCCTCGCGACGTCAGCGGGATGAGGAGGAACATCGCAAGCATCACGGGGGATGCGGCAAGCAGCAAAACCGAAAATACCGTCAGATCAAAAAGGCGCTTGAACAGGCGCTCCGGCAGCGTCAACTGCGGCGGTATCAGCGAATACACCAGCAAATCGCCAATTTGTTGCGGCTCGGCATCGGCGAGATACAGCTCGTAAAAATCGGGAACGATGACCACTTCCATATTTCTTTTCCCTGCGGCCTGAACCCATGCTGCCTTCGTTTCGGGAGTCAACCCTGGACCGATGAGCAACGTCTCCATCCCTTCCCATGCCTGCTCCGGCAGTGCTTCGCCCGCCTCTCCACTGTCCGCGCGTACAATCCGCTCAACGCGGAACCAGGGCTTGCCCTGTTCCAACATGCCGCGCAGCGCTTCTTCACCAGGAGCTTCAGCGCTGACCACGGCCAACGTCTTTTTGCGGGTAAATCCTTTGCTCTGGATGTAAAACAACAGCAACCGAAGGCCAAACGATAACAGCAACTGGGCGGCAAATGTAAAGAGCAACAGACGCGGAGGCAAGCTCAACCATTTGCTCGCATAGCTGAACACGATCAGCTCCGCGGCGACGAATAACTGGGCCAGCAGTAAATTCCATAGAAATTGCGCCGGCTTCCGCCGTCCTGCCAAATCGTATAAGTTAAAAAAATAATACGTCATCACCGTTAACATCCCTAACCATGGGGCGCTACCGAATGATGAATCCCCCAGCACACCGGGCTGGCTCCAGCTCCCTTGCGGCAGCAGTCCGGCAGCAAGCCAGTAGCTGGCATATATCGCCAGCAGATCAAGAAGGAGAAGCACCGCCTTCATCCCATTATTCCGAAACAGCTTGATCATAAATCCCTTCCCCCTCCGCGTCTTCCAAGCGCGGCTGATCCTCCCAAGCTTCTGCCCGCTTGTGCACCCCAAGCTGCGTATACATCGCCGCCACGTCGCGGCGAATTTGCTCCAAATCGTACAGCCGCGCCAGCTTGCGGCCGTACTCGCCCATGCGCTGCCGCAGCCCGGCGTCCTGCTGCAGCCGCTCGAGCGCCTCGGCGGTGGCCTGCACGTCCCCAACCGGAACGAGGTAGCCGTTGCGGCCGGGGGCGACGAGATCGCGGCTGCCGCGCACCGCCGTGGCCACCAACGGCTTGCCGGCGGCCAGCCCCTCCAGCAGCGCCTTGGGCAGGCCCTCACGCCGCGACGCGAGCGCCAGGACGTCCGCTGCTTGCAGCAGCTGCGGCACGTCGCGGCGATAGCCGAGGAAGCGCACGGCCTCTGCCGCGGCGAGCTGCCGATACCGCGCTTCCTCCCGGCCAACCCCGGCCAGCAGCAGCACGGCCGGGACGCCTCGGCGCCGAAGCTCCGCGATCGCTTCAATCAGCTGCGCTTGATTTTTGTTGCGGTTCAGCTCCGCAATGCAGAGCACGGCGAAATCGTCCGGGGCTAAGCCCAACTCGCGGCGTTGCTGCTCGCGATTTCCATCCCCCAAGGCCGCGTCCGAATATAAAGTCAGATCTACGCCAACCCCGGGGACGTAGACGCTGCGGCCACGCACCGGAAAGGCGGCCGCCCGCCGGGCATCCTCCCGGTTGATCGTCACGAGAATATCGGTCCACCGGGATAAGAGCCGCTCCAGCGGGTAATACAACAGCCAGTTCAACCAAGGAGCTCCGGTATAAAAATGAAAACCGTGCGCGGTGTAAACGACTTTAGGATACGGACGGCCTGCCATTAAGGCGGCCACCCGGCAGACCACACTTGCGTTGGGCGTATGCACATGAATCAGGTCATATCGCTCCCGTTTGAGCCAGTCCACGAGCTCCCGCAAGGCTCGAACGTTCCCGGGGGCCAGTGGATTGCGGCTAAACGGCAGGTCCCGGCACGTAAACCCCGCGGCGTCCACCTCTTCCCGGCCGTGATCCGGGGCGGCGTAGGCATGAACGGTAAACCCGGCAACCCGCAGATCGCGCATAAAAGGCAGATGGAACGCCGCCAAATGGGCGTATACCGTTGCGATATAAGCGGCTTTTCGCGTTTGCGTCATCCTTTATGCGCCTCCTTGGACAACATTCGGGCAGAAGGCAGCTTCCGGCCGGATGCCTGCTCGTAAAGCTCAATCCATTTCCCGGTGACACGGGAAATGTCATAATGGGCCGCAGCGTGTTCCCAACCGCGCTGCCCCATGGCTCGCCGCTCCTCCGGCGGCAGGGCCATCACCTGCTCCATCGCACGAGCCAGCGCGGCCGGCTCCGCCGCCGGTACCAGGTGGCCATTTACGCCGTCCAGCACCACCTCGGCATTGCCGCCTACGGCGGTAGCAACGATCGGCAGCCGGCTGGCGCAAGCCTCCAGCAGTACGATCGGCAACCCTTCCCATTTCGAGGACAGGACAAATCCATCAGCGGCTTGCATCAGGGCCGGCATGTCCGTACGAATGCCGAGGATGCGCACGTATGCCGATAAGCCCAGCTCCGCCGCCAGCTGTTCGATCCGCGGCCGTTCCGGTCCGATTCCGGCGATCCACAGCACGCTGTTCGCAAAGCGCTGCCGCGCTTCGGCATAGGCTAGCAGCATAGCCGGGTAATCCTTCTCCGGGACGAAACGTCCGGCAGCCAGCCAGACAAACGGCTCCTGCGGAAGCCCCGCGCTCTCCACAACGGCTTGTTCACCTTCTCCACCTGTTCCGGCCCGGACTTCCTCCCCGCGTTCCTCCGCCTCACATGCGCCCCCTTGCTCCACCCCCAGCTCTGCCCGCAACTGCCGGCGTTGTCGGGGATCCTCGGCGAAGCGGCTGAGATCGATGCCATTTTCCATCAACCGGGTTTTACGGGCTGGCGCGATTCTGCGCTCAGTATATATGCGCACCGCTTCCTGGCTGACATTGGTCAGCAGGTCCCCCAGCGGATCGGTAAGCCGGTACAGCAGCTCCCGCCGCCAGCCCCCTTCGTTGACGTTGTGGGCAGTGCAGACCAAAAACGGAATGCGCACAAACAACCGCGTGACACGCGCCAAAATATTCGCATGCACCAGATGGCTATGGACCACATCGGGCCGCATCCGCCGAATCAAGCTGGTAAGCCGGCAGATCGCCCGAGGGTCCGGTACCCCTTTTTTCATGCCGAGGCTGACAACTTCAATCCCCAGCTCCTTAAGCTCCTCCAAGTACGCCACCGGCGGTATCATCGTCACCAGACGGACCTCGCAGTCTCTGGCCCGCAGTTCGCGGCACAGCAGCAGCACTTGGTTTTCCGCTCCCGCATAATCAAATCCGGTGATCACAAATAAGAGCTTCACGTTGGATCCCCACTCCTTCCCGTTGCTTGACCGGCAGCAGCGCCAATCCTGTCACGGCCATCACCACGTATTCGTAGTTGTAACCAAAGTCCCCGCTGAGCAGGGAGTAACCCACCGACTGAACCAGCAGGATGGCCAGCACCGGCGCACGTTGGCAAGCCGCCCCTAAAGAGAACAGCAGGGCGAATGTCCATAATGTTAACCCCACAAATCCCCCTTCAGCTGCGATTTCCAGCACCAGATTATGCGGAAAATCCCGGGCTAAGGGAGGCGTGACGCTGCCTAGCCCGGCCCCGAGAAACGGAGTGGACTCCAGCTTCTCCAAGGCCCTTGTCTGCAAGTCCAACCGGCCGATATAGTTATCGTCGCCCTGCAGCTGATTTCGGTCGAACAGGACCATAAACCGGCTGTTTTCCACCCAATCCTCCAATTGCTCCGCATAAGCCGATGCGACTCCACCCGCTACGATCGCCAGAAACAGCAGCGGCACAGTGAAACGCGACAGTTTCCTTAGCTTCCGCACCCGGAATTGACGGATGAACCATACGCCCAAATACAGCGCGTTGGCGAGCAGAAAAGCCGCCAGCGGCCCCCGAGACTGCGTGGCCAGCGCCGAAGCCAGCGCGACGCCCAGCGACAGAAGCCTGAGCGGCAGCGGAATCCGCGGCGCCCAAAGGCATACCGTTGCCGTAATCAGCGATGTCCGGGCGTTAAAGATCGGATTTCCGCCAGGAAGCGTTAACCGTCCGGGATATTCTTCGTTGTACTCGCCTAGCAGCAGATGCAACACCGCGTAAGCCAAGCCGGCCCAGGCGACGATGCTCCAGGAAAACCGGCCGTATTTTCGATAGACGAGATAGATATACAGCGCCGGAACAACGCCATGCGCCAACAGAATAATTTCCTTCATGAATCCGTTGGATTCAGCCGGAGCCCAGGTCAGCGAGATGAGGGCATAGCCGAGAAAAATCGCCCAAAGCCAAATCCCTTGATCCCGCAGCGTCTCCAGGACAATTGACGGTTTAAGCAGCAGAGCGGCACCCACCGGCAGCAGCGGCGCTCCAACTAACAGGATTAACGATTCCCCGGGAACGGCCAGCTTGTAGAAGTAGGCAAAGAAATCGAAATAGATGCAAAACGCAAACAGGTAGGCGGCGTCCACTTTCATTATTAATGACAATAGGCACTGAAGGTTAAAAAATATGACGGCCGCAACCAGCAATCCGATCCATATCAGACTGGTCTCGACCATCCTCAGCCCCCTCCTTCCTGCCGCCCAGCAATCCGCCGCATATAAGCCACCCGCGCCGCCTCTTTAAAGGCGACGTCCAAGTGACGCACCTGCTCCCGTTCCACCCGCCGCCCCCGCCATTCGCGGACAAAGCGTTCAATCTCAGAGAGATGGCGGATCATGTTCGCCGGCTCGCCCGGCAGTTGGAGAAAGATGGGGACCGGCTCCGGAAAATCCGTCTCCCGGTAGGCCGCGATCACCGGCAGGCCGTTGGCCAAATATTCGCGGACCTTCAGCGGCGAGGCTTCCTTCATGCCTTTGCGATACAGCGCCAGCGTTCCGATGGCGATATCGGCCTGATCGAGCAGCGGCTGATAACGATCACGTGTCAACTGGCCGTGAAACGCCATGTTCACCGGCACCTGCAGGCCAGCCTCCTCCAGCTCGCCGCGCTCCGGACCGATGATGTCAAACTGCCAGTCCGACTTAACGGCGGCCAGCCGGGCGATCTCGTCCAAGCCCTGCCAGGCTTGGCCCGGCGAACTGATAAACACAAACCGCACTGGATCAGAGTCCGAGTGATTCGCCGCATCCTCCACAGCGGTTGCTCCAAACTGATCCAACGGGATACCGTTGCCGATCACCACATAATCGTTCTTCACGTACCGCCGGAAGCTCGCTGTTTCAGCCAACTCCCCGCTGACGAACACAAATCCTCCGGCGGCTCTCAAGACGAAGCGGCGCGTCAGCAAGTGATACATGCGGCGGAGCCCAAGCCCGCCGCTTTCCAACTCCAGCTCCGCAAGATCATCCGTGTTAATCTCCAGCACGGACGGGTGATCCCGGAGCAGCCGAGGCAAGGAGGGATAATACAAATCATAGCGGTGGTAGATGACGTCCGGCTTCCAGGCGCGCACTCGGGCAGTTAACGCTTTAAATCGGGGGGCCCGGCCCAACCTGCCGCGATACGTTACGCGAAAGACAGGCAGCCCGCAGCTTTCCGCTTCCGTCCAAGCCGCGGCCGTATCCCGGCTGAACAGAAACAGCGCCGTTTCATGGCCTAGCGCTTGCCAGGTTCGTGCTTGGCTGATGATTTTTTTGAATACGCCGCTCTCCGGCCCTTCGTTCCAATGAATCAAATAGGCGATTCTCACGCATTCTCCCCCTTACGGCTGCGTTGACCCGAGCAGCTCCAGTACCACCTTGCGGTAAAGCCAGCGATCCGACGATTTCACGAGCTGGCTGTTGTGCCACAGCAGCGTGAAGTCGCCATTGTACTTCCGGCATTCCAGGTATAGCCAGCGGATCGTTTCATAGGCTTGTTCGAGGGTGAGCCCCATATACTCTGGGTGCAGGATGGTTTGGTCCATCACGATGAGTGGACGCTCACGCAATGCCAGCTCCCGCCGGGTCTTTAGATTAAACACCGGAAATTCATAACAAACCCCGCAGCGGAAGCCCGCCTGGTCCGCATATCCAAGCGTGCCGTCATAGTCCAGTCCGGCATCCTCCCAGAATTGCCATGTGTCCGGCGCCTGCCAGCGCAAATAGTGCTGGCGCCCGCCCCAAGCTACCTGATGAATGCCACCAGCTTCAGCAATTTCCCGCAGCTTCTCAAATTGTCTGCGGGTCCGTGCGGGATTCAAAAACGTATAGTACCCCGGATGCAGCCCGATCTCATGCCCCCGGGCATGGATTTCCTGCAGAAGCTGCTGGATCGCCGGGTCGTCGATGGAATAGTTGCCGTCAATCCCGGATTTGTCTTGATGCTCCTCGGTGATGAAATAAAAGGCGCTGCGCAGCCCGGCTTGTTCGCTTAGCTCCATCAACCAGCCAAACGTGTTGAACGGATCCTGGTCCAGTGCTCGTCGGGATCGAAGAAGCACCCCGGCTTTCTTACGGGCCGAATCAAGATCCCGGCGGCGAACAGCGTCCATCATCACTTCGCGGATCATCCGCAGTCGGCTGCGGCCGTAAACGTAGAACGGATAATCCACGTCATGACTCAGGTAAATCGCCGCCTCTCGCTTCCTGCGGGCCAGCTCCGGCCACAGCCCGTGCAGCAGTTCCCACAACAGCTCCACGTATTCATTGACGATCGGGCGATGCAGGAAGGACTCGCGCCAGGCGAGAGAACGGTATCCCGGAAACCGGCCGTGCCCGTCTCGCTCCTGGACCGCAATCTCTTCATACCTCGTCAGCATAAACAAACAGCTGCCGAACACATCCACGCCAAGATAGCAGCCTTCCTCGCCCTCTTCGTTTAACGGCTCGATGTAAGCGCCTGTCCGTCCTTTTTTGCCATAGATAACCGGCAGCAGTTCTTCCCCCGTTCCTCTTGTTGGTTTCTTGAACCGATCCAGCGGCAGCTTCGGCAAGGAAGCGGAGGTCAGCCATATCCGGTCGGGCGTCTTCAGAAGCACGTCCGGCATGCGGAGGAGTCTGCTAGAGGCTGCCTCCCCCTCTCGTTCTGCAGCCGTTCCCGATGCCCAGGTCAATTCAACATGCTCTCCGTCCCGGTAAATGATGGTATAGTCCAGACCAAGGAACTCGCCCAAAATCACGCGGTAGATGTATTCTCTCTCGGCCGCCCTTGCTGGAGGCGAATAAATCGTCAGCATCCCGTTAACCTCGCTCCTTGCCCAGTAGTGATCTGTCCGCAGCAGCTTCGGCTGCAATGATTTCAACGGTTTCTAGCGTATCCTCCGCCTTGTCCTCTGCCCCCCGGTACTTCCGCACCGAATGCCACGACAGCCCCAGATGCAGCGCGTACCCCAACGTAGATGCAGCGCTGAACAGCCCGATGGCCATTTCGGCCGACTGGTGCGTATGCCAGGCGAAATACAAAGAGCCCAAAATGAGCACCGTCCGAATGATCTCCCGGTACAAATGCAGATCCTGCCGTTCCATCACGTCGATCGTGGATCCAACGGAATTGGCGACAAACTGACTTAAGTACATCATCGAGAGAATGCGGATAAAGCTGCCTGACCGGGCCCACTCTTCGCCAAACAGGAACGAGAATAGGTAGGGACCTACCCCAACGATGATAAAAATAACCAAGGCGCCGAACAGAAAGACGTTGCGTACCGTTTTGCGGAATAAGGGATACAGTTTGTGGGGATGGTTGATCATGGAGTCGGCGGATTCCGCCAAGTACACGTTGCGAACGGAGGTCATGATCAGCGTCATCGGTGAGCCGAGAATCCGCTGGCAAAGCGCGAACCAGCCGGCCACCTGCGGGCCGTAGAACGAAGCGAGCAGGATGGTAGGTACGTAGAGGACAACGCTGTTCAGCAGCCCGGCGGCCATCGACAGGAACGGAAACCGCCGGTATCGGTAGGCGCTCTCCTTCAAGTCAGCCCAATCCGAGGTGATGGCCTGGCTTTTGACATCTCGGCGCCAGAGCTTCCACTGCGGCAGCAATCCGCCAAATCGGCCGATGATATCCCCAATGATCAGCCCTAACGGCCCGAGGTGGAACAAGCTCAAACCAATCTGCGAGGATACTTGGCTCAGGCTTTGCGTATATTTCGTTCGCGCCAGCTGCTTAAAGTATTTTTTGCGGATCGACCAGTAGTTCAGGATTTGATAGAACCCGGCTCCGAACAAGCTGACGATAAAGAACAGATAATAGTGCGTCAAATAAGATTCGTGCAGCCAAGCCGACAGCGGTTCCTCCAGGATATGAATCCCGATGCCGCTGGCAATGCTGACCCCGATACAGATGCGCAGGGACAGACTGAGCACGTTGGAGGCGGTACGGTCGTCTTCCGGCAGCGTAATGGCATTTTCGTAGGAGAACGAAATCACCATCAGCAAGATCCCGATAATCGACAGGTACATCGAGTACGTCCCGTATTCAGTTGGCGAGTAAAGGCGCGTCAACACCGGCAGCGTCGCCATCACGATCACCTGGCTGACAACCGTTCCGCTGGCCAGCACGGCTACGTTCTTCAGGAACCCGTCGTTCTTGAGTTTCCACAGCAGGGCGGGCACGTTTTGGAGCCGCAGCAGTTCCCCAAGCTGTCTAAGATGGCGGATAAATTGGAAGTTAAATTTTCTTATCATGTTTGGCATAATCGTCCTTTGAAAAATAAATTAGCCCATCAGCCTGCGAACCTGCCCGGCAATGTGTTCCTGCACTTCTGCGCTGATTTGCGGCCAAATCGGCAGCGACAACACCTCTTGCGACAGCTGCT
The DNA here is from genome assembly GCF_034718895.1 of Paenibacillus phoenicis. Classification (NCBI taxonomy): domain Bacteria; kingdom Bacillati; phylum Bacillota; class Bacilli; order Caryophanales; family Paenibacillaceae; genus Paenibacillus; species Paenibacillus phoenicis. Next base: position 4,290,961 of record NZ_JAYERP010000001.1, on the reverse strand, counting down.
CCGCCAACGGAAAGACCAGGTTGTGGCCTACGTAGACAGGAAGCCGATGGAGCGGCAGCGGGTAATACACGTAACTGCTGATTCCGGCTTCAGCCAGTCCTGCCTGGAGGGCGTCCCGCCGTCCGTTCAGCACCCTCACCGTATATTGATGGAACACCTGCTTGTCGCCGGACGGAACCTCGCCTGGAAGCACCAGCCCGGGGATGTCCTGCAGCAGCTCGCGGTAACGCGCGGCAGCCTGCCGGCGGCCCTCGTTCCATGTCTCAATATAGGGCAGCTTCACCCGCAGGATCGCCGCCTGGATCTCATCCAGCCGGGAATTAAAGCCCACCCGCTCGTTGTAATATTTGCGCTTCGAGCCGTGCGTCCGGAGCATGGCTGCGGCTTCGGCCAACCCAGGGTCGTCCGTAACCAGCAGGCCGCCGTCCCCGTAGGCTCCCAGGTTCTTGGATGGGAAGAAGGAGTAGCATCCCATATCTCCAATCGTCCCGGCCTTCCGCCCTCCCGTCTCAGCGCCAAACGCCTGAGCCGTATCCTCAATGACGATCAGCCCGCAGCGCCTAGCCAGCAGCATCAATCGTTCCATATCCAGCGGGCGGCCAAACAGGTGCACAGGGATGATCGCCTTGGTGCGCGGCGTGATGGCCGCCTCCAGGCTATCCAGATCCAGGTTATACGTCAGCGGATCCACATCGACGAATACCGGCTCTGCCCCTACGCGACTGATCGCCTCCGCCGTAGCGAAAAACGTAAACGGAGTCGTAATCACCTCGTCTCCGTGGCCGATCCAGGCAGCAAGCAACGCGATCACCAGCGCGTCCGTACCGGAGTTCAGCGTGATCGCATGCTTTGTCCCCAGGTACTCGGCCAGCTCCTGTTCCAGCCGCTTGACCTCGCTGCCCATAATAAACGCCGCTTTGTCCAGCACTTTTTCGATCGCCTGCATCAGCTGCGGCTTCAGCTCTGCAACCTCCCGCTTCAGATCCAGCAAGGGGATGGCTGCTTGCTTTCCTTGAGCTGTGGCGATGCTGCCCGCTTCCTTCGGGCTTCCCGCAGCACCGCTCGCTTGTTGCCCGGTTTGTAATGGTTCCATACCCGCTCACCCTTCCTTTATGATCGCTACGGCATCCTGCTCCAGCTGGTATTCCCGGCCGCAGTCGCCGCACCGTCCAATCCCGCCGCTAAAGCCCAGCGTTTTGCCGCAGCGGCACACCCAGCCGATACGCCGGCCAGGCACTCCCGCAATCAGCGCATAGGGCGGCACATCGCGGGTGACGACGGCCCCCGCCGCGATCAGAGCCCACTCCCCGATCGTAACCCCGCATACGACGGTGGCATTCGCCCCGATAGAAGCACCGCGTCCGACCCGCGTCTTGAGATAATCCTCGCTGCGATTGCGCGGAAACGCCGCGCGCGGCGTCCGCACATTCGTAAAGACCATGCTTGGCCCGCAAAACACCTCGTCCTCCAAAATGACGCCCTCATAGACAGAGACGTTGTTTTGGATCTTCACCCCGTTGCCGATGCGGACGCGGTCTGCAACGTAGACGTTTTGCCCCAGGCTGCTTCGGCCGCCAATCACCGCACTGGACGACACGTGGGTAAAATGCCAGATCCTTGTCCCTTCCCCAATTTGCGCTCCCGGATCCACTACGGCAGTTTCATGAATCATTGCATCCATGGTTATTTGCTCCTCATCAGATTAATGGGTGAGTTACAGCAAGTAATACCGATCCGGCTTGACCTGATCCTTCATGGCGTTTCGTGTATCCAGCAGGCAGCGGCTGGCGCGCCCGATCAGCTCATAGTCAAATCCCGAATGATCCGTTGTGATCACCGCAATATCCGCTGCTCGCAGCCGCTGTTCGGTCAGCTCCTCGCACGTATAAGTCAGGCCTTGATACTTAAACTCCGTAATATGCGTATCGCTCGTCCATACGGTGGCGCCGCGCTCCTCCAGCAACCCGATCATCTTCAGCACCGGTGATTCGCGGTAATCGTCGATGTCCTTCTTGTAAGCAACGCCCAGCAAATAGACGGTTGAGCCGCTCAGCGACTTGCGGTCGTTGTTTAAGATGTCGCCGATCCGCCGCACAACGAATTCCGGCATCGCATTGTTGATCTCTCCCGCCAACTCAATCAAGCGGGTATGGTACCCGTATTCCCGCGCCTTCCAGGTCAGATAAAACGGATCCACCGGGATGCAATGCCCGCCAAGCCCCGGCCCCGGATAAAAGGCCATAAATCCATAGGGCTTGGATTTCGCCGCGTCGATCACTTCCCATACGTTGATCCCCATGCGGCTGCAGAGAACGGCCATTTCATTCGCCAGGGCGATGTTGATATGGCGGAACGTGTTTTCATAAATCTTCTCCATTTCCGCCACGGCCGGACTGGATACAACGTGCACGTCGCCGTTCAGCACCTCGCGATACAGTGTCTCGGCCACCTCCGAGCAAGCGGCAGTGACGCCGCCGACCACCTTGGGAGTATTTTTCGTATTGTACGTCTTGTTCCCGGGGTCCACCCGCTCTGGAGAATACGCCAGGAAAAAATCAATGCCACAGCGCAGCCTAGTCGCTTCGAGGATCGGCCGCACCAGCTCCTCTGTCGTTCCAGGGTACGTGGTGCTCTCCAACACGACCAGCATCCCCGGGTGGAGAAACCGGGCGATTTCCCGCGTGGAGTTCTCGACATAACTCGTATCCGGCTGCTGATAAATATCAAGCGGGGTCGGAACGCAAATCGCCACAGCATCCACTTCACGCAAAAACGCGTAATCCGAGGTAGCCCTCAGCCGCCCGTCCTTCACCATTTCGCGTAAATCCTCGTCTACGACATCACCTATGTAATTATGGCCGCGATTTAGCATCTCGATCTTTTGGCTCTGTACGTCAAAACCGATGACGCTGTAGCCGGCCTTCGCTTTTTCAACGGCCAGCGGCAAACCGACATACCCCAATCCGATCACGCCGATCACCGCGGTTTTGTCCTTTAACTTGCGCAGCAGCTCGGCTTGCCCGTCCCCGGGATTCTCCGTGTTCTGCACCCACCGGCTCTGCATTCCACTATGCATATGTACCGTATCCTTCCTATCCGCGGGTATGAGCGGGTTCGCCGCTGCCCCCGCCGGTCATGTCCAGTGCCAGCTTGACGGCGCGAATGCCGTCCTCCAGCGTAATTTCCGGTTCCCGGTCCTCCTGAACGGCCCGGACCAGATCGGCGATGATGCACTGGTGCCCCGGCTCACCGTAAGGATCCTCGTCCACTCGGCGAATCAGCGCCTCCGTCTCTTCCCGCGACATCGACGCGCAGACCCAATGCCGGATCCAGTTGGCCGTCTTGCCGCCAATCACGGCATATCCTTCCTCGCCGAACACCCAGATACTTTCCTCGAGATTATGCCCGTACACCGTGGTCGCAGCTTCGATCACGCCCAGCGCGCCGCTGTCGAGCCGGATCGCGGCAATGGCGACATCCTCCGCTTCGATCTGCTTGATCCGCGTAGCCGTCAACGATTTGACCTCCGCAACCGGACCAAACAACCACTGGAGCAAGTCCAGGCCATGAATCGCCTGATTGAGCAGCACCCCGCCGTCCATCGCCTTCGTGCCGCGCCAAGCCGCTTGATCATAATAGGCTTGGCTCCGGTTCCAGCGGAGGGTCATGTTGACGTGGCTCAGCTTACCGAACCGGTGCTCCGCCAACGCCGCCCGGAGTGCCTGCATCGCCGGCCGATAGCGGTTCGGATGAACGACCGTCGCCTTGACGCCGCTCACGCGAACAGCTTCCCGCAGCTGCTCCGCCTCCGTCAGGCTTAACGTCACCGGCTTCTCCAGCACGAGATGCTTGCCCTCCCGGAGCGCCTCAAGCGCCAGCGGCGCGTGCAGCCCGCTGGGCGTGCAGATGCAAACCGCGTCAATCTCCGGCTGCCTCGCCAGCATCGTGCCCAGGTCCGGATAGGCCGTAGACGACGTGACCGCCCGCAGTTCCTTGAGCCGGTCCGGATTTGGATCGCATATGGCGACCAGGCGGGCTCCTTCCGTTTTTTCAATCGCGTCGACATGCTTGTAAGCAATATGTCCGCAGCCCGCGATGGCGAAATTCATCATTTGGCGGCCCTCCCTATATATTTCTTCTCAATCCGAACCAGGGCGTCGCTAAGCTCCGAGTAATCCTCCGGCAAGGGTCGCCGCGCTTGGCGGTTTCTCTTGTTGCGGATATGGCAGGCATCCAGGATCAGCGCCAGGCTGAGTCCCCCGAACAAGCCTACGAAGCCGGCGAGCGCGATGTTCAGCGCTTTACGCGGGCTGACCGGCTTCTTGGTCTCCTCCAGGCTGGCGTAATCCAGAATCGAAACGTTAGCTGCGGCCACAATCTCCTTGGATTTGGCGATAAACGTTTCGGCGAAGGCGTTGGCGATCGCGACAGTCTGCTTCGGGTCGTCTCCCGTATAGGACAGCATGATGACCAATGTCCCCGGATCGGTGCGGACCTTGATCTTTTTCAGCAATTGAATGACCGTGTCAGGAGTGGAGACTTGCTTCTTGACCTCGGAGGCGATATAGCGGCTTTGAATCGTATCCTCATACGTTTTGGTCAGCATTTGGCTGGCTAGAAACTCGTTGTATGTACTCGATTCCGGATTCGAGGCGATATTGGCGACCAGACTCACATTCGCCCGGTAGGAGGGAGTCACCACTTCGTTCAGAAGCACAGCCAGTCCGACGCATGCCGCGATGACGAGGGAAAAAGCGAGAAGATGTCGTCGAACGGCATTCCACACATCTACCATATCCATAGTCGTTCACCTCATTCGATTAATACCTGCAAGCTTCGGTTCTCAGTAAATCCCGCGGCTTCCTCCGGGATTGCCGCTGCCAGTTTCCCTGCTCCCGCTAACACTCGTTCTCCAAGCTCCTCCATATTCAGGCTGATCATTCCGTATTGCTCGGCCAAATAGCGATAATGGCGGATTACCGCTTCCAGCGAGCGGAATAATTCCTCGTCCGCCGCGTTGTAAGGATGAAGCCAGAGATGATACACTTGCCCCTGCCGGGCAGCCTGGGTCATTCCGTCCTTGATCCGCTTCAATCGAAGCGGATCAAGCCGCCGAAGCAACCCCGGCGGGGTCCGGAAGAAGAAGCTTGCCGGCAGATCGATCGGCAGCCGAGGTGAGATCGAGTCCACGGAGTAAGTGTGGTGCCCAGTCAGGTTCAAGTAGCTGTCTGCCAGCCGCAGCGCCCGGCGGAACCAGGAATCGGACGTCGAATAGCCGCCGCGGTACAGCGAATGTCGGGGATTCCCCCGGTACGTCTTGAACCCGAGCTCCGGCAGTTGGTGCAGATACCGGCGGCGCAGCTGGTTGCGCGGAAGCACCAGGCTTTGAAGGGATATCCCCTTTTGTTCGGCTATGGCTACGTTTGCCTGCAGGTCGCTGTAAAACTCGTCTGCGGTTTGGCCTTTCTCGCTGCAGTAATAATGGGAAAACGTATGGGAGCCAATCGCTTGACCCGGAGTCTGGCGGATTCGCTCGATCAGCGTTGCGGCAAAGGAAGAAGGGTCCTCGGCTTCCCCGTCCCCAACCGCACCGGCTTCAATCTCGGCGTAAGGGGACAGTCTGTTGTCGGCATAACTAGGTTTGAGCTTCGGCAGCCCGGCCAACAGTTCACGTCGATTTTCGAAAAACAACAGCCCCACCGTGGCCCACGTCGCATGAACGCCGGACGTCCGGAACAACTCTAACATGCGAGGAATCCATTCCCTCTCTCGCAACCATTTCGCTCCATACTCCGCTTTGGTATAAAGGTCGCGAACACCCCAATATAACTCGAAGTCGAGCGAAACAACCAAAATGCCCGCTTCCTCCGCCAATGTTCTCACCTCTTTCGGGTCAAGCGATGGCTTCTACCGTCTACCAAGTTGATTGCTATACCGTTTTATATTCAGGTTTTTGCTGGTTTAGTAGCTTATTTTTAAAAAAATCCCTCCGTGCAGAAGGATCCTCTATCGAGCCACCACATTCGAATTGGTTGACGAAGAGGTTTTCACTTTAAAGGTGGACGCCGTAATTTGGTTCCCCGTGCAGACGATGTTCTTTTGCGTGTACCCGCGCAGATACGTCGTCAGGTCAATCCCGCCGCCCTTCAGCATCCGGATAACGTTGCTTTCAATCCGCCCATTCTCCGCATTTTGCCAGGTCCAGATCCCGCGTTCTCCGTGATTTAACGTATTGCCCCGAATGACGAAATCGCGGATATTTCCAAGCCGGATCGCGGTCGTGCCTTTGATCTCGCTTTGGCTGCCCATGGTGACGGAATTCCCTTGAATGGTCACGTTGTCGACGACCGGTCCGGCCCCAACCTCGATGGCGGCATAGAAGCTGCCGCCCCCTGCGATTTGGTTCCCTTCCACAACGCAATCCCCGCCATAGATGCTGATCGCCGAATACATATCCGGGGCTAAGCGGCCCTGATCCGCCCCCTTATAATAGTTGTTGTTTCGATACGGGTTGTTGATCGTATTGCCGCGGATCGTGACGCCTTTCGCAAACACCTTCACCGCCCGTTTAGCACATTCATCAAAGCGGTTACCGACAATCGAGCTGCCAACCCCCGAGGCGCGGTTCTCCTCCATGGCCGGGTCCTCATAATAAATCCCGTCTCCGTCGTCCGCTGGCCCAATCTGATGAATATAACAGCCGGTGATCGAGACTTGCCGAGCGGCCCGTTCCTTGCTGCCCCAGGTCGTGGTGACATAAATCCCCCGAGCGACAAGACCGGCTGCGCCCATGTTCCGAGCGATAACGTCCGCAACCTCGGTTCCCTGGATCATAATCGATTCAGTGTTCCCCAACACCACGATGCCTGACACAACGCCCGTATTATACTCGCTGCGCCGGTCACTGCTATGAGTCGCCCCTTGGACGAGCAGCCCTTGGACGTTCACCCGCGAACTTCCCCCGGCGATCGTAAGCACCCGGTTCACCCGCCGATTGCCGTCCAGGACAATTCCAGTCAACAGGATGTTACTCCCCGACACCCGCATCAGTTCCCAACCAAAGCTGCTGGACGCTGCACGGATGATCGAGGTATGTCCGTCGCCCTTCACGGTGGTGTTCCCGCCAACTTTTAACGTTTTGGCCGGATTGACCAGGTAAACCCCCTTGGGAAAATAAACCGTATCCCCGGTAGCCGCCGCCTGGTTGAACGCTTTCTGAATCGCCGCGGTGTCGTCCGTCACTCCGTTGCCTTTTGCACCAAAATTCGTTACTACAATCATGATCTCACCTCCTTTGAGTTGGTTGATATATATAATGCCAAGTCTTTATGGAGGGAGCGGCAGTTGCCTTGATCTGCGCTGCGCGCCTTTTTCACATATTCTCATGGACGAGATCATAGGTTGGCAGTAAGGCATGGTCTGCCTTTAATAATGAAACCAGAGGTAATCGTATGGATGATCGTAATGAAGTGGAAAAATGGGCGGAATTTCACACGCGAAAATGGGGCTGCCGCGCACACCTGGCCCGTTGGGAAGCTCCTAATTCGCCAGCGCGGGGGGAGGGATTGTTATTTTTCAACCGGAGAGGCCACTTGTATTTACCGCCCTTGAATCCTTACCACCCCTTCGTCTTTCACCCGACGCCGACAGATAAGCCGTATAAGCTGACCCGGCAATGGCACGAGGTGGCCAAAGCGATGATTCCGGATTTGCGGAAGGTCCAGCGCAGCGCGAGCTTCGTCTTTCCACCTGGTATTGCCGATATTCGTCCGTTTGTATGGAGCGGTTTTATCGCCGAGGTGAAATATACATACATCGTGGAGCTCCCCTACGAGATAGACCAGGCCAGCACGGAAATCCGGGCAAAAATCAAAAAAGCGACCGCCGCCGGCTACTGGACGGCGCTGACGCAGGACATGGCCGAGGTATATCAGTGCTTGCAGGGCACGGAAACGCGGCAGGGCTTCAGCCACCATCTCACGCAGCAGGATCTTGAGCTGGCCCAAAGTCTGCTCGGGGATCAAGCCTTCCGCGCCTATGTCTGTTATGCGCCGAATGGAGAGCCGGTCAGCACCAGTGTAGTTGTATCGTTGGATGGCCGCCGTGCCTTCGGCTGGATCGCAGCCAGCAAAACGGAACATCTGAACCTCGGCGTGGTTCAGCAGTCGCAAAGCTTCGCCCTTCAGGATTTATCTGACCTGGGCTTCGCCGAATTTGATTTCGCTGGGGCCAATCTCCCGACGGTCGCCTATTCCAAAACCAATTGGGGAGGCCGGGTCACCCCGTACTACCTTATACGGTCGCCGGGATTAAAGGAGATTTTCCGGGCGGGACGCGACTGGATGCGGTTTGTACGCAGATCCCGACAGCCCCTGTAGGTGAGATGAATCGAGCAGCCTGATTTCCCCCTTCCCATTTATGGAAAATGAGATATAATAAGCATAAGTATTAGTTCGTTATAACGAACATTTCAACGAATAGCGATAGCTCTCGGCACGAATTGAACGCCTCCCTCAGTCTGAGAGGGCTACATCGCAAGGAAGGGAAAGGATGGGGACGATTGAAAAGGGTGAGGTATCGGAGCTTCCGCAAATACGCTGCGGCCATTTACGCTGCGTCCATCCTCGTCGGGGTGGTATGGCATGCAGGACAGGCCAGCGCCGCAGATACCTTGAAGCTGCGGATCGGAACGGAGCTCAGCAGCGAGCTGCCGATGACCAATTTAAAGCCCGGAGACCGGGTTGAACGGACGTTTACGGTCGCGAATGACGGCAGCATCGCTTTTGATTACAAGGTGCGGACGCGTTTTGTCTCGGGGGACACCGAGTTCTTCGATGTCCTTCAGCTGACGGTAAAGGACGGGGACACCGTGATTTATGACGGCGCGCTGCATCTGCAGCAACAAGAAATCGCGTTAGGACGGCTTGCAGCCGGTGGAGAGAACGAGCTGGATTTAAGCGTGAAATTCCCGGAAGAGGCCGGCAACGAATATCAAGGCAAAGCAGCAACGATCGCGTTCGCCTTCTCCGCCTATGCCGAGGAGCCTTCCAACGGCGGGGGCGGCGGTTCCAATCCGCCGGGCGAGGGGCCGAATCAGCCCAATGATCCAACGCCGGGGAATAACGGCAATCCTCCAAGCAACCCTGGAACGAATCCGGGCCAACCCACCGAGGAGCCTTCGGGCAACCCTTCAGGGGAGGAGCATGATCCTTCCACGCCGGAGCAACCGGAAAATCCCGCTCTGCCGCAGCCTCAGCCACAGCCGGAGGAGTCACCTCAACCGCAGTCGTCCGATCCAGGGCCAGGACCAGGCGATGGCGGGTCAGGCATGATCGAGGAGCTGCCGCAAACGGCGAATCCGTGGTATAACCTGATTCTGATCAGCTTGTTTGCTACGGTCGGCACCGGCATGTTCCTCCGCAAGTCAAGACGGGAGTAACCGATGCGACGCAAACGTTCATTATTACGAATGTCCGCATGGCTGGTATTTTCCTGCTCCTTGGTTGTATTGGCGTACTCCATCTATCAGGTGATCCAGGCCCCGCTGGAAGCGCAGCAAGCCTTGCGGCAATGGGATGAACTGCAGCGGGAAACGGACAGCGAACGCGCGGTGCGGTCAGCGGACGAAAACCCGCTGTCCCCGGCCTTGGCCAGCAAGCTCCAGCAGACCGGCGGCGACGGAAAGGCCGCCGCGCCTGCGCGGATCGCCGAGGATGGCGAGCTTCTCGGCAAGATCGCCTTTCCTTCTCTCGATCAGCGCTATGCGATCCTGGAGGGAACGGGGAACGGCCCCCTCAAACTGGGGGTCGGGCATGTAACTGGCACCCCGCTCCCAGGAGAAGACGGCAACAGCGTCCTCGCCGGCCATCGGGATACCGTCTTCCGCAACATCGGCAAGCTGAAGGCAGGGGATCGGATCGAGGTAGAGACCGCCGCCGGTAACTTTATCTATGAAGTGACGGGCCGGAGAATCGTCGACGAGGACGATGCCAATGCGGTGCAAGCCTCCACCGAACCGCTGCTGACGTTGATTACCTGCTACCCGTTTACCTACGTCGGGCCAGCCCCGGAACGATTGCTGCTGACGGCAAAATTAATAGAAGAAGCGCCGGATTCCTGACCGGCGCTTCTTCTATTAGGTCTGGCGGCTCTTACACCACCGCTGGGATGTCCATCCACTCCACGCCGTTGCCGTTTTGCCGCAGCAGTTCGGCGGTTTCCACCAGCTTCTCGCCCCGGTGGCAGGAGATGATCAGATAGTCGGTATCGGTCGTCCCCGCCTCCAGCTCGATTTCCAGCAGTCGGATCATCGAGACGGTTTTGTCCAGCACCATCCGGGCCAGCGTCTCAAGCAGCAAGGTGAACTGGTCGGCGGAGGCATACGGTGCGATCCGGATCGGCTCCCTTGGCCCGTCCGCCAGGCACGCATTGCAGGCGAAGCCCGCCGCCAGGCCGCTGCGGAGCGCATGCTCGGCCACGGTCGCTGCGTAACGGATCCCCAGCTCGATGCGCTCCGGTTCGATGACCGTCTTCCACATCGAATCGCTGGTCTCCAGGTTCAGGCAAATCATCATCCGATGGTCGGCCGTGTAATCGCGTTGATGCACCTGCAGCTCGCCGGTGCGGGCCGTCGCCTTCCAGTTGATGCTGCTAAGCGGGTCGCCGGCCCGGTACTCGCGGGTGCCCGCTGTCAGGAACGGATCCTCCACGATCCAACGCCGGACGGGCAGCTCCCCCAGCCAGCTGTGATTAGGCAACGGCAGCTCCTGCAGCTCCAGAATTCGCGGGTACACCAGCAGTTCGAGGTCCAGCGGGAACCGCTTGACCTTGGCGTTCATCCCAAACGGATCGCCCGTCGTCATCGTGGCCGATTCCAGCCGATACCATCCCCGGCGCGAGCAGATTACTTGGTGGCTCCGGGTGATTTGCCGGTACGGCCGCAGGTGGAATAAGCTGCTGTGGTTCTGATAGATCTCGCCGGCATGGATATTCAAGTTGCTCTGCCGCCCAAACGTCAGGCCGGCAGCGATGCTGGATTCGAGCCGAAGCCACGGCAACGGCAGCAGCTTGGCGTTCGCGATCACCTCGACCATTTCGACGGTATCCCCTTCAAACACCGCCCGTTCCGTAAAATAACGCCGATAACGGATCCCCTTCAACGCTCGCCAGCGATAAACAAGCGCCAACGACACGATGATTCCTACGGCGCTGATAAGGAGCCATGGCAGCAGCATCGGTCAGTCCCCCTGCTTGCCCTGTGCCGCCAGCACCGTTTCAGCCGGGACCTCCACCTGCTCCAGCGCCTGACGCACCACCTCGGCACCGGGATTGTCCGCACCGCGCAAGCTGTGGCGCAGGATCAGTCGATGCGCCAGCACCGGCACGGCCACCGCCTTGATGTCGTCCGGCGTCACGTAATCTCGGCCTCGAACCAATGCAAAGCCTTGCGAGGCGCGCAGCAGGCTCATGCTCGCCCGCGGGCTCGCGCCCAGCTTGACCTCCGGATGCTTGCGGGTTGCCTCGGTGATCGCCACGATATAAGCGAGCAGGTCCTCCGCCGCGCGGACGGACTGCGCGAACCGCTGCGCTTCCGCCACTTCCGCAGCCGAGGCGGCCGGAAGGAGCTCCGCCAGCGGCTGGTGCTCCTTGAAGCGCCGAAGGATGGACACGCCCTCGTCGGATGTCGGATATCCCATGGCAATCCGCATCAGGAAGCGGTCCAATTGGGCTTCCGGCAGCGGGAACGTTCCCTGCTGATCGACCGGGTTCTGCGTAGCCATGACGAAAAACGGCGCCGCCAGCTCATGCGTCACTCCGTCGATCGTCACCTGCCGTTCCTCCATGCACTCCAGCAAGCTGGACTGCGTCCGCGGCGTCGCCCGGTTAATTTCGTCCGCCAGCAGCACATGAGTGAACACCGGCCCGGAACGGAACTCGAAATCGCCGGTCTTCTGATTATAGAAATTTATGCCGCTCAAATCGGATGGCAGCAGGTCCGGTGTAAATTGGATGCGCTTAAACTCGCCGCCAAGCGATTTCGCCAGCGCTTTAGCCAGCAGCGTTTTTCCGGTCCCCGGCACATCCTCCAGCAGCACATGCCCGTTCCCGAGCAACGCGGCGAGCAACAAATCCACCACGTTCTCCTTCCCAACCACCACCTCGCCGATATTGCGGCGAATCCGCCCGATAATCTCTACCGCTTCCCGCAGTTCCATAGGAAAAACCACCTTCATCGCAAAATTAGTCGTGCGTTGTTACCGCTTTCCAAATGCTATAACCCAAAGCAAAGCCCTTATACCCGCAGCCACTCGCTTAAATCCACCACCGAACGCATGGCGTATTCCTGCCGGACCGGCACACCGTCTTCGAGCACGATCAGACAAGGGACGCTGGCGATCCGCCACAGTTCCCGCAGGATCGGGGTATAGTTGATGTTCAGCTTGGACACCGGAATGCAGGGGCCGGACGCCAGGACGATCTCCAGCATTTTTTCCGCCAGTTGGCAGGTCCCGCAAAGAGCCGTAACGAAAAATAAAGCCTCCCTGCCGGCTTCCTTCCCCTTCTGCGCTGTCTCCCTTCTCTTCTCCGCTTGCATCAGCCATTCCTGCTCAGTGATTTCGCGTAAGCTCACGGGTCCCCATCTCCTGTCTCTTTGTCTCTGTATCCCTTTAACGCAACTCTTACCTCTTATCATAGCATAGGAAAACGCACACATTGGTGCAGGGTGAAGTCCGTTCACTGGACTTTGTACTCCGTGTAGCTCATAATAGTGACAACTATTGTCGTAATTAAAAAACAAGAATGGAGCTTCAACCTCATGTCCAAATCGAAACGGCTCATGGAGCTGATGATGACTGTAAACCGTAAACGTAGGTTCACCGTCAAGGAACTGGCCCAAGAATTCGGCGTCTCCTCCCGCACGATCCTTCGGGACCTGCAGGAGCTTAGCGAGCTTGGCGTGCCCCTGTATTCCGAGGTTGGGCCGCATGGCGGGTACCAGGTGCTAAACGAGCGGGTCCTGCCGCCGATCGCGTTTACCGAAGAGGAGGCGGTGTCGATCTTCTTCGCCAGCCACGCGCTGCGCCACTACAAATTTCTTCCGTTTGAAACGGAAGCTTCTTCGGCGCTTGGCAAGTTCTATCACTATATGTCCAGCGACGTTCGGGACCGCATCGACCAGATGAAAAACCGGGTCGACTTCGTGACCCCAACGCGGCAATCGGCTTTTCCGTATTTAGGCTTGCTGCTGGAAGGAGCTATACAGCAGCAAGTCCTTCGCATCAACTACGAATCGCGCCGCAGCGTCTCTACCTGCCGCCAGATCCAGCCGGTCGGCATTTTTGCCAGCGGCGGCTTATGGTATTGCCCGGCCTACTGCTTTGAGCGCCGCGATTTCCGCTTGTTCCGCTGCGACCGTATCACCTCGGCTGAGGCGGCCGTGGGTCCCGACGCACCAGAACCGCTCGACCTGCGCGATGTCCATCTCGGCAACTGGGAAGAGCACCTCGGCCGCAAGCCGGCTCTGCTGGACTGCCTGGTCGAGCTCACCCCGCTGGGCGTCGAGGCCTGCGAAGGCCAGCTCGTCCGCCGACGCCTGAAGCTGCACGTCCGTGAGGACGGCTCCGGCCGGCTGGAAGGATCGTTCCCGATCAGCGAGCTGTCCTACCTCGCGACGTTCTTTATTGGCCTCGGTCAGGAGGCCACCGTCCTTGAACCGCCGGAGCTGGTGGATTCGATCAAGCGAACGCTAAGCGAACTGCTGGATAAGTATCGCTCATAAGTAGAAAATCTCGACCGTTATTTTTTCGCAAATCCTTGCTTGTTCAAATAGTCCATCATTTGAGGGAGCGTACTTCTCTGGAGATGTTCTTGGATATGGTCACTCCATCCTTTGACTTTTTTCTCGGTGAAGGGAGGCGTAACCGGACGGTTCTCATAATACTTCAACATGGCTTCATCATAGACGGCTAATTTCTCTCGATCCAGTGGTTGATACTCATTTTCTAGCAAGACCATGGATTGAGGCAGCCGCGGCTTCATCCCAGGTTTCTCTCCTGCCGGGGTACCCAAGCATAACCCCACCAAAGGGATCACATACTTCGGTAATTGCAACTGGTCAGATAATTCGTCGATATTCGCTCGGACCCCCCCGATAAATACACCGCCAAGTCCCATGGATTCGGCTGCGGTTAAAGCATTTTGTGCCATCAGACCAGCGTCGAACGTACCGACCAACAGAAAATCAATATATTCAATATCCACCTCTGGGGCAATTTGATGATTCCGGTTGAAATCTGCACAGAAAATCCAAAACTCTGCGGCTTCTTCAATATAGTGTTGATTCATGCTGAGTTGCATCACTTTTTTTCGCAGATCCTGATCGGTGATTCGAATAATCGAAACGGTTTGAAGAAGACTGGAAGATGAAGTTTGACTGGCTGCTTTAAAGATGGCTTCCAGCTGTTCTTCGGTTATAGGTGTATTGGTAAAAGATCGCACAGATGCATGATTCTGAAGCAATGAAATGGTTTCATTCATGTAATCCATCTCCACATGTATTTGATACAATAAACTAAACATTGGCCAATGTTGTTCTGTCCCAGGACATTGACATTATCATAAAATGTTTCGCTACATCCGCAAAGAAGGCAATAAAAATGCACATAGTACAACTTTTTGTACCTTTAGGGGGAATACAATGAGGGTCTGCAGTGAAGGATTTGATGAAGCGTTTATCGATGAAAACAGGGATATGTACGCGATATCCTTTACCCAATATATACTTTCCGGACGTTGGAAACACTTTATTTTATGGTATCTAAGAGAAGGACCTCGTCGCTATTCGGATATCAAAAAATATCTTGGCGGTTTATCGCAAAGCTCTCTCACCAAGCAGCTTCGAGAGTTGGAGCAAGATGGAGTCATTCAACGTGAAGTTTATCCGGAAGTCCCTCCACGGGTAGAGTACTCGCTTACAGACAGGGGAAAAAAATTACTGCCGATCCTCGAGAAGATGGAAGCCTTCGGAAGAGAATACGGCGGCTAAAAACAAACCCGATCACAGATAAGAATCACTTAGCTACGATCGGGTTTTGTGTTTTACATCGACAGCGAACCCGCCGTCGCAATCTGATGGTACAATCCGTTCACATCCAGCGTGCCAAACACGTTGTTCTGATTGAACACCAACCGCTCCGCCTCCAGCTCCTCCAGCTGCGGCACCCGGCCGTTCACGTAGTCCAGCAGACGATCGCGAGCCGATGCCGCGCGGGCCAGTACACCGCCGTAGCGGATATCGAGCACTTCCCAGCCAAACGGCTTGTACGTTCCAAGCCACAGCTCCCGGTGCGCCACGCGCAGCTCCTCGACCCGACGGCTCAGCTCCGGCAGCGTCTCGTCAGCGATCCGCCGCAGCCCGTCCCGGTCCCCGGCGTCGTAAAGGCGCTTGATCGTCACGCCCAGCGTCGATTTTACGGACAGCGCGGCGGCAAGCTTTTCATAGAAGGCAAACATCGCGGTAAACGGTTCCGTCCATCCGCTTCCCTCTCCTGCAAGGTAACCCCGCCATTTCTCAGCAAGGCCGGCATAATAGTCCGGCAGCGTCCCTTCCATGCCTTCCACATGCTTGTCGAACAAGCCGATCAGCGGATCTTGCCAAAGCAGGAATTTCGACGGATTCGCGCCGTAATAGTTCCCCTCGTAGACCTCCGGCACTTCGTCCATCCCCTTCAACGCTTCGAGCGGTCCAAACAAAT
Source organism: Paenibacillus phoenicis (assembly GCF_034718895.1). Classification (NCBI taxonomy): domain Bacteria; kingdom Bacillati; phylum Bacillota; class Bacilli; order Caryophanales; family Paenibacillaceae; genus Paenibacillus; species Paenibacillus phoenicis. The sequence goes on along the minus strand of NZ_JAYERP010000001.1, from coordinate 4,275,206 downwards.
CAAGCCCCGTGCAGGCGGCCAGCCGCTTCTGCAGATGCTCGTCCGTCACCTCGCCGTCATGGTACCCGTATTCGGCAAACAGCTGCAGCCCCGGCAAAATTACGAAATGATTCGCCTCGTTCCCGTTGTCGCCCCACGCGGTCGCAAACACCTCGCGCAGGCCGCTCTGTTTGGCTGCCCGCAGCGCGGGGTGCATGGACGACCACGTTTTGCCGTGGTTCGGGGCCATCAGGTTCCACATATGGATGCCTCCCGCAAAAATCGGCTCCGACCCAAGCAGCCGGTGCTTATCAAACACCTCTTTGTACGCGTTCTCGTCCGTCCCCCAGTAGTTCCAGTAAACGAACCGGAGGCCTTTCGGGATTTTGGCCATATTTTCCTCAGAAAAATCCGCCTCCATGTTATACAACCCGCCCTGCACGTCGTTCGACAGCAGGTTGAAATACATGTCGCTCCAGATCATCGGCTCCAGCCCCAGCTTCCCGGTGATCTCCATCACCCGCCCGACATGCTCGTTCATGACCTCGAATCGGTCGCGGAAGCCGTTGTCCCGCAAATACCGGCCAAGTCCCACCTGAAACGCTTCATCCATGCCGATATGGATCCGCTTTGACCGGAACGGCGCCGATGCCGCCCGAATCGCCTGCTCCAGGAATTCGTACGTTGCCGGCGCACCCGGCAGCACGATGTCCGGATGGTCGCGCAGCGGCTCCGCATACTGCCATTTCAGCGCATGAAATAAATGCCCCAGCGTCTGAATGCACGGGATCATCTCGATGCCAAACAACGCCGCGTAATCGTCGCATTCCCGCAATTCCTCCGCAGTGTACCGTCCCCGCATATACCCGAAGTAAGGAAGTTCCGGCACTTCGTACGTGTCCTCGGTGTACATCATCAGCCCGTTCAGTCCCATGACCGCCATATAGCGCAGCATCTGCTTGATCGCATCCACCCGCATCACCGCATTGCGCGACGCGTCCAGCATCGCCCCGTTGTAATCGAAGCTCGGCCGCTCAGTTAGATCAAACGACTCTTTCGTCTTGGCATGCTCCACAAACAACCCCAACGCGCGGAAAAAATGAATCTTCTCCACATATTCAATCCGACCTTTCCCGCCGCTCAGCGAGACCCGCAACTGTCCTGCATCTGGAGACAAGCGCACAACTTCCACCGGTAATCCCGAAGGGTCCATTTGGAATCCGAGCTGGGCCTCCAATTCTTTTACGCCATGAACTAATCCCTCGTCCCATCCTTGAAAAAAAAGCTTCATCCCGTGAACCTCCTCATATAGTGTAAACCCCTGCGCCCAGAGACTCACTGTCCGCCTTCGCGACGATAACTCCGCGGCGAACATCCGGTAATTCGCTTGAACACGCGCGAAAAATAAAACGTATCCTGATACCCCAGCGATTCGCCGATTTCCTTGACGCTTTTCTCCGTGTTCATCAGGACGTTCTTGGCCTCGGCCACCTTCAGTCGGTGAATGAATTCATTCAGCGGATAACCCGAATATTCGTGCACGATCCGCCGCAACGTCGACATCGAAATATGATGCCGCGCCGCCAGCTCCTCCGGCGTTGGACCGGCATACAGCGAAGCGGCAATGTCCTCGATGACCTTCATCACGAACCGACCCCGGTTTCCGGCTTCCGCCTGATCCGCCTGCGACACCAGCTCGTACAGGAACGACTCCAGCATTAGAGAAGCTCGGTCGAGATTGCTCGGCACACCGCTGTCGATCAACATGAACATGAGCTCCATCCGGTTAATGAGGGAGTCGTCGATCGTTGCTTTTTTGACCTGGTCGGGGTGTTGCAGCCAGCTGCCAAGCCATTCCTCCACCCTTGAGCCTTCCACCGTGAAATAATACTCGTCCCAATGCCCTTCCGCGTGTGGACCATACTGAAACGTTTCGTCCGGATACAGGCAAAACCAGGATCCTGCCGTAACCTCCTGCCTTTCCGCGTTGCCGGCCTGGTAATACCCGCTCCCGCCCGTGATCACCACAAACGCCCAATACCGAAACTTTGCGTCTGCACGCTGCATCGTGCGCCCGGGCAGATGACCGGCGTTAACGACGGATAACGATTGGATTTTGCGCCGGCTCGCATCCACCGCGGGATTAAACAAACGAATCGGCTCAGGACTGATCATATAATCCAGATATTTTGTCATCCTGAACATTCTCCCTTTTAAATCGCTGTGCTAAATTAGGGGTGCCTAAATATAGATTTGAATAAATAAAACATATCCTAGCGAATGAATGCTCTCATTGTAGCAAACTCGCGCGGAGAACGAAAGGGTGCACCTGCGAAAAATGAGCCAACTGAACATCGGCCTGGTCGGCACAGGTTCCATTTCCGAGTCCCATCTGCAAGCCTACCGTGCCAACCCGCGGACCAAGCTGCTCGCAATCTGTGACGTGAACGAGGAACGGGCTCGGAGCATGGCAAGCAAGTACGACATCCCGCACGTTTACACGGATTACCGCGATATGTTCGCCAATCCGGAAGTCCAGGCAGTCAGCATCTGCACTTGGAACAACACCCACGCCCCGATTAGCATCGCCGCCTTGGAGGCCGGCAAGCAGGTGCTCTGCGAGAAGCCGCTCTGCATCACTGTGGACGAGGCCCTGCAAGTACAACAAGCCGTGGAGCGGACCGGTAACCTGCTGCAGGTCGGATATGTAAGGCGTCATGCCTCCAACATCGCGGTGCTGAAGAAATTTATCGATGCCGGAGACCTCGGCGAGATTTATTACGCCAAAGCAAGCCTCCTGCGTCGGCTCGGCAATCCCGGCGGCTGGTTCGCCGACAAGTCGCGCTCCGGCGGCGGCCCGCTGATCGACATCGGCGTGCACGCGATCGATCTGTGCTGGTACCTGATGGGCCGGCCCAAGGTCAAATCGGTGAGCGGCAACACCTATGCGAAACTGGGGAATCGTTCGAACATCGAGAACTACTCTTTTTACCAAGCCGCGGACTATGATGCCTCCCTCAACACGGTTGAGGATATGGCCAATGCGTTAATCCGCTTCGAGAACGGCGCGTCGCTCATCGTGGACGTCAGCTTCTCCTTGCATGCCAAGCAAAATTCAGCGCTGATCAACATCTATGGCGACAAGGGCGGCGCCGAAATTGAACCGACGTTGTCGATGGTGACCGAGCGCCACAACACGATCGTGAATATCGAACCGCAGATCACTGCGCCAGGCTTTGACTTTAGCGGAGCCTTCCAGAATGAAATCAACCACTTTGTAGCCAGCTGCCTAGATGGTGTCCCGCCGATCAGCCCAGTGGAGGACGGCGTGGAGATGATCAAAATCCTGAACGCGATATACGATTCGGCCGCCGAAGGCCGTGAAATTCATTTTTAATCTTATGAAGCCCAAGGAGGCGTGAGCACGATGAAGCTAAATAACAAAATTGGCATTATCGTTGACAGCTTTGGCGTAGGCGTGAAGGAAGGCTTAAAGAAAGCGAAAGAAGCCGGAGCCGACGGCGTACAGATTTATGCCGTTTCCGGCGAGATGGATCCGGAGGTTCTAACTGGGCCAAAGCGCAAAGAACTGCGCGATTACATCAACAGCCTGGGGCTTGAAATCTCCGCCTTATGCGGCGACCTCGCCGGCCATGGATTTCAGGATGCCGCCGCCAACCCAGCCAAAATCGAAAAGTCCAAGCGAATTCTCGATCTGGCGGTTGAGCTGGGCACCAACGTGGTGACCACGCATATCGGCATCGTGCCGGAGGACACCAACAGCCCAATTTACGCGGCGATGCAGCAGGCTTGTGAGGAGCTGGGCGTGTATGCGAAGAGCCTGAACGCTTATTTTGCCATCGAGACCGGACCTGAACCAGCTGCCCATCTAAAAAGCTTCCTGGACACCCTCAGCACCAACGGTGTCTCCGTCAACTTCGACCCGGCCAACATGGTGATGGTCACCGGGGATGACCCGGTTCAAGGCGTCAAGATCCTGAAAGACTACATCGTCCATACGCACGTCAAGGACGGCGTTCGCCACCGCACGGTGGATCCGCGCGACGTGTACGGCTTCCTCGGCTACGATGCGATGAGCCACGAGAAAATCGCCGATATGGCCGCCTCCGGTGTGGGCTTCGAGGAGGTGCCGCTGGGCAAGGGCAGCGTCGACTTCCCGGCGTATTTCGCCGCCCTGCAAGAAATCGGCTACACCGGCTACCTGACGATCGAACGCGAAGTCGGCGACAACCCGGAGGAGGATATCCGTCAGGCGGTGAAGTTTATTCAGTCGTTCCGGGGATAAGTTGGTTGCCGCAACATAGAGAGCAGCCGGTCTCACCGCTGTACGCACGGACCCTAATGACCTTATTGGCCACTTTCCTGGCAATTCCCCGCTGTAACGGACTCCAGCGACCTTATTAGGCCCAGCGTTAGGCAATTTGATCGGATTTAGCCAAAATAAGGTCTCCTCAGTCCGTTAAATAAATTCATCGCCCCAAAACGGGCAAATAACGCTTCTGGAGTCCGTTAGCTTGGAACTATCACTAAAGGAGATGGACCTTTCATGAAACTGGGAGTCAGTTCATACAGCCTCTATCAAGCGATGCAGGCCGGATCGATGACGCTGCTGGAGGTCATCGATTGGGTCGCCGACATCGGCGGCGAGCATATCGAAATCGTGCCGCTGGGGTTTAACTTCAACGACGATCCGGGTCTCATCGAGCGGATCCGCGAGCGCGCGGTACAGGCCGGCATCGTCGTGTCCAACTATGCGATCGGCGCCAACTTCATCGTCGACTCGGAAGAGGCTTATGCGGCAGAGATCGCCCGCGTCAAACGCGAGGTCGACCATGCCCATGCGCTTGGCGTCAAGCTGATGCGGCATGACGTCGCCTCCCGGCAGGACACCTCGATTATCCGGTTCCAGGAGGACCTGCCGCGGATCGCGAACGCCTGCCGGGAAATCGCCGATTACGCCGCGCAGTACGGCATCACAACCAGCCTGGAAAACCATGGCTACTACGTGCAGGCCACTGACCGGGTGCAAGCGGTGATCCATGCCGTCGACCGGCCAAACTACAAGACGACGCTTGACGTCGGCAACTTCGTTTGCGTTGATGAGAACCCCGTCGTCGCCGTGAAAAAGAACATCGGCTACGCCTCAATGGTCCACGTCAAGGACTTCTACATCCGGCCCGAAAACCGCGACCCCGGCGCCGGCTGGTTCCGCAGCTCGGGCGGCCAGTACCTGCGCGGCGCCATCGCCGGCCAGGGCGATCTCGACCTGTGGGAGATCCTGCGCATCGTGAAGGCTTCCGGCTACGACGGCTACCTCTCCATTGAATACGAAGGCATGGAGGACTGCCGCCAAGGCACCCGCATCGCCTTCGACAACGTCCGGCGCATCTGGGACGAGGTATAGGCTCAACTCGAACTCCCCGGACACATCGCTCGATTTCGTATACAGTGTTGTGTCAGTAAGGTGAGGTATACTTTGGTATGCCTCATTTTTTATTAGTTTGTTTATGCTGGAGGGTGTAGCCCCTTGCTGTTCGGGAGCTTTTGCATGATTATCCCATTGAATCAGGTGACCACCTAGAGATCAACCATGGCCACTTCTAGCTCACCTTCTCTTGCCACCACCATCCCCATCCCCATCGCCCACACTCTCGCCTTTTCCCTGATCCCTTACCTCATCCCTTACTTCATCCCTAATCTCATCCCTAACCATACTCTTCCTTTGACCCTACCCTAATCATCGGTCCCCCATTTTCTTCACTCCCCCTTCGTTTGCCTTCCACTACTCCTTCGTGCCTTCCACTCACCCTTCACCCTTCACTCGCCGTCCTCATCCTCCTTCCTCCTTCCTCCTTCCTCTTTCTCTATCACCTCTCTGAACAAAAGGGATAATCGCGTAAAAAAGCCCCAAAGACAAAACAAAAAGGTTACCCCGCCATAACATAACAAGTTATGGCAGGATAACCTTTAATCCTTAACTTCCCGGTTCAGGTTCAAGCGTTCCCCTGATTATTACCGGCGAACTCCGATGGTTACGATCTCGCATGGGCCGGCTAGCAGGGACAAGCTGCCTGCTGCGTTCTTGGCCAGCGGTGCCGCTTCTTCTTCGAGAATCGTTGTTTTATAGAAATGCTCATGTGGGATGTTCAGGCCGAGCGTCAGCTCTGATGCTTGCTTGCTCATGTTGAACCAACGCAGCAGCAGGTCGCCGGTCGTCTCGTTCATTTTGAGCGAGGAGAATGCCATCTCTTGGCCTTCCCATTGGAACGGTGTATACGACGGGGACAAGGTTCCCTCGTGCATTTCCGTTTGGCTGAGCGTCCACGGAATCTGGAACTGGTAAGCTTCCGTAAACGCGCCGGACGCAATGCCGTCGCCGTTATGCGGAATCAGTTCCATCCGGGCGGTGTGCACGCCCAGGCACTGTGCTTCCGGCGTCGGGAACAAGCCCCAGTCGCCGAGCTCGCCCACAGAGCGGAGCAACGTCACGGCGATCGTGTTCCGGCCGTCGCGCAGCACTTCATATTCGTTTAAGCCAAGGTTGGCTACGGTCAGACCGGCCCCTTCACCGCTCACGTCCACGAACGCTTGCTGATGTTGGGTGTTGCTTGGGTTTTCCCACTCCGGTGCCGGTTCAATGCTCCGTTCGGCGATTTCAAACATCGAATCCACTTGATGGACCGATGCTTTCAGGTCAGTTGGGAACAAGGCACGGATGCGATGATCCTTCGCCGTGTTATGGATTGTCGTCTCGATGTGAACGCCTTTGCCGGCCGCCTCCAGCGAAATGACCGTACGCAGCTTCAGCGTCGTCAGCTTGCTGCTGCGCTGCGCTTTGCGGTGCGGATAGTAAACCAGCTCGCGCATTTCTTCGTCCAGCTTCTCATCAGCGGACGCCGGGATCTCCCAGTCATGGCAAATTTCCACGGAAGCGCGGTACGGTTCGTCCTCTACGATGCGGATTTGCGCAGCCAGTCCTTTCGTGGTCAGCGGCTTTTCGCCTTCCGGCTGTTTGTACATGTACTCGTTGCCGATATCGCCGGTGTCCTCATAGACGCCGAGATCACGGTACACTTGGCCCGTCGCTTTATCGGTCAATGTAAACGATCCGTCTTCGGCAATTTCCACCTTCAGGTTCTCGTTCTCCATGACCCGGTTGCCCGTGAACAACGAGGCCGGCTTGGTGGCAGCTGCCGCCGATTTCCGGCGCACCCACGCATAGGTGCGCAGACCCAGTGCAGCCACATCGGAAGCCTGGAACGTCAGCTTGACGCGGCGGCACATGTACGGCTGACGGAACTTGTCGTCCGGCAAATCATAGCCGAACAGCAGCCCGAGATCCTCCACCGTGCAAGGCACCGTGTTCCCCTGCTCGTCGACCAGCTCGCGGCCTGACAGGTCGACCGCCTTCATGCGGCGGCCGGTCTCCTCGAGGCCGAGGCCGTCGCGCAAATACAGGCGGGCAGCGTCCAGCTCGATGGACACTGTGCCCGTGCGGCTCCAGCCGGTCGTGTTAAACACGACCAGCGGCAGCGGGTCTTCGCCATACTGGGCGAAGACGGAGGTGTTCACCGCATCCGCGATCACCCGCTTGCTGTCGTCGATGAGCGCCTCAGCAACGTGGCGGCTCTTCGCGAAGCGGGTGACCATCTCGCGGTGAACCTCGTCTACGCTGCATCCGCAAATGCTGTCGTGCGGATGGTTTTGCATCAAGGTTTTCCACGCATACGTAAACAGGTGATGCGGGTAATCCTTCCCGAGCAGATTCGCGATCGAGGCGAGCGGCTCGGCGACTTTTTCCAGCAAGGCCTGGCCGACCTGGTTCATCTGCTTCAGATACACGCGCGAGGAGGCGGTGTTCACCAGCGTCCCCCAACCGTCGGTGCGCTGGCTGCGCAGCTCGCCCTTGACGGTGGACAGCTCGCGGCCTTCCAGCGCCGCTTCCAGCTCGCGCAAATAATCCGGGAAGTTCGAATGGATGAACTTCGTGTCCGGGTACAGCTTCTCCGCCGTACGAATCGCTTCCGGCAGGTCCAGTTGCAGCGGCTGATGGTCGCAGCCGTTCATGAAGAGCAGCTCGCCGGTGGCTGCGTATTTCTCCGCATCCGCCAGCTTGCGATCCCAGAACGCCTTCGCTTCCGCTTCGTCCACCGGCACCTCATTGCCGTTGGAATACCAGTTGGCGAACAGGATCCCCAGCACCTTGGAGCCGTCCGGTCCTTCCCAGATCAGCTCTGAGAAGGAGGACTCATACCCGCCGTCGGATACGGTATTGTTGAAGCCGGTCGGCTTCACGCCGCGGCCAAAAAAGGCGTTACGAATCCCGGATTGCAACATCAATTGCGGGATTTGCCCGACGAGGCCGAAGGTGTCGGGGAAATAGCCGATCTTCGCGGGCGCACCGTATTTTAACGCGTCCTGATGGCCGATTTGCATGTTGCGGATATTCGCTTCTCCGCTCGTTAGGAACGCATCCTGCAAAATGTACCAAGGTCCGATGAGGATGCGGCCTTCGCGGATGTATTTTTCCAGACGCTCCTTGTTCTCCGGTCGTACTTGCAAGTAATCTTCGATGATGATCGTTTGACCGTCGAGATAAAAGCTGCGGAACGCCGAATCGCCGTCCAGCTTATCGAGCAGCGCATCCACCAGCTCAACCAGACGAACGTGATGCTTCTCGTACGGCAAATACCATTCCCGGTCCCAGTGCGTATGGGAGATGATATGGGCCGTTCTTTGCTTGCTCATTTCTCTAACCCCCGCTTTCCTCCGTGGTTTGTAATTTTGTAGATGAGCTTTTGTTCCTCACGCTTCTGTCTCCAGCGGATATTCTTCCATGTACTTCAGCAGCTCGTCCACGGTAGTGAAGGCCAGGCCGGTAACTGTATCCGCACAGCCGTAGTAGATCGCGATCCGGCCGGTTTCGGCGTCAGTCAAAGCGGCGCAAGGGAACGTCACGTTTGGCACGTCGCCGACGCATTCGTACAGCTCTTCTGGACCGAGGATATAGTTACGCGAACGCGCTTTGACGATCCACGGTTTGTCGATGTCCAGCAGGGCGCAGCCCATGCGGTAGACGAAGCCGTTGCAGGTATTGATGACGCCGTGGTAGATCAGCAGCCAGCCTTGGTCGGTTTCGATCGGAACCGGTCCTGGGCCGATTTTTTTCGATTGCCATGCAGAAGCATCGCCGTTAATCGTACCCATCACATAGCGATGTTTGCCCCAGAAGGTCAGGTCTGGGCTTTCGCTGTAGAAAATATCGCCAAACGGCGTGTGGCCCGTGTCACTTGGGCGGCTGAGCATCGCGTAACGTTCACCGATCTTGCGCGGGAACAGCACACCATTGCGATTGTACGGCAAAAAGGCGTTTTCCAGCTGATGGAACGTCTTGAAGTCCGTCGTGTACGCAATACCGATCGTTGGGCCATGGTAGCCGTTACACCAGGTGATGTAGTAGCGGTCGCCGATTTTGCAGACGCGCGGGTCGTAGCGGTATTCCCGTTTGGTCACTTCCTCGTCGCCTTCGAATTGGATTGGCTCGTGGTTGATTTTCCAGTTGATGCCGTCGTCACTGAATCCTGCAAAAATATCCATGCTGACCGAACGCGAATCGCAGCGGAACACACCGGCAAATCCGCCTTCAAAAGGCACGACCGCGGAGTTGAACACGCTGTTGGAGTTCGGGATCGCATGACGCTCTATGATTGGGTTTTGAGAGTAACGCCATACCGGGGCGTTCGAGCCGGCCGGTTTGTCTTGCCAAGGGATATTTTTTAAAGGTTCGCCGATAATTTTGCTCATGGTCAAGTCTCCTTTGAGATATGTGGGATATGAATTGGGGGCGCGTTCGCATCCTAACGGACACTTTCAGCGCCGCTTGCAGATCGATGCGTTACAATATACCTTCCTGCATCGCCTGGTACACCAGCTGCGAGAACAAGCTGTTCGACCAAGCGAACCATTTGCGCGTAAACGTATTTGGATCGTCGGCGTGGAAACCTTCATGCATGTAGCCGGTTCCGGCGTCGGTCGCCTCCAGCATTGCGATCATTTCCAGCTTCTCTTCCTTCGTTTGCGCGGTGAGCCCCTGCATCGACAAGGCCATATGCCAGATGTAATTCTCTGGTGTATGCGGGCTGCCGATGCCTTTGGCTGCTTTACCTTCGAAGTAGAACGGATTCTCTTTGCTCAGGGCAAAACGCCGTGTATTTTGATAAATCGGATCGTCTGCGCTAACGTAGCCCAGGTACGGAATGGACATGAGGCCCGGCGTGCCGGCGTCATCCATCAAGCAGTAGTTGCCAAAGCCGTCGGTTTCGTAGGCGTAAATCGGACCGAATTCCGGATGGCGGTAGATCCCGTACAGCTTAATGCCGTGGTCAACCTCAAACTCCAGTTCCTTCAGTTCGGCCAGGAAGTCCATGTCGCGGAAGACCCACTCGGCGAATTCCTGCATTTGACGCAGCGCCACAACCGCAAACATGTTGCCCGGAATGTTGTAATGGAAATCGCAGGCGTCGTCGCTGGAACGGAAGCCCGACCAGATCATTCCCGTATAGTTCACCGGCATGCCCATTCCGTTGTTCCGCAAGGAATCGGTAGGGATTCCGTTGTTGCGGGTAAAGCGATATGGCGATTTCTCGAAGTGATGCTGCTCGGTTTTGAACACTTCGTAGATTTTCCGCATTGCGGATTTAAAGCCGGCATCAAAAATATCGGTCTGCTCCGTTTCCTTCCAATACGTGTAGGCCAAGCGGACCACGAAGCACAAGGAGTCGATTTCGAATTTGCGCTCCCACACCCATGGGGACATCTCGGTCACGTCAGTTGTATTCCAGTGCCAGTCGTTGGCCGACTCGTTAAATGCGTTCGCGTACGGATCGATATGAACATAATGAATATGGCGTTTGATCAGTCCGCTGATGATCCGCTGCAAATCGGGATCGTTCTTGGCGAACGGCACATAGTGGATTACTTGCTCCACGGAATCGCGCAGCCAAGAAGCCGGGATGTCTCCGGTGATGACGAAGGTGGTTCCGTCGTCCATCAGCTTGGTTGTCGTCTCGAGCGTGTTCGGAAAACAATTCTTGAACAGTTGCAGCAATTTCGGACGATGCGCCAGTTTCGTTTCGGCCTCGGCCAGTACATCCTTAATGGATTGCGGCAATTCCAGCGGCGGCATCGGTATTTTCGGGAGTCTAAATTGTTCCATGAGCTTGTCTTCTCGCTCCTTTATAGGTCATTTCATTTGGCTTCGTTTCGTTTCGCTTCTATGATCTTGAGGGCGGTTGGGCTGGCGGGCGACGGGCAATCTGCAAATTAACGGTAAATCCTACTGCTAATTCACCAGTTTCCCGCTAAATCGTTCATTTAACGGTAAATCGTACAGTTAATTTAGCCTCATTGGCCGAAGTCGGCGAAAATTCGTTAAATTAACGGTAGAAATTCCAGTTAAATTACATCCATCCTAAGAAAACGGCTGAATTAGCGGTACTTTTTCCAGTTAACAGTCTGATAGCTTTCCTGCCACCATTCCTGCTAACCTGCTAGCATTCCAGCTAACGTTCCCGTCAACTATCTTCTGACTATCTTGCTAACCATCCCGTTAACTTGCGAGCTGACTTCCCGCTGCCAACGTGCACCAACCCATCTTCACCCATTACTTCAACTTCAGCGTCTTAATTTCATACGGGGCAAAATCGAGCTCGATCCGCCCTCCGTCCGCCAGCGTAATCGGCTCCAGCTCCCGCTCCAAAGCGTCGGACAGGAACGCCGCCGAAACCGGCTCGTTCCAATTTAGCGCCACGCGTTCGCGGCCGCCTGCCGATTCGTACAGGCGCAGGATCACGCCGTCGCCGTCCTCGGCCAGTTTCACCGTGTCGAGCACCACGTGCTCGCCTGTAAACCCGAGCAACGCCCCGGTGGAAGGCAGCGAGCCTTCATGCGATTCAGCCGCCCATACTGCCGGCGCATGGTTGAGCTCTGCCGCCGCGCGCACCGTGTGCGCAGTCTGCCAGTCGCCTTGGTGCGGGTACAGCGAATACGTAAATTCATGCTCGCCCAGATCGGCGGTCACGTCCGGCCATTTTGGCGCCCGCAGCAGCGACAGGCGAATCGTGCTGCCTTGGATGTCGTAGCCGTATTTGCAGTCATTTAGCAGGCTGACGCCGTATCCGCGTTCGGAAACGTCGGCGAACCGGTGTCCGCACACCTCAAATTGCGCCTGCTCCCAGCTCGTATTGCGATGTGTTGGACGTTCCAGCGCCCCGAACGGAATTTCGTAAGTCGCTTTGTCCGTAACGAGGTCGATCGGGAACCCAACCTTCAGCAGCTTGTGAGCTTCGTTCCAATTCACCTTCGTTTGGAAATCAATCCGCTTGTTGTGATGATACAGAATCAGATCCTGCGTGATTTCCGATTGACCAATACTCCAGCGGAAGCGCAGTACGTCTTGGACGGGCCCGCTTGCAACCAGACCGCTCTCCAGCAATACAGCCTCGCCGGCCGGTTGCTGTTCATAGCGCGGGTCAATGTCCCAAGCATCCCACAGCGTAGGACGGTCGTGATAGAAGTGGAAGCGGTTTGCGCTTTCCCCGGATTTCACGATCTCCCGTCCGGCTTCCTTATCCCACAGGCTGACGATCTCGCCGCGGTCGTTAAATTTCAGGCGGTAGAACTCCGTTTCCCACTCGCCTTGGAACGCTTGGCTTCCGTCCAGGGAATCCGCCTTAGTTCGGGCAACTGCTCCCGCTTCGTTCCGCAGCCAAATCGTCTTGTAGCCAAACGCCGGAACCTCCGGCACGCGGACCCAAGCCGCGGTTTCTCCGCCAAGATCCGTCCGCACATCCAGCTCAAGCCGTGTCCCCTGCTCGTCGTAAGCAACCGCGCCGCTCCGATAAGCTTGTTCCGGAAGGGACACGATCACATCGCGCGTCCAGCCTAGGCTGTTAAAGACGATGTACGGCGTACCTTCGCCCGTGGTCGATACCCGTTCAGCCAAAGTCGTCAGGCCCTGACGCAGCCCGGCGTTTCCTTTCTCAAAAATCTCTCCATATTCTTTCGTCGATGTCTCGTACGCTTCGGTAATCGCCGAACCCGGAATGATGTCGTGGAACTGGTTCAACAGGATCAGCTTCCAGCCCTCCTGCAGCGTTCTTTGCGCCTCGCGTTGCTGATCCTTCGGCATCGCCGGAGCGGCCAACGCGTTCCATAGCTCCGCCTCGCGGTACAGGATCTCCGCTTTGCGATTGCTGCGCTTGTTGCGCCCGTGGGTCGTATACGTCCCACGGTGCAATTCAAGGTACAGGTCGCCGTGCCATGCCGGCAATTTCGGCTGCGCCGCTTCGATGCCAGCAAAGAACTCCGCTGCCGTGCTATATTCGCTTGCCGGCTGACCTACCATCAGCTCAGCGCGGTGAATGTACTCCAGCATTTCACGGGTCACCCCGCCGCCGCCGTCGCCATGTCCGTAAAGCAGCATTTGCTCCGGATGGACCGCTTTTTGGCGATACGATTGCCAGTGATCGTGAACGTCCTTCGGCAACGTATTTTCATTTACGCCGTGGTTCAGATACGACAGCATTGGCGTGCCGTCAATGCCGACCCAATGGAACAGGTCGTACGGGAATACGTTGGTGTCGTTCCAGCCAAGCTTGGTCGTCATAAAATAGCGAATCCCGCCATGCTTCAAAATTTGCGGCAATGATGCGCAATAACCAAACGTGTCTGGCAGCCATTCAATCTCCGAGGTGAAGCCGAACTCCTCCTGATAGAAACGTTGCCCGTACAGCATCTGCCGCATCAGCGATTCGCCGCTTGGCAGGTTCAAATCCGGCTCTACCCACATGCCGCCAACCAATTCCCAGCGCCCCTCCTTGATCCGTGCCTTCACCCGCTCGTACAACTCGGGGTCGTTCTCTTTCAGGAAGGCGAACAGCAGCGGTTGGCTTTGGGTGTAGCGGTATTCCGGGTATTCGCGCATCAGCGCATCAACCGTCGAGAACGTCCGGCTCGTCTTGCGCACCGTCTCCCGCACCGGCCACAGCCAGGCGATGTCGATATGCGACTGGCCGACCATGTGGATCAGGCCTTCGGCATTGCCGCCGATCGCCTTCACCCGCTCGGTGAGCCGCTGTTCCAGCTCGGTAATCGCTCCACCCTCGCGAATCGCTTCCTTGTCCAGCGCCACGAACCCGTCCATGGCGGCATACAGCGCCTCGATCAGGCGGGTGCGCCGAAAATCCTGTTCCGGCAGCAGCACCGTGGCATCGCGGACAACCGTTGCCGTATACATCAAGCTTTGCACCGGCCGGTTCACCAGTACCAGACGGCTGTCGATCCGCGAAATCGGCGGCTGAATCACCGCTTGTTGGTTCAGCGGATCCACCGGTTCAGGGATCGGGTCATACAGCTCGATTTCCAGCGAGAGCGGGCCTTGTCCCGACTCCTGCGGAAGCGTCACGAACATATGGTTCCGGTCCAGGCCCTGGGCCGATTTGCCATTGATGCGCAGCAGACCTTCGCCGCCGGAGGCAAAGATGAGGCCCACCTGCCCGCCGCGCCACCCTTTCGGAATCTCCAGTTGGGTACGGAAGAAATACGTGGTTCCCTGCGTGCTAGGGAAGCGCTCGAAGGCTTGTCCCTCCGAATATTCAGTTTCCTTCGTGTAGCTGCCGGGAACCTGGTATACGGAAGAAGTGATCTCCCACCCGCGCAGCTGGATTTGATCCAGCCACTGGGCTTCCGATAGTTCCCGGATAAAACGTCTGATGCGTTCCATATCAATTAATCCTCCCGCACAAAGAGATTGGCGCTCAGCGTATCATTTACGTTCTTGCCGACGTGCACCCGGAATTCGCCCGGCTCCACCACCGGTTTATAATTCTGGCCGATGTATTGCAGCTGCTCTGGACCGACCGTAAATTCCACGGTCTGGGTCTCGCCCGGTTGCAGGAATATTTTACGGAAGCCTTTCAACTCCTTCGCCGGCCGGGTTACCTTACTTGCAACATCGGTAATATACAGTTGAATGACTTCCGCACCAGCACGTTCGCCGACGTTCGTCACTTCAACCGTCACCTTCGTTGAGCCGTCCTTATTAATCGTATCGGACTCCAGCTTTAAATTGTTATAGGTGAATTCGGTATAGCTCAGTCCGTACCCAAACGGATAACGCGGCTGCGAATCGCCTTCCAGATACCGTTTGCCCCGCGAACGTTTGCCGTGGTAGTAGACCGGAACCTGTCCAACATGCTTTGGAATCGAGATCGTCAGACGTCCCGATGGATTCACGTCGCCGAAGAGGATGTCGGCGATCGCATGCCCGCCTTCTTGCCCCGGATACCAGGCTTCGAGGATCGCATCGGCGTGCTCGTCGATCCACGGCTCGGCAATCGGCCGTCCGTTGATATAAACCACCACGAGCGGCTTACCCAATTTATGAATTTCTTGAATCAGCTCCAGCTGTACGCCGGATAAGCTGAGGTTCATGCGGTCAATGCCTTCGCCGCAATCCATGTCGCTCTCCGCATTGTCGGTCACTTTGGAAGCGCCGGTGCGAAGGTCAATGGTCCCCTCGCCAAAGTCCCGTGCGCTTGAGCCACCCACGACCATAACCACCGTATCCGCCTTCTCCGCGCAAGACAACGCCACGTCAAAACCTTCCCGGGAATTGCCGTTGATCCGGCAGCCCGGCGCATACAGCACCCGTTCCGGCGTTTCAGCCAGCTTGCTGCGGATTCCGCCGAGCACGGTCGTAACCTTGGACCGCGGCTGTGGCGAGGTGTAGTCGCCCAGCTGGTTGTACCCCGCATCAGCGTTCGGCCCGATAACGGCGATGGTACCGGCGTCCGCCGACAGCGGCAGCACGCCGTCTTTGTTCTTGAGCAGCACAACGCCTTCGCTGGCCAGTTGCCGGGCCAGCTCCACATGTTCCGCGCTGCCAATCACCCGCTCGGCCCGCTCTGGGTCGGCGTACGGACGTTCAAACAGCCCGAGGCGGAATTTCAGCGTCAATACGCGGCGTACCGCGCGATCGAGCACTTCCTCCTCCAGCTGTCCCGACCGTACCGCCTCCACCAGATGCTTGCCGAACATCACGCCGGACATCTCCATATCGATGCCCGCGCGGATCGCTTGGATCGCCGCGTCCCGTCCGTCCTCTGCCACATCGTGGCCGGAGGCGAGCATGTCGATCGCGCCGCAGTCGGTGATGACCATGCCGTCAAACCCCCACTCGCCGCGCAGGACGCCGTCCAACAATTCCTCATTGGTCGTACATGGAACGCCGTCGATCTCGTTGTAGGCCGGCATGATCGAAGCCGCACCGGCTTCCACCGCCTTGCGGAACGGCAGCAGGTCGACCTCCAGCAGTTCGCGCCGTCCCATATGGACTGGGCCGGCATTTCGGCCGCCCTCGGAGCTGCCGTAGCCGACGAAGTGCTTCAGCGTAGCCGCCACGCTGTCCTCTCCGTCCAAGCTCTCCCCTTGCAAGCCTTCGACCGAAGCCACGGCCATTTCGCTGATCAAATAAGCGTCTTCGCCAAAGCATTCTTCGGTCCGGCCCCAGCGGGGATCACGCACAACGTCGAGGACTGGAGAATACGTGACCGCGCCGCCCTGGGCGCGCGTCTCCCGGGCCACCGCCCGGCACATCTCGCGATACAGCTCCACGTTCCAGGTGCTGCCGAGCGACAGCGGTACAGGAAACACCGTGGCGCCAATGGCCATATGGCCGTGCGAGCACTCTTCCCCGATCAGAATCGGGATGCCGAGGCGCGAGTTCTCGATGGCGTACCGCTGGATGGCGTTCACCGCCTCCGTACCTTCGCGCGGCGACAAGCCGGTTTCCAGCGTCACGCCCGTCCACGGATCGGCGCGCAGTACGCCGTATAACGAACCGACGCCGCCGTTTTTCACCTGCTCCTTAAACGCTTCGGTCAGCTTAATCTCTCCATCTTTATGCTCATAGGTCTGCCAGCCGAAGGGCTGAACCAGCTGGCCGGCCTTTTCTTCCAATGTCATCAGCCCGAGCAAATGCTCTACTCGTTCCGGGATGGGCTTCGAGCTGTCTTTATATAGCAACATCTCCACCTCGCTCCTTTCATTTTTCTCCTTGATTCCAAAAGAGTTCAAAAATGATTCAAACTAGAAAATTCACTTTTCAGCATCGAGAAGGTTGGATGAAGCTATATTTATTCTTTGACAGCGCCTACCGTAAGTCCTTGTACAAAATACCGTTGAAAGAACGGATATGCAAAAATAATTGGCAACGTTGCCAGCACGACCATCGCCATCCGCGAAGTGTCCTGCGGAATAGATTGCATCGCGGCCAAGCTAAGCGAAGTGTTCTGCGAGTTTTGCTGAATAAACGCAATACTCGATTCGATCCGCATCAGCATCGACTGCAGCGGCACCAAATTCGGGTTGTCGATATACAGAAGTGCGTTAAACCAGTCGTTCCAGTAACCCAGCGTGCTGAACAAGCCGATCGTAGCAAGACCTGGGAGCGACAGCGGCAAGACGATCCGCAGGAAAATATAGAAATCGCCGGCACCGTCAATCCGCGCCGATTCAATAACTGCTTCAGGAACGCTTGTACTATAAAACGTACGTAAGATCATGATGTAGAACGCATTCATTGCAAGCGGCAAAATTAGCGCCCACAACGTATCTTTCAGACCCATCAGTTGGGATACCACCATATAGGTTGGAATCATCCCTCCGTTAAACAGCATGGTCACAATCGCAAATACGGAGAAAAATCTCCGGTACCGGAAGCTCTTCCGAGAAATCGCGTAAGCATAAAGCGCAATCATTGCCAAGCTAAGGATCGTACCTACCAGCGTGACAACGATCGTTACGCCATACGAACGAAGCAGCGAGTCGCCGCTCTCAAACACGAAGCGGTAAGCTTCGAGACTCCATTTGGCCGGCAGCAGCCGGTAACCGTCTGTTGCCAGCGTCTTCTCATCGGTAAAGGAAATAATCACAACAAAGATAAAGGGAAACACACACATAAACGAAAAAATACCGGCGATCAGGTGCAATACGGCGTTCCAGCCGCGAGAGACATGATGAAAATCTTTGCTTTTTCTAGCCATCTCCGCCATACCTTGACACTCCTTTCAGCTGTTTTAAAATAGGGCGCTGTCTTTATCCATTTTGCGCACGATGAAGTTAGAAACCATGACGAGAATAAAGCCTACCACCGATTGATAAAGACCGGCCGCCGTACTCATGCCGATTTCCCCGGTTGTTTTTAGACCGCGGTATACGTAAGTGTCGATGACGTTCGTGACTTGATAGAGCGTACCCGAATCTCTTGGCACTTGGTAGAATAAGCCGAAGTCGGCGTAGAAGATCCGCCCTACCGCCAGCAGTGTCATGATAATGATGATTGGGGAGAGCAGGGGAACCGTGATGTTGCGGATTTGCTGCCATTTGGTCGCACCGTCAATCATCGCCGCTTCATAAAGCGATTTGTCGATACCCATGATCGAAGCCAGGTAAACGACACTGTTGTAGCCGATCGTTTTCCATAGGTTGACGAATATCAAAATATAAGGCCAATATTTTGGCTCCGAATACCAGTTAATTCGCTCCACGCCAAACCAACCTAAAATCTGGTTAATCATCCCCCGGTCCATGCTCAGGAAGCTGAACGCAAAGTAGCCGACGATAACCCAGGAAAGGAAGTAGGGCAGGAACATCCCGGTTTGATACACTTTGGCCATGGTCTTGCCGACCAGCTCAGACAACAGAATCGCCATCGCCACGGAAAGGATGAGTCCAATGAAAATAAAAGCAAGGTTGTATAACAACGTGTTGCGGGTAATGGTAAAGGCATCGTTTGTACTGAACAGGAACTTGAAGTTTTCCCAACCTACCCACTCACTCCGCGCGATACTCGCCCAGAATCCGTCACGGCTGAAGCGGTATTGCTTAAACGCCGTAATCGTACCGACCAGCGGAAGGTACGAGAAGAAGAAAAACCAAACGGCACCCGGCAACACCATAAATAACATGACTTTATTCTTAAGCAGGTTTTTGAAAAATGCAGCCATGATGTTCCCCTCCTGTCGAAAAATAATGAAAAAGGATCGGGCGCAACTATCACCCGCCCGATCCCTCTCTATCTCTATAATGATTACTTGTTGTTTTCAGCTCTCCAGGCATCGAGCTGAGCTTGGGCTTCAGCAATCACCTTGTCCAGGCCTGCCTCTTTGAATTTTTTGATTGCTTTTGGCAGGTATTCCGCCGGATCAACCGTACCCGTCATCAACGAGGACCAGAATTGCTCTTTTACGTTTTGTACAGCGGCCATTTCGGTAGCTACTTTCGTGCTGTCGAAGTTGAAGCTCAGGATTGGCGAATTCACGCCTTCTGCGTTAAACTTCTTGAATTGCTCCCATTTGTCGTCTGGGTCGTTGGCATTCAAGTACAGGAGCATGTTGTTACCCAAAGAGTACGAAGGCATGTCGTAGTTTTTCGATTCTGCCAGGTTTTCGTAGTGGGTGTCATCGATTTTCTTGTAGTGAACGCCTTCGATACCGGAGTCAACCATGTTGCGCAGCACCGGATCGGTGTTCAGCAGGTTCAGGAATTCCATTGCTTTCTCCGGATGTTCGGAGTTCGCGGAGATCGCCATGATCGAACCTTGTACGGAAGTGTTCGTGATAATCGCGTCACTTGCCGGTGTAGATACTACAGGGTAGCCGTAGCTTGCAGACCATAGGTTATCCGCCAGCGGCTGGGTTTGTGCACGGTCCATGAACCATTGACCGGAAGTCATCAGGTCGCTGGTAGAGCCAGTTGTAGCCGCTTCCGGAGCTACGTAACCTGCTTTATAGTACTTGTGCATCAAGTTCAGAGCTTCTTGCATTTCCGGCGTTTCCAGGATGTTTACGATTTTATAATCGGTCGTATCCAGTTTTACCGCCATCGGCAGGTTTTGAATAATGTAATCGTAAGGAACATACGGAACGTATTCTTTGTTCATTGCGAACGGCGTTACGCCCGGTTCATTTTCTTTAATCGTTTTCAACAATGGCTCGATGCTTTCCAAGGAACGAACGTTCGAGATGTCCAGGTTATACTTGTCCAAGAACGTTTTGTTGAAGCGCCATACTTCTTGTTGCGGAAGTTCTTTGTTCGCCGGGATCCCGTAGTTATGCCCGTCGACTTTGGAGCCTTCCAAGAACGCAGGGTCGATAGTGTTCTTCAGGTCTTGTCCATATTGCTCGAGCAGCTCGTCCAGTTGCAGGAACGCGCCTTTTCTAGCGTTTTGCACGTAGTCGAAACCACCTGCGGAAGTGAAGATGATATCCATCGGTTCACCGGAAGCGACGTTCACTTGCATCTTTTGTGCGTAGTCGCCCCAGTCGATCATTTTCATCGTAATTGTTGCATTGATTTTCTCTTTGGTGTACTTGCTGACTTCTTCCATTACGCGGTCTACGTCTTTTTGAGGCGTACCGATCGTGTACCAAATCAGGTTAACCGGTTCCTCCGAGTTGCCCGCTGCGGCTCCGCTGTTGCTGCCGCTGTCCGCGTTCTTGCTTCCGCCGCATGCGCTCAGAACAAGCACCATGGCCATCAGAGTGGCAAGGACGAAAGAAAAACTTCTTTTGCTTTTACTCATGCTGATCCTCCCTTTTGAATCTCTTTTGTTTTGTTCGACTAACCTAACCTTACCGAATGAAAGCCATTACAAAAAGAAGATAAACTTAAAAAATTAAGGTACAAATTAAAGAAAAGGACAATACCCCGGAACCAAGGAAAACCAACCGATTTAGGTGGTTAAAAATCTCCTTGCTCCAGGGTACCCTCCCCTATTCGATCTAATGCAGTGCCTTAAAGTCGGTGGGGGAGATCCCCACGTATTTCCGGAACTGCTTATAGAAATAACCGATCTCCCAGTAGCCCACGCTCCGCGCGATTTCGTGCACTTTGAGATTGGTATTTTTGAGTTGTTGCTTCGCCTTTTCGATCCGGTACTTGTTAATATACTCGGCAAAGGACATCCCCGTCTCCTTGTGAAATAACTGCCCGAGATACACCGGATGAATATGGTATTGCGCGCCCAGCGTTTTGAGCGACAGTTCGTCGGCGTAATGCGAGTCGATGTAGTTCAACACCTGATGCACCACCGGATTCTTAGCATCCTGTAGAAGCGAACCAACCGTCTCCTCCGCCAAATTTACGAGACTTTGGACCAGCTCTTGAAACGAATCACAGCGCTGGACACGTTGAAGCGTGTTCTTAAACAAGTCTGTCTCTTCCGTATATTTAATATGCTGAAGCTCCATTTTAAAGCGGACCACCAGTTCCAAGGCGATATTCTGCACATCCTCGGGACGAATGCCCTCCGTCTGCTTCAACCGCTCGAAATCTTGGCAAATCCGTTTTCTTAATCCATCCTTATCCTTCGCCAAAATCAACTTGGCGTAATCGTCCCAGCCTAGCGGATAGCCGCTCTCCAATACGCCGCCGGCGCGGGTACTCTCTAGCTGCTTGTATTCCATCGTCCGCCGTTCCGGATAAATCAAGTAATATTCAAGGGCACGCTTGGCTTGCTTATAGCTGAGAGATGCCGCTTCAGGCAACCGTCCCACATTACCTACGCCCATTTGAATCGTCTGGTTCATGACTGACAATTCCAGGGACAGATGCTCCATCAGTTCGGCAAAAGTCCGCTTCTCCTCTGCCCCGGCAGGAAGGGAAGCCACGATTCCAATATCGCCATCTACATCGTGGAATAGGGTGATTCCCCGCCACGCCTTGAGGTAACGTTCAGCGCGATCAAATACTTCGGCCGAGTTGCCTTCGGTGCGCAGCATCGCCACCGCAACATAAGGCCCCTGCAAATGCAAGCCCAGCAGCTCGGCTCGCTCCTCGAATTCCGCAGCCGCCATCTGCCCGTTCAGCCAGCGGTAAAGCGTGTTGTCCTTCAGGATTTGGATATCATAGGCGTCGTAGAGTCCGTTTGTATCCACGCTGTCCAGCTTCTGCACCGTGTTGCGCAGCGTCGATTCCAGCTCCTCAACATTAATCGGCTTCAGCAGGTAGTTTTCAATGCCAAGCTTCATGCCCTCTTTGAGGTAATCAAACTCGTTAAATCCGCTCAAAATAATGACCTTCAATTCCTTGTGCAGCTTCCGCGCCTCGGAAATCAGCGTTAACCCGTTCATGACCGGCATGGAGATGTCCGTGATTAATACATCCACCGGCTTCGTAGCAAGGGCGTCCAGCGCCTGCTGGCCGTTCTCTGCGTGTCCGACAATTTCCAAGCCAAACTGCGGCCAGTCCACGATATCGTATAAGCCTTCGATGATGAACGGTTCGTCATCGACGATAAATACCTTATACATCTTCCCCCTCCATTCCTTCCCGATTCGGAAAACGAACTGTGATGGTTGTCCCGCTGCCGGGCGTGCTCTCGATCTTGATTCCGTAGTCCGGGCCGTACAGGAAACGCAGCCGCGAATGTACGCTGCGAAGTCCAAACATTTGCCCGGTTTCTTCTTCCCGCTCCAGCTCCCGGTGGATTTCCGCCAGCCGGTCGGGTTCGATGCCCTTCCCGTTATCCTTGACCACGGCCACCAGCGAATCCCCGTCTTCCCGCACCTCGATCTTAATCCGGTTGTCGCTTTGGTCGGTTTGGATGCCGTGGACGATATAGTTCTCCACGATAGGCTGCAGGGACAAACGGACGATCGCTTTGCCCAGAAGCGAAGGGTCGGCTTGAATCTCATAGCTAAAGCGATCCCGGTAACGGATACGGAACAACTCTAGATATAATCGGCAAGCTTCCAGTTCGTCTTTAAGGGTGTAGTTCTTCTTTTGCTGCACCATGCTTTTGAACAGGACGGACAAGCTGTAGATCATCTCACCCACATCTTTCGCGCCTTGGGAAACGGCCCGCATCCGGATAACCTCCAGCGTATTGTACAGGAAGTGTGGATTGATCCGCGCCTGCAACGCAACGAGCTCGGTTTGCTGCTGCTTAATCTCCGCTTTGAACACCCGGTCGATGTATACATTCAGCTCGTCCAGCATGTCATTAAAGCTCTTGGAGATCTGCCCCAGCTCGTCCTCCCGGAACTCGTCGATCCGTGCGGTGAGATCCCCGTTGCGAACTCTGCGGGTAAACCGAATAATATTTCGCGTGCGTTTGGCGAAATTGCTGATAAACAGCGCCGGGATCAGGATCGCAAACAAAATGCAAATGGAGCTGATGGTAAAGATCGTGTTGCGGAGTCCGTGATAAGTTTTGGCCAGCTCCTCTTTTGGAACGGTACTGAGTACGGTGTAACCTCCCTGGCTTTGCGTCAGCTTAGTAGCAATCAGCCCTTCACTCAGCACCCCGGTATCGTACATAGAGTTAATTTGTTCGGCATACGGGTATTTCTGATCATAATAGGTTCCGGAGGAATCAAATAATACGCTGCCATCAGCGGACAGCACCAAGATGGATCCTTTGAGTTCATCTTCGTACATCGCGAGGCTGCCCCATACCTTGTCGGTATCGAAATACACGTCGAGCTGCCCGATATTGCGAAGCGATTGCTTATTATTGATGGGGATGCGGACCGAATACATCGGGAGATCTGGCAGGCCCACCGTTTTGCGCACCCAGATGTTAGCGGCTCCCACGTTCACGCCTTCCTCCTGATACATCACATCAGGGATGAAGGATCGGGCCTGATTGGTAGGGATAATCTTAAATTGCTTATCGCTGCCAAAAACATATAACTGTTGCAGATCTGCGCTATATAACATCAAACTGCGAATGTCCGGATCGTCGTCGACCACGTTACGGAAATACAGAACGGTGTCGGTTGACGAATTATTTTCCGTATAAAAACGGTCCAAGCGGTAATTCACGTAATCCTGATACGGATGCTCCAAGAAAAAAGAAGTGTTCGAGGCCAACTCCTCGTCACGATAAATGCCCCGTACCATTGCCTGTACAGATTCGTATTTGCTGCCAATGTAATCGCTGACACTTTCGATTGCCCGCTTCTGAATGTCCAGTTGTCTCTGTACCGCGGACTCTGACATAAACATAAACATCAAATACGAAAAAGTAATAATCGTAACGATGGTGATGACTGAAAAAAACAAAAGAATCTTCATGAACAAATTGTTCTTGAAGTAATTGCGATAGATGCTCCGGATGAACATGTCTTCCCTCCTCGCACAAGGTCAATTATACCATGCCTTTGGCACTGCATGGGTTTGCAGTTCTTGGCTCAGCAGCACCATATCCAAATTGAAAAACGCCTATTCCCCATGGGAACAGGCGTTTATGGGCAGATCCTTGTGCAAGCTTATCCGCGGAATTCCTGCAGCCCTTCGTTCAGCGAGCGGGTTGCTGCATAAACTTGCTGATACAGCTTGAATAAGCGGGCGTACTTCTCCACATTAGCCGGGATCGGCTCATAGGTCTTCGCATACCCGATGAAGGCATCGGCGCATTCTTTCAAGCTGCCGAACCAGCCGCTGCCGACAGCAGCCATCATCGCCGCGCCCATCGCCGGGCCTTGCTCGTTCTTGAGCGCCACAACCGGCTTACCGAAAATATCGGCCTGCATTTGCAGCCAGACCGGATTCTTCGCGCCGCCGCCGATGGAAATCACGCGTTCAACCTCGATGCCGGCCGCGTCGAACAGATCAAACGACTCCTGCAGCGAGAAGGTGATGCCTTCCATTACCGCGCGGGCCAGATGCTCCCGGCGATGCGTGCCGGACAAGCCGATGAAGCTGCCGCGAATGACGCTGTCCGCATGCGGCGTGCGTTCCCCGACCAGATACGGGGTGAACAGCAGCCCTTCCGAACCCGGCGGAATGTCGCCCACCGGCTTCAGCAGCTCGTCAAAGCTAAGCTCCGGCGCCAGCGATTCCTTGAACCAGCTCAAGGAATACCCTGCGGCCAGCGTCACGCCCATCGCGTAAAAAGCGCCCGGATGCGCATGGTTAAAGAAATGCACCTTGCCGGCAAAATCCTTGTTCTTGTCTTCTTCGTAGGTCAGCACCACGCCAGACGTACCCACGCTGCACAGCGCGTCACCTTTACGGACGATACCTGCGCCAACCGCGCCGCAGGCGTTGTCAGCGCCGCCGCCAAACACCTTCGTGCCAGCCGCCAGGCCGGACTCGGCGGCAAATTCCGGCAGCAGCGTGCCGGTAAACTCGGTGCTGCCCACAATCGGCGGGCAGAAGCCAGCCGGAAGCCCGAAGGCGGCAGCGATCTCCTCGCTCCACTTGCCTTCCGGCACGTTCAGCAGCAGCGTTCCCGCCGCGTCGGAGATTTCCATTTGCACTTGGCCGGTCATGCGGTAACGCAAATAATCCTTCGGCAGTACGAAACGCGCGGCTTTGGCAAACAACTCCGGCTCATGCTCCTGCACCCAAAGGATTTTTGGCAACGTAAACCCTTCCAACGCAGCGTTGCGCGTAATGTCGAGCAGCTTGTCGCCCAGCTTCGCTTCAATTTGACGGCATTGCTTTGTTGTCCGGGTATCGTTCCACAAAATCGCGTTGCGCAGCACGTTGTTCTGCTCATCAAGCAGCACTAAGCCGTGCATTTGACCGGAGAAGGAGACACCCTCGATGTCTTCGGCAGCTACGCCGCTTTCCTTCAGCAGCTGCTGCAAACAAGCAATCGTCCCTTTGACCCATTCCTCCGGATTTTGTTCGCTGTACCCCGGACGCTCTTGGATCAGCGGATAAGCTGCAGACGCCTCCCCGGCGATCTCGCCGTTTTGGTTCACGAGCAACGTCTTAACCGAGCTGGTCCCCAAATCGATGCCAATCACATACTTCATTGCGATACTCTCCCTTCGCATGTCCCCCAAAGGGGGCCTTATACCACAAAAAGGGACGGCAGGCGTCCCCTTTTGGATAGGTTGTTTAACAAGTGTCTCTCTACGCTTATTTCGTGCCGAAAATGTATTCGTTCAGGCGGGCTTTCACCAGTTCGAGATGGTTCGATTTGTTCACGATATGGCTGTGCTCCAGAGCATAAGCTTCCAGCGTTTTGAAGTTTGCTTTGCCGGACACGATATCCGCGCCGATGCCGGATTTGAAGCTAGCATAACGTTCTTCAATCAGGTTTTCGATGAAGTTGTCTTCGATCATTTTGCCGGCTACTTTCAAGCCTTTCGCGAAGGTGTCCATACCCGCAATATGAGCATAGAACAGGTCTTCCGGTTCGAAGGAAGTACGTCTTACCTTCGCGTCGAAGTTCACCCCGCCGGAGCCCAAGCCGCCGTTTTTCAGGATTTCATACATCGCCAGCGTTACGGCATACAGGTCTGTTGGGAATTCGTCGGTATCCCAGCCGAGCAGCATATCGCCTTGGTTCGCGTCGATCGAACCCAGCATGTTGTTGATGCGGGCTACGCGCAGCTCGTGTTCAAACGTATGGCCGGCCAGCGTCGCATGGTTTGCTTCCAGGTTCAGCTTGAAGTGGTCTTGCAAGCCGTATTTTTGCAGGAATGCAATTGTCGTAGCAGCATCGAAATCGTATTGGTGTTTCGTAGGCTCTTTTGGTTTCGGCTCGATCAGGAATTGACCTTTGAAGCCGATTTCTTTTGCATAATCGATGGCCATTTGGAAGAATCTCGCCAGGTTGTCGAGTTCCAGAGCCATATCTGTGTTCAGCAGGGACTCGTAACCTTCACGGCCGCCCCAGAATACATAGTTTTCAGCGCCCAGCTCAACAGCGGTTTCCAGACCTTTCTTCACTTGAGCTGCAGCATAAGCGAAGACGTCAGCATTGGAAGTCGTTGCAGCTCCATGTACGTAACGCGGGTTGGAGAACATGTTAGCTGTGTTCCAAAGCAGCTTCACGCCGGTTTGCTTCATGCCTTCTTTGATTTTAGCGACGATGACGTCCAGATTTTCATTGGATTCTTTCAGGGTCGCACCTTCTGGAGCAACGTCCACGTCATGGAAGCAAAAATACGGAGCGCCGAGTTTCTCCAGGAATTCAAAGTTAACTTCTACACGGGCTTTCGCCAGATCCATACCGCTTACCGTTTCCCAAGGACGAATCATGTTGCCTTGACCAAAAGGGTCGCTGCCGTTCATTGTCAACGTGTGCCAGTAAGCTACTGCGAAACGCAGATGCTCCTTCATTGTTTTGCCGAGTACAACTTCATTCTCGTTATAATGTTTAAATGCCAGCGGATTGTCGGAACCTGCGCCTTCATACTGAATTTTGCTAATGTTCTTGAAATAACTCACCACGAATTCCTCCCACCAGAGATTTAATTTAAGTAAGCCTTTACATCCTGTCGATTTTAAGTAGCATGCCCATTTACTAATGCGAGCATGCCGTCTACACCTAGATCGTATCACGTTCCACTTAGTTTGTCTAGTAAACTAACAAAGTTGTTGATTTTACCTGGGACGTTTATGTTATGATGCGTATAGACACAATTTTGCCATGCCGAGAGGCTTGGGTAGAACGAGGGAGTTTATATGAAAATCACAGGCGACCAACAGCTGATCAAAAAAATGAATAAAACGATCGTCCTGGATACGATTCGTCAGCGTCAACCCTTGTCTCGTGCGGATATCTCCGCTGCGATTGGCTTGAACAAGGCGACCGTATCGTCCCTCGTCTCCGAGTTGATCGACAGTCATCTGGTTACCGAGATCGGCCCCGGCGAATCCAGCGGCGGGCGGAAGCCGACATTACTGCTCTTCAACCGTAGTGCCGGGTATGCCATTGGCATCGACATCCGCGTCAATGATTTACTGGCTGTGCTGGTTGATCTGGAGGGCCACGTGCTTCAGGAAAAACTGGTGCCGCTTAGCGACTTCAGTCCGGAACACGTGCTGGAACAGATTCGCCAAACGATCCGCCAGTTTAAAGAGCAGCTGCCCGAATCCCCGTACGGGATCGTTGGGATCGGCATTGGCGTACCAGGGCTCGTCGACGACAAGAGCCGGGTGATCTCCGCGCCCAACCTGGACTGGAACCAGGTCGATTTATACGAACCGCTGGCCTCCGAGTTCGGGGCCAATCTTCATATTGATAACGAGGCCAATGCCGGCGCGATTGGCGAGAAGCTCTTTGGGGCCGGACGCGAGGCCCAAAATTTGATCTACCTCAGCATCGGCATCGGCATCGGTTCCGGCATTATCGTCGGCGGCGAGCTGTACCGCGGCACGTCGAATTTCTCCGGCGAGGTTGGTCATATGACCATCGCCGAGAACGGCCCGCTCTGCCGCTGTGGCAACCGCGGCTGCTGGGAGACGCTCGCCTCGGAGAAGGCGTTGCTTGACCGGGCCGCCAAGCTGTGGGGGGATAAGCACCCCGACTTGGAGGAGATGATTCAACTGGCCCACAGCGGCGATTCCCGGGCGATAGAGCTCCTGAATGAAATCGGTGCCCAGCTTGGCGTTGGATTGGCCAATTTGGTCAACATCCTCAATCCGGAGCTGATCGTTATCGGCAACCGTCTGTCGCTAGCCGGTGACCTCATCCAGGATGCGATGCTGCGCACCATCGAGAACCGCAGCTTATCCTACCACCGGAAGAAGTCCGGAGTCGCCTTCGCCAACTTAGGCATCCGATCGACAGCACTCGGCGCCGCCTCCATGCCGATTACTGCGTTTCTGAGTGAACCGGATCCCGTTCCTGTGCAAGAAAGCAGCTCAACGGCCGGTCTTTGATCCAAAAAGCAATAACCCGCAGCATCGTGTCTCTATTCCACGAGTCTGCGGGTTATTTTTATGTCATCTGATCAGGCCGGAAGCTTCGCAGCAAATCGCGCACCCCCCGCCTCCGGAAGCGGCTTGCTGATATAGTACCCCTGAATGATATCGCATTTCGCGCGGCGCACATGCTCCATTTGCTGCTCCGTCTCCACGCCTTCGGCAATGACCTGCAGCCATAGACACCTCCCTATGAGAAGATGTCTGACTGAACCTGTACTTATTTCGACGTACCGGAAGCATCCTCCGCATCCAAATACGGCTTGTTGGCAAAATAGTACATAAAGCCCATCAGCAGCACCCCGCCAACCAAATTGCCAAGCGTCACGGGAATCAGGTTGTGGAGAACGCCGCCAAACGAGATCGTGGCGGGATGGTCCAGCACCAAAGCGATGGCAAAGGTGCACATATTCGCAATACTATGTTCGTAGCCGGAGATAAAGAAGCAGAAGACGAACAGCATCATCGCAAACATCTTCGCCCCATCCCCTTGGAGCGCCATCGGAATGAAAAAAGCCAGACATACCAGCCAGTTACAAAGAATTGCGCGGAAGAACAATTCCGTGATTGGGGTAGTCATTTTATGTTCGACCACGCTCAGCAGGAAACTATTCACCGAAGCGTCGGCAAATAAGCCGGTCAAGTAAATCAATAAGGCGAATGCGGCTGCGCCCAGGATATTGCCGAGGTAGCTGAATACCCATAACTTGGTGACATCCAGCCATTTCAGCCGTTTTCTTAAAGCCGCGTATGTATAATAGAACGTATTTCCGGTAAATAGATCCCCGCCCCCGTATGCGATGAGGATAATCGCAGCGCCAAAGGTCGCGGCGGCCATCGGATAGGTCAGCGGCGAATGCTCCAGGTAGAGGAAGTTCCCGCTCTTGAACGCAACGATCACCCCAAACCCGATAAACATGCTCGCCAGCATCGCTCTAGCAATATACCGGAGATGGCTTTGCATAAAGATTTTATATTTCTTGATTGCCAATTCCTCAACTTTTAACAGCGATTCTGTCTCCATAACGCCCCCCGTTTATTCATGCTTGGTGTTCGTTTGAGGTTAGCTTATCCCTCTTTGGTTACGGCCATCCATCATACACCATTTTCGTTTAAATCTAAAATAAACGGTATTACTGCTATTTACAAGCGATACGGATTTGTGCATAATAAAAATTAGGATTATGTGATAATGATTATCATTATTAATTCGGAGCTGGCCTGGTTTATCCAACGAACAACAGCGTAAGAGGAGAGAATGCCCATGAGATTGTTAGCCGCCCGCAGAAAGACAAGGCTGGACATCGATGACTACTTGGATCTGCTCAATCTTGCCGCCCATTTGGGCGACCGCCAGTGGCAAAAGGAGATAATCCGCAAGCTGGAAATGATGCAGTCCGAGGTAACCGACGTCAAGTAGTCAACCCTATTAAAATAAGTGCGAGCTTAGGGACCACCTAAGCTCGCTTTTTTTTTGCATCTTGTCAAGAGTTAAGCTCTTGCGGACAACTGCAGCCCTGCCTCGTCATTCTCCATGATTTCCGTAATCACCAAGTCCGTTTTGCGCATGAGATCAATTTCATAAGGTGATTTTACTTCTGAACCGTCCGCTTCCCGAATGATCTTCACCGTCGGTCGGTGTACCAAGTTGGAATCCAAAGAGGTTACGACGCCTAACTGGCCGCTGCTAAGTTTTACGATGGAGGAAAGGGGGTAAATACTGATATGACGTAAATACTTCTGAATTAATTCGAGGCTGAAATAACGATCCCCTGCAGCGAGCAAATATTCAATCGCTTCGCCGGGAGTATAGGCCAGTCGGTAGTTCCGGCGAGAGATCAACGCGTGATAAGTGTCGGCAATCGCCACGATCTGGGCGTATTCATCGATTTCATGATGCTTGAGGCGGGAAGGATAGCCTGTCCCGTTATATCGCTCATGATGCTGCAGCGCACATAAGGCCGAACGCCTCGATACACCTTCCATCTCGCACATGATCTGGAAGCCTGCCTCCGGATGACGCCGCAACGCCTCACGATCGGCTCCGGTCAAGCTGCCGGGACGCCGGATGATGTGGGACGGCAGTTCCGTCATTCCGATATCAAACAGCAACGCACCTACACAAAGGTCGATCATTTCCGCACCGGAGTATTGACCCGCGATGCCAAGAATAGCGGAATACGCCGTGACATGAAAGGAATGATCAAGCAGGTAAGGATCGTTTTGCTGCAGACGAATCAAGCCGTCGAGCACTTGCTCATGACTGGTGATATCGTACAGGATGTTGCGGAACATCCGGCGAAACTGCTCATCCACGTGAGGAGTGGACAGGCGCCCCAATCCCAGATCGGAGTCAGCCAAACGGACCAGCATTTGCCGGATTTCCTTTCGTGCCTCGCGTTTCTCCTTGAGGTCTTGGAACTTCAACATCGAAGATTGCTTCTTCACATCGACCTCTTGGAAGGAACCATCCAATTCCTTGTTGCGGACGATCGCGGTTTGAATCCCCAGCTTCTTCAGACGAGCAATAAGGTTCTCCGTTAATGCAGTTCCCGCCCCAAGCATCGTCATCCCGTATTGATTCACTATTGGCTCGGCCAAGACATCACCGGGTTCGAGCAATCTGACATCAACCTGTCTCATGACATCACCTCTTTATATGAAAAAATTCAACTATCAATGAAGAACGCTTGCGCATCTATGTTTATTCACTAAGCCTTTTGGCCTAGAAGAAATTCTTATTCTCCAAGATCGAATTTATCATGACGACAGAAAATGAGACATTACCCCAAAGTATACTTTGGAAAAGCATAGTTCGACATAATTATACAAAAAGTCACTATTCCAACTTTAAATTCAGCGATATTCTGAACTATGATAACATAAATGATAAAATGGCGAGGGGGGTGAAGAACGATGAGGCTAACACAACATGAGCACCAGGACCCTGGTTGGCCATCCCGGATCGTAGGTCGTGAGTGGGAGTTGGAGGTCTTTTCGTTATATCTAAAGCACTATTCTAGTATGGAGCGAATCATCAATATCTACGGCTCCTCCGGTGTAGGAAAAAGCTTTCTAGCTGAGGAATTTCAGAAGCAAGCCGCAAAACAAGGCGCAGCCGTAATCACACTTGATGCCGCGAAAATCAAAACCACACCCGAAGAAATCTGCCGGCAAATCCTGTTCCAGCTCGGTTTGTTGGACACCCTCCCCTCATTATCCGATCCCGACTTTATCATCAGAGCTGCCATCGAGGCCGTCAATAAACGAGCTAATTTGGGGGCTGTGCTTTTATTTATTGATACGTATGAACTGCTGGAGACGATGGATGATTGGTTTCGTGATTTTTTTATTCCGCAAATTAAGGACCGTTGCCTCAGCATCATCACCGGCCGGAATCCGTTGTCCAGCAAGTGGACGGGATGCCCGCTGTGGAAATATACCATCTATCGGATGCCGCTCAAGAACCTGGACTATCACAGCGTTGTCGCTTTTTTGCGGGGACGCGGAATCGTTGAACCGGACCAAATTCAGCGCATCTGGAAGCAAACGGACGGCTTGCCTGTGATGCTCACTTCGCTGCTCGGTGAGCACAACGCCAACGACGGCGAACCGGCCCTTCCAGGCCTGCGTGACGAGGCACGCCCGAGAGGCTGTGAAGCGATGGTCTTGGATGGATCCCCGGCCCCGGAGAGTCTGCCGAAGTTGAAGCCGGAGGCGGCCATTTACGCCCGGACGGATTTGACCCATCGCGAGAAGGAGGTTGCCGCTCTCGCCTCCGAGGGGCTGACCAACCGTGACATCGCCTCCCGCCTTTTTCTCAGCGAAGTCACAATTAAGAAGCATATGCGCTCCATTTTTCAAAAAGTGGGGGCCAGCAACCGGACACAACTGCTTAAGCTGTTAATCTCTGTTCCGACCGGTTCGAAATGACAAGTTCTCTATCATTACGAATCCTGGCAGTTAGGTGGAAGGATGTGCGTCTATCGTCGCAGCTTATTGGAAAAATCGATTGCCATCGGTGCCATGCCGCATGTATGATGGAGTCATAAGCTAAAGTTTTATTGGATTCTCCCGTATGACGCACATCGTCGGTTATTCTACTTCTTCAGCGGATCATTTCGAGGAGGCTTTGTATTGTGGAAGACGACCAGATAAGCTCCCTATTCCGGCCAGAATTCATGCTCACCGCTTCGGCCTTGCTTCAGGCCATTGACAGGATGGGCGTTGGCTTGGCCATTACAAATCCGAATCTTCCGGACAATCCGTTGGTCTATGTCAATCAAGGGTTTGAGAAGATTACCGGATACAAGCGAGAAGAAGTTCTCAACCGAAATCTCCGTTTCCTTCAGGGGAAAGAGACCAACAAGGAACATCTCGCCGTCATTCGGAAAGCGATCAAGGAAATTGGAGCCGCTACAGTAACGATCAAGAACTATAAAAAGGACGGCAGCACCTTCTGGAACCAATTTGTCATCAGTCCCATTTTGGATGCGGAGGGGCATCTTCTCTATTTCATCGGGCTTCAGTTCGACGTGACCCGGGAAGTGGAGAAGCAGCAGGCTTCAACGGAACAGCTCCGCCAGTTGTCCCATTTCGATCCGGCGACCCACCTGATGAGTTCGAACTATTTTAAGGAACTGATGTACGCCGAGCTGCTTTCGGCCCAAGCCGAGCATACCACGGCCGCCGTCATTTGCATCAACCTAAACCGTTTCCGGCTGATTAATGAAAGCCATGGCGAGAGCAAAGGCAATGAGCTGCTGCGTCAAGTCGCAGAAAGACTGCGCCGTTCTTTCCCGGATGGAACCCCGATGTGTCGGAATTTTGCGGATGAATTTTTCGTGTTGGTGTCGAACATAACGGATCCATTATACATACATACACTTGCACTAGATTTGAACCAAGCGCTCAGAGAGCCTTACACCCTATCCGGCGAAGCGTTCCAGGTCGGTTTCGGAATGGGGATCAGCCTCTACCCGGACGACGGCTCCGACATCCATCAACTGCTGCAGCATGCGGAAATGGCGATGAAAGAAGCCAAGAAGGAAGCGCTGGAAGGCCCGCATTACTATGATCAATACCTGATGGACCGGCTGAAGACCCAAATCACGTTAGAGAAAAAAATGATCCGCGCACTGGCGGAAGGGGAGTTCGAGCTGCACTTCCAGCCCAAGGTGAATGCCTCAACCAAAGAGCTGACCGGCTTTGAAGCGCTGATCCGTTGGAAGGATCCGGTGCAGGGATACATTCCGCCAAACTCTTTTATTCCGATCGCCGAGGAGAATGGGTTTATCGTTGAATTGGGCGAATGGGTCCTGCGGGAAGCGTGCAAAGCGAACAAACGATGGCAAGATGCCGGGCATCCGAAGCTGCCGGTATCGGTGAATGTCTCGGCAGTGCAGTTCCGGCATCCGCAATTCTTGCGTACCGTTGAACAAGTGCTGAACGAGACGGGTTTGGCCCCGCAGTATTTGGAGCTGGAGGTAACCGAATCGTTATTAAACGATCATGTGATGATCAAGGATACCTTAACTGCCTTGCAGCAAAAAGGCATCTCGCTCTCTGTAGACGATTTTGGGACAGGCTACTCCTCGATTCATTACTTAAAATCGCTCCCGGTTCAGGTACTGAAAATCGACCGCACCTTCGTGCAGGAGACCCCGTGCTCTGAACGCGACAACTCTCTGCTGCGCTCCATCATCCAGTTAGGCAAATCGCTGGGCATGACGGTGCTGGCCGAGGGCGTCGAGACGAAAGCTCAGTTCGAATTCCTGCAGCAAAACGGCTGCGATCAAATTCAAGGCTACTATTACAGCCGTCCGCTTAACGCGGAAGCCATAGAGGGATTGCTGAAATCGAGTTAATGCGCGTCATGGCTCTCGATACACTCCGGTCACGACGTTCTCTTCCCCAAAGGGAATAAGTAAAAAAATAACCATGCCAGCAGCAAGGCTCCAGCCGGTATCCCGCTAAGCATCCATCGGATGCCGATCGCGGCCGATGCCGGCTGTTCGTTTAATGCGGCGTCGTAACCGCTCGCCTCCAGGATGAGCCCCATGCAAGCAGCCTGCAGCGAAACTCCCCATCTCACGATAAATCCGTTCATGCCGAAGTACATGCCCTCCCGTCTTGCGCCGGTACGCCGCTCATCCTCATCGATCACCTCAGACAACAGGACGTCGAGCAGCACCAGCAACCCTGCCAATCCGATGCCGACGGCAGCGGCGGTGGCAATCGCCCCTCCTGCCTGTGTCACCCAGCCGAACGGCAGCAACGCCGCTGTATAGCAGCCCATCGCAATGAGGATCCCCTGCCGGGCGCCGTATTTCGCTGTGATCCGTCCCCACAGGAATACGCAAGGAATGGCGGTGAGAAAGATCCCCCCTAGCAGCAAGGTGTTGTAGCTTTCCTCGCGGCCCAGAACGTATTTGGTGTAGAACGGAATCCCGGCGGGCAGCAGCGCAAATGTAAACTGCACCAGGAAACTTCCGGTCACGTACAGGACAAACGCTCGGTTTCCCAGAGTATGTCGAACCGCTGTGGTCAAACGGAAGGTGGCACGTACCGTATCGTGATGTTCCCGGCTGCCCCAAAGGGATAACGCTAGGAATACGGCCGACAATACAG
The DNA here is from genome assembly GCF_034718895.1 of Paenibacillus phoenicis. Lineage (NCBI taxonomy): Bacteria > Bacillati > Bacillota > Bacilli > Caryophanales > Paenibacillaceae > Paenibacillus > Paenibacillus phoenicis. The sequence continues at coordinate 4,239,842 of NZ_JAYERP010000001.1, read as the reverse complement.
CAAATATAACCCCCATGGAGCCCCAACCGATCTGTGAATAGAGGAGCGGCGGAATGGCGACACCTACAATCATGCCCACGATCCCCATCATTTGCCGCCACGAAGAGACATACGCTCGGTCCTTGATGCTCTGAAACATCTCCGGGAACAAGGCCGAGTAATTCAGAACAACCAAGACGAATAAAGCATCGTACAGGATTACGGTTCCTATAAAATAAGGAAAGGCCGCCCCTTCCGCCGCCGGCGGCGTCCACAGCAACGCAAACGCTGCGGCCAGCGGAACCAGGCCAAAACCGATATAGGGAAGGCGTCTGCCGAACCGGGTGCGGGTCCGGTCGGACAGATGGCCAAACAGCGGGTTCAGCACGGCATTCAGCACGCCGTGAAATATCATCGCCAAGCTGATCCAGGCGGGCCTTACGCCCAGCACGTCGACGTAATAATAGACGAGATAGGTTGCAAAAGCTTGCGACATCAAATTTACCGCCAGATTGCCCGAGCTGTAGGCTACCTTTTGAAGCTCCGTCCGGTTTCCCGGATTTGCGGTTCGCATCATCCGCCCTGCCTCCTTTATTCGATCCGCCGGCCGGCCTTAGGGCCGCTGCTGTGACTTCTGAAGGTCCTGCAAGTCCTTCCAGCGGATCATCTCGATGCCTTCCTCCGCAAGAACCGCCTTAATGTCCGGATCACGGAACAGTTGATAATCCCATTGTCTTTTTTCCCATTCGTTGTGGATGGCCTTCAGTTCTTCCGTCGCGAGCGCCGGATGGATGATAATCTCCGAGACACCGGGACGGAGCGCTTTAAGGACGGTGATCATATCGCGTTTGTAGCTTTCGTACGTTTCGCCCGGCTGCTTGCCAAAGGGCAAACCGATGAGATCACCGAGGAGGATCACGCCCATCCGATCGGCGAGCTCGGTGACCTGATGAATCAGGGCGTTCGCCTCCGGCGGCAATTTCCCTACCTGCGGCAACGAACGCGGCAAACGGAAGGGCAGGCCGTAATCCGCACAAATCTCAAACGCCACATCAAGGAAATGATGGCCGGTTGCCAATCCATACAAACTGCCCATGTGGTTATCGAGGTGTGTAGGTGCTAAGCCTAACGCCAGCGCCGTCTCCACCTGGTTAATCATCTCAAGGCGCACTTGCGGCCGGCTGGCTTGCAATTCGAAGCGAGCAACGTCCTCGGGAAAATAACCTTCCTCTGTCACCAATGTCCGCACGTCCCCATCCCGGGTGACCGGCCCCCACTTATATCCGTTCCATTCGCTGGTGAACGTCAGATGGACCCCCACATCGAATTCCGGATTGGCAACGCTCCACGCCACCGCCTCCTTGGCCCAGGAGCAAGGGATCATGACCGTCGCCGAGGAGACCGCCCGTTCCTGTAGCAGTTGGGTTATCGCCGTATTTTCCGCATGGCACATTCCAAAATCGTCCGCATTCACAATCAACAGTTTGGCTTCCCGCCCGTACCCCAATCGCTCTGCCAATGTCATTTGCCTTCTCCTCCGTTTCTGCTCTAATTTCAATGAGCTTGATAATTAAAACGCTTACATAAATGGTGAAAATAACCGAAGTGTACCTTCGGTTATGGATAAAACTGCGAATCCCGATTGATGACGAACGTATCACAGATCTCAGCCCTTTTTGGGGCCGATGAATTTATATACCAAGTGTATGTTGGAACCTAAGCCTATAGTTCATAAGTTTGTAATTTCGCTTACACCCTGATAATTCCTGCTCAGGCAAAAAAATAAGGGCAATCGGTATCCGACTGCCCTTTCCGTTATCAGCTATTGAGAACTCTGTAATGATATTCCGACACGACCGTAAAGCCAAGCTTATTATAGAGCTCCAACGCCGGTGCGTTGTTCGCCAGCACTTGCAGGTGCATACCTTCCGCGCCGTTCTCTATCGCCCAAGACGCTAGCGCACGCAGGAGGCGGCCGGCGATCCCCTTGCGGCGGTGGCGTGCATCGACAACAACATTGCTGATCCCGGCCCGGCCCTCCTCAATGACCACGGTAGCTAAGCCCACCGGCTCACCCGCTTCATAGATTGCCGCAAACGCCTTAGGTGTGGGCATTGCTGTAAAGATCGACGTATATCCGGCCCGGCGTTCCTCCGGAAATCCCTCCATCCCTAGAAATGCGTCCATCCATGACTCGACCGGTCCCGCTTTATAAACCAACTCCACATCGTCAGCCTCGTAAACGGTGGATCGCTGAAGTACATCCTGGCTAGAAGCCGCCAGCAGCAGGCAGTTCATCGAGATCTCATACCCCGCCGCGGCCAGCAGCCCATCCAACTCTTGAGGTGAAGATTCACTGACGTGAAAGCAGGGTCTCAGTCCACGTTCCCGGTAAAAGTGCTCCACGATGGCAAGCCAATCGCCCTCTGGAAAAGGTCCGGCTGCCAGCACACTGTTCGCTCTTGTTGTGACGCCGTCGTTTGCCCGAAGCCGCCAAGTGCCAAGCCATTCCAACTCGCGCGGAGGCCACCCACTTGCGGCCAATTGCTCCAATCGATCAGCTACCTCGGTTTCTTCCGTCCGCCCGCTCATTTGAGCCACTCTCCAAAGAACCGCTCGTATCCTCTCTTCATCACTGTCGCCGAAAACTTCTCAAAGGCGTAATCCCGGTTGTCCCTGGAATACTTCAGCGGTGAGGCTGCCGCCATGTTGACCAGTTCAAACCAGTTGTTCTCGTTGCCGGCAAAGGCGTGACGGGAGCTAATGTGACCATAGCAGGGATGCTCCGGCTTGACGACGATTTTGCCCATCGCCAGCGCTTCGGTCAGCGGCATTGCAAAGGTATCAAACCGGGAGCAGCTCCAGTACACCTTGGCCGAGTTCATCAGCGAAAACACTTCATCCTGGCTTAACGCAAACCGCAGGGTGACGTTGTGGGGGATGTTGTATTTTTTCACACTTTCCTTATAACGCTCCCCGCCAAACACCATCACGACGTCCTTGTCCGGATTTTGCCGCGCATATTCCAGCACCAGGTCCGGCCGCCGGTTCTCCTCGTCCCGTCCGATCCAGAGTACCCGATTCTCCACGATAGCCGAGGGGTCAAAAAACCGCTCCGCCAACGCTTCGTTAAATCCGATGGGAATCACGTCCACATCCGTCACACCGAACACGTCGTTCATTTGCTTCCGCAAAAACTCCGTCTGTACGATCGCCTTGTCCACGATCCCGTAAAACGGCTTCATCATCTCATACCCAGTCAACGCCGGGTCAGGGAAACTGTGTGGGAACAGTACGCTCTTGGGGAGGAACATTTTGAGAAAAGTAAACCCGGATACCGTATAAATCACGTGCTCGATGTTCTGCGAATAAATTTGGTCCAGCACGATATCGTAATTGACCAGATCGCCTTTCTCGTGCTCATAGCCGGGAAGCCAATCGTGTCCGCTGACATGGCGCTCCGGCGAGATAAATACAACCTCCACGCCTAGCTCCCGGCCGATGTCGCGCAGCCGCTCCGCAAACACGCGCGGGCCTTGGGCTTCCGCAAACTGGATTTTTCGCATGACTAAACCGACTTTCTTCATTTAACCCCGCCTCTAGTTGTTATAGTAATATGTGCTTGCCACGTCATGTCTTGCTTCGTCAACCGCTAACGGACCTGAGGGACGTTAATCGCTACGAATTCGGGACTACGAGGTTTTAGCTAAGATGAACGTAAAACAAAGACAGCCCTCCAAATTGCTACATCTCGTAGGTTAAAATGGAAAGTGTAACCCAAACCATTTCAGAGCTACATAGCAAAGGAGAGCTGATACTATGCAGTCTACCACAAAATTCGTCGGTTTAGATGTATCCAAAGAAAAAATTTCGGTTGCGATTGCAGATGTGAGCGGGGAAGCTCCACGCTATTACGGAACCATTCCCCACACACCGGCAGCGTTACGCAAGCTTATCAAAGAGCTGGGAGCGGCCGAAACGCTATCGTTTTGCTACGAGGCAGGACCCACAGGTTACGAAACCTATCGCTGGATCACCTCCATGGGGGCCCACTGTGTCGTCATTGCTCCATCGCTCATTCCCAAACGCCCCGGCGACCAAGTGAAAACAGATCGACGGGATGCCGAGCAACTCGCGCGTTTGTATCGTGCAGGAGAGCTCACTCCCGTTTACGTCCCCGAACGGGAAGATGAGGCTCTACGGGAATTGGTTCGCGCCCGTGAAGCTGCCAAGGAAGATGCCCACCGGGCTCGTCAGCGGATCTTGAAATTCCTGCTTCGTCACCAGATTGAACCACCCGCCACCATAAAGCGTCGCTGGACCAAGAAGTATCGCGTCTGGTTAGGGCAGCTTACGTTCCCGTATGAGTCCATGCACGTGGCATTCAGCGAAATGCTTCATACTTTGGATGAGATCGAGCAACGCATGGGGCGCCTAGAAAAAGCACTGGTCCAGCAAGCTGCGACCGGTTCTAAGGCTTCTCTGATCCAAGCTCTTCAGTCCCTACGGGGGATTGGATTGCTTACAGCCATTACCCTTGCGGCTGAAATCGGAACCTTTGCGCGTTTTCGCTCCCCTGCGCAACTGATGGCGTACTTGGGACTGGTCCCTCGTGAGTATTCCACGGGCCTAAGTACTCGACGCGGCAGCATGACCAAAGCCGGAAATGGCCGCTTACGACGGACTTTGGTGGAGTCCGCTTGGAGTTACCGTCACCGTCCTGCCGTAAAAGGGGATCTCGCTAAGCGATTAGATGGTATGCCCGCCGACGTACAGCTGTTATCCTGGAAGGCGCAAGAAAGATTGCATTACAAATACCGTCATCTTGTGTTTGGAAAGAACAAGCACAAGAATGTGGCCGTCGGTGCGGTGGCCCGGGAATTGATTGGGTTCATATGGGCGGTTGCTCGAACCGTGGAGCAGCCAGCAGCCTCCTAACGCCTTTGGACGATGAAGGACGCAGGGGACGTTGCCCCCTGCACCCCCACACTCGCCGTGTGGCGTTCCTCATCTTCGATGAGGATTTGGAAAAGTGTTGAATTGTACCCCACCGCTTGTCAAGGAAGACGCTTGACAAGCTCACGCCGGAGCACGAGGCCCGGGAGCAAACGAAGGTTCAGGAGAGAATTTGCGTAGTCCGTTTGCACTAGGTTTTGAAAGAAACTGAACGTGCGTTTCTAGCTTGCAAGGGCTCTCCCTGACGAAGGCATAACATGTGGTAACCAACCCACGGATAGCAGCGTGCCGACCGTCGCTCGCATTTTTGCTCTCGCGCCACGTGCTCAGGCAGATTTAAAACCGAGGGCTTGACAAAAACGTTCATAGCAACGGACTTGAGAGACCTTATTGTAGGCAAATCCGATAGAAACACCTCTTTATAGCCCAAATAGCGGCTTTCAGGTCCGTTAAAGCGGGAAATATTCCGAAAATGAGCTGATAAGGTCACTACAGTCCGTTAGCAGATCGTAAGTGTTCATATGCTACCCATGGTTCTCCAGCAGTTCAAGGCATCCGTCCAAGCCGTCCAACGTCTCTTCCCGCTGTCGCAGCAGCCCTTCCGTCGTCCACACGCCGCCGCCTCGGTGCAGATCTCCTTCGATTAACAAGAGCATCCATATCGAAAAGATCGCAGCAAACCAAGCGTACTCCCGGATCATCACATCCTTGACCCATGGCGTGCCCTGTTTATCCGCTTCCGTAAGATAGGTTTCAAGCAGATGCATCCGATCCTCTGCCGACATCCTCTTCGGAAACCGGGGATGCGACATGTCGATCAGATGATACAAATCCCAATACGGGAGGCTCCGGTGCGCATGCTCCCAATCGAGCAACACCACGCGCCCCGCCTCTGTCACGGCGTAGTTGCCCTGATGCAGATCGCCGTGCGACAGCACTTGCCGTTGGGCTGTGAAGCCGCGACCGTCCCGGACCGCTGAGACGACTGCCGAATCCAACCATTGATCCGGCAGTCCCCGTCCGCTAAGGACAGCCGACGCCTCTTCCCGCCGCTTCAGCACATCTGCGGCGATGGCTGCGATGCCGGGCTTCGGGCCTTGGGCAAGCAAGCCCGGCCATTGTTCCGCGGGAGCCGCGTGCAAGCGGGCCAGCTGCTTGGCTGCCGCCTGGGCGTACACCAGCCGATAGACATGGTCCAGCGGCCCGAGGTTCTCGAAGATCGCCCAGCTCTTGGCGCCGCTCCCCTCCGGCGAGGCGGCAAGCAGCATCGGTGCGGTGATCTCAGGCAGCTCCGCCAGTACGTTCCGGTACACCCACGCCTCCCGGTCTGCCGATTCACCGTTCGTCAGCGGCTTGAAAATATAGCTCTGCCCCGGGGCGATATAGATCCGCTCCACCCACTGGCCGTTCATGCCTTGGTACACCGGTTCCCGGCGCCAGATCTTGCCTTCATCCAGCGTTCCGTCCGCTTTGACCACTTCATCGATGTTCTGCATTTGGTTTCCTTCCCGCTCCCTAGTTTGACCTTAATGTTACATAAATTTTGAAAAGATTGTCAATCCGCCGCCGGCGTATAGCAAATTGCAGGCAAAAAAGAGCGGCGCCTTAAGCGAACCGCTCTTTTCTGAATATTTTTCTATTTACAAATAGCTTATGGTGTGGCTGGCGTTGTTACTGAAATGGGTCCGGTAATGGCATAGTTGGTGGAACTGCTCATATCCGGAACGGTAATGACGTAAACGTTGTAGGTGTTGTTCTCCAAATCCAGCAGATTACCTTGATAATCTTTATCCAAAACAGCCGAATAAGGTCCTGACTTCGAAATAGCTGCCCCTTGGTAACTTTCGGATGCTACGATACCTGAAGCCCCCGAGGTTGGGACTGCAATGACAAGATATCTGCTGATGCTTTGATCATTGCTTGGTTTGCTGAAAACCACCTCAATGCCGGAGCCATTCACCACAGCGCTCACATCCGTTGCAGCAGATACAGGTACGGTGCTTGGATCAACCTTTAGCTTCACTTGACCGGAAGGACCGGACAACAGATTCGTCATACCTGAACCGGATTTTGCTACCGTCAGCACAAATACTTGATAGGTCGTGTTGGCATCCAACGGTACGCCATATGCTGTATTCGGCTTGCCTAAAGAAACCTGAATGTTCCGTCCGTTCGGTTTCACAGCCGTATAGTTATCTTCCAGAGTCACCGTATTGGCATATTCCAGATTAAAGCTGCTCACATTCGCTGCCGGAACAACCATAATGCGGTATTCCTCAACGTTGCTTTCATTCGGCTGTTTGTTGAAGCTTACCACGATATCGCTGTAGGAATAACCGCTACCTGTGACATCAGCCGAAACGCTTAATGGCTGAAGCGCTGTGCTGTTCACCAGCGTAACCTCGTTGGAATATCCCGACAGGACGTTCGATCCGCCGCCGCTTGCGGCAACCGACAGGACGTACACCCGGTAAGGGACTCCGTTGCGAATCGCTTCTCCATCGGTGTCCTTCGCGCCGTTAAGGTTTACGCTTAAGGTAGCCCCGTTTTTGTTGACGGTCGTATAGTAGTTCGACGAATTGGCTGCGTTCAGATTAAAGCTTCCGGTCTTCGACGCTTTCACCACAAACACCTTGTAATAGCTAATATACGTTTCATTCACAGCACGGGTAAAGGTTACCCGCAGATCACGGCCGTCCCCATAATCGCTGACGTCCGCCGCACTCAAGTTCGAAACCGCGCTAACCATATTGTTCGACAATGTAATCGGCGAGGAGTAAGAAGACAAGGCGTTGCTCAGGTTATATCCGCTGCTGGCTACCGACAGGACAAACACCCGATAGCTGACGCCGTTACGGATCGTCGCTCCGTCAACATCTCTCGCCCCCGATTTCAGAACCGTGGAGAGCGTATAGCCGCTCTTACTCACCGTCGTATAGTTTGCGCTGCCGACATTGTTGGCCTTGGCTAATGTAAAGTTATTCGCATCCGAGGTTTTGACCACCAGGATCCGATAGTTGCTAATATACGTTTCATTCGCAGCACGGGTAAAGGTCACCCGCAGGTCACGGCCGTCCCCATAATCGCTCACATCTTCGACAGTAACGTTCGATACCATATCCACCGCGCTGCCATTCGTTAACGTAATCGCAGCCGAAGCGGACGACAGCGTATTGGTCCCTGCGTAAGCTCCGGTGCCCACGGCCATAACGAATACCCGATAGCTGACACCGTTGCGAATCGTTGCCCCATCTACATCCTGCGCATTGGAGGACAAGGCATATGACGTAATATTCGAACCAGTCTTATTAACCTGCGTATAGTTTGCGCTGGATACCAGGTTCGCTTTTGCCAGGCTGAAGTTGGCATAGTCGCTGGCTTTCACAACGAAGATCCGGTACGAGCTAATCCGCGTTTCATCTGAGATCCGGTTGAAGCTCACCCGCAGGTCACGGCCGTCGCCATAATCGTTCCAGTCTTCCACCTTCGTGATGACCGGTGCGATAATCGAGCCTTGCGCGAGCGTGATCGCGGAGGAGCCGGACGACAATTTGTTCGAATATCCCGTATTATTGCTCACCGATAACACAAACACCGTGTAGGACACGCCATTCTTGATCAGTTCTCCGGACGTATCCCGAGCGGAAGAGGCCAGCTGGCCGGTTAATGTCGAACCGCTCCCTGATTTGGACACGAGCGTAGAGTAGGAGCTCGGCAAGTTGTTCGCCGTGCTCAGTGTAAAGCTGCTAGCGTCCTTCGTCTTAACGACGAACACGCGATAGTTAGCGATGTTGCTTTCATTTTGCGCTCTTGTAAAGGTGACGCTCAGGTCGCGGCCATCGCCGTAATCGCTCACGTCGCTGACCTTAACGTTCGATGGAGCCGCTACGGAAACGGTATTGGTCAACGTAAAGGCCGGTGATGGATTCGACAACGTATTGGCGCTGTTGCCTTTGCCAATCACCAATACATAAGCAACGTAAGATTGATCCTCACGAATGGCAGCCCCGTCAACGTCCCGTGCGCTGGCCGACAGCGTTAAGGACAGATCGGATCCCGACGGAGACAACGACGTGTAATTGGCCGATCCGACTTTTTGGGCTGCTGCCAGATTAAAGCTGGAAGCATTTGATGCTTTCACGATCATCACGCGATACTGTTCAACGCGCGATTCGTTCGAGGATTTCGAGAAGCTGATCTGCAAATCCCGTCCATCCCCGTAATTTCCCACATCACGGGCAGTGACGTAGGCCACCGGACTAGGATCACTCCCGCTATCCGAGCCACCCGATCCGCCCGAGCCGAAGCCGGAGTTGATGGTAACGATTTTGGCGGAGTTGCTCCACCCCACTTGCTGCCCTAACGCCTCACTGACGAAGCGAACGGGCACCATCGTTCTGCCTTTGATGCTTTGCGCCGGCACGTCGAGCAAGACCGTCTCATTGTTGATGGTTGCCGAACGCGACATCAGCTTCAGCGTGATGGTCGTGCCGTCTTTGTAGGCGGTAACGGTTTTCAGCGTCTGGTTGTAATTCACCTTGGCATCCAGCGCTTCAAAAATCGCCCGGAGCGGCAACATCACCCGTCCGCTAATGATGACCGGGGCCTGGTCTGTAGTCAGCCGGTTGCCATCAATGTAGATGCTGATTGGCGTAGCCGCTTGCGCCGTCGTCTGTTGAAAGATTGGTATGATTAACAATGCGGCTAAGAGCGAAGCCCAAATTTTTTTCAAAAATCTCATCCTCCCCATGCTAATGAACAGCTAAAGAAAAAGTAACTCTTCCCATTTGACGTGTTATGCCAAGCAAAAGTTTCTATGTTTGCCGCTTGTAAAAAAATTTCACTCCCGGATGCCTATCCCCGAACAAAAAAATCCGCTTCCCATCACGGGCAGCGGATTTAATGGAAGACGCTATTTGCCGGCCAATCGATTCAACCGGGCCGTCAACTGTTCACGCCAGCTGGCTGACAACTCCTCCACGGCTAAAATACGCCGGATCCCTTCGGCATCCTCTTTGTCGACGTGCATTACGCGGTTGGCAAACGCCAGCGTGACTCCTGCGGGGTGCCTCTCGACAAGCTCCAGTTGATCCCAGGGCCGAACCTCTCCTTCCTGGAGCACCCGGAAATAATATCCGGTGTATCCGGTTTGCTGGATCGCCTGCGGCAGCTCGGGCAAACCATGCTTAACGCCCAGCTTGAAGCAAGGCTGCCGTGGTTGGCTGACCTGAACCATCGTGCCGCCCATACGAAACCGGTCACCGATGCAGATCTCGTCTTCGAGCATCCCTTCGGTCGTGATATTTTCCCCAAATGCCCCAAGTTCCAAGGTGATCCCGAACTTCTCCTCCCAATAAGCATAGCGCTCGTACGGATAAACGCAGACCGCCTTGTCCGGTCCCCCGTGAAATTTAAGGTCCGCTTGCTCATCACCGGCAAAATTCACCGACGATAAATACCTCGCTTCCGTCACCGGCATTTTGAATATGCCTGTTCGTATTGTTTTGCCTTGATGCTCCACCTCGATCGGCTTTCCCACGTTGAGCGAACGAACCGTCATATGATCGCCCATTCCTCTCAGCCCCCTCTGTTCCGAAATTCAGCGTGAAATAAATTCCATTATAAGGGACAACTTCATCCAGCACCACCTTATATTCCAAGGGAGCTGCCGGACGATTGAAACTTGCCGGGCACCTGAACCGTATTACTAATAGGCATCAATGATCTCACGACAATCATTTATTACGATGAATACTATCCCTTGCACCAAAGAGAGGAATTAAATCTATGAAATTTAAGCTTAAAAAAGTCGTTATTCTTGGCACGATGGCCCTTGTCATTACGATAAACCCCAGCATGTCCAGTTTTGTAACCAGCCTGACCTATGCGGCTCACCCCTCCAAGCAATCCAGCCTCAGCAATAAGGCGGAGCGTCCGGAGGACGAGCTGAACCGGGTGCTTGGCGCTTCCTCCGACCGGGAGGTTTACGACGCTTTGCTTGAAGGCCAGTCGCTGGCGGATATTGCCGAATCCCACGGCCAAGATGCGAACCAGGTTGTCCAGCTGCAAATTGCCCAACTGCAGGAACAGCTGCAGAAACGGTTAGACGAAGGCAGCATCACCCGTGAAGTTTATGAGCTTCAGCTGCAAGAGCTGCCGGAGCTGGTTGCCGAGAGCGCGAAAACGAGGTATACAATTCTCGGCTAATTTATTAAAACGAAGGCCCTGCTATGGCACCGCTTATTGCTTGCGGTATCCAGCAGGGCCTTGTTGCGTTTATTTTCCCCGTTTCGGGAGGAGCTTGACATATTCATCGGAGAGCTTCATCAGCTGCAAAATGTAATCGTAGTCGCTGCGGTACGGCGCAATATCGGTGACAGGCTGCAGTGTGTCCAGTGAAACCGCGGTGCCGTCGTCAAAGCCAGCGCCCGGCACGAACATGACTTCATCGTTAAAGAACGAGCCTGTCGGCAGATAATACCGCATCCCCACCACATTACGGTCCAAATTCAACAAGTCGTGCCCGAAGACGGTAAATCCCTCATTCTCCAGCGAGATTCCGAGAAGATTGGCTACGGTCGGCAAAATATCGACCTGGCCTCCGGTGCGCTCGACGACTTGACCTTGTTCTTGGCCAGGGATGTGAATGATCAGCGGGATGTTGAACCGGCTGATCCGCTCGTCGTAAGCGATCCCCAGCTTCTCACTGATTTGCTTAGCGGGAACGTCCTTCTCCTGAAGGCCAAAGTGATCCCCATAGAACACCAGCATCGTATGGTCCCACAGACCCGTTTGCTTCAACCCGTCAATCAGCTTGCCGATCGCATAATCCGTGTAGTTGACCGCCTCGATATAATTCCCGAGCATCGTGCCTTCTAGATCGGCCGGCAGTTCGATTTGGCGGCGATCCTTCGGCACGACAAACGGATTATGGCTTGAGGTGGTGACGAATTGGGCGTAAAACGGATTGCCTTGCGCCTTTAGCTCGGCCAGCTTTTCGACGCCAACCCGGTACATTTCCTCATCGGACGCGCCAAAATCGTTAAAATGATCGTTTGTATAATACGGCTTATCGTAATATTTATCGAAGTTCAGCGCCGGGTACATTTTGTTCCGATCCCAAAATGTCACCTTATTGATGTGGAACGTATTCGCCGTGTACCCGTATTTTTGCAGCAGGCGCGGCAGACTGGGAAGCTCCCGATCACCATAGCCGGTCGACATCGCCTCCGCAGCTGTCGGATAGATCGACGTATTGGACATAAACTCGGCATCGGACGTATTGCCGGGGCCGATCTGCTGGAACACGTGCGGGAAATAGAAGCCTTCCTTCGCTAAACCGTTAAGTACGGGCGTAATTTCTTGACCGTTAATTTTCAGGTTCAACGGGAAGTTCTGGAACGACTCCATCTGCACGATGATCAAGTTCATCCCTCGGGCTGCGCCAAAATAAGCCGGTACCCCTGTAACATCCATTTTGTAAGGATAGCTGCTCTCAAGCTGCCGGACTTTGGCCGCCGTCTCCTGCAGATTACCTTCCGCGATCATCCGCTCTTCCTCCTGTTTGCGGATCGCCGCATCGACCTGGAAGTTAAAGAAACCTACGCTTTCGGCGCGCACCAGCTCGTTGTCGATGTCTTTTCCCCAGCGGATATAAAGGCCGGACAGCATGAGGCTGACGATCAGGACGAAAGCCACCCCCACCTTCCACGCCAACGAGCCGCGCGGCCGGTCGTTACGGAAGCTGAGGCTCCCCGCCAGATAGAATCCCCGGGAAGCCCGGCGCCTGCGAGCCGTACGAAAGATGCGAACCGCAATCAGCACTGGCAGATCGATGAAATATAGAAATTGTTCAGGCCTTAGCAGCGAAGCAACGCTGGCTTTGACCTCAGGAACCTGGTTGAGCCCGCTCAGCACCGCATACGTTGGTACCGTGCCAAAGTAGGCGTTATATACCGTCGCCGCAAACAGGGTCACGGAGATAATCAAGTTCAATCCGAGGTACACTCCCCATTTGACCTTAGCCGGCGTCAACAGCTCAACCAAACACATCAGCGCCAGCACCGATAGCCATTCACCGGGCAATCCCTGAACCCCAAGGCTCCCATAGAAAAAATATCGCAGCAACAACAGCTTCATGCCAATTAGCACGAACGTTACGACGAAATGAATTCGACTTGAGTTACTTGAGTTACGTATGATCTCCATCTCTTTTCTCCGGAATTTACCGTGTTTTTACATAGCACGCAATTTCTATTTGTTTATTATAACACGGTAAAATCCAGAGTCGAATTTAGACGAAATCAGCCATGGAGCGGACGGTCAGCTTGCCGGGATGGACCGCGACAAAGGGCTCTGCGCTGCCTGTGCCGCCCCGCCGCCGGAACTCCACCGTTACCGGAATGCCAGGAATTAGATCGAAGTAATTATCGGAGAAAATCCCTTCTTCTTCCGCCGAAATCCATACCTGGCGCGCCAAGACATCGCTGACCAGGGTATAACGGCTTCCGCCGCTGCCTGCCTCTTCTTGAAGCGTAATGTTCGCCTGCGGCAACGAAAGTTCTCTAGCCGAAGCGAAGTAAAAAGGCTTGCTGTCCACGGCCTGCCCCTCGATCTCCAGGACCGCATGCAGCACGACCTGGCGCGGATCATGGCCTTCCAACCATTCCGCCCGACTGAACACCGCAGCTTCAACAACCGCATCTGCAGCGGCGTGAACCTCCAACGCCTGTTCTTTCAACAAGGCCCCCTGGAAGTCATACAGCGACAACCGCAAGCGGCCCGTAACCGGCTTCTGCAGATCAGACACCACGCTAACCGAGATCGGGCCATTCTCCGGCTCGTAAATCGCCAGCATGACCTCGCGGAAGCTGCGGCGTACCGCATACTGCAGCGCCTTCCAACGTCCGTAATAGTCCATCCCCGCCCAGGACGCCACCGGCCAGCAATCGTTCATCTGCCAGTATAGCGTCCCCATGCAGTAAGGCTTGTTGCGGCGATGTGCTTCAATTGCCGTACGGATCGCCTCGGCCTGCAGCACCTGACTCATGTACAGGAACGAAGGGAAATCCTTCGGCTCCGGCAGATAAAGGTCCATGTACTCCTTGATCAACTGGTTCCCTCGGCCATTCTTCTGATGGGCCAGCATGATCTCGGACTCCAGCGCCAGCTCGCTCTCCGGCGCGTAAGTCAGCACCGATTTCAGCTCCGGAAAGGATTGAAAGCCGTATTCGCTCATAAAACGGCCTACCCGGAGGTTATAGTTATCAAACGGCTCAACCGCATGCCAGACCCCCCAGTAATGGACGTCCCCTTCACCGGTGACTTGAAGTGCATGTTGATCGGCGTCCCCCGTCAATTTACGGATCGGCGAAGACGGCAAGTAGGCGACGCCGCCGCCATGACGTTCCACGGCCTGAGGAAGAATTCGATGGAAGATCGCCTCGTAATCCGCCCAAATCTGTTCACGCTGCTCTGCGGTGTAATCCTTTTTCCACCCCCAGCCCCCATCCTCGACATAGTGGGCCCAAGCCGAATCGATTTCATTGTTTCCGCACCACAATGCGATACAGGGATGATTCCGCAACCGCTTGAGGTTGTCCTCCGCTTCCCGCGTAACGCTGTCCAGAAACTCCGAATCCCCCGGGTACATACTGCACGCAAACATGAAGTCCTGCCAGACCATGATTCCGTATTCATCGCACAGCTCGTAGAAAATATCCTGCTCATAAAGGCCGCCGCCCCAGACGCGAAGCATATTCATGCCGCTTTCGGCTGCCGTGGCGATTTCATGGCGATAACGCTCCTCCGTCACTTCAGTCAAAAAGCTGTCGTTCGGGATATGGTTCGCCCCTTTGGCGAAAACCGGCACGCCGTTTAACTCGAAGCGGAAGCAAGCCCCTGCATCGTCCTTCTCACGAACCAGCCGGATGTCGCGCAGCCCGGTTCGAACAGACGCTTCGGCGACCGCTTCCTGCCCGCCGTCCGTCACAAGCTTGGCATGGAAGTTATACATCGCCGGTTCGCCCAGCCCCCGGCACCACCACAGCTTCGGCTCCGCAATGACCGCCGGCACCTCTACTACATTCGTTCCCGGCTCTAATACCACAGGACGTTCCCAGGTCAACTCGCCGTCAGTGAGCTGCAGCTGACCTTCCCAGCGCTCAGCGGTTTCAATTTCCGCCAAGGCGGTAAGCACCGCAACCGAGACGTTGACCCGGTCTTGGCGAATAAACAGGTCGCGAATAACCGGGCCGCTCCAGCCCTCAAGACGCACCTCGCGCCAAATCCCGCTGGTCACAAAGCGCGGCCCCCAATCCCAGCCGTAATGATACGGCGCTTTGCGGGCAAACACGCTGACCCGGCGGTCGCCTAACCCGCCCAGCTCCGATTGGTCGTTCGCCGCCGGCAGGCCATACCCCAGCTTCTCGAGCTTAGGCAAATCCTCCGCGATGGGAGAGCGGAAGCGTACGGCAACCGTATTGTCGCCTTCGCGCAGCAGCGGCTTCACATCGATTCGCCAAACGCGGAACATATTGTCGGCCGACAAGACGTGCGTCCCGTTCACCGTGACATCGGCATACGTATCCAAGCCGTCGAAGACAAGCTCCAACCGCGGCAAAGCGGACCAAGCCTCATCCAATTCGAAGGAGGCTTCGTATTCCCAATCTTTTCGATCAATCCACTGCAGGTCATGCTCGTTAGTTCCATAGAACGGGTCAGGGATCAACCCGTTGCGGTGCAGATCCGTATGCACGGTGCCCGGCACGCGGGCCGGCTTCCACTCTGTCTCATCACTCGCTTTGAAGCTCCAATGCTGGATTCGATAACTATGTTTGTTCATATGTCCTCCATCAAGTTGTAAGTTACCGTTCATTATATACTAATTCCGTTATGATTTGTTATATATTTGTTAGTGATTTTGCAGATCAAATTTTTATATGATCTTTCTTTGGGATTAAAGGTGAGCTATAATTGTAAAATTACTAATTATCAATTTCGATAGTATGATGTTGTCGAAAGTGAATCACTTGGCAACTCTTCTTATGAAAGGGGTTTCATATGAAGAAGATTTGGATGGTGTACTTGCTGCTCTTCGCTTGCTTTGCGCTATACGTGCTCGATTACCGCTCCCAGATTCGTTTGAACGACGAATGGAATTCCGGGGGCCTCCGAGGTTCCATCGATGAGAAATACGTGATGGTGACGTTTCAAATGGGAATCGACTATTGGAAAAGCGGGCTGAAAGGCTTCGAAGACGCCGCCCAGGCGCTAAACGTCTCCGTAGAATACCGCGGCTCCACCCAGCGCGATATTCATGAGCAAATCACGGTGTTGGAGCAAGCCATTGCTAAAAAACCGGCCGGCATCGCGATCTCCGCGATTCATCCAACCGAACTCACCGCCACGATTAACAAAGCGGTCGACGCCGGCATTCCGGTCGTCTTGTTCGATTCCGACGCCCCCGGCAGCCGCGCTTTTTCCTTCCTTGGCACCGACAACTATTCCGCCGGCGTTGAGGCCGCGCGGAAAATGGCCGAGCTCACCGGCGAACGCGGGGAGGTCGCCGTCGTCACCGTGCCGGATCAACAAAATCATCAAGAACGCACCGAAGGTTTTTCCGATACCATTACCCAGGAATTCCCCAACATGCACATTGTCGCCACCAAAAACGGCAAAGGCGATGAGCTGTACTCGCGGCAAGCGGCGGAGGAAATCCTGCACGACTTCCCCGAAATCGCAGGCATTTTCACCACCGAAGCCAACGGCGGTATCGGCGTTGCGGAGGCCGTAAAGGCCTTTGGCCCGACCTCCTCCAGTCCGAAGATCATCAGCTTCGACACCGATAAGGGCACCTTGGACTTGGTCAAAAGCGGAGATATCGCCGCCACGATGGCCCAGGGCACCTGGAACATGGGATATTGGTCGCTGCAGCTGCTCTTTTCGTTGAAGCACGATTCCGATGGATCTTCGCCCCCCGGCCCTCGCGTTCCCCAGCGTTTGGATACCGGCATCACCGTCGTCACACGGCAGAATGTGAATGATTACTATGCGAAATAGATATGGAAAGCGGTCCTGGGAAATCCGTCGTTTTTCGCTGAATAACTTGCCCATCCGCTACAAATTAATCGTCCACTTTATGTTGATCAGCATCCTTCCTTCGATCGGGCTGGGCGTGCTGACGAATTGGACGGTCGACCGCATTATCGAACGCCAGATTACGAACAACACGCTGCAGTTAATTGGCAAAGTGAACCGGTCGTTGGAGACGTATGTGGAGAATTTGCAAAACATGACGTTCCTCATCTCCTTTAACCCGGACGTGCTGCAGTTTCTCGAGAACAACAACGAGGCGGAACTCGTTCTATCGGCACCGTCAGTCAAAACACCTCCACGAACAACAACACCGGTAGATACCGATCACTACGAAATTCGCAAGTTCCTGCAGGGCTTCACCACCTTGTATTCGGAAGTCGCGGGCATTCTAATCGTCAACAGCCGCGGCGAATATATCAGCAACGAAATGTATGCCCGCACCGCAGAAAACCTGACCCGGGAAGAGTGGTACCAAGAAGCGGTCCGCAATAAAGGAATCTTTAAGATCATCGGTCATCCGCGAGATCGCAACGTCACTACGCATGTCAACTACAAGGACAGTGAAGTCGTCTCTGCCGTAAGGGCGATTCTCGACCCCGAAACCCAGCAGGTCAAAGGCGTCGTCTTAATCGACCTCAAACTGCGGGTCATTGCCGAGACCGCTCAGGACGTTCGTTTGGGGAAAACGGGCTATCTAACGGTGGTGGACGGCAACGGGGAACTGATCTATGCCCCGCCAGCCCCCTATATCAACCGCGTTCCGCTGGAGCGGCTCGGTCAGGACGGCTCAGGAACCTACGCAGAACGGGTGGGCGGCCGCGATTTACAGTTCATCTACCGACATTCGCCGTTTACAAACTGGACGACGGTCGGCGTCTTTTCCATGGCGGAGTCCGCTACGGAAATGCAGGAAATTCGTTTTTACGTGGTTAGCTTTGTTTTTATCGTCTGTTTGCTGGGGATGACGGCCTCTTTCTATCTGGCTCACACGATTTCCAGGCCAATCGGGCAGCTGGCGTCCTTTATGCAAAAAGCCCAGTCCGGCGATCTGACCATTCGCCACTGGAGCGACCGAACCGATGAAATCGGCCTGCTTGGCCGCCGTTTCAACGCCATGCTGCAGCAGATCCACCGACTGCTCTCCCTGACTGAACTGCAGGAGCGTCAGAAGCGGGAGGCGGAGCTAAGAAGCCTGCAGGCGCATATCAAGCCGCATTTTTTGTACAATACCCTGGATACGATTCATTGGATGGCCCGCCGCAACGGCTCGGAGGATATCGCGGAAATGGCGGAGTCCTTGTCGAAGCTGTTCCGAATCGGCCTTAGCAAGGGGAATGACATCATCCCCCTGAACGATGAAATCGAGCATGTTCGCAGTTACTTGCATATTCAACACGTCCGTTATCAAAGCAAACTCGATTACTCGCTGCACATCGCTCCGGAAATTCGCGGTGTCTATGTGTTGAAGCTGATCCTTCAGCCGATTGTGGAAAATGCCATCTACCATGGAATCAAGGAACGCCGGGGGCCGGGCCGCGTGGTCATCGAAGCCGCCGAGGATGCCGGCATGTTGGTGATCAACATCCGGGATGATGGGAAAGGCATTCCGCCGGATAAGCTGGCCCGGCTGCAAAAAGAACTGCAGTCCGCAGGCACCGCGGATGGCCGGGAAAAGGGCTCCGAACCGGCAGGGGCATCCAATGCAGGCGAAGGCGGACAGGGATATGGGATGCTGAATGTGCAAGCTCGGATCGCATTAACCTTTGGTCCGAAATATGGCCTGACGATCCAAAGTGAGGAAGGCCGAGGAACCGTAGTAACCGTCACCCACCCGATCATTCGGGATGAACAAACCCGTTGGGAGAGGATTGAATCATGAGCGGAACCTACTCAGAAACTCGTTGGAGGGTGCTCATCGCCGATGATGAATGCATTATTCGCGAAGGAATACGTGATAGCGTGGACTGGGAGAGCTTACGCCTTACGGTAGTGGCCGAAGCGGAGGATGGCGAGGAAGCTCTAGAGAAGGCGATCCAGCACGACGTTCACATCATGCTGGTTGATCTCAACATGCCGATCATGGACGGGATCGAATTAATGAAGCAGGTACGTGAGCGGCTGCCGGATTGTAAAATCGTCATCATCACGGGCCATGACGAGTTTGCGTACGCGCAAAAGGCGATCCGCCTTCAGGTCAAGGATTACATCCTGAAGCCCGCCAATCCCGTGCAGTTGGAGAAAGTCCTGCGACAGGTGCGCGGAGAGCTGGAGGAAGAAGCATCCAAACAGCAGCAATGGCAGCAGGCCTCGCGGCAGCTTTCCCGCAGTTATCCGCTCCTGAGGGAGCGATTTTGCCAGCAATGGCTGGACGGGGGCATGACAGCCGCTGAAATCTCCGAGCAGCTGCGGTTCTTGCAGCTGCCGGACGCCTGTCCGGATTGGCTGGGCGTCATCCGATTGCCTGAACCCGCCGCCTCCCCCGCTTTGTTCAAAGAGGACGAACGGCAGCTGTATGGATTTGCGGTAGAGAATATCGCCGCCGAAGTGCTCGCCCCCTACCCCAAGACGATCTTCCGTGATCCCTTCGGCCTGATCGTTGTCCTGCTGTGGGGAGTGGAAGCTGAAGCCGATTTTCACCGCATTGAAACCTTGGTGCGGACCCACTTAAAAATCGCTGCCGAGGTTTACTTGGCTGAGGGCGCTGGGGACGTCTTGGAGCTTCCTTCCGTATACCGGAAAGCGAAGTCCGCCGTAAACAAGGAAAACGCCATTTCCCCGCTGGTTCGCCGGGCCAAGCAATATATGCTAGAGCATTTCGGTGACAGCAGGCTGACGCTGGAAGCGATGGCGCATGCCTTGCAAACTTCTCCGGCTTATTTAAGCCGCATGATCAAGCAGGAGCTGGGCACCACGTTTAACAGCTATTTGACGCAGCTCCGCATCCGTCGGGCGAGCCGCCTATTAATCGCCACCGAGCTGACAATAGCCGAAATCGCCGAGCAAGTCGGCTACGAAACTCAACACTATTTCAGCACGGCGTTCAAGCGCGCGACCGGCCTTTCCCCACTGCAATACCGCAAAGGCGCATTTGAACATGAAGATGCTCAGGGGGAGTAAATCTCCCCCCTCTCAGCCTCCTATTTTGGAGTCATGCCCCTCCATAAAGGTTCGATTTTTATAAAAAGAGTCAAACCACTGTAAATACGACCTCCCCCTTCGCTTGCTATACTCCGAACTGTAAACGCATTCATTTCAAGTATAGGGGGAATCGACTTTGAAGAAGGTAACGGCCATTTTACTTGCTTTGGTGATGGTATTCACCCTCGCGGCTTGCGCCAACGGCGGAAACGGCGGCGGCAGCGGATCGGGCAACAGTGAGAAGGGAACGATCGGCATTGCCATGCCAACGAAATCGTCCGAACGCTGGGTGAACGACGGAAACAATATGGTCAAGGAGTTTAAGGCTCTTGGCTATGGCACGGATCTGCAATACGGAGAAGACGTCATCGAAAACCAGGTGTCGCAAATCGAAAATATGATTACCAAGGGCGTGAAGGTCCTCGTCATCGCCGCGATTGACGGTGGTTCCTTAACCGACGTACTGCAAAAAGCCCACGATCAAGGCATTCAAGTCGTCGCCTACGACCGGCTGATCATGAACAGCGAGTACGTCGACTACTACGCAACCTTCGATAATTTCAAGGTTGGCGTGCAGCAGGCTTCCTATATTGAAGAAAAGCTGGGACTCAAGGACGGCAAAGGCCCTTTCAATATCGAGCTGTTCGGGGGCTCTCCAGACGACAACAATGCCTACTTCTTCTATGACGGCGCTATGTCCGTACTGCAGCCGTACATCGATTCCGGCAAGCTGATCGTACGCAGCGGACAAACCGAAATGGAACAAATCGCCACGCTGCGCTGGGACGGCGCCACCGCCCAGGCTCGCATGGACAATTTGCTGAGCGCTCACTATACCACGGAGAATATCGACGCCGTGCTTTCCCCTTATGACGGAATCAGCATCGGCATCCTCTCCTCGCTCAAAGGTGTGGGTTACGGCTCCGGAAGCAAACCGATGCCGATCGTAACTGGCCAGGATGCCGAGCTGGCATCGGTCAAATCGATTCTTGCCGGGGAGCAAACGCAAACCGTCTTCAAGGATACGCGCGAGTTGGCGAAAAAGGTTGTCTCCATGGTCCAAAGCATTCTGGAAGGCACGGAAGCCGAAGTCAACGACACGAAAACCTACGATAACGGCGTGAAGGTTGTTCCTTCTTACCTGCTCGAACCGGTCTCGGTCGACAAGGATAATGTTGAACAGGCGCTCGTCGACACCGGCTACTACTCCAAGGAAGATCTGGGACTCTAAACATCATTAACTTGTGGTGACCGGCATAGCGGCGGACGCGGATTCGGGCGACCGTCGCTATGCACTTACCGTGAGCGAAAGGCCAGGTGACGCATGTGAGCAATACGATTTTGGAAATGCGGGGCATTACGAAGACGTTCCCGGGGGTTAAGGCGCTCAGCAATGTCAACTTCAAGGTCAGATCCGGGGAAATCCATGCTCTGTGTGGGGAGAACGGGGCTGGCAAATCGACATTGATGAAGGTGTTAAGCGGCGTCTATCCGCATGGCTCTTATGAAGGCGAGATCTTGTTCGAAGGCAAGGTCTGCGAATTTAAAGATATCAAAGAAAGCGAGCAGCTGGGGATCGTTATTATCCATCAGGAGCTGGCGCTGATCCCCTATCTCTCCATCGCGGAGAACATTTTTCTTGGCAATGAGCAAAGCAAACACGGACTGATCGACTGGAACGAAACGACGGTCAAAACCAAAGCGTTGCTGAAACGGGTGGGCTTAAACGAATCCCCGGCCACACGCGTATTGGAGCTGGGCGTCGGCAAGCAACAGCTGGTGGAAATCGCCAAAGCCTTATCCAAACAGGTCAAGCTGTTAATTTTGGACGAACCCACGGCCGCCCTAAACGAAAATGACAGCGAAAACCTGCTGGAGTTGATCCTGGAGCTGAAGAAACAAGGCATCACCTCCATCATCATTTCCCACAAATTGAACGAAATCAGTAAAGTTGCCGATTCGATTACCATTCTCCGGGATGGCCGGACGATTCAGACCTTAGATATGAAGGCCGATCAGGTGACCGAGGATCTCATCATCAAGGGCATGGTTGGCCGCGATCTCACCCACCGCTATCCGGAGCGGGTTCCCCGGATCGGTGAAGTGATCTTTGAAGTACGGGGTTGGGAGGTAACCCACCCGCAACAAGAGGATCGTAAAGTGCTGGACAATATTAACCTCAATATTCGCCGCGGAGAAATCGTTGGGATCGCTGGCTTGATGGGAGCCGGCCGGACCGAACTGGCGATGAGCTTATTCGGCCGATCCTATGGGCGGCATATTAAAGGTCAGCTGTTCCTGCATGGCAAAGAGGTCCGATTTAACGACATCAGCCAGGCGATTAAGCATGGCGTCGCTTATGTCACCGAAGACCGTAAGCAGTATGGCTTAATTTTGATCGACGACATCAAACGCAACATTTCGCTGGCTTCGTTAAAGAAGCTGTCCCGCCGCGGCGTGATCAATGAACGGGAGGAAGTGTTGGTCGCGGAGGAGTACCGGAGCAAGCTGAACATTAAAACGCCCAGCATTTTGCAACAAACGGTCAACCTGAGCGGCGGCAATCAGCAGAAGGTCGTCCTCAGCAAGTGGATCTTCGCCCAGCCGGAAATTTTGATTCTCGATGAGCCAACACGCGGCATTGATGTCGGAGCCAAATATGAAATCTATTCGATCGTCAATCAACTGGCGGACGAGGGCAAAGGCATTTTGTTCATCTCCTCGGAGCTCCCGGAGATTCTCGGGATGTGCGACCGCATCTACGTCATGAGCGAAGGCCGGATCACCGGGGAAGTGCTACGCGAGGACGCCACCCAGGAAGTATTGATGAAATCCATGACTCGAGGCAGGGGGTAGACCGATGCAAGCGGTTAGCGAACTTTTTCGAAAAAACATACGTCAGTACGGCATGATTATCGCCTTAATCTTCATCACCATCTTGTTTCAAATTTTGACGGGCGGCATCTTACTCAAACCGCTCAACATTACGAATCTGATCTTGCAAAACAGCTACATTTTGGTGCTGGCCATCGGGATGGTGCTTGTGATCATCACTGGACATATCGATTTGTCCGTCGGCTCCATCGCCGCCTTTATCGGGGCTTTGGCTGCCATCATGTTGGTGGATTTTCAGTTGCCAACGTTCCTTACCATTATCATTTCACTGGTGATCGGCGGGCTGATCGGTGCCTGGCAAGGATTTTGGGTCGCTTACGTAAAAATCCCCGCCTTTATCGTCACATTAGCCGGGATGCTGCTGTTCCGGGGCTTGACGATGATCGTGCTTGGCGGCCAGTCGATCGCACCATTCCCGAAATCGTTCCAACGCATCAGTTCCGGCTTCATTCCCGACTGGTTTGGCGGCAGCAGCCTTCATATCCTGACGATTCTGCTTGGTCTGGCGCTCTCCCTTCTCCTCATTTGGCAGGAATGGAAGGAGCGGCGAACCCAGCTCAAATATCAGTTTGAGGTCGCGCCGATTTGGGTGTTCGTCACGAAGCTCGTACTGCTCGTTGCCATCATCAACATATTTACCTTTGTGCTGGCAACCTACAACGGGCTGCCGAACATCTTGATCATCCTGTTCTTCCTGATCGTCATTTATTCGTTCGTTATGAACCGAATGGTGGCGGGCCGCCATATCTATGCGCTTGGAGGCAATGAGAAGGCCGCCAAACTCTCCGGCGTCAAAACCAAAAAGGTGACGTTCTGGGTCTTCGTCAACATGGGCGCCCTGGCTGCACTGTCCGGCCTGATCTTCGCCGCCCGCCTCAACTCGGCTACGCCGAAGGCCGGGACGAACTTTGAGCTCGACGCGATCGCGGCCTGCTTCATCGGTGGCGCCTCTGCCTCCGGCGGCATCGGTACCGTCATCGGCGCGATTATCGGCGGCCTGGTCATGGGCGTGATGAACAATGGCATGTCGCTGATCGGGCTTGGGGTGGATTGGCAGCAAGGCATCAAAGGGCTGGTCCTGCTTCTCGCCGTCGCTTTCGATATTTACAATAAGTCGAAGACGACTTAACCCCAGGACCTTGATGTTCCTAAACCTCCGCTATCGATTTGGCGGAGGTTATTTTTTTGAAGGCTAGCTTGAGCGGGAGTATAATGAAAGACAGGATGATCTACCTATTTTTTCCACAAAGCAGGTGATTCCCTTGTCTAGCTCCCATCTGACCAAGGCGAAATCTGGCTTTTTCCGTCGGAATCCTAGACACTCCTTGGGGAGTGTCGTTTTTTTATACAGTCGCCCTTCATTGTTGATTTCGTTTGCTCCAAAGACAGATTACATTAAGATTGTTCCATTCATCACATTCTTTGGAGGTGAAAGTTATGTCTGCAGATCGTCACACCCATCACGTTTATTTTGTTGGCGGAGGGATCGCTTCACTGGCGGGGGCCGCGTTCCTGGTTCGGGACTGCGATTTTCCCGGCCAACATATTCATGTGTTGGAGGAAATGAAGGTGCTAGGCGGCAGCAACGATGGTGCCGGAGACGGTGAACGCGGATATGTGATCCGCGGCGGCCGGATGCTGAATGATGAGACTTATGAAAATACATGGGATTTGCTGCGCTCCATCCCTTCGATAGACCACCCGGGACTTTCGGTGCGGGATGAGATCATCGCTTTCGATACCGCCCACCAGACGCATTCCAACGCTCGGTTAGTCAACCGGGACGGCCAGGTTGTAGACGTGACCTCTATGGGCTTTGATATGACGGACCGGATGGCCATGGTTAAGCTGATTATGGCCCCTGAAGAGAGCCTGGGCACTGCGCGGATCAATGACTGGTTTGGCCCGCATTTTCTCAAGACAAATTTCTGGTACATGTGGGCAACCACCTTTGCCTTCCAGCCTTGGCACAGCGCTGTGGAGTTTAAAAGATACATGCTTCGGTTTATGCATGAATTCCCGCGAATCCATACGCTGGAAGGAGTCACCCGCACACCTTATAACCAATACGATTCCCTCATTCTCCCGCTGCAAAAGTATTTGGAGAAGCACGGCGTAGACTTTTCGCTGAAATGCACCGTTACGGATCTGGACTTCCGAGAAGGCGATGAGATCACCGTGACGCGGATACACTATCTGAAAGACGGCGAGCCGCAAGTCCTCGATTTGGGCGAAGACGATCTGGTGATCGTCACCAACGGCTCGATGACGGAGAGCTACAGCCTAGGCTCTATGAGCACAGCGCCGAAGCTGAACGGCAAGGGCAGCTCTTGGCAGTTATGGGAGCGGATAGCCGCCAAGAAACCGGGCCTTGGACGTCCTTCCGTCTTCGCCGACCATATCGAAGAGTCCAAATGGGAGTCGTTTACGGTGACTTGTCAGGACTCGCGTTTTTTTGACCGGATGGAAGCTTTCTCCCGCAACAAGGCGGGCACCGGCGCACTGGTTACCTTCAAGGATTCGAGCTGGTTCATGTCCATCGTGCTGGCCCATCAGCCGCATTTCCGCAATCAACCGGAGCATGTGAAGGTCTTCTGGGGGTACGGATTATTCCCGGATCGAGCCGGCGATTACGTGCCTAAGAAAATGTCCGAATGTACCGGTGAGGAGATTCTCACCGAGTTGCTGCACCATCTCCACTTCCAAGAAGACATGGAAGCGATCTCTCCACCGCCAACTGTATTCCATGTATGATGCCGTTCATCACCTCGCAGTTCATGCCTAGAGCGATCGGCGATCGGCCAAAGGTCATCCCGGACGGCTCCACCAACTTAGCGTTTATCGGTCAATTCTGCGAAATCCCGGACGACGTTGTCTTCACTGAAGAATACTCTGTTCGGACGGCCCGTATGGCCGTGTATGGCCTGTTGGGACTGAACAAGCCGATTGTCCCTATCAATCAGTACCAGTACGATGTACGTACGTTGCTGCAAAGCTTGGTCACTTCCTTCCGCTAAGAATGGACAGGGGTGATAAAAATTGCCAAAACGACCCATTTCGGATAAACTAGGCTTAATTGAATCTTAAGCAAAGTGAAGCACACTTACGCATCTGTCCATCTTGGCGCGCGTAGTGTGCTTTTTTGCGTTTGGAAAGGAAGTGTGACCTGTTGTTGGTATCAACATCATCTTTAGTCCAACAAGTCGGTGAGGAATCGCAAAGCGGGAACTATGGGAAGAAAATCATCCCTCATGACGAAGCGTTTAAAAAGCTGTTGCATACGTTTTTCGCGGAATTTATCGCATTGTTTTTTCCTGCACTTGAATCGCAGCTGGACTTCAGCCAAACCCGTTTCCTTATGCAAGAGCAGCTTGTGGATGTGGTGGGAGAAGAAGCGCGTACGCTCGATCTCCTGCTGGAAACCAAATATATCGGTACGGATGCCTTCATCCTCATCCATCTGGAGCCTCAATCGTACCGACAAGCAGACTTCCACGAACGGATGTTTATC
The DNA here is from genome assembly GCF_034718895.1 of Paenibacillus phoenicis. Classification (NCBI taxonomy): domain Bacteria; kingdom Bacillati; phylum Bacillota; class Bacilli; order Caryophanales; family Paenibacillaceae; genus Paenibacillus; species Paenibacillus phoenicis. The sequence goes on along the minus strand of NZ_JAYERP010000001.1, from coordinate 4,213,267 downwards.
TACTTCAGCCGGCTCTTTGAGCGGCACCGGAAAGAGCACCAGCTCATCATCCCTATCGCCATCTTTACATCCGCAGAGAGTAAAAATGAGCGAAATTCCTTAAACATGTCGATTCTGGGAGAGGATATCCTCCAATTTCGGTTTCTGAAAGTCGAGCTCATCAACCAACCCTGGCGCAGATTCATTGATTCCAACAACCCCGTGGCTGCTGCATTACTCGCTAAAATGGGCTACAATAAAGGGGAGGAACGGGAGCTCCGTCTAGCCTATCTGCGCATGCTGCTGCAGCTCAGCCAAAGACTGGATCAAGCCCGTCTAGCGCTAGTGATGTCTATCGCCGATTTATATTTCGAGCCGGATCCCCGGCAGGATGAAGAAATGCTTCGGGAGCTGGCGAAACAATATGCAAAGGAGAGTGAAGTGATCATGGAATTAATGCCCGCATGGATGCGTCAAGGATATGAGAAAGGGTTGGAAGAAGGCCTGGAGAAAGGTATAGAACAAGGGATCGAAAAAGGATTTGAAAAAGGGATCGAACAAGGCACCCTCATAGAACGCCGGCAAATCGCGCGCAGGTTGTTATCCAAGGGCTTCACTCTGGAAGAAATTGCGGATATGACCCAATTGTCTATCGAGGAAATCAAAAAGATTATGAATTAAGGAATTAGCCAACGGACAAAGAAAAGAAGCCGCATCTACGCGATCGGCTTCCTTCTTCGGTAATTGGAATATATGACTTGGCTATATTTATTTAACAAGCGGTCAAGAACAACCGACTGATGGAGAACCCGTGCATGGCGCATTCCGTATCTCTGTGCGAGCCGATTTAATTCTTGTCTTTCCAATTCGATCCGAAATCTGATTTTTTCAGAATTGTTCATCACTATCACCCTAGGAACATATTAGAAGAGGTTGCCAAATATTGCATAATGAGACCTAATGCAAGAAACAAAAAAAATTCCATTTTTTGAAATGGAATTTTAAAATAGGGCCAGTAGGATCTAGCCAAGCCTTATTATAGATTTCTATTAGTAAATGAATTAACCCCATCCGTGAGAAAATAACGTCATAGCTACCGGATAAAAGCTAACCATAATTATAGCCGAAACCGCCCAAAATGCTTTCTTTTTCATTTTCCCACACCTTTCTACATAACTCAGAATAAGTATTGCATTGTTTCAAAGAGGCGTGCTTCCGATGCAACTCAAATAATGCCATATTATTAACTATCAGATCTTTGCTGTTTAACAATATACTTAACTCCATACTGAATAAGAGATGATATATCCCTTCTTCATATAGAGCTTTTCGAAAATAATAGAGTGCGTAGTTCTGAAAAAAAACTGCACGTCTAAATATAAGTGATGGCTCTTTGTAATTCGATTTTGATGTCTGTTTGATTTTTCTATAATCATCAATATCATCGGAGAATTTATTTAAAATTTCATCGATAAAGTAATTATGTCGATTAGACGCCTCAATTAACGTGGTTAGCCCTTCAACAATTTCACCTGGATGCTCTTCAAGGAATTTTACATACTCCCCTATCAACTCTCGATTTCCTGATTTGATATCCATGCACATCCAGTTAGCGTATGCAAACATCTTAAGTTGCTCTACTTCGGCTTTCCCCGCTTCATCGAGACCCTCAAACCAGCTCAAATCTGCATACTTCGGAATCCACTTCTTGGATTCTTCAAACATTCCACGGTACTCATAAGAGCTAGATTTAATTAAATAAGCTCTTCCATAATAGTAGACCAATGGACGTTTAGGTTTGAAGTCTTCATCCATCCAGATGCGTCTGTTGTAAAGGGCTTCGGTGAATTGACAGAGCTCATCCGCATAATTCTCAACTTCAGACCAATTAAATCTCAGTGCGTAAATCTCAGTTAGCATCAGTAAACCATCGAGAGCATAGGCTTCAGGCAACCGATATCTGTAAGGTAAAAATTGCAATGCAGCTTTAAAGCCTCTTCTCGTATCAGTTTGAAATATTTGAAATATCCGATAGTAACTCATCGCCAAGCGTTCGGAGTGGCTAGATCGCTCACTTTCGATAACGCTTTCATAGAGTATAACCGCAGCCTCTTTCCAACCTTGTTCATACATCATTTCGGCTGTATCGAAAATGCCCGCGATTTGTTTCAAATCCTCTAACAAACGGTTTAGAACCTGTTTAATGCAGTCATGCTTCTGCAACTCGGCGCATCTCAGCAGGAACGGCCGCAGCCTCCTCCAATGCGGAGCCGTTGAAGTAAAACATTCATCTGCGTATAAATCGTAAAAGTGTCCTTCAGGCAACCCCATCGCAGCCGTAATCCGATCCAATTGTCCGATGGCAATCGGCCGGTTCCCGTTAATAATTCCGCTTAACGTTCCGACGTTCACCCCGGCGGATTCCGAGAAACGGTGCAGGGTTGTCCCTTCGCTCTTGATGTAATCTTCCAGTTCTGCGCGAATCGTGGTTGTAGATATCAAAAAATTATCACCCCCCAATTCCGCGACCTTCTGCGAGCCAAAGGATTCTCGGCTAACAGAGGAGTCAAACGACATCCAATGACATCAAGCAACACCATATCCTACTAAACTTCCAATATATGTTTACATAATAATCCTAAATTTGACAATCGTCAATATGAAAAAAGACCGATAAGCAAACTTTTTGTCTGCTTATCGATCTTTATGGGGGTTCTTAGATTTCCAGCTCCGCCGCAGCCGCATTAGCCTCCACTTGCGCAGGGTTCTTGCAGCCCGGAATCACCGTGCTGACAACAGGATTCTTCAGGCACCAGGCCAAGGCCCACTGAGCCATGTCCACACCCTCCGGCACTTCATTCCGCCGAATCTCTTCCACTTCCTCCAGCTTGCGCCGGGTGCTTTCCGGATCATGACGATGGCGTACATCGGTTTCGCTGAACACCGCGCCCGGTTTATACTTGCCGCTCAGATAACCGCTCGCCAGAGGAACTCTTGCAAGCACACCGAGTTGCTGGCGCTCGCAGGACGGGAACACCCGATTCTCCGGCACGCGGTCGAGCCGGTTATAAACCACCTGAATCGCCTCCACCCCTACCTTCGTTGAAGCTTCGGTCTGATGCAGGTTGTCGTTGCTGCCGATCGACGTGCCCAGATGGAGGATTTTCCCGGCTTGTTTTTGCTTATCCAGCAGCGTCCAAAGTTCATCATTATCAAACGCCGCATCCGGGCCGGAATGAAACTGATACAGATCGATATAGTCCGTCTTCAACGCTTTCAGCGAAGCATCAAGCTGTTGTAGTACCGCCGCAGCATCAAAGCGGTCCGTCCGCGTAAACCGTTCATGAAATTGATGCCCAAATTTCGTGGCGATCAGCCAGTCCTCCCGGTTGCGCCGGCTCAGATAATCCCCGATAAACGATTCGGACAGATGGTCGCCATAACATTCTGCCGTATCGATCAGATTGATGCCCAGCTCCCGGCCCCGATCCAAGATCGCATCCACTTCCGCTTGCGTGTAGTTTAAACCCCACTCCCCGCCGAATTGCCAAGTTCCAATGCCGACCACGGAAACGTTGAGACCGGTTTTTCCTAATGTCCGATATTTCATGTTCAAGAATCCCTCCGATTCGTCTCTATTTCAAGTAAAATACCTCGCGCATCGGCACGATCGGCTGCGGCTCATTAAAGTCAAACGAACCCTCCACCATGCCCGACGTAATTGCATTCCACCGCTGACACACCTCGCTGGCCGCAATGTACTTGAACGCCGCGTCCGGATCATCGCATTCAAAGCAATAGAAGAACTGATTCCCCTGCTGAAAAATCGAATAATTGCGAATCCCGGCTTTGCGATGCTCCTCCAGCACCTCGGGCCATGGGTTCAAATGCATCTCTACATAAGCCTCCAGTTGATCTTCCTTCACCCGCCAGGTCCAGGCAAATTTCCGGCTTGGACTGATTTCCATGATCATCCCTCCCATGAAATTTTCATACCATTGCATACTACTTGAAAAAACGTCGAATCAGCTTCAGCTTGCCAGCCGTATAAGGCGGATAGATGAAGCTCAAGTTCACCCGCGTTGACTTTTTCAGCACGCTTTTCCGATGAGAGAAGGTTTCATAGCTGTAACGGCCGTGGTAGGCTCCCATCCCCGAAGAGCCGACACCGCCAAAGGGCAAATACGGGCTCACCAGATGCATGACCGTATCGTTCACGCACCCTCCGCCAAATGAAACGGACTCCATCGCCTTCCGTTCCGTGGCGGCATTGCTCGTAAACAAGTACAACGCCAGCGGCTTGGGCCGCTCACCAATCTCCCGGAGCGCCACATCTAGGTCTCGATAGTCCAGCACCGGCAAAATCGGTCCAAAAATCTCTTCCTGCATCACGGAGTCTTCCCAGCTGACGTTGTCCATAATCGTTGGCCCCAAATACAGATCCTCACGGTCTCCGTCCCCGCCAACCACAACTTTGGACGGCTCAAGCAATCCCATCAGTCGGCTCCACTGCTGCTCATTCACGATCCGCCCGTAGTCAGGGCTTTGCCTTGGATCCTCACCGTAGAAGGCTTTGATCTGCGCCTTCATTTTGGCAACCAGCTCCGCTCGCACCGACTCGTGAACGAGTACATAGTCCGGAGCCACGCAGGTCTGACCTGTATTTAGGAACTTGCCCCAAACGATACGCTGCGCAGCCAGATCGAGGTCCGCCTCTTGATCCACGATGCAAGGACTCTTCCCGCCAAGCTCCAGGATAACCGGCACCAAATGCTCCGCAGCGGCCGCCATGACGATCTTTCCAACCCGAATACTTCCGGTGAAAAAAATAAAATCCAGCGGCGCATGGATCAGCGCAGACGTCGCCTCCGGCCCTCCCTCTATGACTCGTATGTAATCGGGTTCAAAATATTCGCCAAGCATCTCGGCGATCACCCTGGAGACATGAGGGGTATACTCCGAAGGCTTCACGATCGCGGCGTTTCCCGCAGAGATCGCTCCGATCAACGGGTCGATCACCAGCATAAACGGATAGTTAAACGGGCCGATGATCAAGGTCGAGCCGTAAGGCTCCCGATAGATGTAGCTGCTGGAGCCGATATGGGCCAGCGGAGTTCGAACCCGCTCCGGCTTGGCCCAACGCCTCAGATGCTTCATCACGTAGCGGATGCTGTCGTAAGCATAACCCACTTCCGTGCTGTAGCCTTCAAATTCAGGCTTGCGCAAATCTCGCTGCAGCGCTTCCAAAATGCGCGTTTCATAACGTTTAATCGCGGTCTTCAGACGTTCCATCTGACGCAGCCTGAATTCTACGGGCCGCGTGGCACCGGATCGGACGAATTGCTGCTGCGCGCGGACGACCTCCGAAATAGTTTGCTCTAAGGTTTGCGCCGGTTGCGGTTCGGTTGGAGCTTGGGTAGAATTTGCAATTTGACTCAAGGCGGTTCCCTCTTTTTCCCGAATAATCAATGTCATTCTTGTCTGTCTCTTCTATTGTAACCCGAAATGGGGGAGCTGGGCATCTTTGGACATTAAGCTTCAATTCAGGTTAGCGGCGTATGATGGTCTTGCCTGCTGCCAAGCCCTATCTATCTTGGCTTGAGGCGAACCTCAATGCAACACGGAATGGAGTGAAAGACCCATGAGCGAAAATCTCAAGAGGGCCGGCCGTCGCACTTCGAAAAAGAAGCTGGCCATTTATTTCCTCGTGCCTCTTTAGGGGCATTGGCGGGATTTTATATGGTTTGGTGGACCGCTATTTGATCGAGCATGTGGAAGTGGTTGTAACTCACCTATTACGTGGCAGATGTGCAAGTGAAGGATGCTCAGGTGCTGCAGTCCGCTTTTGCAGAAGACAGCTTTGGACGTAACATCACACAGACTACGTACCGGGATCCCCTAGGACACGATCCGTCAAGTGGCTCGGGGATTCGCCGGGGCAAAGCGCGGAATGGTTCTTACCGCGCGGGGGTTGGAGCAGCAGGTGAACGGCGTGGAGCATACGCTGCAGTACATGTCGTCGTCGACCTGTTCGAGACGGAGACGTCCGCCTACGCGGATTGGCTGCTGCCCGGCACGTCCTTCCTCGAAGTGGAAGAGACGATGACGAACCTCGAGGGCCGGGTGTTCTGCCGGCCCCGGGTGTGCTGTGCGCCCTCGCCGAACGGCTGGGCCCGCTTGACCACGCGGCGCGGGTCGCTGGAGGTCGCCGCCAAGGTGACGGCGGACATCCATCCGCGCACGATGTTTGTCCCGTTCCATTGGGGCGGCGACTTAGCTGTGAACCGGCTGACGAACGACGCCCTGCACCCCGTCAGCCGAATGCCGGAGTTTAAGATCTCCGCCGTTAGGGCGGAAAGCGTGGAAGCGGGGGACACTGGTTCCGGCGCAGACACAAGTGCTGACGGCGCTTCTTGGGGCAGCGCCCGGGACGACGGGGAGGCCAAGTACACTGCTGTGCAACACACCGCCGAGCGCACCGCTGATCCCGCCGCTCTTGTGGCATCTCGTCATGAGCGAAGCTGATGATTTATGTAACACAAAGGAGGCTATCCTCTCCAGCAAATTTGCTGGAGGGATAGCCCCTGTTTATATTAATCGCCGTCTTGAATTTGGATGCGTTTGGAGCGGGTCGGTTGCCGTTTCGGCACCTCCAGCTTCAGAACGCCATCCTTCAAGGACGCGCGAATATCTTCTTCAGCAATGTCCTGCACGTAGAATCTGCGTACGTATTCGCCGTGCCGGCGTTCCTTCCGAACGATTTGATGGTTCGTATCCTCCATGTTGTGGTCTTCATTACGAACCGCTTTGATTGTCAAGTAAGGTGCGGCATAGTCGATCTCGATGTCCTCTTTTCGGAAACCAGGCAATTCCGCTTCAACCAGATACGCTTGATCCGTTTCACGGATGTCCGTTCTGAAAGAAAGCGGCGAATTTTTAAACGGTGCAAAAAAGTCATCATTGAACACATCATTAAACGTTTTAGCCAACTGTCCAAACGCATCTTCCCTGTGTCTGCCAAAAGGAATCAAATCAAACATGATTATTCATTCCCCTTTCTTTAGTTTGACCTTATTTGACCTTACATCCTCATTATATGCTTCCACGACCAAAGTGACAAAAGTGATTTTAGCCCAAACAGCCTTGTATCGGGCGATTTTCGCGAATTTTTCCTCGTCGCTTAGGGCTTGACTTTTGATTTGACCTTCTTTGACCTTTGATCTTCACCAAATTTCCTCATAAAGATTTTCTGTCCTGCTGCCCTTTGGATGTGGAAGTAACGCTATCGTTAAGATACCTCGAGACATCGCAACCTATTCATGGTAAAAGTAAGATAACGAATTTATATCCTTACTGTTTACATGCCCGGACTAATGGTTTTTACATGGAGGTGGAGTTCTTGAACAAAACCATCAAACTTCGCATCGCCTGGATCATCCCAAACGTATTAATGTATCTTCTTTTCATCGGTATTGGTACTTTTATACTTTGCAATGCGAAGGGTCTAAGGGAAATCCATCGATTTGGCTATCTAAAAACTCGAAGGCTACGAAAAAAAGCGACTTCAACGTCGCTTTTCATAAGACTTAATATGAATATCCTATTATGTCCGTGAATTAGTCGGTTTCCGCCAGCTCCGCCTCAATCGCCGCCGCCAACTCCTCGTAGGAAGCGCTTGGCAGCAGCTCCCCGTTCACCATGAATTGAGGGGTTCCGTTGACCCCGTAGTAACCACCTGTTTTGAAATCTTCTTTGACCGGCAGCATGTAGGTATATTCTTTTAAATCCTTCGCGAACCGATCATAGTCGATCCCCTCGATATTCTTCTTCACGAAGTCCAGCAAAAAGTCAGGTGTCGCCCAAATTTTCGTCTCATCGCCTTGGTGTTCATACAGCTTACGCTTGAACTCCCAGAACTTCTCATTGCTCTGCGCCGCGATCGCCTCGCCCGCGCTGGCCGCCATGATCGAATCCCGGTCAATAAACGCATAATTAATGAAAAATAACTCGATTTTACCGGTATCGATGAAGTCCTGCTGCAGCTGGTCCATATAAGTTTCTTCCCACTTCTTGCAGGCCGGGCATTTGAAATCAGCGAACTCGATGACTTTGACCTTGGCGTTCGGATCGCCCAAATGCGGCTGTTTCTCATACTTCAAGCCTTCGGCGGTGTAATCGCCTTTGATTTCCGTGTAGTTCGGGAGATCCTTCAAACCGGAACCATCCGAATCTTTGAGGAAAACGATAGCCAACGTGATCACTAGGGCCCCGATCAAAATCAACGATATCACAAAAATCAGACCGGATTTCGCGGTCCCCCGGTCTGTTCCTTTTCCGCCCGCAGATTTGCCTGCCGTCCCCTTACCGGCGATCTTCTTGCCTTGGGTTGTCCTGTTGTACGCCGTCTTGTTGTTCGGAGCCGGTTTCCCGCCGCCGCTCCGATTGCTTCCCTTGTTATGGGCCATCCGCTATCCTACCTCCATATGGATTCGTTTCGTCCCCATTCTAGCGTATGGCCCACGGCAAGGGACGTAATTTAGGTCACAGAGTGCTGCTTCTTCAACTCCTCGATTTGTTGTTCGAGTCTTTGGAGGCGTTTATGCACTCTATAGAAATACGGTTATCATTCTGTTATAACCGCCGCAAGTATACAAACCGGCTGGCGTAATCGCCGGCCAAGGTCAGCGGCAGGCCGAGGCGCATCAAGGTGGAGCCGTGCCAGACGTTGTCTTCGGCCAAGTCGGAGGCGGAGCCGACGGGTTGGGCCGCGCGTTGATCGGCGGTGTTGTCCGCCTCCGCGGGTAGTGCCTCCCCCGGCACTGCAACCCGATACCGTGCATCCGGCTCTAACCCCCGCAGGCGCAGCCGCAGCTCCGCGTCGCCAAAATATTGTGCCTGGCGAAAGGCAAACACGGCGATTTCATCCCGGTCTCGGGCCACATACTGCCATGCGGCAACATCACCTTCCGCAAAAGAGGCCAGCCGATACAAATCGCCCTCAGCCACCAGATGACGCACCTTTTTATACAGCGCCACATAACGGCTGGCTTCGGCTATTTCCGCCTCGGACCAGCGGGCGATGTTCGCGCCGATGCCCAGCCCGCCCAGCATGGCGCTGTGGAAGCGGAACGACAGCGGCAGCCGCCGGCCGTTCATACCGTGCGGGGACTCCGTGACCCAGCACATCATGACGGAGGGGCTGTAGGCGTAGGAGAAGCCCTCCTGGATCGTCAGCCGGTCCCGGGCATCCGTATTGTCGCTGATCCAAGCCTGGTCCGCAAACCGCAGCATGCCGAGATCGATCCGCGAACCGCCTCCGGCGCAGGTCTCGAACTCCACCCGCGGGAAACGGCGCCGGAGCTCGGCCCAAATCTCGTACAAGTGGTTGACGTGCTTGATCCATACCGACTCCTCGGCGTGCTCGTGCAGCGGGATTGCGCCCGGCTCCGTGATCGTGCGGTTCATATCCCATTTGACGAAGGCGATGTCGTAGGTACTGAGCAGATCCGTCATAAACTCAAGCACAAACGCCTTGACCTCCGGCTTGCCCAAGTTCAGCATCAATTGATTGCGCAGCAGCGTTCCTTCACGCGTTGGGAATTGATAGACCCAATCGGGATGGTTCCGGTACAACTCGCTGTCCGGATTGACCGATTCGGGTTCAACCCACAGCCCGAAATCCATGCCAAGCCGTTTCACCTCGTCGATCAACTCCTGCAGTCCGTTCGGGAATTTCTGAGGGTTCACCTGCCAGTCGCCGAGACCGGCCCGGTCGCTGTGGCGCGCGCCAAACCAACCATCGTCGACGACAAACCGCTCCGCGCCGATCCGGGCCGCCTGTTTAGCCAACTCGATTTGCTCCCGGACGTTCACCGCGAATTCCGTCGCTTCCCAGGAGTTGTACAACACTTTTCGTTCCCGTGATCCGGGAAGCACGTAGTCCCGTTGATAGTTGTGCAAATTCCGGCTCATCTCTCCGAAGCCGCCGGAGACAAAGCCCCCCGTAAACACGGGGGAGGTGTAGCTCTCCCCGGGGCCCAAGGTAAACGCCCCATCGAAGTCATTGACCCCGCCGACAACGCGGACATGGCCAAAGGTGGTGGATTCCAGGACGATTTTCCAGTTGCCGCTCCAACTTAACGCGCCGAACCAAACGTTCCCGGATATCTCGTCCGCCTTGCCGCCATCCAGCGCAAACCAAGGATTGGCATGCGCACCGGTGAAGCCCTGCCGCGATTCCAGCACCTTTTTGCCTTCGGTGAGCGGGGCCCGCCGGAGTTGGTATTCACCGGCCCAGCGGCCGGTCACATGCGTCAGCCGGACGGACGGCTCGGCTGGGACAGACCAGGCCGCCGCCATGACTTGATCGATGCGAATCGGCCTCCCCTCCTCGTTCACTACCTTGGCCGAGCGTTCAATTAAATCATATTCCTCAATGACCCGGTAATGCAGCTCCACCCGCAAGTGATAATACTCGTCGCTCAGGCGGACCATCAATTGGTCGCCCCGCTCGCTACTTCCAATCTCGTATCCTTCATAACGCAGCCGCAAATCGCGGACGCCGTTTTGGAACCTCACCTTCAGGCAGGGCTCTGCATATAAAGTACCGCCCCAACCTCCATACTCCTCTCGTTCCCGATTCACCTCGGCATCGAAGGAACTGTGGTGACGGAGGTGAAGCAAATCGGCGCATTCCGCAGCCTCCACGGGCTCCCCCCAATAAAGGTGCTGCACCGTCCCGTTTTCGTTAATGCCAAATACATAAGACGAGCTTTTCATGCGGATATCAAATATTTTCCCCGCTTCCAAAACCTGAATCGCCAAACGAATAACCTCCTCTTCCCGCTTTGTCCCGTAACCTCAGCCTTTGACCGCGCCAGCCGCGATCCCTTTAATGATAAACTTCTGCATCAGCAGGAAGAACGCGATGACCGGAATCATGCCCATGACGGCATAAGCAAACGCCAGGTTCAAGTCACTGCTGTATTGTCCGAAGAAGAAATACTGCTGCAACGGGATCGTACGGTACTGGTTATCCTGCAAATACAATAGCGGCAGCAGGAAGTCGTTCCAGATGTACAAGGCGTTTAAGACGACAACCGTCGCCGTCACCGGTTTGAGCAACGGGATAATAATTCGGGCAAAAATGCCCGGCGTACTGCAGCCGTCGATTTTGGCCGCCTCCTCGATCTCGCGGGAAATTTGGCGGATGAACGCAGCGTAGAACAGCACGCCCGTCTGAATTCCGAACCCGCCGTAGATGAGAATGATCCCCCAATGCGTGTTCAGCATCTCAAGGGTTTTGCCGAGTTTGTACAACGGCAGCATGGTGACCTGGAACGGAATCATCATGCCGGACAGAAACACCATGAACATGATGTTGTAAAACGGCTTATTCCTTCTCGCAATGGAATAGCCGGCTAACGCAGATACCAGCACGATCAGTACGACGGAAACCCCCGTGACGATCAAGCTGTTCATAATCGCTAAAGGAAATTTCGATGTCTCCCAGGCATGGACGTAATTGGCGAAATCGAGACTGGAAGGCAAGGCGTAGAAGTTATCGAACGTTTGCTTCGCCGTTTTAAACGACATCAACAGAGCCACATACAGAGGGAAAAGAAAGACGAGCGCCAGCACCAAAAACAGGAGGAATGTGATAACTTTGTTCGCTTTCATTACAGCTCGACCTCCCGTCTTCTGGAAATGGACATCTGCACGACCGTCACGAGGACGAGTATCAGGAAAAACATCATCGACAGCGCCATTCCATATCCCCCCTTAAATGAGGCGAACGACGTCCGGTAGATGTAAGTGGACATCACTTCCGTCGCAAAACCGGGACCTCCGTTTGTCGTGACGTAAACGAGGTCAAACACTTTCAGCGAGCCGGTGAGCACCAGCAGCAGGTTGATCGTCACGGAAGGCGCCAGCAAGGGCAGTGTGATATGCCGGAACGTTTTCCAGGTTCCCGCTCCATCGATGCGGGCGCTTTCGAACAGTTCCCCCGGTATGCCCTGCAGGCCGGCGATGTAAATAATCATGGGAGAGCCGACGCCCTGCCACAAAGCGATCAGGATCAAGCCAAACAGGGCGTAATCCGGATTGCCCAGCGGACTGGACACCTCCAGACCCAGATGACTGAGCAGGTTCGGAATTCCCGTGCTGTAGTTATAGCTCCAAACGAAGCCCGCCAGCACGATCGAGATGACGCTTGGCAGGAAAAAGACCGTCCGAAACAGGTTGCGCAATGGCAGGAAGGTATCCAGCACCAACGCTAACAGCAGGGATAGGATGTTTACTAGAATCGTTAGGATGATCGCATATTTAAACGTGTTCCACAGCGCATCCCAAAAGCTTGGATCGCCAAACGCTTGCACGTAATTCTCAAAGCCTACGGAAGCAAAGGAATCGGATACCCCGTCCCAATTCGTGAACGAATACCGGGCACCCATCACCAGCGGAATCACGACCGCCAGCACGAACAGCGCGATCCCCGGCAGCATAAACAAGACGTACCACATTTCATTTTTTGCCATGCGTTTTAAAGTTCCCATCGGTTCACCCTCTCCTAAACCAACGAAAGGCACAGGCCCCCGCCCATGCCTTCCGTGAAGTTCGCTCTATTTGTGGTTTTTGCTAACCCAATCGTCCATATCGGCTAAGATTTGATCCATCGTCGTTTTGTTAAAGAACAATTTCTGCAGATTTTGGTCGAACTGGGAGCGCCAGTCGATCGTCGTTTTTGCCAAATAGAGCTGGGAGTCGTAGGTTTGACCGTTATCGAAGTACGGTTGCAGGTCTTTTAATGCCGGCGCGATATCCGTCGACGTACCCTTCACGTAGCTAAGCGATTTGATGTTCTCCACCCAGGCGTCCCCGCCTTCCTTGCTGCTCATGAACTCCAGGAATTTTAAAGCGGCTTCCTTATGTTTCGTCTTACTGCCGATCGCCAGCGAAGCATCCGCGTTGAAATCCAGCTTGTTGGCATTCTCATCATTGCTGAACGGGTACGGGAAGTAGCCGAGGTCATTGTTGTACAGCTCCGGATTCTTCTTCTCGATGTCCGGCAGCGGCCAAGTACCCATATACATCATGCCGACATCCCCTTTGGCAAAAAGATCCACGGCCCCGTTGTAGTCGACGCCAAGCTGGTCCTTGTTGCCCAGCTCATACAGCTTGAGCGCGTGCTCCATCGTCGTTTTTACAGCCGGATTATCGGCGAATTTGGCTTCGCCGGTTTCGATCTTCTCGAAGAAGTCCGGTTGGCCGATCAGCGCCGAATTGCTTGGCATGTCGCGGGTATCCCACATTGTTAGCGTCCAAGCATCCTTCCACCCCAAAGCGAACGGCGTTTTGCCCGCAGCTTTGATTTTCTCCGCAGCGGCGATCATCGCATCCCAAGTTCTGGGTACCTCAAGACCGAGGTCGCGGAAAATCTTTTTATTGTAGAACACGGCGATCGGGTTGGCGTTCAGCGGCATGATGTAATTTTTCCCGTCCGTCGCTTGGCCTTTCACCACATTCTCGTCGAAGTTGCTTAGGAACGGTTGACCGGTTAAATCCATCAAGTAACCGCCGTCGGCAAACAACTGGGTGTTGAATCCGGCGTTCAGGGTAAACACGTCGATGATGTCCCCGCCTGCCAGCTTCGTTTTCAGCAAAGTATAGTAGTCATCGTATTTTACCGGTTGCACTTCGACTTTGATATTTGGGTTTTGACTTTCAAACTGTTCCACGATTTGGTTAATCTGATCGGTGAAATCGCTCTTGAAGTGCATAAATTTGATCGTCACCGGCTCACCGGAATCTGTCGAGTTGCCGGAACCTTGAGCGGCGTTCGTAGTTCCGCTGCCGTTCTCCGCGGTTGATGAAGCCGAGTTATTCCCTCCGCCGCAAGCCGCGAGCAAAAAACTTAACATCAATATGCTGAGACTGATCGACATCCACTTTTTCAATTTTCTTCCCCCTCGTGTATAACATTAAAGTCGGAGCGAATGGCCGCGCTGCCAGCATCCGCATTTTTGCCCCGATGCCCTTCGTCCTGCTTTTATCGTATCGGTCCACTGCTTGCGCCGGAATAAAATATATTGTGCGTCTGATGTTCAATTTTTTGGGTTTCCGGCTTCACCCGATTGTTGGGCTTCACGGTATTCGGAGGGGGTTTGCCCGGTGCTTTTTTTGAACACCTGACTAAAATAACGCTGGTTTTCGTATCCAATCAATTCGGAGATTTCACTGATTTTTCGTTCGGAGGAACGAAGCAGCTCACAGGCCTTCTCGATCCGTTTGCGCGTCACGTACTCAATGAAGTTCTCAGAAGTTACCGATTTGAACAGCTTGCTGAGATAGCTGGGATCCAAGTGGAACCGGGTTGCCACATCAATCAAGCTGATGTCCTCAAAGTAATGAGCGTCCAGGTAGTCGACGATGTGCCAGATCAGCTGTGAGGAGTCCGTTTCGCGACGGTCCGCCCCATATTCCTCGGCCGCATCCGCCCATCCGGTTAAAAGCCGGCGAAGCTCGGCGGGATCGGTAACTTCAGTAATGGCGGCGGCATCATATAAGGGCGGATGCGCCGCAGCGATGCCTCTCATCTCCGACACCGCCGCCTCCCGGATGATGGCAAGTTCTCGATGAACCTGGCTGATCGTGATGTCGACGGATCGGTCTACCCTCGCCTGGTATTCGTCCAGCAGCCTGCGAAGATCCTTGGCATTGCCGGAAGCAAAGGCCTGACGGATCTCCTGCGCGACAAACGACGGCAAGGCCTCGGTTTTTCGCGGCTGTTCCGGATTATCAGCCAGAGACACGGTCAACCCCGACCCATGCAACGTTAGACGTAAAAGCGTACGCTCGGCGGTACGATACGCTTCGGGCAGCTCCGCGAACCCTTCGCATAAGCCGCTGACCCCGGCCAGCACCTCCAGCCTAAGCGTGCGCTGAACGGCTTCGTGAAGGGCTTCCAGCCATTCGAACCTTACGGAGTCGCCTCCTGCCTCAGATGCTGCGAAGGCTTGCCCTTCGATGGAGCTTGCCGGTACAATCAGGCAATACCCCATGCCATCCTCCGAGATAAAAGCGGGGATTTGATCGTCGCCAAGAATTTCGCGCAAAATATTATCGATGCTGAACATGAGCAGCTCGGCATTCCCATGGAAGTTAGTTCGGGCCACCTCGGAAAATTGGCGAAACCGGATCAGGACCAGCCGATAGCGGATGCCAGCGTCCATCTGCAGCTCTCTTGCCTGCTGCAGGATATCTGCCCGATTGGTGATACGCTGCACCGTTACATTTATCAGGAAAGCCCCGCGCTTCATCCGTCGCATTTCCCGCGTTTCCCTCTGTTGCTGCTGCAGGCTCATGTATCGTCGGATCGCCTCGATGGCCTGTACCATCGATTCGCGCAGCTCCGGGACAGATACCGGCTTAAGCAAATACTCACACGCCTGATAGCGGATCGCCGCCTTCAAATACTCGAATTGCGAATACCCGCTGATGACGATGACCCGAATATCACCAAACCGGTCGTGCAGCGCCTCCAAAAAACGCTGACCGTCCATGACCGGCATATTCATATCCGTGACCACAATGTGCGGCTTGCTGATTTCGATCAGCTCCAGCGCCTCTTCCCCGTTTTGGGCCTCAGCAATCACTTCGACGTCCAGCGACAGCTCACTGATCATTTTACGTATGGATTTACGCCCCAGCGTCTCGTCATCTACGACCATGACTTTATACATCATTTGTCTCCCCCTGTTCTTAGAGGTTGTTCAACATCTGCAGGATAAGGAATCGTTAAGCTTACCGTCGTCCCCTTCCCCAGGCTGCTGTCAATTTCAAGACCGTAAGGGGGTCCGTAAAAGAGGCGGATCCGCTCATGGACATTCCGAAGACCGATGGATACCCCTGAGAACACCTTGGAAGCGGGGCGAGCTAAGACTGCCCGCAGGGCCTTCAGCTTGTCCGGTTCCATGCCGGGACCGTCGTCGGAAATGGAAATCCGGATATGGCCGTCTTCCCGTTGCGCGGATACCTCGATCTGAACCGCACTCCGTCTATCTTTGCCCAAAGCATGCACCATGATATTTTCGAGAATCGGCTGCAGCACGAAACGGATGATGGGGGCGTCCATCAACTCGGATTGCACGTCAAATCGGGTTTTTAGGGATTCCTCGAACCGGAACTGCTGAATGTACAAGTAATTGTTTAGATGGGCCAGCTC
Source organism: Paenibacillus phoenicis (assembly GCF_034718895.1). Taxonomy (NCBI): domain Bacteria; kingdom Bacillati; phylum Bacillota; class Bacilli; order Caryophanales; family Paenibacillaceae; genus Paenibacillus; species Paenibacillus phoenicis. Next base: position 4,197,063 of record NZ_JAYERP010000001.1, on the reverse strand, counting down.
GGCCCCAATCGTCGATTCCATGTTCCCCTCATAAAAGCTGTAGCGGAAGATATCCCCCAAGGCCCGGCACATCTCATGGATTTCATAATCCCCGGCCAGCACCGCCTTGCCGCCGATCGTCTGCAGCGTGTTGTAGAGAAAATGCGGGTTGATTTGCATCTGCAAGGCCAAGAACTGCGCTTCCTTGTTGCGCAGCTGCAGCTTGTACTCCTTCTCGATCAATTCCTGAATCGTCCGGGTCATGAAGTTAAAGCTTGCGGTAAGCTCGGACAGGTCATCATGCCAGCGATTCGTAGGCAGGACAACGTCGAAATTCCCCTTGCGTACGGCCTTCATCGCCTTTCCGAGATATTGAATCGGCCTTGTGATGAACTGCTGAGCCAACAGGGAAAATGCCGCAATCACCAGCATTACCAGGGCAAGTGCGGCGATTGTAATGCTCAGCGTGGTTTTCCGGTTATGGGCAAGTTCGGTGCTGGGATATACGATACTCAGCCCAATGTTCCCATGGTCCAAGAGGGATGTACTGATTAATAGTTCCCGGCCCTCCGTGAACTGGAGTACCTGTTCGTTGCTGTCGCTGAGCTCGTCGGGAAGCCGATACGGCTGGATCTCGGCGTCGTAATTCGGGTTCGTCCGATAGAAGGCTTCTCCCTTGCCGTTTTGCAGCACGATCACGTTCGGGGCCCGGTTGTAGGTTTCGACTTTCTTGGCCAGGTCTTTGCCCAGCACAATAGAACAACAACGTCCCGAATTTCTCGCGGTAAAACGGGTCATAAATTGGCAACGCATAGACAAAAAGATCCTGCTTGATCGCGGGATCCTGATACGTAAACATGAGGGAATGTTGAAACGGCAGCTTTACAATGTCACCATAATGGGGCGTAGTCTGGTTCAGGGCGATCGCGTTGTAACTGTCGGCACGGGACCAGCTGTCCCGCAGCGTATTATCGCTGCCGTACACCATGATTTTGATGATGTCCGCATTGTTGCTCACCGCCAGCCGGTAATAGCTGGCCAGCGATTCCCGGACGTCGATGATGTCGGCGACGTTGTAATTGGTGCCGTATTCCATGAGGTCGATGACCCGCTTAAAGCCGTAGACCTGAAGGGCGGATGTAGAGAAGCTGCGAAAATACTCGTTCAGGTAATCGGATAAGTACTCCGCATTCTGGTCTGAGCTGCGCACCATCGCTTGCTCCAAGGAGCGTGTGCTGTTCTGGTAAAAGAGATAGGACAGGACCAGCAAGGGGACAAGTGATATCAACACGGTGCTCCAGACGATTTTGGCGCGGATACTTTGGTTCATGAACAGACGTTTGATCATATAGGCTCCCCCTGCGGTCCTGAATATAGTCTAAAAAATTTCTTAATTACTTCATGCTAATGTCCAAATGCCAACGATACACGCCGCGAGCCGGAACAACGGCGGCTTCTCCTTCGCGGACAGCATGGGCGAGTTCGTCCATGCGGCCTGTGGCCGGTTCCAGGGCAACGTGATAGTTGCCGCCGAAGCCGCCGTAGTTGGCCCAAACGGCTAAATACGGCACTCGGTCGGCTGGGAAGTGGAACATCAGCGCCTCGCCGGTCGCCGGGTCGCTGATGCCGGCGTACCCGGTGCTGAGCCGGCCGGAGAAATAATATTTCTCCGCGAATCGGCCAGCGTTGGGCTCCACGGTGCTCAGGTCAACCGGCCCTCCGGCTGCGCTGCGCGCCAGCGGCCAAGACTGCTTGTCGCCAAATGCACCTAGCCTTCCTTCCGCGGAATAGGAGACCTCGATGTTCGTTAAATCGGCCGGAACATGCAGCTGCATGCCTTCCCGTACCTGCAGCAAGGGATGGGCCGCCCACAGAAAGGAAAACGGGGCACCCGACAGGTTCGTCACGGCGTAATCGATACGAAGTGTGTCTACGGCCGGGAACGTATACGTTTTCTTCAGGACATAGGGAAATTGCACGCCGCCGATGCGACAGGTCAGGGCCGAGCTTGTGGCCTGATGCTCCCAAGCCCGGGACCACACCTCTCCGTGATCGGGGATCGCCCGGCCTTGCCAAGGCGCCTGCGGATAAGCACCGGCGTTGATGGCCGGGAACATTTCGTCCCAGCCGCTTTCGTCGCCGGAGGCAAAGAACGTGCCATAGCCTTCGTTCCCCAATGGTTTATCGCTCCGCCACAGCCATTCTCGCCCCGTCTTGCGATTCTGCAGCGAAACAGCCTTGCTGCCCAGCTCCGGAACAACGGTCACCGCTATCCTGTCGGTCTCCCCTATCCAAGCTTCCCAGCCTTCCACCGCCGTCTTTCGCCATTGGTTCATTCGCCTACTCCTCCTCCAACCGGATCGCTGCAAGGTAAAAACGTTGATTTGTTACTGGTGACTTGCTTCGCTTGAGAATTGTGATTCGGGATTTGTTACTTGCGATTAGTTTGACTGCTGACTGGTAATTGGTTACTTGTTACTTGTGATTTGTTACTTGTGATTTGTTACTTGTGATTTGTTACTTGTGATTTGTTACTTGTTAGTTGTGATTTGTTACTTGGGGCTTGTGGCTTGTTATTTGTTACTTGCGATGTGCGTTGCGTGATTTGTTATTCGTGATTCGTAATTCGCGTCCACTTTCCACAGCTAGTTTGCCCTCTTGCAACTGGTTGCCCTCTTACCACGCGGGGGCAGGATCGTCTAACGCTTGTGACCGACACTATTCGTGCAAAAAAAAGGGGGGGTTGGATCTAACGCTTACCAGACACCTTATTTGCTCATTTTAGAGTAAAAAGGGGCTCAATCGCCCCCATAAGCACGCTGATCAGCGTTAGAAAATAAAAACCGCCATTTTAAGTCAAATAAGCGTTGTGGCAAGCGTTAGCGCAGAGCCACTGAAGAGCGACTGAAGAGCGACTGAAGTGCCTCTGCAAATCCTACTTAATGCCCACATCAACGTCTACCTCTACGTCCACTTCAATATCTCCTTCTACATCACATTTACATTTACTTTTACTTCTACTCCTACGTTTACTGCAACATCTACTACTTCTATATCTACTACTTCTATATCTACTACTTCTATATCTACTACATCTACTACTTCTACGTCTGCTTACCTCGGCACATCCGCCGATGGATCATCGCCCCCTGATGGCTTGGCTCTAGGGCTAGCACCTCATCGAACTGCTCGGCGGCTTCTTCCGGCCGGCCAAGGCCCAGTTTCCCCAGTCCCCGCATGAAGCGGCAGTGGATGACGTTGCGCCGGTTCAAGTCGTCCTCGAACACGAGAAAGTCCGGGAGGGATACGGCAAAATAGTCGAATTCCACCTCATCAAACAAATGCTTCTCGGCATAGTCCACCAGCTTATTGAACCGGCGTTTCGCTTCCTTCTCCACGCCTAACTTCCGCCAAGCCAGCCCTTGATAAAAAATCATCTCCGGCGGCTGATCATTATAGTACATCGCGCCGGCCGGCTCCTCCAGCCCTTGCGAGGCGGCCTGCCAATACGGTGTTGCTTCCTCAAGCCGGCCCAGCCCCTCGTACGCGCAGCCCAGGTAATACAGGATGTCGTTCTCCTGCGCTCCGGTGAGCTTGCCTTCCCCGAGATTCTCCGGGTAAACGAGCGCACGCTCCAGCAGCTCGATCGCCTGCTCGGCGTTCCCGGCCGCCAGCGCTTGCTTCCCAAGCTCGACGAGGGCGAACCGGTACTGCCCGGTCACTTTGCCTTCGCCGCCTTCCCAAGGGTGGAACTTCCGGGCCTCCAGCGCCCGCAAAGCTTCGTCGTGGCGGTTCAGCGTATTTAGCAGCGTGACGTACTCTAAATACAAATCGTCGCGCTTCTCCACGAGCGCAAGATGGCGTTCCAGCGCCGCAAACCGCTCCGCCGCCGGACGGCCCAGCTTCTTATAGAGCTGATCCAGCTCGTAAAACACGCGGGCATCTTCCGGGTTCAGTGCGAACGCTGTCTCCAGCGCTTCCCGCGCCGCGTCGGCATCCTGGCGCTTATTGTAATAAGCCAGCGCCAAATTGCGGTGCACGGTCGGGAACCCGGGGTCCACCTTCCGGGACGCCTCCCAGTGAGCGATCGCTTCGTCCGGGCGTTTTTTGTCATACATCCAGTTGCCGAGGTAATAATGCGCCTTCGCATCGCCCGGGTTCGCCTCGATCGCGCTTTGCAGCACGAGCAGATCCGTCAGGCTGTTCGGGAAGCAGTAGTCCGCCGGCGCGGCGGCGCCTGCCTGCCGATGACGCGCGGCCAGTTCGCTGCGGCCGGCCCGCTCATGCGCATAGGCCAAGGTGTAGTGCAGCATCGGGTAAGCCGGCGTGTCTGCGTCCGGCACGATCCGCTGCAGCACCTGCACGGCTTCGTCATACAGGCCGAAGCCGAGGTAATCCGCGGCCAGCTGCAGGGCGTTGTGCGCGTCACCGCGCATCAACCGCTGGAGCTCGGCCAAGACCGCGTCCGCCTCAGCCGCATCGCCCAAGGCGCGCAGCGCGGCCCAGCGCTCGTTGGCGGCGCCGAAGTCGGCCGGGTCAAGCGCCAGCGTCTCGCCCGTGTAGGCGAGCGCTTCCGCCGGCCGACCGAGCTTCCGCAGCAGCGCCGCCTTCAAATGCCGCGCCTTATAGTTGCGGCTGTTTCGGATCAGCGAGCGCGTGGCCAGCTCGAGCGCTTCCGCATATTCGCCGCGGCCGCAGGCAATCGCGGCCAGTGAATAGTAGCCGCTGTCCTGCCAGGCGGCGGACCAGACGGCTTTGTAGAAGGCGGCGAACGCCTCTTCGTCCCGCCCTTGCAGCTGCAGCGCCAACCCAAGCTGGTACAGCGCTTCGCTGTCGTACGGGTTCGGGTTGCGCCAGGTCAGCGACTTCACCGCTGTGCGGAAATGCGCCTCCGCCTCGGCAAACCGGCCCCGTCGCAGCAGCAACGTGCCATAAGCGACGTTGATGCGGATATCGCTGGCGTCCCGCTTCAGGCCTTCCAAATAATACGCCTCTGGCTCAAACGTAGCATGGCGATACTGCTCCAGATGCAGACCGGCCAGATACAGCTGCTCGTTTGTCTTCAGCTCCTGCGGCTTCGGCAGCGGCTTGGCGGCTTCCGGCACCTGTTCAATCGACGGCTTGGCCGGGCGATACGAAATCAGCAGCCGCCCTTCACTGTCGCGCACCGTCACAAGCAAGTCATGAGGCTGGTCGCCTTCATCCAACGGGACAACGGTTTTGTAGGTCGAAACCGGCGACAGCCGCACGGTGTCGGATACGTAGGTCCGGCGTGCGCCTTTGAGCTCCACAACCGCCCCTGCATAATCGGAGGTCGCATACGCCAGCACCGTTGCCGTCCGCGCCGTCTCGTCGACTTCGAGGTTAACGGCCGCTTCGATGGAAGCATTTTTTACAACACCGATGTCCTTGTAAGGCATAAAATACTGCTTAAACGACTTCTCCTCATACGGCTGGAGCCAGGTGAAGTCCGGCTGGTTGTCGGTATACACCCCGGTCATCAGCTCGATGTACGGGCCATCCTCGTCCGTCAGGTTGCGGTCCCAAGCCTGACCAAATTCGCCGTTCCCCCAAGTCCATTGCTTCTTCCCCGGGGAAATGTGGTGATTGGCGACATGCAGCAGGCCGGCTTGCACGCCGTGATCGTACCCGCCGACGAAGTTGAAGTCGGATTTGTAAGCCATGTAGGACGTGGGGACCGGGATGTTTTTGTAACGAGAAATATCTACGCCCTCCGAATAATCCATCTTGTAGTACGTGCCGGTGGCAATCGGAAACCGTGAGACGTCGCGCTTGCCATGATCGAATACGGCGGTAACGTCCGGCGGAAACACGGACTGCGTATGATCATTTACCGCCACGGCCGGGTTAGCCCACCACAGGAACGTTTGCGGCTCCGGCGTCCGGTTGTACAGCTGCGCGGATATCTCCAGATACGCCTTGCCTGGGTACAGTGTAAACCCGGCGGTCATCTTCGTGCCATACATGCGGTCAATTTCGCTGACCCAAACGGTGGCGCTGCCGTCCTCTCCCTGCTCCAGCCGGTACTCAACCGGGCCAAAAGTGTTCGGCCGGTGATGCTGCGGCCAGTTGAACTCGATGCCGCCGGAAATCCACGGCCCGGCCAGGCCAACTAGCGCTGGTTTGATCACGCGGTTGCAATAAACGAAATCGTAGTTGTTCGTCTTGTCGAGCGCACGGTAGATCCGTCCGCCGAGTTCCGGCATGATTTCGATCCGCACGTACTCATTTTCCAAAATCGCCAGCCGATAGCTGACCTCCCGCTTCTCATCGTAAATCTTATCGATGACCGGATAGGGATATACCCGTCCGGAGCTGCCTTGATATACGCGTTTTTCCAAAAACATCGGGTTCTTGTCCGGCTCTCCAACCCCATACGTCGGGATCAGCTTATCTTCTTCCCAGACTCGAACCGCAGCCTTTGGAGACGCCTCCCGCTGTTGAACGTTCATCTCAAATCCTCCCCTTCATTGGTTGAATCGGTTGTAACCCCAATGTACCCCGGAGCTGAAGGAATTCCAATTGACGAAATACGGGGAATGATGGACTATATTCTTATGAGGAGGCGTTTCTGTGGATCATCAAATTCGCAAGCCGGACGGTTTTGAGGCGCAAAAGCTGTTCGTTCAACCGGACTATATGCTGAAAGAACTGAACAACTCCACGTTGACTCGGCCGCTGTTCGTCAGCGACATCGGTTTTTTCCCGAATGCCCGGCATCATTATCGGGAGCGCCCGGAAGGGGCGGACGCTCATATCTTCATCTATTGTGTGGAAGGCGAAGGATGGGTGGAATGGAGCGAGGAACCCACGGATGGCAGACCAGACCGCTCAGGAACGACGGCGAGCAAAATGCAACAAAGCTACCCGCTGACCGAGCGCCAGCTGGCAGTGATCCCGGCGCATAAGCCGCACCGATATGGGGCTTCGACCGATAAACCCTGGAGTATCTACTGGTTTCACCTGCAGGGCGAGGATACCAACGCGTTGATTCACACCTACGGCCTGGACCAGGGCGGCCCTGTCCGGCTGCCGCTGAGCGTACATGCCCAGCTGTTGGAGCATTTTGAGCAGTGTTACCGCCTGCTTCATGACAAGCACTACTCTCTGCCCGTGCAGATCCATGTCGCCCAGACCATGCGCCACTTGCTTAGCAGCATCGGGCTCAGCGCCGAACGGTCGGCGCAGGACCGCAAACGCGAACGCTATTTCGATGAAGCGGTCCGCTACATGACCGAGCGGCTGACAGAGAGCCTCACGCTGTCCGAACTGGCGAAGCAGGTTGGGCTGTCCAAGCAGCATCTCGTCTACTTGTTTAACCGGGAGGCGGGGCTTCCGCCAATCGAATATTTTCTGCGGCTGAAAATGCAACGGGCCGGACAGCTCCTTGACCTCACCGGCTTAAGCGTCAAAGAGATCGCCGGTGCGGTCGGCTTGTCCGACCCGTATTATTTTTCGCGATTATTTAAGAAAATCATGGGGTACTCCCCAACCGAATACCGCCGTATTCCGAAGGGATAAGCCCCGGAGCGGCCGAAGCCTTCCTGCGCCGACATTACTTGCCGATGCGCATCAGGACCGCCTCGCGGGCGGCTTTCGTCAAACCGCCAAGCACCAGATCGTACGAGTGGTCGATCATGGCCCGCAATTCGTCCATCGACAAGCTGCCGTCCACGGTGACCGTATTCCAGTGCTTTTTATTCAGATGATACCCCGGCTTCACGCATTCATGCTGCTCCCGGAGATTGGCGGCGATCACGGGATCGCATTTTAGCGAGATGCTCGCGGTCTCATCGTCGGCCGTGACAGGCAGCAAGGCGAACATTTTTCCCCCGACCTTGATGACCGTCGTCTCCGGGCCAAAAGGATACTCCTCGACGGCCCCTTTTTTGGACAAACAATACGCTACCAGCTTACGGTACACGACCCTTCCCCCTCATAGGCTTGCTTATGGTGTAACTATATCATGCAGGCCACGGGAGGAAAAGCCGCTTTCCGTTTCCGAATTGACCCCGATTGTGTTGCAGAGCCAGAGCTATCCGTTTTGAAGCGTCAACGCCCCATCAAACCGATACTCCCCGCCAGCTTTGGCCTCAAAGGTTACGCGGCGGTCGCCAAGACTTAAGGTAAACGTACCCGGGGAATACGTGCGCACGACTGCGCTGCTCAACCGGCCCGCTTCCCAAGCGAGATCAACCTCGGCGTTGCCCTTCGCCCGCAGTCCCGTCACCCGTCCCGTCGGCCAAGCCGCCGGAAGCGCCGGAAGAAGGCGGATGTTGCCGCCCGGCCGGCTTTGCAGCAGCATTTCCGCAATCGCCGCCGTACCGCCAAAGTTACCGTCGATGACAAAAATGTTCGTCTCTGCCCCGGCGATCCCCGCCTTAGAATAGCTGAGCAAATTGTCGAAGCACAGCTCCCCAATCAGGTGGGAAATATGCTTCAAAGCGCGGTCCCCATTATACAACCGGGCAAAAAACAACCCAAACAACGCCGCCGTAAACTCGATATCCTCCAGTTCATCCTGCTGCATGCGGTTTTCCAGCGTCACCCGGGCTGCGGCTGCCAGCTCCGGCGTCTCCTCCGGCGTGATCTGATGCGCCGGGTACAGCGCAAACAGGTGTGACAAATGGCGATGCTCCGGCTGTGCTTCCTCGTAGTCCTCGAGCCATTCTTGCAGCTGTCCCTTTTTGCCGATCTGCAGCGGGGGCAGCAGCGGGATTGCAGAGCTCAGGCGTGAGCGCAGCTCCACATCCTCCTCCAGCAGCTCCGCCGCTTCCAAACAGAACGTAAACAGCTCCCGTACGAGTGCCTGATCCATCGTGGAGCCCATCGACAACTGCCAGCATCCTTCCTCCGGACGCCCCGGGTAGAAGTGGTTCTCCGGGGAATTCGACGGCCCCGTCACCAGCCAGCCGTATTTGGGATGCACCGTCATGTAATCGAGGAAAAACAACGCCGCCTCGCGCAGCACCGGATACGCCTGCTTCTCCAGGAATACACGGTCCAACCCGAACCGGTAATGCTCAATCATTTGCATGGCCAGCCATAGCCCGCCAGTTACGTTAAGTCCCCATGAAGTATCCCAGCCCGGATCGGTAAACCCCCACACATTGGAAAAGACATGGGCCACCCATCCCGGCGAACCGTATACATCGCGAGCTGTCTTTTGGCCAGCGCGGGCCAAATCCTCCAGATAACGCGTCAAAGGCTGCTGGCTCTCGCCAAGATGTACCACCTCGGTCGGATAATAGTTCATCTCCGTGTTCACGTCGAGGTGGTAATCACAGCTCCAGCCCATGCGGCATGCCTCGCCGTCATTCCAAATGCCTTGCAAATGCAAGGGCAGCGGCGAATCCTCCCGCGAACCGGCCAGCGTCAAATACCGGCCGTATTGCAAGAACAATGCGAACAGCTGGGGATCGCTATAGCCTTGCCGCAGCAGGCGAATCCGCTGGTCCGTTAGCAGTTTCGCCGCTTCTTCGGACGGACCCAGCTCGATGGACACCCGCCGGAACAACGGCTCGTAATCGGCCAAATGATCTGCTTTTAGCTGATCGTAACCCTTAGATAACGCCAAGGAAGCCTGTAATCGGGGCGCCAGCTCCCATGACCTCGACTCGCAGCGGTAATCCGTGGCGACGGTCAGATAAATGCATGCTTCGTCCGCGCCGCGGACCACCAGTCGGTCGTTCTGAACATAAAGGCTGCCGCCCCGGGTGTCGAGCTCGATGCGGCCGCGGCACCGGACGCCGCAAGCCCCGTCGCTATGCACCGTCTCCGTTGCCTTGCCGCGGAATTCCAGCGCGGCCATACCGGACGCCGAAACCTCAAACTCTGGCGTCAGTCCCGCAAGGCCAAGCGTAAACGAGACGCCGCCCGCCGCTTCGCTCCAGATCCGCGAGACGAGAACATCGTCAACATGAGAAGCGAACAGCTCGCGCACCAGCGTTGATCCGGGCTGGCCGGAAGTTGTCGTCAGCAGGGCCGTCGACAAGTCCAACTCGCGTCGGAAAGGGGAGCACGCTCCGTTGACTGCCCCGGTCTCGGTCTCGCTGGGTTCGCCGGACGGAGCGAATTCGATCACCACATCGCACATCGCCAGATGGGTGCCAAAATTCCGCTTCGGCGGCTGCAGCGCTTGCTTCGCCAGCCGGTCGCCGCCCGCGTAGTCGCCGGCGAACAGCCGCTCGCGGATCGCGGCCAGCGCCGCTTTGCCTCCGGACGCCGCGGATGCCGTCTCATCCGCTTGGCCGGACCAGTAGGTCGACTCGGTCAGGTTCCAGACCTCGCGCTCCGGCGCGGCCATGACGATGGCGCCGATCCGTCCGTTGCCCACGGGCAGGCCCTCCGACCAACCCGCAGCCGGCTTGTCATACCAGAGCTTGGTTGCGCCAAGCTCCGCTGCGTTCACCTTCATTGCCTTCCCTCCACCTTGCCGGAGGACGTCCGGTCATCCGGGACCAGCCGATACGTTTCCCCGGCTTCCGTCTCAAATCGGATATCGCCTTCCGCGATCCGTTCCACGGCTACCTCCACGCCACCGTGGTATACGGTCAGCGGCTCGCCCCCGCTGAGCCCCACGCGAACGCGGCAGGCATGGCCCAGCGTCGACACGATCTCCGCCTCGGTCAGCTTGCCGTTCGCCCAGCGCAGGCTTACCTCGAAGCCGCCGCGGGCACGAAGGCCGCGGACCTCGCCGTCCGGCCAGGCCTGCGGCAGAGCGGGCAGCAGCACCAGCGCAGGGAGGTGCGACTGCAGCAACATCTCGGCGATGCCCGCCGAAGCGGCAAAGTTGCCGTCAATCTGGAACGGCGGATGCGCGCCCAACAGGCTGGCGTATACGCCGCCGTGGTTATAGCGCTCCGTTTCGCCGTCCTTCACCAGCCGCAGCATATTGCCGAGCAGCCGCAGCGCCCGATCGCCGTCGCCGAACCGGCTCCACAGGGCGACCCGCCAGCCCAGGCTCCAGCCGGTGCTTTCATCGCCCCGCCGCTCCAGCACTTGCCGCGCTGCGGCGAACAGCTCCGGCGTCTCCTCTGCCGAGAGCTGGCGGCCAGGATAGACGCCCACCAGATGGGACGTGTGCCGATGGTGGACATCCTCGTCCTCGAAATCCCGGCTCCACTCCTGCAGCTGTCCGTACTTCCCAACCTGCAGCGGCAAGAGTCGCTCACGGGCCTGCCGCAGTTCCTCACGAAACGCCTCGTCAATGCCAAGCACACCTGCCGCTTCGATGCAGTTCGTAAACAGCTCCCAGATGAGCGACAGGTCCATCGTCGATCCTTCACTAATCGCTGCAACTCCATTCGCCGTACGGAATTTATGCTCCGGCGAAGTCGAAGGCGAAGTTACGAGATGGCCCGATTCGTCTTCAATGAGCCAATCCAGAGCAAACAAGGCAGCATCCTTCAAGATGGGGTATGCAAAATCATGTAAATATGCGACGTCCCCGCCAAAGACGTAATGCTCCCATAGATGTTGGGTCAACCAGACACCGCCCATCGGCCACAGCGCCCAGACCGGATCGCCGCCGCCGAAATCGCCCACGGGTGCGGTTTGACCCCAGATGTCCGAGTTGTGATGGGCGACCCACCCCCGGGTACCGTAGTTGACGGCGGCCGTTTTGGCCCCATTCTCGGCCAGGTTGCCGATCATCTCCAGCAGCGGCCAGTGGCATTCCGCCAGGTTACACACCTCGGCCGGCCAATAGTTCATTTCCGCGTTGATATTTAGCGTCCAGTTGCTGCTCCACGGCGGCCGAGTCATCGCATTCCAGATTCCCTGCAGGTTAGCCGCCTGCGTGCCAGGCCGGGAGCTGGCGATCAGCAAATACCGGCCGTAATGGAACAGCAGCTCAACCAGCCCCGGATCAGCGGCCCCGTATTCTACGATCCGCCGCTCCGTGTCCAACCCTTCCGGGGCCGCCGTCTCCCCTAACCGCAAGCTGACGCGGCTAAACAGGGCTTGGTAGTCCTCGATATGCCGGGCCCGAATCTCCAGGTACCGGTTGGCTAATGCACCAGTCAAGTCCGCTCTGGCCCGAGCCGCCGCCACGTCCGCCGGTACCGATTCCGGTCGCCCCGCCCCGGGGATTTGGTCGAACCGGTCAAAGCTCGTCGCGGCGCTGAAATACAATACGGCCTCCGTGGCGTCCAGAACGCGGATACCGTCCCCGTCGACGCTGACCCGGCCGTCGGTTTCCGTTACCGCCAGCCGCCCCTCAAAGGCCATCGCCGGGGAGACGGCCGGATCGCCGTAGCGGATCGGGCGATCCGCGTTCACGTAGTTCGGCTCCACCCGTTCCGGCGCTGTCCCCCGCATCACGAATATCCCGTCTTCCACGGCGGCAATATGGCGGAGCGGACTGTCGAGCCGTGCATGAAAAGCAAGTGCTCCCGGCTGGCTGCACGTCAGCCGCATGGCGATGATCCGATCGGGATGGGATGCGAAGATTTCGCGCTTATAGCTCACTTTCCCGACGGTGTATTCCGTCACGTGGATGGCGTCCGCCAGATCCAGCGTGCGCCGGTAACTCCGGCAGGCGGCCCCGTGCTCGAACGTCAGCTGTAAATCGCCAAACGGCAAATAGGATTCCGTGTACGGCCCCAGCATTTGACGTCCCAGTTGATCCGCCTCCTCATAACGGCCTTCCCGGACCAGCTTCCGCACCTCAGGCAATACCTGCCGGGCGGAGGGATTGTTCCAATCACGCGGATACCCGGACCATAAAGTATCTTCGTTCAGACTGATCGTTTCCCGTTCCACCCCGCCGTAAATCATCGCGCCAAGGCGCCCGTTTCCGACCGGCAGCGCTTCGGTCCAGACCGTGGCCGGCCTGTCGTACTGCAGCTTTGTGTTTCGCTCCATCTTTTCTTCCTCCCCTACCAGATCTTAGTTTCTCTCGCCTGCTCGTCACCGCCGAGGAATACATTCTCCGCGATCACCGCATCCGGGCATGCCTCCAGCCGGATAGCACTTCCTTGGTCGATTCCCCCAGAGAACGCCAGCGATATCGTGTTCCCTTGAAACACCAAATCCTGTACGCAGCGCGCGGACAGCAGCAAGCCGCGCACCGATTCGAAACGATTGTTCACGATGGCAATCCGGCGATGAACCGATCTCTCCGGGTGCACCTCCCGATTCTCCGGCGCAATGGTGATCACCGCATGCGCTTCACCGCCGCAATCGATCAATCGATTGTCCTCGAGGACCATCTCCTCTACCGCGCCCGACTCGTACCAGGAATGCGCATCAGCAGCAACAAGAATGGCACTCATCCGGATTCTTTCAAATACGTTGCCGCGAATTACGGTTCGCCGCCGCGTGGAAGCCAGCACCCCGCGCGTCGGAATACGGGCGAAGTGGTTGCCCGTGATCTCCACCTCCGGGGACCAGGTGATGTTCTCGACCACATCTTGCGCCCTCATCTCCCTCGGGGCAGGCTGCTCCAGCGTAATCAGCAGCTCGCGGGGGTTTAACCGAAGAACGTCGCTCACCCTGCCGCTTCCATAGGTCACCAGCGTATCCGCATGAACGAAGCCGACCTCGTCTCCGGCGCGGAAGGCGGATATCCCATACGTTTGAGGATGCATAAACCTCACCAGCAGCTGATTGGGCGCCGGACGGCCGACGATTCGCAAGTATGTCCCGTGGACGTTGATCGCATCGTCATGCGCGCCGGCAAACCGGCAATTCCGGATTGCCACTCGCCCCCGGCAGCCCGACACATGGATGAAATCCGCAAAGCCGGCCACCGTCCGGCCGCTTTCGGCCCGTGGCGACAGGTCCAAACGCTCGAAAACGAGGTTTTCGCTGAATTGCCCCACCATCCCAAGCCCATGCATAAAATGAAACCCGCAGCCGGAGAACGTGATATCCGCACTTTCATGGACAAGGACCCCCACTTGATCGCGGATTCCATCCCGCATCTGAACCACGCGGCCGGGGGCCAGCCCCTCAGGGATGGTGCGGTCAAAATAAAACCTTACCCGTCCAGGGCCAACTTCCTCCGCAGAGGTCGTCGCCTGCTCCAGCCAGTTGTCCACCCGCCAGGTTGTATTTTCGGCCGGGTCACATAGCTGCATGGGTCCGGACTGAAAGCGCCAGCCCTCGCCAACCCATGCCAGCCGGCCTTCCTGAATGTCATACCTCGAATCCGGATGCACCACCGCCTCCATCCAACACGCTTCAGGCTCGCAATGCACCACGGTCATCTCCGTCACTGTCGGTACGGCGTAATCAAAGTGAAGGTCATGGATGACGATATTTGCGCTGCCGTCGATCAACAGCATCGTCTGCTTGCCGTGGAACAAGAACAGGGACCCGTTCCCCCTAATGGTCAACCGCTTTTGTTCTTTCAGCAGTATCCCGATCGTTTTCGTGATATCGAAATGCTCCTCTTCACTTGCTGTATTGGTGACATGATAAGGAGCTCGGATCGCCGATTGCGGGTAAAAATGATATCGGCCATAAGGCACCTCCAGCACAACCGGCCCTTCCGTTCGCGCGGCTTCCTCCAACGCCATCTGCATGGCTGGCTGCGTATCCTCTTGCGTATCCGGCCGGGCCCCATAATAACCTAAGGAGATCACAGTCACAGGTGGTTCATCCTCCACGGGTACCTCCGAACGGAGCGTACCCAACATGTGTTCAGAAGCTAGTCCTGGCGTTATCCTATCTTCGCCCAACATAACACATCTGCTCCTCTCCATCTATCGCTGTTTTGGAAGAAAAATGCCGGAAAACGCCCCTTTTGAGCTAGAAAAAAGGAACGCCGGCCCAACAGGCCGGCCTGGATTCAAGCCGCGATCATGCGACATGAGGGGATCCAATTATTTCGCCAACTGATCATAAGCCTTCTGCAAGATCTCCAGATAGCGGTCCAGCTTCAGATCCTTCAGACCTTTCACATAAGCGTCCCAATCCTTGTCCAGATCCTTGTTGCCAGTGATGAACTGCAGCTGGCTTTGCTCGATGTAATTTTTCAGGTTCGTTTGCAGCATGCTGGCTTCGTCGATCACGCTTGGATCAATCCAGATTGCCCAGATTGGGAAGATCTCCTTCGGTTCATGTCCCTGATAGAGCAGCGAGGCGTTGTACAATCTGCGTTCATACCCGTCCGAAGCATAGATATCTTCACCTTGCACCCAGGTGTCGCGGTATTCCTTCGGCATGTAGAAATGGCCCATACCGCTCCAGCCTGCGTTACGCGGCGCTTCGCCTTCCTTCATCGGAATTTGTTTGACCATCGGGGTTACGCCTTCACCCAGCGCCTTATCCCCAGGCTCCGGATCGGTCCAGTCGATGCCTTTCAACCCGGAAGCGGCATTGGTTTGCCCTTCCGGCGTGTACAAGTAGTCGATTGCTTTGATTAATGCGATTTGAACTTCTTCGCTCGCCTTGTTTGTGATGACGAACTTGGCTCCCGAGGTGACGCCGCCGTTATCATGCGTGGCGTACGAAACCCCGTTTGGTCCGGTCAAAGGCGCCAGCGGGTTATAGTGCGCGGAACGGGTGTTGCCCGGATCGATGTTGACGAAAATCGCGGGATGCATCCCTGCGCCAGCACCGAGAATTTCCGCATCCGCATTTTCCCCGATTTTCTTGTAGGCTTCGGCGTTTTGCGTAAAGGCCCCCGGATCAATCAGCCCTTCATCATACAGCGATTTGATGTAAGCCAGACCTTCTCTCCATTCCGGCTTGATCGCTGCCGAGACCACTTTCCCATTTTCCAGGTTCAAGTAGTTACGGTCATCATCATAAACGAAGGCGTTCATCAGATACGGCACGATACGTACGCCGAAATCTTCTATGGAACCGCTGAGCGGCACTTCGTCGGCTTTGCCGTTGCCGTTTGGATCTTGCGTTTTGAACGCCTGCAGCATGGCTTTGAATTCTTCCGTTGTTTTAGGCTCCTCCAGGTTCAGCTTCTTCAGCCACTCGGTATTCACCCACATTTTATTCGGATAAGAGCAGTGGAAGCACTCCGTGTAAGCGCCAAGTCCGTAGATGTTTCCGTCCGGGGCGGTATACAGCGCTTTCATTTCCGGCGTTTCTTCCATGGCTTTCTTAATGTTAGGGGCGTATTTATCAATCAAATCATTCAGCGGAATGAACACCCCTTGCTGTCCGTATTTAAGTACGTCCGCTTGGGAGAACTCATCGATGTAATGGGTCAGCAGATAGGCTTCCGGATAGTCGCCGCTCGCCAGCGAGATTTGGCGTTTCTCCTTCGCGCCGTCAGAGGGGTTAATCTGCCAATTAAATTTAATGTTAAACTTCTCTTCCATATACTTCGTAAATTTGTTGGTCGGAATATCGATGCCCGATTCCTGAACCGCGAAAACGCTGATTTCCACCGGCTTCGAAGATTCGGCGCCGCCGGGCGAGCCGTTGCCTTGGGCGCTGTTCGAGCTCTCTGTATTTTTACCCGAACAGCCGCTGAGGACCAGCGTAATCGCTAGAACCAGCATGAACATGCTAAGCAGGATTTTTTTCAAATTTGATCGCTCCCTTTTTGTATAGATGTCATTCGCTTCCCTTCTGCAACTCTCTTGGTGCCTATCGAGAGCATCACCTCCTTCTATCATGAAGTCAGCCGCCTTCAGGCGCAACTGCCACTTTCGGAGGTGCAAGGATCAGCCTTTCACCGAACCGACCAGCATCCCCTGAACAAAATAGCGCTGCACGAACGGATAAATAATCAATACCGGCAGCGTAGCCACCACAATCAGTGAGTATTTCAGCAACTCAGCCAGTTGCTGCTTCTCGACCATGGCGATCGCATCCATGTTGCTGCCGCTGTTGTTCTGGATAATGATGCTTCGCAAGATGAGCTGCAGCGGGAACAGGTCTGCCGATTTCAAGTAAATCAACGCATCGAAATAAGCGTTCCACTGCCCAACCGCATACATTAGCACGAGCACGGCAATGATGGGTTTGGACAGCGGCAGTACGACGCTCCAGATGAACCTCAAATCGCTGCAGCCGTCGATTTCACTCGCTTCCAGCAGCTCCTCGGGAATAGAAGTCTGGAAAAACGAACGGGCGATGATCACCTGCCATACCCATATCGCATTCGGGATCAAAAGGGCCCAGCGCGTATCGATCAGATCCAGCCCCTTCACGACCATATAGGTGGGAATCAGGCCCCCGCTAAAAATCATCGTAAAGGTAATGACCATCATTAGCGCGTTCCGGCCGAAGAACGACCGGCGCGACAAGGGATAAGCAATCATGATGGTCAACGTGACACTGATGAGGGTCCCGGCCGTCGTATAAAAGATCGAGTTGAGATAGCCGGTGATTACCTCACCTCTTCGGAACAGCTCTTCAAAGCCTCTAAACGACAGGTCCACCGGCCACAACCAGACCCGGCCCGAGGTGACGGCCGCCGGAGAGCTGATGGAGCTGCTGATGATATAGATGAGCGGATAAAGCACAATGATGACGAGCAGGGTCAGGATCACGTAGATGAAGCCGATAAATATCCGGTCTCCCGCCGATTCTTTGATTCTTCTCTTAGGGGTTGCTGTAGCTGCCATACCCTAACTCCTTTCCTACCAGATGCTGCTCTTCGTCAGCCGCTTGGCCAAACCGTTAACGGTCAGCAGCAGAACGAGATTGATGATGGAATTAAACAAGCCGACCGCGGTGGCGAAGCTGTAGTTGGCATTCAGCAGGCCGATCCGGTAAACGTAGGTTGCAATGATTTCGGAATTGACCAGGTTTAGCGGATTCTGCAGCAGGTACACCTTCTCGAAGCCCAGTGCCATGACGTTGCCGACGTTCAGGATCAGGATGATCACGATGGTCGGTACGATGCCCGGCAGGTCGACGTGGCGAATTTTCTGGAACCGCGAGGCCCCGTCCACCTTCGCCGCTTCGTACAACGTCGGATCGACGCCCGCCAAAGCTGCCAAGTAGATCACGGCGTTATAACCCGCGGTTTGCCAAATGTCCGACCAGACATAAATCGAACGGAACATGCCCGGTTCCCCCAGGAAATTGATGGACTCAAACCCGAAGTAATTCAGTGCGATATTGGCAAAGCCGAGCCGGGGCGCAAGAAACAGCATAATCATCGACACCATGACGACCGTCGAAATGAAATACGGCGCAAAGGAAACCAGCTGCACGAACTTCTTGAAGCGGCCGGCGCGAATTTCGTTGATCATCAGCGCCAGAATAATCGGAATCGGAAATCCGGCGAGGATGAGATACCCGCTGAGAAAAATCGTGTTCTTCACCAGCGTCCAAAACTGCGGATTTTCAAAAAACAGTCGGAAATGCTTGAACCCTACCCACGGACTTCCCCAGATCCCTTTGATCACGTTGTAGTCCTTGAACGCCAGCACCGCATTCAGCATCGGGTAGTATTTAAAAATCAGAAAAAACAAAATGGGAGGAATGACCAGCAAATGCAGCTGCCAGTGCTTCTTGATATTTCTGCGCGCGGTACGCCAGTAACTGGCCTTGCGCTTGGCGTCCGGGACGTAATCCGGTTGGAAAGCAAGTTGTTTTTCCAGAATAATTCCCCCTATAAGTTTTGTAAGCGCCTTGATGGATGATAGCGTTTTCTTCTCGAGTCGATCATAGGGCATGTTTGGCGGCGTTGAACAGGTACACTTCCGTCTTTTGGCGTACAGTTCTCCCGTTTTTCAGGGAACATCCTTCGGTACGGGAGCCACGATTCCGCAAATAAAAAACAGCGGCCGCACCCTTCCTCATTCGGAAGGTACGGCCGCTGCTAGGCGGTTGTACGTTATGGACTTAACATGGATGAATCGTCTGGCCGATCCCGATCAATCCTGAAAGGACTGCCTGTAAGCGCTGGGCGAAACTCCCGTTAACCGTTTGAATGCCCGCCGGAACGAGTGGGAGCTGTTGTACCCCACCCGGGCGGCGATTTCGTCAACGGTATAGTTGCTCTCCTTCAGCAGCAATGCGGCCTGGTCCATCCGCACTTTAATCAGATGATCGGAATAATTCACCCCGGTCACTTCTTTAAACAGCTGGGAGATGTATTTCTCCGGCCGCTCCACGTACTCCGCAACCCGATATAGCGTCAGGTCCGGGTCGGCATAGGATTCGGCTGTATACTGATAGATCTGTTTGATCAGCTGGGCGTGTGAATCCTTCTTCTTCTTGGCGATAAAACCGCACAATTCTTCCATAATCCCATGGATATCCTGCTGAATCGTCTCCAGCGGCACAGTAGGGCTGATGTCAATGATTCGCTGCTTGACGCTCTCGAACAACGGGGATTCCAGGAAGATTTTCTGATCCAGCAGCTTGAGGAACGTCCCCTTGATTTCCCCGACGAGCTGGTTTTTCATTTCCACCGACAGCTCGCGTTGCTCCAAATTCTGCGCGATGATCGAATCGATAATCTTCTGGGCTTCTTCCAGCTCCCCGGCCCGGATCGTGCTGATCAGGCGATGCTCCGTATCGAGGGGGTAATAGTAGGTCGTGTTTGTGCTTTGCGTTTCATGGCTCCACAGGATGCCTTTCTTGTTCAAGTAAACCGCATATTCCAGGGCCTGCTTCGCCTGATCGAAGGATTGGCCGACCTCCGTGACGCTGGCAAAGGCTTCGCCAAATCCGGCTTGCATCGAGATTTTGTATTCGGCGAACACATGCTGGGCAAGCTCCTCCATCAGTGTGGTAATCCGCTCTTCCTCCGCCGGCCCTGGCAGCTGATCCGCTTCGCAGAAGAACAGCAGTACGATTTTGTCCGACCCCAAATCGGTCATCGGCACCGGCCCTGCAAGCTCGGTGATCGCCTGCTTCATCAGCAGCCTTGCGGCGTTTAGCTCATTCAGCACCTCTACGGTATCCATGCCGGCGTATCCGTTGATTTGCAAAATACCAACATAGCCTTCGCCTTGCCGGAGCGGAATGTCGGCCTGCGCCGCCGCAGAGACGATCTCCTCCCGCGATTCAAATTCCCCGGCAATCAGCCGCTTCAGGAAAGCGTCGCGCACCAGCGGAAGCTGGCGATGAAGCTCCGCCTCCAGCAGTTTGTTCTTCGTAATCATGCCGGCAATGTTCCCGCTTAGGAAATCAAACTCGTTGTGCCCCGTATCGTCATCCTTACCGAACTGCTCCTTCATCACGCCGATTAATCGGTTGATGGGGAGACTGTTCCGGTAAGCCAGGAACAAGCCCACCAGCAATCCGATTAACATCGCGCCGCCCGTAATCATCCAGGAGATCCGTTTGATCTGGTTGGGTTTCTCCATGAGAGTGCTTCGTGGGATGCCGGCTTGGTAAACCCAGCCGTTCTTATCGGATCGCGTCGTGATCACGAGATCGCTGCCATAAAATTGGCTCGTCTTGCTCTCGTCAAACTTCGGATCAGAGTGCAGCTTGGCGATATCCGGTACCGTTTCCCCCTGAAGGAAGATCGTATTGCCCTCCGCATCGTAGATATGAACCCACCCGCCGCTTTGTTCCGTTAAACCGGATAACAGTCCGGCAATCGTCTTCTGATCTATTAACACAACGACGATCGCTGGTGAGGTATCGTTAAAACTATCCAGAGGCAGCGATTGCATGTAGGTGATCACGGAAGTTTTCATGTCCCGTTCGCTAAACGGAGTCAGCGGTTTGATTTCGCTGCGGTGGGTTGTGCCCAACACCTGCTGCTCCCATTCCTCAAACGACAGATTATCATAATGAAAATACTCATAATAATGCTCCGGCCGGTAAGACGATCCGGAGGTGATAATTAAGTTATAGTTCGCCAGATATATAAAATAGTTACGCAAAAAATCGTTGGTTTGCCCAAACGTCAGAACGTTGCGCATCGCCTTCCAGATGCCGTACACATCCCTCTCCGTACCTCGGTCGTTCATCAGGGCGTTAATCTCCTGGCTGATTGCCAACTGCCGAGTCATGCCCTCCACTTCCGCCATCCGGTGCTCGAGCAGCTCTTGGCTTCTCTCCAGCTGAATGACGCTGTTCTCGATGGAGATCGACTCCGTCACCGAGATGGAAGTCCGGTACGAGATATACCCGCCGATGCAGGGAATGAGCAGGATAGCGACATACGAAATCAGAAAGCTGCGGAAAACCCGGGAATGCCGAAGCATGGGATGCCCCCCCATCTTTATTGGTAGCGCTCTCATTTACAGCCGAGCCGTCCGCTTTTTTCGTTTCATCATTATATCTATATAGCCATTTCATTCTGTCCAGCGGCATGGAGCGCCCCTTCAATCCAAGCATATCGAGGTTCGCCTCGCTTGGATAGGTACTCCTGGGTAGCTGAGCGTACAATTTTCCCGGCTTGTCCCTCGCAGAACCGCGCAGCGGCGCGGGTTTGCAGAAATGTTCGACGAAGTGTGCAACCTGCGCCAAATAAAAAATGAGAATTTCGAATAAATTGTGAATTAACAACATGAATGGGATCTCTTATAATAAATGAAACGGTTTAGGAGAGTTGGATATGCGAATGAACTGGTATTACCGTACGATTCTTTCCTATGCTCCGATCCTCTTCGTGATCATTTCTTCCATGATCTTCGTGATTTTCTTAGCCCTCAACAACGCTTCCGAGCGAAAATACTTGGAAACCAACAAGGCGATCCTCGATCGGATCGTCTTTAACGCGGATGCGAATCTCATGCTAATCGAGCGCAACGTCGTCAGCAAGGTGTTGATGGACGGCGAGATTCAGGACTACTTCGCGAACGCCTCACAAGATGCATTGGGTGACTTCTTGCTGCAGAAAAAACTGATTGACCTAAGCTTAACTTTGCCTTTTGCCAACACCATTTACATTTACAATGAAGCCGAACGACGGATCATTTCGGATTTGGGGTCCTATTCGCTGCGGGCGTTTGGGGATGCAGACTTCCTGACAGCCAACTACGGCAGGAAGGAATCCGCAGGCTGGTTTAATCCACGCTCTTTCGCTTATTCGCCGCAAGGAGAGGAAGCGCAGCAGGTGGTCTCCTTGGTGAAATTTGTTTATACCGGAGACGATATGCGCGGGGCACTTGTGGTCAACGTGTATCAACGCTCTTTTATGGAATATCTTAATTCTTTTGATGAAAGCGATTACAACCATGTTCGATTAATTGATGCCGCTGCCGCTTCGGAATCCCCGGACAAGGCGCCGACGATGAACCCGATTCAAGTTCAGTCTGATTATACCGGCTGGACCTATGTTTCGGAGGGGGTCCATGATCAAGGCTACAACTGGTTGGCCCTTTTCTCCAACGCGTGGATGGTCATTTGGGTCATCTTGATCCTGCTGGCGCTGATCGGGTTTACGATCATCACCCACATCCATTACAAGCCGATTCAATCGATTATGGAAAAGGTCAGCCAGTTTTCGAACCGAAAAAGCGAGGAATTGGGCATTAAAGGAGCGAACAATGAGTTCACCTTCATCGAAATAGCGCTGGACCATCTCTTGAAGCGGTCGCTGGACTACGAGAACCTGCACAAGGAAGACAGCTTGCTGCGGCAGCAGCGGCTGTTTCACGATCTGTTAGCCGGGCATCTCGTGCTTACGGATGAAGAATTCCAGCAACGGCTGGCCGAGTTTAATCTGTCCGCCCCCTATGACCGGTTAGGCGTGATGGTTGCCGAATTGGACCGATACGCCGAGTTTACGGATAAATATAAGGTCAAAGACCAGCATTTGCTGAAGTTTATTATTGAAAGCGCCTTCCGCGATCTGGGACAAAGCCATCATGCCTTTGTCTGGCATGCCTGGATGGAGCCGCATCGCATCGCCTTTGTCGTGCATCACACCGCCGATCCGCACAATACCCAGGCGACCATCACTTATGCAGAGGAATTTAAAAAATGGATTCATCAGCATCTGGAGCTGACGCTAACGATCGGCATCGGAGCCGATTCGACTTCGATTGATACCCTCGCGGATTCCTATCGGAACGCGGTGGAGAATGTGGAGCTGAAGACGGTGCTTGGCATCCATTCCATCATCGATAATCGGAAAAGCGCCGGCATTATGAATCTGGACCGATATGCATACCTGCAAGCTTTGGATTATGCCGCCCAGTCCTTCCGCATGAATGAAAGCGAATGGCGGGAGAAACTAACCCAAGTCTTTGGTGAACTTAGTAAAATGCGGTTTCGCAAGCGGGATATGGCGGAGTTTGCACAGGCGTTCCTTAAACGGATGGAACAGGCTGTATTGGCCATGTCCTCCCCTATTCAAACGCGCTGGAAAAGCGATTATCAAGACCGGTTCGCCAGCCTGACCGAAACGGCGGAGACGCTGGCAGAATTTCAAGAACAGTTCATGAGCCTCATGAATCAGTTCGAAGCCTGCGTGGAGGAAGACCGGCAAGCCCGCAGGCATCATAGCTTGGCGATGCAGGCCAAACATTACATCGATGCGCATTTCACCGATCCGGGTCTCTCCTTGGTTCAGGTCAGCGACTATTTGAACCTTCAGCCCAGTGCGCTAAGCGTTATTTTCAAAGAGGAAATTGGGGAGAAATTTGTGGATTATGTCTTGAAGGTTCGGATGCAGCAAGCCAAGCAACTCCTGCTGGAAACGGAGGATTCGATCCAGTCGGTGGCGATCAACAGCGGTTATCAGAACGTGAATTCCTTCTACCGCGCATTCAAGAAATTTCAGGACATTCCGCCGGGGGAATACCGCAATATGTACCGTGCAACGTAAAAGATCTATAATCTGTGTTCCCAACGAGGAAGGAGAGTTCGCATGCCCCTTTTGAGGTCGTGGTTATCGAAGCTGGCGGTCATCGCTATTCTGTGCGTCCTGACAGGCTGCAGCGGATTTGGGGATACGGATCGGTTGGGCTGGGCTGACGGCCCTCTCCCAAATTTTGATTCGGACGGATTCACTGCCAATCATGACGGCTGGACAACGCTTCGCATTGAGCTGTTTGAGCGAAGCAACAAACCGATCGGCGCCCCCACAATTACCGATAATACGATGACGCAGTACATTCAGGAGCATTTCGGAAATCCGGAGCGGATCAAGATCGAATTTGTCACCGTCCCCCGGGCGGAAGAAGTCCGGAGGCTGCAGGTGTTAATGGCCGCAAATCAAGCGCCGGATATCGTGTTCACCTATGACCTGCCTACCGTCTACAATTTCTACACCCAAGGGAAATTAACCGATTTGTCGCCTCTGTTGGACCAATACGGTTCAAGGTTGAAGGAGCTCCTCGGGGAAGAGGTGTTGAGTTATGGGCGGAGGCAAGGAACACAGTTTGCAATTCCCGCAAGGCGGGTGTTGACGGCCCGAACGACGACCTTGATCCGGGAGGATTGGCTCCGGGAGGCCGGACTCTCCCTGCCGGAGACGACGGAGGAGTTTTACCAGGCGCTCCAAATGTTTAAAAAGAATCGGTTGCAAAAGACCGGAGAGGTCATCTATCCTTACGGTCAAATCGATTATTACCATACCGCCCCGCTGCAATACTCGTTCTGGGATTGGGACCAGATCACCGAGGAGGACTTATACGCCGAGCCGGGTTGGACGATGCCCGGGAACAAGGAGGCGTTCCGGTTCCTGAACCGCCTGTATCACGAGGGGCTGATTGATCCCGATTTTCATTTGGACCGATTCGCCCAGCAATTTCAGAAGGATCTGGTGAACGGCCGGGTTGGAGCCGCATCCCCCAATACGAATGAGCCGGTTTATATGGGATATCTGGCTGAACTGTTAAAGAACGACCCCGATGCCATCCTAACGCCAATCGATCCCTTCACAAGCGCCAGCGGCAAGAAGTGGAAGCCGATCCTGGAAAACACGGGCATGTACATCATGGTTCCGAAAACGAGCAAAAACGCCGAAGCAGCGATTAAATATTTGAATTGGATGGCGCAGCCGGAGAACATTATCACGCTGCAGAACGGCGTGGAGGGCGTGACCTACCGGATGGAGGACGGTGTGCCGGTAACCCTGGAGAACGAGGATGTAAATCGATTGTTATTTAATTTTTTTGACTACTGCATCATTTTAAATGGAAAATATGTCAGCAGCCAGGACGAACGCTTGAATCTAAAAGCGAATGCGACCAACAAACGCTTTGAAGAGTTTACGCGCAAGAGCGTGGAGTACGGAATGAATGACGGGATCGAAACCCCGCGCATTCATGCGATTTTGCCTTCCGAAATTCGGTATGCCGCTGCTTTAAATGAGAAGAACGACGAAATTTTCGTAAAGGTCATTACGGCGTCTCCGCAAGCCTTTGATACCGTTTACGACGAGGAGGTCGCAGAGTATCTCGCCATGGGCGGACAGCAAGTTCGCGAGGAGAAGCATCGAGCGTATCAAATGCAAAACGGCGGAACACCATAAGCTGCTGCCACTTTAGAAATCCAATCATCCCAGAGAGGGGTTATCCCTTTCTGGGATGATTTTTTTAGGCGCTTAACCCTCCTTCCGCCCCCCTGAATAAACAAAGGATAGTCATATAAAAAAAGTGAAAACCCCCGCAGGAAAAAGAGAAGAAGCCCCCAAAAAAGGAGAATTTCCTGCCATCCGCCCCTGTTGTATAGTAAGCAGCAACCAAGCCATGAACTTACCACCCGAAAGGAGGATGCCGATGCAAACGGAAGTCAGGCAGGCCCGTGCCCCGCTCCCCGTTAAACGACGGAACAGCATGGCGGCCTTCAAGCGGCAATGGCCATTGTATCTGCTGATGCTCTTGCCGATGACGTTCTTTATCGTATTTAAGTACATTCCAATGGCGGGCGTCGTAGTTGCTTTCAAGGACTACAACATTTTTCAGGGGATCTGGGCCAGCGAGTGGGTCGGATGGGACGTATTTCGCGAGATCTTTGGGATGCCGCAGTTCTATAAGGCGCTGCGCAACACCTTGATGTTAAACGTCTTCTCTCTGCTGACGTTCCCGGTTCCGATCATCCTGGCGATTATGCTGAACGAGCTGCGGGTCCATTGGTACAAACGCGTAAGCCAAACCTTGCTGTATCTACCCCACTTCATCTCTTGGGTCATTGTCGGCGGGATGGTGCTTCAATTACTCGCGACCAATACGGGCAGTGTCAACGAGTTGATCAAGAGCCTCGGCGGCCGGCCGATTCCGTTCCTCGAGGACACGGTGCTTTGGATTCTGACCTACACAGGAGCCGGGGTTTGGCACTATGCGGGCTGGGGAACGATCCTTTATTTAGCAGCGCTTACAAGCATCAATAAAGAGCTGTATGAAGCCGCTGAAGTAGATGGGGCCAGTCGGCTACGACGAATCTGGCATATTACGCTTCCCGGGATTAAGCCCACGATCGTGGTGCTGTTTATTATCCAAATCGGCCATATGGCGGATATCAGCTTCGAGCAGCCTTATGCCCTGCAGAACGGCTACGTCATGGATGTCGCTCAGGTGATCAGCACCTATGTGTACACGGTGGGCATTCAATCAGCGCAATTCGCGCTGGCAACCGCCGTGGGATTGTTCCAATCGGTCATCGGGCTGATTCTGCTGCTCACGGCCGAACTCATATCCCGAAAAGTAAACCAGCAAGGCATCTTCTAGCTAAGGAGGGAGCTCACGTGATCCGGAATCCGGTTGATAAAGTGATCGATACAATCGTCATCGTGGTCATCGGTTTATTTGCCTTGTTTTGCGTCGTGCCGATGATCCATATCTTTGCCTTATCCTTCAGCGGCAACCGGGCCATTATGTCCGGGGAGGTGTTCCTGTGGCCGGTCGACTGGAACTTCCATTCCTATTCCGCCGTATTCGGGGACATCTCCATGATGCGGTCCCTGTTGCTGACGGTGATTCTGGTCGTCGTCTATACCGCGGTCGCTTTGGTGATGACCATTATGGCCGCGTATGCGTTAAGCCGCAGAAACTTCAGTGGCCGGAACGTGATGTTTGGGCTCATCATCGTCACAATGTTTTTTAACCCGGGGATCATCCCCAATTACTTGCTGATCAAAGAGCTGGGCCTGCTCAATTCGCCGCTGTCGCTCATTTTGCCCCTGATGATTAATGCGTTCCTGCTGATCATTATGAGAACTTCCTTCTCCGGCGTTCCTCATGAGCTGGAGGATTCAGCCTGGATGGATGGCTGCGGCCATTTCCGCTTTCTGCTCCAGGTCGTGCTGCCGCTTCAGCTGCCGATCCTTGCGACCATCGGGCTTTATTCGGCCGTGGACCGTTGGAACATGTTTCAGGACGCTTTGTTTTACATCAACGATAAAAATTTGTACCCGCTCCAGCTCAAACTTTATCAGATGGTCATCAACAGCCAGGTGAACGATGCCACGGCGCAGGAAGGCTTTAACGCCGCGACGCCGATTCCCCAAGGCATTCAGTCAGCCAGCATTATGTTTGCTACCGTGCCGATTTTGCTGGTCTACCCCTGGCTGCAGAAATATTTCATTTCCGGCATGCTGCAGGGGGCCATTAAAGGATAGGCCCTAGCCTGGCGGGAAGCAGCCCGATGTTGATAGCTGCTCTTCGGTCTCGATACCGAAGGTCACTATATTTAAACCAAATCAAAAGGGAGGCAACACCATGCGCAAACCATTTCGCTCCTCGATGTTCGCCTTAGTGGCGCTGGTCATGGCCGCAAGCTTCGCTTTGGCGGGCTGCGGCGGCGGAGGAAGCAACAGCTCATCCAGCGGAAACGGAAAGGACAGCGGCGGGAACACCACAGCTACGAACAATGCCAAGGAATCCGCACCGAAGGGGGAACGCATTACCTTAAAGGTGGAGCTGTTTGACCGGAACAATACGCCGGCTGGGGAACCGCCAATTACGGATAACTTCATGACCCAGTATATCCAGAAAAGCTTTGGCGACCCGAACAACATCGACGTTGAATTCGTGACGGTGCCGCGCGCCGAAGAGGTCGATAAGCTGAACGTCCTGATGGCCTCAGGCTCTGCTCCGGACATTGTGTTCACGTACAGCAAGCCTACCGTGCAAAACTATGTAAAAAGCGGAGGCTTAACCGACCTGGGACCGCTCATCGATCAATACGGCCCCAATTTGAAGAAGGTGCTGGAGCCTTCCCTGCCCTACGGCGTATTTGACGGGAAGCAATACGTCATCCCGGCACTGCGCGTGATTCAAGCCCAAAGCACGACCTTCATTCGCAAGGACTGGCTCGATCAACTGAACCTTCCGCTTCCGCAAACGACGGAGGAATTTGTGAATGCCATGCGTGCTTTTAAAGAGAAGGATCCCGGCAAGACGGGTGGCAAGGTCATCCCCTACAGCTACATCGACGTGTTCCATATGATGCCGTTGGTCAATTCCTTCTGGAAATGGGATGAAATCACGGATAGAGATCTGTACTCGGTTCCGAGATGGCTGCAACCGGGGAGTAAGGACGGTTACCGGCTGCTCAACCAGATGTACAATGAAGGACTGATCGATCCGGACTTCGCGCTCAGCGACGACTTCAGCCAAGCTTTTGCCCAACAGGTTGTGAACAGCATTGCCGGGGCAGGCACGCCAAACACCAATGAACCGGTTTATAACGGGTACTATGCCAACCTGAAAGCGAACAATCCGGACGCGGTACTGGAGGCGATCGATCCGTTCTCTACCCCGGACGGGAAGCATCCAAAGCCGGTGTATGACCCGATTGGCGCATACATCATGGTTCCGGCAACAAGCAAAAACGCAGAGGCGGCTGTGAAATATTTGAACTGGATGGCTGACCCAAGCAACATTCTCGTGCTGCAAAACGGCGAGGAAGGCGTCTCGTACGAAATGAGCGAAGACGGGCTGCCGGTGCTGCTGAATACGCCGGAAGCTCAGAACCTGCTGTACAACTATTACGATTACTGCATCATCCTGAACGGCAAATACATTTCCACCGAGGATCCAAACAAGAACATTGCCGCCAACGCCTTCGATCCCGACTTCAAAGATTTCACCGTCAAGAGCATCCAAGTCGGAACGAATGACGGGTATACCCTGCCTCGCGTAGATATCGCGGTGGATGCCGAGATCAAATATGCCAAAATTCTGGAGGATTTCGAAAAAGAAATGCTCGCGAAGATCGTCACGGCCAAACCGGATCAATTCGACAAGGTCTATGACCAGAAGGTCGAGGAATACATGGCCATGGGCGGCAAAGCTGTCATGGAAGGGAAACAGGCGGCTTACGACGAGTTTTACAAGAAGTAACAGATAACGGATCGGGCCTTTCGGAGTTGTTCTTCGGAGAGGCCCGATTCACATCCAAGCTAAGGAGGGAACCCGAGTGATCCATGTAGCAGTGATCGGAGCCGGTGCGATATCCCCGGCCCATATTCAAGCGTATTTGCAATTCCCGGAGCGGTGCCGGATCGTGGCGATCTGCGATATTTATCCGGAGAAAGCTCGGCAAAGGGCGGAGGAGTTTCAGTTGGATGCGGACATCTATGCCAACTATTCCGAATTGCTCCAGCGCAGCGACATCGACCTGGTCTCCGTGTGCACCCCGCCGTATACTCACGCGGAGACGGCGATCGCTTTTTTGAACGCGGGCAAGCATGTGATTGTCGAGAAGCCGATGGCCTCCTCGCTGGAGGAATGCGATCGGATGAACGAAGCCGCGGAGCAGAGCGGAAAAATATTATCCGTCGTGGCCCAGAACCGGTTCACGACCCCTATGATGAAGCTGAAGAAGGTGTTGGACACGAAGCTGATGGGGCCGATCGTGCACGCGCAAGTCGACTCTTATTGGTGGAGAGGCCACTGTTACTATGATCTGTGGTGGCGAGGCACCTGGGAGAAGGAAGGCGGCGGCTGCACGCTGAACCATGCGGTGCACCATATCGATATTTTTCAATGGATGAACGGCATGCCGGCGGAGGTCACTGCAGTGATGAGCAACACCTCCCATGACAATGCCGAGGTGGAGGACATCTCGATCGCCATCGCCCGCTACGACAACGGGGCGCTGGCCCAGCTCACCAGCTCCGTTGTGCATCACGGCCAGGAGCAGCAGTTAATTTTCCAGGGGAAGCACGCGCGTGTGTCTGCACCGTGGAAAGTAGCGGCTTCTGTTTCCAAGCCAAACGGATTCCCTGAGCCGGACGTAGAGCTGGAAGCGAAGATTCAGCAGGCTTACGATGAGCAACCTGAGCTTCGGTATGAAGGTCATCGCGGCCAAATTCAAGACGTGCTGAATGCGATTGAGCATGGGACACCCGTGCTGGTGGATGGCATTCAAGGCCGCAGAACGCTGGAGCTGATTACGGCGATTTACCAATCCGCAAGTACCGGCCAGACGGTGAAACTGCCGTTGGGTCCGGATAGTCCCTTTTATACACGGCAAGGGATATTGCAGAACGCGACTTATTTTTACGAGAAGAAGACCAGCATCGAAAACTTCAGCGACAATACGATCACCTCGGGGGGCAACAGCTAATTCACGAAAGGGGCAGACGCCATGACGAAGAAGCAAGATGGCATGAATTATGCGCCGAAAGGAAAACCCAATCCGGTAGTTGGAACAGGCGAATTTCGCTTTGCGGCGATCGGATTGGATCATGGGCATATCTACGGAATGTGCAACGGGTTGATCGAGGCCGGGGCGGAGCTCGCCGCGGTGTATGACCCGGATCCGGAAAAGGTGAAGCGGTTTGTCGATACGTTTCCGCAAGCGAAGGCAGCGGCGTCCGAGGAAGAGATTTGGGAGGATCCGCAGATCCGGTTGATCGCCGCAGCCTGTATTCCTTCGGAACGATGCGCACTCGGGCTTCGGGCGATGGAGCACGGCAAGCATTATTTTGCGGATAAACCGGCGTTTACGACGTTGGAGCAGGTCGAACAGGCGCGACGGAAAACGGAACAGACCGGTCTTAAATGGGGGATCTATTACGGGGAACGCCTGCATGTTGAGAGCGCTGTGTTTGCCGGCCAGCTAATCGAGGAAGGCGCCATCGGGCGGGTCGTCCAGGTCATTGGCACAGGGCCGCATCGCGCTAATCCCAAGGCCCGGCCGGAATGGTTCTTTGACCCCGACTGTTACGGCGGGATATTATGCGATATCGGGTCCCATCAGATCGAGCAATTCCTGCATTACGCAGGCGCTAAGGATGCGAAAGTGCTGCATAGCAAGGTGGCCAACTACAAGTTCAAGGAATACCCGCGATTTGAGGACTTTGGCGATGCAACGCTGGTAGCGGATAACGGGGCGACCTTCTACTTCCGGGTGGATTGGCTGACTCCCGACGGTTTGGGGACGTGGGGCGACGGCCGCACCCTCATCTTGGGGACGGATGGCTACATCGAAATTCGCAAATACATCGACATCGCCCGGGAAGCTTCCGGCAATCATCTCTATTTAGTGAATCATGAAGGCGAATTCCACTATGACTGCTCCGGGAAAGTGGGATACCCTTATTTCGGCGCATTTATTTTGGATATCCTCAACGGAACGGAAACTGCCATGACACAGGAGCATGCCTTTAAAGCGGCGGCTTTATGCATTGAGGCGCAGGCGCAAGCGATTCGGATTGAAACGGATTAAGAAGAACCCGTGGAGCAAGGAAGGGGCTAACCCAACCGTCATCGTGGATGATGGAGGAGCAGCCCCTTTCTTGGCCTATAGCGCATTGAAATTACAGCGGCATCGCTTTCCCGTCGATACCAATCATCACGGCGTGGGTATCCGCGTCCAGCTTCCCTTCGGCCAAGTCGAGAATCGCCCGCGCCGAATCCCGCGGATCGCCGGGCGCCTGACTGCCGCCCATCGGGGTCCGTATCCAGCCTGGATGCATGGCGTACACGCTGAACCCCTGCGGCACCAGCTCCTTGCGCAGCTGAGCGGTAAAATAGTTGAGTGCGGCCTTGGACAACGCATACGGATAATCGCCGCCATATGCCCCGGCAAAACATCCGGCCTCCGAGGATACGTTCAGAATCAAGGGCCGATCACTCTCTTTCAGCAGCGGCAGGAAATGCTTCACCATCTTCATCGGGCCGTACAGATTGGTGCGGAACGTATTCTCCACCGCCGCGAATTCCAATCGCTCGATCGGCTGCTCCCGTGCCAGCAAGATCCCCGCGTTGTTGATCAGCGCGTCCACCGTTCCCCATCTGGCAGCCATGGCCTCCTTCGCTTGAGCAATCGAATCTTCCTCGTCGACATCCAGCTCAAGCAGCGTCAGCTTCCCTGGCGCCCCCTCCTGCCGTGCCTTCAACGCTTCCACGTTCGTATCCAGCGAGCGCATGCCGGCAGCCACCTCATGGCCGCGCCGCAATGCTTCCCCGACGATTTCCAATCCAAGTCCCTTCCCCGCTCCTGTTACGATCAGTTTCATCGTTCAACCTTGCCTCCTTTGGTTGCTATGAATCCGTTTACATTTCTAAGTGCTGATGAGTCCATGGTCCAATGCATCCCCATCTTAGCATATTCGCGCGCATTCCGGTACAAAGCAGATCACTAGTAAAATGAAGGACACGAACCTGCGGCACAAATGCCCATCTCCGCGAATATACTGCAGCAAGAACAAAGGAGGAATGGATGGAAATGCCTAATATGTATTCACCTTACGGCGGTACGCCAAGCCAAGTAAGCCCGACGAGCCAAGAACCGATGGGCTACAATCACAAGAAACAAATGATGGAAATGTGTAAAAAATATCATCACCACCTCATGCAAATGGAAGGCAACGACGGCAGAATGTATGAAGGGATCATCGACGGAATGGACGACGACCACGTGTACCTGCTCGTTCCGGTGGGAGATATGGATGATCGCGCGTTCGGTTCCCCTTATGGCGGTTACCCTCCCTACGGTGGCTTTGGTTACGGTTACGGCTATCCGCGCCGCTTCCGCCGCTTTATCCGCCAGCCGTATCCGTTTTTCTTCTTCAGAAGATTTTTCTTCCCGTTTTTCTTCTAAACTTAAACGCAAAAAACAACAAGGCCTCCTGCAATTTGCGGGAGGCCTTGTTGTTCTTAGGCTTGGCTGGAATTGGTGTGATGCGCTTCGTTGTGGGAGCCGCGACGGCGATAGACGGTGCTGCCGATCCGGGCATACACGCCCCGCAGGGATCGGATATGATCGTAATTGGGATAAATGATCAAATCAAGCAAGTACGCCGATCGCCGGCTGCCGGGTATTCTTCTCCGATTAAGTGCGTCGATGATTCCGGCGGAAGAATGGATGCCGATGCCATGGCCATAATAGCGGTCTTCGCCCAGCATAATGACGTTCTCCCCTTGCCATTCCGGGGTTTCGGGATTATGGTCCGGATTTTTGAAATAGAGAATATCTCCGGGATAGGGCCCCAGACGCAAACTTCCTTGACGAAAACCCAGATCACTGTCATACTGCCAATCGTAAAGAAGCAGGTTGGTAAAATACGTATTAAACGCCCGACTGCCGATCTGATCCAGTACAGCCTTATACATCACGATCATCATCGCCATCGAGCATTCGAAGCCATAAAGCGGACCGTTCCGGTAAATGTCGAGAATGGCATCCGCCGGCGCTACTCCGTTTCTTAGCCGAAACCCTCCCTCCTCCGTGCGGTTCCAATACAGCTCATTGCATCGGGATTTACGGTAGACGGCAAATTGGGCCCCACTTCCATTCAGCGCCAAGGCCGAATCGACGATCGAGTTGCGGAGAGCCAGTTCGAACAGCAATTCATCTAAAGAACCGTAACGATAGGGCACCGGGCTTCGTTCTTGAGCCTGCACGATTTCCCTTTGAAGCGGAGGCAGCGTCATTTGAGCAAGTTGACTCTTATCTTGTGGCGGCAGTAGGATCAAACCTATTCCCCTCCTTGTCAATATTCAGGTGAATCTAGGTTAGTGTACGTGCGGATGTCTGGATTGGTGCCCGGCCGTATCGAATCTACCTGTTCCAGAAATGCTAATCCCATAATTTATATGAAGGGGGTGACGCGAAACGATGAACGACCGTCAGAAGGATATTTTACATATGCTGCTTACCGATGCCCGGCCCCACTTGGTGATCCGGGATATTGCCTTGCACTTTGGCTGTTCGGAGAAAACTATACGCAACGATCTGGATGAAATCGATCAGTATTTAACCCAATCGTCAAATGCCCGTCTGGTCCGCAAGCCCGGATACGGGGTCGCCTTGGACATTTCCGAGCCGGACAAAGCCCAAATCACCGCAGAACTGCTCCGATCCCGGTCCATCAAGCCAAAGGAACAGGAAACGGAGGAGGAACGGCTGATCGCCGTGGCCTACCGGCTCTTGATGGAGACGAAGCCGGTAACGATCCAAGAGCTGGCCGACAAGCACTACACCAGTAAGACCGTGATCAAAAAAGACTTGGACGCTTTGCGGGATTGGCTCGCGAAATGGGACCTGATCGTCGTTTCCAAGCAAAAGGTCGGCGTCTTGATCGAAGGGAAAGAACGGGATAAGCGCGCGGCGTTGTCCAAGCTGTCCCAACTCACCGGCGAAGCAGGCCAAGCCTTCATCAAGGATCGATTTGCTCCCCATGAGCTCGATATCGTCACTCGGGAGCTCAAGCAGCTCGAGCTTGATGCGCAGCTTGCTTTTACGGATGAAGCGTTCGACAATCTGCTGATTCATACGTTGCTGATGATTCGACGAACGAAACTGAAACAGCCGATTACCTTCTCCGAGCAAGAGAAGGTCTTTGTCCGCGGGAAGCCGGAGTTCCGCTGGACGGGAGCCTTCATCCGGAAGCTGGAGCGCTTCTTCGCCGTGCGCTTCCCGGAGGATGAAGTAGCTTATCTGACCGCTCATATTCTGGGCGGGAAGATCCGATCCCGGGCGCGGATCGAAACGGCGGAGCCCGGAGCAGATCCATCCGCGGAAACGGCGGAGGTCCGCGGTTTAGCAGAGACGCTCGTCCGGAAGATGTCCGCTTTGACCTGGGTGGATTTTGGCCAAGACGAGGCTTTGATGGAAGGGCTGCGCATTCATTTATATTCAACGTTGAACCGGTTAAGCTACGGGCTCACCGTATCGAACCCGATGCTGCAGGATATCAAGAGAATGTATCCCTACATGTTTGATATGGTGATTTATGCGACGAGAGAGTTAAGTGAAGGGTACCCCTTCACCATTCCTGAAGAGGAGGTCGCTTATTTGACGCTGCATTTTCAGGCCGCTGTGGAACGGCTGAGCCAGCCGGCTGAGGGAAGGAAGCGAATCGTGACTGTCTGCCATATGGGGGTGGGCATGTCGCAGATCTTGCGCAGCAAGCTGGAGCGGAAGTTCCCCGAACTGCATGTATTGGATTCCGTTCGGAAAGCCGATCTCCCCGGGTATTTGGCTCACCATTCGGTTGACTTTATCATCTCCACAATTCCTTTGGAGAATGTGAACGTCCCCTATATCACGGTATCCCCGCTGCTGGAGACTGGCGAAACGCAGAAGATCGCCGACTTCATCGGCAAGTTGGACCAAGAATCCGGTCACGCCGAACACGCTGGCTCGATTCTGGGCATGTACACGCAGCCTTCGCTCATCTTCCCGCGCCTGACCATCGGCCATCGATTCGAGCTGATCGAGCTGTTAGGGAACGAGCTCGCCAAGCAGGGGTTCGTTGAGCCGGATTACGCGCATCAGGCTTTGCTGCGGGAACGGCTCTCGTCCACGACCATCGGCGGCGGCATCGCAATCCCCCATGGCGATCCGAAGCTGATTCGCACCTCGCGGATCGCTGTTGCCACCCTGGAAGAGCCGTTGGAATGGCAGGAAGAGAAGGTGTCCGTCGTATTTATGCTGGCGCTTGCCCCGCAGGAGCAAGAGATGACGAAAAAACTGTTCCAGCGCCTGTCCTTGCTAAGCGAACAGCCTTCAACCGTTGAGCGGCTCGTGCAGGCACGGACTCCCGAGGAGCTGCTCAATTGCTTATAGGGAAAAAAATCAGTTTTTCCGCAACTTCCGGTAATATAAAGTTCTTTTCCGCCGTTCCTTTTGCGATAAGATGAGTCATGTAAACGATTTCGATCTTTGATTACAGGAGGAAACATCCATGAAACTACTGGCGATTACCTCATGTCCCAACGGGATTGCCCATACGTACATGGCGGCGGAAAATCTGCAAAAAGCCGCCGACAAGCTAGGTATTGCCATGAAGGTCGAGACCCAAGGCTCGATCGGAGTGGAAAACGAATTCACGGAGGAAGATATCCGCCAAGCGGACGGCATCATCATCGCGGCCGACAAAACGGTAGACAAACGCCGGTTCGTCGGCAAGAAGCTGCTCGTTGTTGGTGTGCAGGAAGGCATACGGAACCCCGAGGCGCTGATCCAACAGATGATTCGCGGAGAAGTGCCGGTATACCAAGGACAGGATAACAATGAAGGTACGCCGGCCAAACAGACCGGCGCCAAGCAGCAAAACGCCTTTTATCGCCACCTGATGAGCGGTGTCTCGTATATGATTCCGTTTATCGTCGTGGGCGGTCTCTTGATCGCCATCGCTCTCTCGATCGGCGGCGTACCTACTCCGGGCGGCCTGCAAATTCCAGAAGACTCGTTCTGGAAAACCATCGAGAAGCTGGGATCTGCGTCCTTTACGTTTATGGTACCGGTGCTAGCCGGGTTCATCGCGTTTAGTATCGCCGACCGGCCGGGTCTCGCTCCCGGGATCATCGGCGGTTACATCGCCGCCAATGGCAGCTTCTACGGAAGTGAAGCCGGTGCCGGCTTCATCGGCGGGATCATCGCCGGTTTCCTGGCGGGTTACGTTGCACTTTGGATCAAGAAGTGGAAGGTGCCGAAAGCGATCAATCCAATCATGCCAATCATCATCATCCCGGTTCTCTCTTCGCTGATCGTAGGTCTCGCCTTCATTTACCTGCTTGGCGGCCCGATCGCCCAAGTGTTTGAATGGCTGACCAACTGGCTTGCCAGCATGCAAGGAGCCAGCTCGATTCTGCTGGCCTTGATTCTGGGCGCCATGATCTCCTTCGACATGGGTGGTCCGGTTAACAAGGTAGCGTTCATGTTCGGCTCCGCGATGATCGCGGAGGGGAACTATCAAATCATGGGTCCGATCGCCGTTGCGATCTGTATTCCGCCGATCGGTCTGGGCCTGGCAACGTTCTTGTTCAAACGCAAGTTCCATAATGCCGAACGGGAATCCGGCAAAGCCGCCTTTACGATGGGCTTGTTCGGGATCACCGAAGGTGCGATTCCGTTCGCATCGCAAGACCCACTGCGCGTTATTCCCAGCATCATGGTCGGCTCGATGACAGGTTCCGTCATCGCCATGCTGGGCGGCGTCGGCGACCGCGTAGCTCACGGCGGTCCAATCGTTGCCGTACTTGGCGCCGTTGACAATGTCCTCATGTTCTTCGTGGCCGTCATCGCGGGTTCCATCGTTACGGCCTTAATGATCAAATTGCTGAAGAAAGAACAGGTCGAGCCTCAGCTCGCCGAAGCGAGCGCTGCGGACGAGGCGGCTCCAGCCATGGAAACGCCACGTGCGGAGAACGTCCGCCCGGTAAGCGTGCCGGCTGCCGAAGCTCAAAGCACAGTTCGCAAGCTGACGGATATCATCAGTTTGGATCTGATTGAGCCTTCCCTGTCCGCGTCAACACGGGACGGGATCATCGACGAAATGATTGCAAAGCTGAACGCTGAAGGTGTGCTGACCTCCTCTGCTGAGTTCAAGCAGGCGATTCTGAAGCGCGAGCAAGAAAGCTCTACCGGCATCGGCATGAACGTCGCCGTACCGCACGGGAAGTCGGTGGCGGTGCTGAAGCCAAGAGTCGTATTCGGGATCAAGCCGGAAGGCGTGGATTGGAGCAGCGCGGACGGAACGCCCGCTAAGTTGATCTTTATGATCGCTGTCCCTGCCGAAAACAAAGGCAATGAGCATTTAAAAATTCTGCAAATGCTGTCCCGCAAGCTGATGGATGACGCATTCCGCGAACAGCTGCTGCAGGTGAAAACCAAACAGGAAGCTTATCAGCTGCTGGATCAAATTCAATAATTAAACTAAGGTCCCCCGAGCCGTTGCGACGGCTTCGGGGGAATTTGCTTATTTTTGCAAATGATAAGGTACAGTCGCAATGACGATATCTTTCTTGTTAAACAAATAAGCTCTAAGCAACAAGCTCGACTGATTATGCAAAATATTCTGCCACCAGTGCCGAGGAATAAACTGAGGAATCAGGACGGTAATGTGATCGGTCTCCGCCGTTTTCCATTCCACGGTATCAATGAACTTCATCAGCGGCCGGATAATGCTGCGGAAGCTGGAGCGCAGCGTAATGAGCCGAACCCCCGGATTCCATTCCTCCCACTTCTTCTCCATCCGTTCGATGTCCTCATCATCAAATCCGACATACACCGCAACAACGTTATCCGTCAGCGATTTGGCGTAGCTTAACGAGTTCATCACGACACGGGTAACGCCCGCCACCGGCACGACGATCGTGCTGCCCTTTATGCAAGGTTTGTCTTTATCGATGTCAATCCGAAGCTGGTCGGCGATATTGATATAATGTCGATGGATCTGGTAGAAAATAAACATCACGAGCGGCAAGAAGATGAATACGAACCAGACATGTGAAAACTTCGTGATAATGAAGATGAGCGTAATGCCCAGCGTCGTCAGCATGCCAATCGTGTTAATCGTAAACCGGAACACCCAACCTTGCGGCTTGCGCTTGATCCAGCGCACCATCATCCCCAGCTGGGACAAGGTGAACGGAATAAATACCCCAACCGCATAGAGCGGAATCAGGCTTTCCGTGTCGCCGTGGAATCCAAGAACCAGCAGCGCCGAGGCTACGCCCAGGAAGATAATTCCGTTTGAAAAGCCAAGCCGGTCACCGCGCACCATAAACGCATGCGGCATGTATTTATCTTTGGCGAGCATAAACGCCAGCAGCGGGAAGGCCGAATAAGCCGTATTGGCTGCCAGAAACAGGATTAACGCTGTAATGCCCTGGATCAAGTAGTACAAGATCCCGCGCCCAAAGGTCGATTCAGCGATTTGAGATATTACGGTGGCCTTCGGATCCGGAGCAATTCCGTACCAATAGGCCAGCGCACTAATACCGATAAACATGGTGCAGAGAATGACACCCATCATCACCAGCGTGGTTGCGGCATTCCGCTCCGCCGGCGGCTTGAAGTTCGGAATGGCGTTGGACACCGCCTCAACCCCGGTTAAGGCCGAGCACCCCGAACTGAACGCCTTGAGCAGCAGGAACAAGCTGACGTTGGATACGGCCGTCCCGAACTCCGGTGCGCTGGCATGAATCCCGCCAGTCCAATACTTGTAGAGTCCCGACACAATCAGGACGAAGATGGAGGCCACAAATAGATATACCGGAACCGCCAGCATTGAAGCCGATTCCGTGACCCCACGCAGGTTCATGATGGTCAGTATAGTAATCATCAGGAGGGCGATCAGCACCCGCTGATCATGCAGCATAGGGAATGCGGATGTTATGGCATCTGTACCGGCTGACGAACTTACAGCTACCGTCAGTATATAATCAACAAGCAGCGAGCCGCCGGCCAGCAGTCCGGTTGACCGCCCCAGGTTATCCATCGCCACGATATAGGCCCC
Source organism: Paenibacillus phoenicis (assembly GCF_034718895.1). Classification (NCBI taxonomy): domain Bacteria; kingdom Bacillati; phylum Bacillota; class Bacilli; order Caryophanales; family Paenibacillaceae; genus Paenibacillus; species Paenibacillus phoenicis. Next base: position 4,157,582 of record NZ_JAYERP010000001.1, on the reverse strand, counting down.
GCCCCCGGTCGGATAGGAGAAAATCGTCTGGCGGTACGACAGAATCAGAATCAACAGAAGCCCAAGTACCGCAAACGAGATCGGGATCGAATACCAGAGCGCGGAAAATCCCGCCGCCATCAGGACGATCAAAATCTGCTCCGTACCGTATGCCACGGAGGACAACGCGTCCGACGACAATACGGCCAATGCCTTAAGTTTGCTTAGCTTTTCTCCTTCAATTTCGGTACTTTTCATCGGTCTGCCGATCAGTACCCGCTTCAGTTTGCTTACCATGATGAAATCCTCTTTTCATTCTCAAAATAGCCTTCAATCCTGATCCGCTCGTAGTCCTTTAGGCTTCCCATTCCTGCAGCGAACAACACAAAAAGGCCGCAGGAAAGTTGGACCTTCCCGCAGCCGCTTTAAAAAGTTCAAGCAGATCACTGCGACAATTCCCTCTTTCGGACGCTTACGGAGTTAGCTGACGGATTCGGGCACGAAAGCAGCCCTACGCAGTTTGGCCAAGTTGGCCAAATCAAGCGATTCACCCCGGAAACCCGCCCTTTTGGACGCGTTTCATTGGTTCCCCCGTTTCTTTCTGAAATAAAGAAAGAACTCAGCGATCAGGTATTTTCGCCATATCAAATTGCTACGGATGAATCATACTCCCCGCCTCAAGAAGTGTAAAGATGAGGAAAAGGCGAATGGGTCGGAAAATGGGATCGACCTTGTTCGAGGAAGCGCATACATCATCCTCTTGCATTCATTTTTGAGGGCAGGCTTGAATTATCGAAGCATACATGCAAAAAACACCGTAAGGAGCGACATCCAGTCGCTTCCTACGGTGTTCTGATCTCAAACCGATACAGGTTTAAAACGAGAGTCCTCTCAACTTCTTATCCAGCAGCTCGAACGCCAGCTGCAGCCGATCTTCCGGCACCTCGCTATAGCGATCTCCGATACTGATTTCAAAGGTACTTCCCCCATCTGCCTTCTCCTTGACGAAAGAGGTTAAGCCAACCCCGGTTTCCCGATATACCTCAATCAGCACGGGCTCCAATCGATCCTTGGGAACGTCCGAATGAACATGGAACATGTTCGACACCGGGATCGCCGGGACGGTCTTCATCCGATGACATTGATTAAACAGACTGGAGAGCTCCTGCGCTTGCCGATAATACATCCCCATCTTTCCTATGCGCTGCTCATAGTAGTAATCCGCACTCAGAAAATAAGGATACAAGCTGATGAGATCCCCGCCATGGCGTCTTTTCCACACCTTAGATTCCTTCGTCAGCTCCGGATCCCCTGCCAATATGGCTCCGGCGATTCCGCCGATGCCTTTGTAGAACGAGATATAGACGCTGTCGAACAGGGCGCAAACCTCTGCGGCGGTTTTTTCGTAGTAAGGCAACACTTCGAACAGTCGGGCTCCGTCCAGATGTAGCTTAATGCCCCGCTCCTGGCAGTAGGCGGAAATGGCTTCAAGCTCCGCGAACGGCGGCAGCTGACCGCCGATTTCGCGCTGCGGCAGCTCCAGCAGCAGGCACGAGACATCCTCCGGCAGTTGCCGAACGTCCTCCATCTCAATCAGCCGATCCTTATCCGCCAGGAGAATCGGCTCCAGCCCGTGCAGTTCCTTTAATCCGTCTTCCTCATGAATTTCCAAATGGCATAAAGGATGATAGGCCACACGTTTCGATCCCTTACGGTCGCACCAAATCCGTAAAGCAATTTGCTGCGCCATCGTGCCGCTCGGAAAAAATACAGCCGACTCCTTGCCGAGCACCGCAGCCATTTTCCTTTCGAAGGCTTCCAGCGCTTGTCCTGTACCGTACATGTCGCTGTCTACCCCGCCGCTGATCTCGGCAAAAGCCTGCTTCAGCACCTCTACATTCCGTTTTCCGTGGCCCACCACTTGATAAACCGTCCGGTCAAAGGCCGCCTTCAGTGTCCGCCTATCCAGTACCCCATCATTTCCATACATGCTCCTCGCCGCTCCTCTCCCATGCTGTCTGTCTAGTTTGTATGATCATGCTTATTATAGCGCCATTTGAAGCAGGAATCGATTATCAGTAACGAGTGGATTTGTTACTACTTACTCCACTTTGAAGTTTTCCACTTAGTGAATCATTTCGAGCGAAAACAATGCGCTCTCCTTGATCTCCAGAGCGAACTCGATAGACCAAGAAGAATCCTCTGTGGAAGCCTAATTTTGTCTAGCTACTGAAGAGAACCTAACAGTGAGCAAGGCACGGTTTTTATCTATCTTCATTAGCACTCCAATAGAAGTCGAATCCTCCATTTACAGTATCACTCTCCCTAACTAGAATCGATGACTAACTGAATACTTTTTTACCATTTTTATAAAAGAAAGAACGCCTGTAAATACAAGCGTTCTTCAAAATGATATGAATACAACCCAGTTTTACTACACAATTTTCTGATTAACTATTTCAATTTCAACTAATGTAATTCATTTACAATGAAGCCGGGATACTTTGATCCGAAAAGTTCCCCTCCTCATCAACCGCTCTAACAGTCCATACAGTATAGTCTTTTTAAATCAACCGTTCTAACATAGATTTTCTTGAAGCTACTACCGCTAACCGTAACTGACACTGTATAGTCCAGCCAGGTTTCCGAACCTTCAATCCGATACTGTGATTTCCATGTACCACTTTGATCATCAACCCCATCAAAAATAGTTACTACAAAACTAGAATTGCTCCAAAGTTCCGGACTTATTGCGAATTCAGGAGCTGAAGGCGGAAGCAAATCTATATTAACCTTGTATTTCTGCGTTTTTTCAATATTACCGTCAATATCTCTAGAACGATAATAAATGATTGTCTTATCTTGATCATTTATCGGAAAGGGTTGAACATAGCGATTCCATGTCTGTCCTCCATCAAGACTGTACTCCGAATAGTCAATCGCGGAGTGCTCGTCAACTGCATTCAAACCGATAGTCACCGGGCTAATGTAATAAGAGTTCTCGCCCTTTGTACCTATCACTTCAACGCTCGTCTCAGGTGGAAAATAATCCTGCTTAATCGTAAAATTAACTTCTTTAGGATCTTCGATGTTACCCATATTATCGATCGATTGATAAAGAACGTGATAAACCCTTTTCTCCGAGGAAATAACTGGGGTTGTATAAGTTAACCAACTCTGGCCATTATTCCCATAATATATGCCACTTACATGTCGATTCCCAATTAGTGAATGGGTCGTAATTGGAGAATCTGATGCTGTTGCTGTTGCTATCGTCCATCCCCCCCGTACATGGGGAGAAGATGGACAAAAATAGTGCAAAACATATAGAAATGCTCAAATATCGTTTCATAGAAATCCTCCACATAAAATTATTTAATCTCGGACTTCTCTACTTCATGCCATAAATAACTAAGCAATATAGGAGGAGTATAGATAGGCATGATCCATTGGTAAGTCAAATCTAAAGTCAACTCACCAAGCCAAAATCGCCCTTTCTCATCTAGCTGCATTTTCCATTTTCCACTAGCAACAGCCTGTCCTTTATCAACTCGCTCTCTGGCTTCTTCGTATGAGAATTCCACTCCTTTTTTGCGTTCAATTTCTTCTAGAGCCAACTCATAATTCCGCTTCTGTTCCTGCTCCTTCTCCTCGGTGAATTCCGAATCGAATACGACAGAAAAGTCCAGGCCTTTGAACTTATGACTTTCTATTAAGTCTTTGAAGGCTTCGGTGACATATACTAGCGTAGAAGCTCGCTCAACAAATTTAAAAATATACGTCTCTGCAGGTATTTTTGTAAAATCAAATACTAACTTATTGAATCCTGCTAAAGATCCGTCTTCATATGTTCTAATATCAGATCGCTTCCAATCGACGCAGTCCAATACCTTCGTCACATTGATCATGTATAAATCCAACTCATCATGTAACAATGGTAAAAACTCAACTTCATCTTTTACAAAAGGTTCGATGACTTCTTTGACACGAGCAGAAATTACAGGTTTTGAGCTTAAATAAACTGGAAAATCCCTGTAACTTTTCTTACTTACAGTTCTCACTTTTATTGGAGTCCATAAATCGAGTTTTGGTTCTCCATCAAAACTATCTGTAATCGGATGGTTCTCGTCGTTATCAGAAGTGATCACCATTGATTTGCTATAATTATAATTCCATTCATAAACCCGCATTTTAAGCCACCTTTTCAATTGTTTAAATTCCCCAATTTCAACCTACCATTAAGTAGTTCCTCACGAATATAATTTATTTCTTTGAGAACTTTATCCTTATCATTTCGTACTGGGTCAATTCTCCGCCAAACAAACTCATAGTAACTAATTGCATGACCACCATTATGGGTTGTCATTGTCTGCCCATCTATTACCGTAGTTGAAACTCCCCTTTCCCTAGGTAAGTAAACACCGTTAGCAGAGGAGTTTAGGTCAATGTCATGTTTCTTCAAAATACTCTGCAAGTCTCTGGCAAAACTATTCGTCGCTCCATGAGGTACAATATGATGACTAGCCCAACCGTTTGGCTTGTCCATCCCCGTTGCCTTTTTAATTTCTGCCTCTAGTATTGCGGAAGATCCACCACTGGTTCTAGTCGTTAATCTTTTCGGGCTTACTTTAGCATAATTTTGAATCTCGCAAACTTCTAAAAGATTGTGCGTTAGTATGCCCAAATCGGATATATAGTAAGTATGGAAACCACTTACAGTAAAGTTATAAACTTTCGTGTCTTTATAATTTACCTTTAAGGCATCGACCGAAACAAGTCCCCCGTCCTCAGTTTCCAATTGATCGCCCGGTTGCAGATCCTCTGCTGGCACCCAGCCTTTTCCTTTTACCCAGAAAGGATGATTCCCAGTAGTATCAATCTGTGTATCGCCGATTTTTATAATAAATATTTCCTCAGACTCGCTGTTGAAGAGTTTCTCAACTGGTTGGTAAGCTTGGATTCCCGTTTCTGTATCCTTGGCAAGAACCAGATCGCCAACCCTTACCTGTTCAATCGGCTTAACTTTAGTTGTAATACTGGTTCCAAAAAGGCATTTTGTCGGCTATTGACCCCGATGCGCGTTTCGGTTGGAAGAGCACTACGAAGTCCTTTTTCGGCTATAAAGAACACATTGCCATGACCGAAGAGGAAATGATCACTGCCGTAACCGTTACCGGAGGAAGCTCGGAGGACGGAAAGCAATTCAAAGAGCTCTTGAACCAATCGCTAGCAACCGGAATTGAAGTCGATGAAGTCATTGTCGATACCGCGTATTCAGGTAAAGATAACTGAGCCGAGATGAAATCCAAAGAGATCCGGCCTGTTGTCCCACTAAATCCAGTTGTACATAACGGGGGCCTAAGGCAAGAGGGCTTTGAATACAACAAGGATGCGGATTTCGTGATTTGCCCGGCAGGTGAGCACAGTATTCGTAAAGCTGTACAAGGAAGCAAGAAAAGTGGCGAAAGCCGTTCACTTGTCTTTTACTTCGATACGGAGAGGTGCAAGACTTGCCCGCTTAGAGAAGGTTGCTTGAAACCGGGAGCGAAAAGCAAGACCTATTCCATTCGGATCGTGGCAGAGCACTTCAAGGAACAAATCGAATTTGAGAACAGTGATACGTTTAAAGAACGCATTCGCCGCCGACCGATCATTGAACATAAGAATGCCGAACTGAAAAGATTTCATGGGATGACCAAGGCCAAATACCGTGGTCTATTTCGCATGCGAATACAAGCCGTACTTACCGCTTTCGTGGTAAATGTGAAGCGAATGGTAAAGCTGAAAGAACAAATGCAGCCCGCCTCTTAAAGGAGAAAACGGACTGCATTTATTTGTTTTACGCCACATTTTAGTCGGAAGCCCCAGCGTCTTATGCCCTCAACCCAAAATGAGGGTGTTTTGCAGGGCTCTTATATTAGACGCTCTTTTTCATCAAAAACTTTATTAATTTCTTATAGTTTGAACACTTTCGTCAAATCGTTCATATTCTCGGACAGTTCTACCAACTTACAGGAGGTCTTCTCGATATCACCGAAGATCCGTTCCTGCGTACCAAGCTGATCTTGGATATCGCCGGACACTTGCAGGCCAGACTCGATCGTGGTGTTCACATCCTCCAGCGTTGCGGTCATTTCCTCCAGCGCAGCTGCTTGCGTGGTGACCCCATCGGAAATATCGTTCAACATGGCGAAGGTGTTCTCTACATTGTCGATGATTTGCTCGATATTGAGCTTCACGTTTTCCGATTGCGTTACACCCTGCTGAACCTTCTCTTCCGTTTGGGCAACCGCAGACACAACGCTGCCAGTGCGAACCGTCATATCTTCGACTAAGCTGCTGATTTCCTGAAGGGAGCGGTTCGTATCCTCGGCTAATTTCCGGATTTGTCCGGCTACCACTGCGAACCCTCTTCCCTCTTCCCCGGCCCGGGCCGCTTCAATCGCCGCGTTAAGGGCTAACAGGTGGGTCTGTTCGGAAATTTGTTTAATGATGCTGATAACCTCGGTAATTTTCTGGCTTTGTTCCTCAAGCCCAAGCACCTCGCTGTTAACGTGCTTCGTATTCGCTGCGAGCTCGTTAATCGCCTCCACGATCGATTCCACCGAACGCTTCCCGCCTTCGGCGGAATGCATAACCGATTGGGCTTGCTCCGCAATGCGGCTTGTCAGTTCTGCCGTCGTCTGCGAATGGTTCGTAATTTCGGAGATCGCAACCGCCGTTTGCTTCATGCTTTCTGCATTTTGGGTAAATACGGATAACAAATGCTTGATGCCTTCGTTAATTTCGTGCACCTGCCCATTCGCCTGCTCAATGATGCGGTTTAACTCTTCCGAAGACAGCGTCACTCGTTCGGAGGAGGATTGGATGGATGCGATCAAATGCTTCAGGTTATCTCTGGCCTTCTGAATCGAGCGGATCATTTGCCCGGCTTCCCCTTGCTGAAACGTATGTATTTTGGTGGATAAATCATTTTCGGCCATGGAATTAGCGAGCTTCGCGCCTTCTTTGAGCGGACGAACTAGAAAAGCTTCGGAGATAAACGCAGACACCACTTGGAAAATAAGAAAAATGATCAATGCCTTTAATACCAAAGAGGGGGTAATCAGTTTAAAGAAATCATTACTCTGGCTATAGGATAAGGTTACAATAAGAGCGGTGTTGGAGACGAACATGGCCAAGAAGACAAGCACCATGATTCGGGTCCGGATAGAAATATTGCGAATTCGATTCATCTTAGTATCACCTGGTTTATTCGTAGTATGGTAAAAATCAAAATCCTCTGGCACATTTTTTTATCCGCTCCAGGTATCTCCTCCCATTCTCGAGATAGGCATTGAGTTCCAAATCTTGCATGTGATTTTCGTTATATAGTCCAATATATAGTCCAAATTGACCATAGTCAAATTCATGTTAAATGGTAGTAAACCGCTTACAAGTCTAGTAAAATAAATAGGTTAGGAAATCAGCCGAGCATCTTTTAGCACACAGGAGGGGATCCGAATGGTTGATGTGAAAGGCAAATGGGCGCTCATTACCGGAGCAAGCCGCGGGATAGGGTATCAAATCGCGAAGTTTATGGCCGAGCAAGGCTGCAACTTGATTCTGCATAGCCGCGAGCTGGAGCATACCCGGCAATTGGAGCAGGAAGTCCGGGCATCGGGCGTCCAGGTCTACTCTGTACAAGCTGAGCTGTCAAACCAACAGGAAGTTGTCGCCATGCTGGATGAAATCGAAGCCAAAGGCACGCCGGTTGACATCGTATTTAATAACGCCGCCGTTCAAATCGCTTACCGGACCGATTATTGGCAGACTCCAGTCTCCGATTTCGAGCAGAGCTTCCAAATTAATTTCATCTCCATCGTCACGATCTGCAACCGATTGATTCCCAAGATGATCGAACGCGGTTTCGGCCGGGTCATCAACACAACCAGCGGGATCAAAAACGAACCGGAGCAAGCCGGCTACGCCGCAAGCAAAGCCGCGCTCGACAAGTTCACCAAAGATCTCGCCTCCCGTCTCGAAGGCACGGACGTGATGATTAATTTAAGCGATCCGGGCTGGTGCCGGACCGATCTGGGCGGCCCGCATGCCCCGAATTCGGTGGAAAGCGTACTTCCGGGCATCGTGGTGGGCGCTTTTGTTGACGACCAGAAGAGCGGGCGTTATTTCCCCGCGCAAAGCTTCACCGGCCTGACGCTGGAGGAAGCCGTCGCCAAGGCAGAGACGATCGAAGCGGTGAGCTATACGATCTAACCATTAACATCCCGCGGTAGGCCGCGGGATGTCTTTCATTTCCCCTAGATACGGCGGTGTCCCACTCTCCGTACGTATATCGCTGCTTACACTTTAAACTTGCCGATCATCGCCTGCAATTCCTCAGACAACTGACTGAGCCCCTCCATCGAAGCCATCATTTCTTCAACGCCGGCGTATTGCTCCTCGGTGTGCGCGTAGACCTCGCGGGAGCCGCTGGCGGTCTGCTGCGCAACCCGATCGATCGTGGCGATCGCCTGAACCACAGCATCCGATTGGGAGTACAATTGCTCGGCCTGCCCGGTCACCCGGCTGATTCGGCCGGCCACCTGCTCGACCGCCTGACGGATGCTCGTGAACACCTCGCCGGCCTGCTGAACTGTGGCAATACCGGCCGCGACCTCCTGCGAACCAGCTTGCCCCGCCTCAATCACAAGCTCCATCTCGCTGCGCACGCCTTCGAGCATCTCGGCTACACCTGCAGCCGCCGCCCCGGTCTCCGCCGACAGCTTGCGCACCTCGCCGGCGACCACGGCGAACCCTTTACCGGCTTCCCCGGCCCGCGCCGCCTCGATGGAGGCGTTCAGCGACAGCATCTGCGTCTGCTTGGCGATCCCGGCAATCAGCTCAGCAGCCTCCGCAATTTGGCCGGAGCGAACGCCCAGCCGCTCGATGAAGGCGCGCAGCTCGTCCATCTGCCGCTGGATCGACGCCATCTGCGCCGCTGCTGACGCGACGATGTCCTCGCCGGCCCGCGTTTCTTGCACCGCCGCCTCCGATTCCTGGCGGGCGTCATCCGCGAGGCCTGCCATCTCCCGGGCTCCGGCAGCCATCATCGTCACTTGGGCCACGCCCAGCTCGACACTTTGCACCTGCTCCTCGCTTCCGGACGAAATTTGGCCCATGATGTCCGAAATTTCCCCGGAGGAGGCACGGAACTGCTCCGACTGGTGCCGCAGCTGATCCGCCGATGTTGCAACGCGTCCGGCATGCCGCCCCAGATTGCGGATCATCTCCTGCCAGCTTCGTCTCATATGGTTAAACGCAGCCGCCAATTCCCCAATCTCATCGCGGTTTCTCACAGCGATCTCTGCAAGGGTTAAATCGCCGTCTGCCAGCTCGCGGGCCCCCTTCACCATCACTCGCATCGGTTTGACGATTTGCCGGGACAACAGGACACCGGTCAAGACGGCGAAGAGGATCGCGATGGCCCCGCATATCACTAAAATCCACAAAGTGATCGCCGATTCTTTCTTGAACTCGGCCAATTTCCCCTGAAGCGCGCTCTCCTGCAGCGTCCGCAATTCACTCGCCCCTTGAATCATCGTATCCGATGTCGGAATCGCCCACATCAACGCTTCCGCTTTCGCCAAATCCGGCTTTCCCGATTGTACGTAATCGCGAACCTTCGTCAGCAAGCGAGCAAACGTCGCATTGGATTCCGATAACGAGGAAGCAACCGCCCCCTGCTCTTCACCTTCGGAAGCGCTTACGATTTGGCCGATGATCCTATTCAATTCATCATTGGCTCCCGTCAATAGCTGTTCCTTCTCGGACGAAGGCTCCACGATATAACTAAACAAGAGACTGTTCTGACGCTGCGTCTCCATCTCCAGCTTGGCCGCTTGATCCCGTGCCGCCGTATTTTGCTCAAGCAGCTCGGAATAGTTCTGATCCATCCGGTTCAAGAACACGTAGGCCACTCCAGCAATGACCCCCACCAGCAGCGATACCGTGATAAAAGCCGCCGTCAGCTTCCGGCCGAGCGAAAACGCGTGCCCTCTAGCTCCTTTTCCATAGGATTTCCCCTGATTCTCCATCTTTGTCCCCCCTTGGTTGGATCTAACGAACAAGGGCCGCCAGACAAATCATCTGCGGCCTATGTTCTTCTTGTCTATTCACTTGTATCATCTATCAAACCGTGGCAGGAGGGGAATTCAAAATTCTCCTCTGTTCTATCAAAATTCTCATATCTAAGACTTAGCCGAAGATTTATGCGGTCTCTCTCGCCTTACCTGCCCGCATAAAGATCTTAATGATCTCATTCAAGAGCAGCGGGATTAACGCCAATAGGATCACGAGCCCCCAATCGGATAAGCTGAGATATTGCACCTTAAACGCTGCGGCCAGGAACGGAATCGAGATCGACAGGAACTGCAGCAGCAATCCGGCGATAACCGCTCCGACGAGCAACAGGTTGGAGAACAGACCAATCGTAAAGATCGACTTGGTCGCACTACGCTTCGAGAAAGCGTAGAACAACTGTGACGCTGCCAGCACGACGAAGGCCATCGTTCGCGCGTAAGTTATCACATCCTCAGGAATGCCGAAGGAGCGCAAACCATACCCATGCTCGCGAAGTCCTATGTAAAATGCAAGCAAGGTCAGCGACCCGATCAAGAGCCCGCCAAGCACCGCCTGCCACGCCGCGCCCCCGGCAAAGAAGCTCTCCTTCGGATCGCGCGGCTTGCGCTTCATCACGTCCTTCTCGCCAGGATCAACGCCCAGCGCAATCGCCGGTAACGTATCGGTGACCAGATTGATCCAGAGGATCTGGGTCGCTAGGAGCGGCAACGGCCAGAAGAACAGAATCGAAGCGAGTATTGCCACGATCTCCCCGAAATTGCAGGCCAGTAGAAACGTCACCGTCTTGCGAATATTCGCGTAGATGTTCCGCCCTTCCCGAATCGCCTGGACGATCGTGGTAAAATTATCGTCGGTCAGAATCATGTCGCTGGCGCCCTTCGACACATCGGTGCCGGTAATCCCCATGGCCACGCCGATGTCCGCCGTCTTCAGCGAAGGGGCGTCGTTGACGCCATCCCCAGTCATCGAGACGATGTTGCCCTTCGCCTTAAAGGCCTTGACGATCTTCACCTTATGCTCGGGCGAGACGCGGGCAAATACGCGGATGCCGTTGATTTTCTCAGCAAACGCCTCTTCCGACAGCTCGTCGATTTCCGCCCCGGTCATGCTCTGCTCGAGGGAGCTGGCAATCTCCAGCTCTTTGGCGATGGCCACAGCGGTGTTGCGATGGTCGCCCGTGATCATCACCGGAGTGATGCCCGCCGCTTTCGCCTCGCGGATCGAATCCTTCACTTCGGACCGCGGCGGATCGATCATGCCAACGAAACCAAGGATCGTCAGATCCTGCTCCATTTCCTCCGGCGGCAGAATGCGGTCCGTATCCTTATAGGCAGCGCCCAGCACCCGGAGCGCGTCGTCCGACATCGCTTCGGCGGCTGCAATGAAGCGTTGCTTCAGCTCCTCCGTCAGCGGCACGACCTCCCCGTTCACCACGGCGCTGTTCGAAATCCGCAGCAGCTGGTCAATTGCCCCTTTCGTATGGACGCGATAGCCCTCCCGCGTCTGGTTAAGCGTGGACATCAGCTTGCGGTCCGAATCAAACGGCTTCTCGGAGATCCGTTTGTATTCGGCCTCCAGCGATTTCTTCGAAAGTCCGTGCTGTTCGCCGAAAGCGACTAAGGCAATCTCCGTCGGGTCGCCGGTCCCTTGGCCGTTCTCGTAAGTGGCATCGGAACACAACACGAACGTCTTGATCATTTCGATCGGCGCCTCGTCGCCCAAGGGCTCCGCGGTAAAATGCTTGACGACCGTCATTTTATTCTGGGTTAGGGTTCCGGTTTTGTCCGAGCAGATGATGTTCACCGAACCCAGCGTTTCAACGGCCGGCAGCTTCTTGACGATAGCGTTGACGCGGGACATGCGGGTAACGCCAAGCGCGAGTACAATCGCTACGATCGCTGGCAGCCCTTCTGGAATCGCTGCGACCGCCAGGCTGATCGCCGTCAGGAACAGCTCGAACAGATCCCGTCCCTGGATGAGGCCGATCACGAAGATCACGACGCAGATGCCAATGGCGATGTAGCCAAGCATTTTGCCGAGCTCTTCGAGCTTTTTCTGCAGCGGAGTCAAGTCCTGCGTATCTTCGTCCAAAATTTTGGCGATTTTGCCCATCTCCGTATTCATCGCCGTCCCGACGACAACCCCTTCGCCGCGGCCATACGTTACGAGCGTAGACATAAACGCCATGTTGCTCTGGTCCCCGATGGGCGTTTGCGCTTCTTGATGCACATCCTCCGCATTTTTATCCGACGGTACAGACTCGCCGGTCAGCGCGGATTCCTCAATTTGCAGGTTGGCGCTGTCAAGCAGCCTCAGGTCGGCTGGGACGAATCGTCCGGCATCCAGGATCACGATATCGCCTGGAACGATTTCCCCGGAATCGATCTCCTTCACATTGCCGTCACGCCTTACCAGCGTTTTGGGGGTGGTCATTTGCTGCAGCGCCTCAATCGCTTTCTCCGCTTTCTGTTCCTGAATGACTCCGATGATCGCGTTCAACAGGACAACAGCCAAGATGATGATGGCATCCATGTATTCTCCGACAATCAGCGTAACGATGGCGGCAGCCAGCAGCACATAAATCAGCATATCCCTCAACTGAGCGAAGAAGAGCGACCATAAGCCCGGCTTCGGCTTGCCTTTAATCTGATTTGGCCCGTACTTAGACAGGCGCTTCCCGGCTTCTTCCGAAGACAGTCCGGCAGCGGGATCCACCTGCAGCTCTTGCAGGACGGCCTCCCGGGTTTTTGTATGCCACATGCAGCAGCACCTCTTTACTTGAATTTGATAGACATGAACTTACCATTATTGTAAACCGAATCCACAGGAAATTATGAGAAAAAATAAGCAACAGTACACATCGATATCCCGCCACAAAATTGCCATAATATGAAGGACCCTGAGCAAGCTGCATGAAGATGAAAAAATGCCCGGGCTATGCTACAATACTGAGATGTTAAACGGGAACGTTTAGAGGGATGTCATTCTAGGAGGGTATTTCATTTCATGTTAATTATAGGTATCGCCGGCGGCACCGGGTCCGGGAAAACGACGGTGGCCCGCTCGGTTATCGGCCAGCTGGACACCGATAAAGTTACGTTTATTTCGCAAGACAACTACTATAAAGACCAATCGCACCTCAGCATGGCCGAACGGGAAAAGACGAACTACGACCATCCCTTCGCCTTCGATAACGAGCTGTTGGTGGAGCATCTGAACCAGCTCAAGAACGGACAAGCCGCCTATGCTCCGGTGTACGATTTTACGAAGCATACCCGTTCTGATAAGACGATCAAGCTGTTGCCCAATAACATCATTATCGTCGAGGGACTCTTCGTCCTGTATGACGAGAAGCTGCGGGAGATGCTCGACATCAAGGTGTTCGTGGACACCGACTCCGACGTGCGCATCCTTCGGCGCGTACTGCGCGACATGGAAGAACGCGGCCGCTCGATCCATTCCATCCACCAGCAGTACCTGGCAACGGTGAAGCCGATGCATGAAGCATTTATTGAGCCGTCAAAAAAATATGCCGACCTCATTATCCCCGAAGGCGGGCATAACGAAGTTGGCATCCAAATGCTGGCCATTCTGACGGAGAAACACCTGTCCGGCGGGTTCAAATCCTAGAGGGGACGGCGCGGATCACCGCTTGTCTAAAGCACAAATCCAAGCTTCGGCCCCATGATGCTAAACTCATTCTCTGTATTGTTGCTCTGCCGTTGCCCCGTTTGAAGCTAGATCCAGGGTCGCCTGTCCCCGGTCCAGCTTTTTTTCGGAACGCTTCACAAACATCCCCTCGATTTCAATCATTTTCCTTTAAGATTCCGCAGCATGGCGGGGTTTATACAAAAAACCGGCACCCGAGGAGGATGCCGGTTTTCGTTAATGAGTGATGGAATGATACGTATCGGATAATAGTTCGAAGTTGAGCAGCCCTGTGGATTCGAGCACTCGGTGGGCATTGCCCAGATTCCCGGGGTCGCCAATGCCGATGGCTACCATATTGGCATCCCGGATCGCGGCGATGCCGGAGTATGCATCCTCGATGCCGAGACAATTTCTCGGCGGAACGCCCAGCGCCTCGGCTGCGCGCAGGAAGATTTCCGGATCGGGTTTGCCCCGTTCCAGAATGCCGGCATCTACGATCTCGTCGAAGTAGCCGGTAATGCCCAGCGATTGCAGAATAGCCGGGGCGTTGCGGCTTGCCGATGCGACGGCCATTCGGATGCCGCGAGCCTTCAGCTCCTCCAGCAGTTCCTTGATCCCCGGGAGCAGATGCTCTGGACGGATGCGGCGGATCAGCTCCTGGTATCGCTCGTTCTTGCGCTGCATGAATCGCTCTTTATCGGCTTCCGAATAGATGCGGTCCGAACGTTTCAGTAGAAATTCGAGCGAGGTTCGGCGGTCAACGCCCTTCAGGTTTTCATTGTACTCCTTATCAAATGGAATCCCCAGTTCATTGGCCAATTCCAGCCATGCCTCGTAATGAAATTCAGCCGTATCGGTCAGAACTCCGTCCAAATCGAAGATCACCGCCTCCAGCTCCCGGTTGGGCAGCGCAACTTCGCCGTCGATCTCAACTCGCTTGCCCAAATGGCAGATCGTCAGCGGGCTGCCTTCAACCAGCCTGTAGATGGTTTTGTCCTTCGTCACCTGAACGGACAACATGCTGCCTGCCACCCGCAAGTTAAACGCATAGCTCGTCCATTGATCAGGGATGTTTGGTGCAAAATGCAGCTCCCCCTCCACCTGCCGCATCCCGGCGAAGCCGTCGACGATCATCAGCCGGCTGCCAGCCATCGAAGCGGTATGGATCCCGTCCTTGACGTTAAGATGATAATCGTCCAGATCGACGCGAGCCGTTTGCTGGAAGAAGTCATAAGCTTTGTCCATATAGCCGAGCTCCGCGCCAATGATCCCGTGGATACAGGTGGACAAGGAGGAGTCATGCGTTGTCAGCGGCTCATAATAGTTATAGTTCCGCTGCTTCTCCCACATCGTAAACCGCTGGCTTTGGGTATACATCGCCATAACCAAGTCTGCTTGCTTCAGGACTTGGTGGCGGTTGATCCGCAAGCTATGATAGTGCATCATCAGCGGGTAGTGCTCTTTTGGCGTTGCTGCAAAGTCCCACACCGGCTTATTCAGGAAGGAATCGTCCTGCCCGATCAACCCGTTCTGGCGATGGATGTAGATGCCGGCCGCCGCTTCGTTCCACCGGTTCACTTCTTCCTCACTGATCCCCATGGTAGCAACCAGCTCCGCCCAGCGCTCCGGACGTTCCTCCCGCAATGCCGTCGCAACTCGCACCGCAAATTCGAGCTGATCCTTGATCATCAGATTCGTATAGGTATTGTTATCGATGACCGTTGTATATTCATCCGGCCCGGTTACGCCGGTAAAGCAGAAGCCGCGGCCTTCGATCCACGCCCCCGCCCCAGCAAAGTAACGCGACGTTTCAAATAAGATTTCCGCCCCTTCCTCATATAAGAAGGGTTTGTCTCCCGTCACTTCCACGTACTTCTTCAACGCATAGCAAATGTCCGCATTGATATGGATTTGAGCCGTGCTGGCGGACGGGTATGCCGAGGTCTCCTCCCCGCCGATCGTCCGCCAGGCGTAAAGGGCACCTTGTTCGCCCATTTCCCGGGCCCGTTCTTTGGCCTTAGGGAGAATGTAATGCCGGTATTTTAGCAGCTGCTTGGCAATCTCCGGTTGAATGTACAGGAAATACGGGAGCATATAGGTTTCCGTATCCCAGAAATAGTGACCGTCGTAGCCTTCGCCTGTGATGCCTTTCGCCCCGATGTTGGTCCGGCCGTCCCGTCCAACGGATTGCAGCAGATGGTAAGCGTTGAAGCGCAGCGCCTGCTGCAGCTCGGCGTCCCCCTGCACCAGGATGTCTGCGGTCTTCCAATACTCATCCAAGAAGGCTTGTTGCGAGGCGGCCAACTCGGCATATCCCATCGTCATGGCAGCCTCCAGCTCATCCGTGGCCAGCTGCAGCAGCTTCTCCTCCGGATCATCCTTGGAGGTAAAGTAAGTTATGAATTTATCCAGGACGACGGTGCCGTTCTCCTCGGCCTGTACATGGAAGCGCTTCTCGACTCGTTGCTCCAACGCGACCGTTTCCAGTTCGTAAGCATGGTTGAGAGCATGCTCGATGCCGCACAGCACCGCAAAATGTGTCATGCTCGTCGATTGGAGCAAAGCACAGAACGTCCGATGCTCATACGATTCCTTCGTCTGCAGCACTTGCCCGTTGAAGGCTGAGCCCGCACGCGGGTCACCTCCCCCCGCCTGATTGGCCACACGCCCGTCAACCGCCGACACAAGCAGAATCTCTCCCGAGAAATTCAGCGGTGTCACTTCATAACGGATCGCTGCCAAATGCTTGCGGCTAAGGGCAGCAAAGCGCTCGATGCGAATGCGCAGCTGTTTGCCCGTCGTCGTTTCCCACACTTGCGTCCGGACGACCGTCCCTTTCCGCATGTCCAGCCGGCGGCTGTAATCGCTGATCCGCTCCGCGAACAAACTGAATTTCTCACCGTCCACGTACAGTTCGATAATTTTGCCGTCCGTCACGTTCAGCATCGTCTGGTGCAGCTGGGGATGTCCATAATGCCGGGCCTTCGGGTAGGCGATAGGAGAAGAATCGTAAAACCCGTTCAGATACGTGCCGTGCAACGATGTTCCCGGAGGGCCGTCATACCCCTCCTCGAAGTTGCCGCGAATCCCGATATAACCGTTGCCAACGGCAAATACCGTTTCATCCCGCTGATTCGTCTCTACATCAAATGACGATTCCGTTACCGTCCAAGGCTCAAATGGATAGATGACTTGTCCTGACCGCATGTGTTTCTCTCTCCTCCTTCTCCCGCATCCAAGACGGGCTCTCTTAGATCTAGACCAAAATTGCCCCGTTTTGGGTTAACGTCTCCTGCAGCGAACGGATATCCACCTCTGCCGGCGAAATGCCCTGCGCTGCCGCCATTGCGGCGGCCGTGCCTGCGGCTTGCCCGGTTGCCATGCAGCTTGGCGTCAACCGGGTTGTAGCCAGCGCTTCATGCGTTGTAGAGATGCAACGGCCCGCAATCAGAAGATTGTCGATGTCCTTTGGAAGCAAGCAGCGGTACGGGATGTCGTAGGCGCCGTCTCCGTTGATCCAAGCCGCTTGAACCGCTTTGCCCGACGGATCGTGAATGTCGATCGGATACCCGCTGCGGGCGATCACGTCCTCGAAACGGCGTCCTTCTACCACATCCTCCATTGCCAGTGCATAACGGCCGACGACCCGGCGCGTCTCCCGAACGCCGATCTGCGTACCAACCTGCGTGATTTCGGCTTTGGCAAAGCCCGGGAGACACCGCTTCATGAAATCGGCGATCATCATGACCTGCTGACGCCCAAGCTCCTCCGCTTCGGTCAATTGCTCCACATCGGTGCCGTCCAGCCCTTGCACGCGAACCATGTTCACGACGATTTCGTCTTCGCCTGGACCGGTGAAGAACAGCACCTGATCGCGATTGATCGGCAGGCCGGCTTCCTTCCAGTGCTTATAAAAGCCTTGCACCGCCGTCAACGGAAGCTCCTCCAGTTCGTCAATCGGCGTCTTACGGTAAAATTCGTCCGGATGCTCGATCATGTACTGCTTAACGGCCTGCAGATCTACGCCCTTCATGCGGAATTTCATGGTCATTGGCTGGGTTTTGCCATCCGACTCCCGGCCTTGCAGGACCGGCACACCGGCAAAGAAGGCCAAGTCGGCGTCGCCCGTCGTATCAACGAACTGCTTGGCCCGCAACTCTACAGGCCCGGATTTGGTCGCCAGACGAACCGCCCGAATAATTCCGGTCTCGCTCACCGCTTCGTGCATGAAGCTATGGGCAAGCACCTTGACCCCGGCTTCCCGCAGCATCTCTAACGCAAGCAGCTTGTACACTTCCGGATGATAAGGCGTCACCGTATGGACGAACCCGCAGGTATCGCGGACATGGCCGGGCGAAGCCCCTCGCGCCGCCAACCGTTCGACGATCTCCTGAGCAATCCCGCCGATCACCCGCTTGCCATCCATCGTGTGGAACGTCATCCACGGATAGACGAGCGCGATCGTGGACATGCCGCCAAGAAATCCGTAGCGCTCGACCAATACGGTTCGCGCCCCTTGCCGCCCCGCCGCCAAAGCGGCATTAATTCCCGCCGGTCCGCCGCCAACAACAACGACATCCGCTTCTAAAATACTATGCATAAAGTACCACCCTTTCTTGAAGCTTCAGCTTCGATATGCCCTAAATCAGCCTTTGACCGCCGAGCTGGCGATCCCCTCCACGAACCAGCGCTGAAAGAACGCCACCAGGAGAATCAGCGGCAGCAGAGCCGAAACAGAAGCTGCCATGATCGCGGTATAATTGGTCGTATTTTCGTCCACGAAGTTCGTCAGCGCCAGCGGCAGCGTATACAGCTCGTTCGTTCGCAGGAAAATCAATGGTCCCTCGTATTCGTTCCAGTGCCAGGTGAAGCTAAGGATCAGCAACGAGACCAATGCCGGTTTCGTCAGAGGAAGACACACTTGCCAGAAGGTACGGAAGACACCGGCGCCGTCCACCTTAGCCGCTTCCAAGATTTCGTTCGGCAAGGTACTGAAGAACTGCCTCATGATAAATGTGCCAAGCACAGAGAACATGCCGGGCAGAATAATTGCCAAATGGCTGTCCACCAAATGCAGCTTGTCAAACAAAATGAATCGCGGTACGAGCAAAATTTGCGTTGGAATGATCATCGTCGACAGGTAAAGAAGGAACATCACTTCTTTACCTCGGAAATCCAGCTTGGCGAAGGCAAAGCCGGCCAAAGCGCTGGTCACGAGCGTTCCGAGCACGGTCATGGCTGTAATTTTAATCGAGTTCCAGTAATACAAGGCAAACGGGTATTTCCCGGCCCACACTTCGATATAGCTGTCGAAATGGAACGTGTTTGGAATCCAGTCGATCGGCGTCTGGAACATTTCCGATTGCAGCTTAAACGATGACGAAGTCATCCATAAGAACGGCAGGATCATGCAGACCGCCAGCGCGGCAAACACGATCGTGAAAACCCACTTCATGAGCTTGCGTTGTAATGTCATTTCTTTCGTCCCCTCCTGTTTAGAACTCGTCCTGCCATCTTTTTTGACCCTTCCATTGCACCAACGTGATTAGCAAGATGATCAGGAAGAGCGCCCAAGATACGGTTGCCGCGTAGCCGACCTTATAATATTGGAAGGCCTGAATGTAGATGTAGTAGGACAACACCATCGTGGAATTCAGCGGCCCGCCCTTGGTCATAACGGATACGGCAGCAAAAACCTGGAACGTGGAAATGATCAAGGTGATGGCGATCATGAAGCTCGTCGGTTTTAGCCGCGGGATCGTAATGCTGAAAAATTGTCTTATTCTGGAGGCCCCATCCACCTCAGCCGCTTCGTACAAATCTTTAGGGATGCCCTGAATCCCGGCCATGTACAAAACCATCGTATAGCCGGTGTAAGTCCAAGCGACCATGATGATGATTGCCGGCAACGCCCAATGCTGGCTGGCCAGCCACCCCGGGACGTTATGGAGGCCAAGCCCCCGCAGAAACTGGTTAATCGGTCCTTCCGACGGGTTGTACATGACGCTCCATACGACGGAAATTGCCACAATGCTGCTGACGTACGGAAGGAAAAACAACACTCGCAGGAAATTCTTCATATAGACGAATGAATTCAGGAAGACCGCCACAATCAACCCGACGATCATCGCCGCCGGTACGGTGACTCCGGTGAAGATGACGTTATTTTTCAGCGACTGCCAAAAATATTCGTCCTGGAACAACTGTTTAAAATTATCGAACCCGACCCAATCGATCCCGGCGTAGCCTCGCAAATAGTCCCAATCCATGAACACCATGGCTAAGCTGATCAATAGAGGAAACAGGATGAAGATAAAGACGCCCAAAAAATTCGGCAGAATAAACAAATATCCCGCCAGATTATCCTTGTAACGGTTTTTGCGGATTCCGTTTTTCACGGTTGGTTCAGCTCCCTTCTCTCATAACCGTATCCTAAGAAAAATCGCCCCCTCTCGGAATGGACAGGACTTGACGTTTTCCGTCCGATTCCTTTCGCAAAGAACTTACGAGCGCCCAAAGAAATAGCAGGGGGAAGTCAAGAATTCTCTCCTAAAATATAAAAAGACAAGGAGCCCGGTTGGGGTTCCTTGCCTTGTCTTGTCTTGCGATATGAATTATTTGCTTTCGGATTGGATCACTTTGTCGGCGCGCTCTTGCATCGCTTTAAGCGTCTCGTCCACCGATTGCTGATTCATGAAATATTTCTCCGCTTCTTCCTTAGTGATCGTGGTGATTTGCGGGAACGCCGTCGCTTTCTCGCGAACCGCAAACGTGTAATTCGCCTTCAGCACATTCCCCAACGATTCCTGATCGATCACGTCCTGCTTGTCGCCTACGATCATCTGAGTCACTTGATCGAAATCGGCCGTTTTGTTCGTCGGAATGCGTCCGCCCGGAATCATGTCCATATTGCCTTCTTGCAGATACCAGGAGATGAATTGGAACGCTTCTTCCTTATGGGCACTGTTGTTATTGATGGACATGAAATCGTTCATGCCGCCGTTGTTGACGTTGGTACCTTTTTCGTATTGCGGAGCCGGAGCGAACGCTACAGCGAAGTCGCGCGGCCAAGTGTCCGTATCCTTCAAGCTTCTCATCATCCAAGCGCCGCCGTATACCATCGCCGCCTTGCCCGTCAGCAGTTCGTTTGCCGGATCCAGCTTGTTGGCGATGCCTTCGCCCCAGCTCACCATAGCGCCTTCATCATACAGCTTCTTCTGAATTTCCAAGCCCTTCTTCATCGCCGGGTTGTTGAAGTTCGACAAGCCTTCCGCGTTATAGAAGGAATCCTTCGGTTGGCTGGACACCAGCGTAAATTTGCCGATCAGCAAATCTGCACCCGGTGTAACAAACGCGCCCTTACGGCCGTCCTTATTCAGCTTGAGGGCCAAGTCAGCGAAATCGTCCCAAGTCCAGTCCGTTGGTACAGGTTCGCCGATTTCATCCAAAGCTGATTTGTTCAACACCACGAAGTCGATGTTTTTATAAGCCGGCAGGTAGTGGATTTGATCATTGTATTTCAGCAGGTTTTCGCTGCCAATCACGCCGTCCACGTCAAACCCTTGCGCGCTGATCAACTCATCCAGCGGAGCTGTCATACCGGAATTTTCACGGCGGAACAGATTGTTCTCCCCATAGCTGAAGAAAATATCAGGCGCGTCGCTTTGCATCATCAGTGCGGTATCCAGCTTCGTATTGCCGGAATCGTCGTTGATGTAACGCACGTATTTTACTTGAATGTCAGGATGAGCTGCGTTCCACTTGTCGATGACGGTTTGCGGACCATTCTCTTCTGGAACCGCTCCCCAAACAGTCAAGTTCACGACGCTGCTGCCTCCATTGCCGCCTGCATCAGTGTTGCTATTTGCGTTCTCCTTGCCATTGGAGCAACCGGTAACTACGATGGTAGCTGCCAATGCCAAGGACATAACGCCTTTCAACCATTGCTTCATTCCTAAGTCCCCCCAGGTTGTGGATTGTTTCTCTTGCTATGAATAAAGTAACAAAGCCTGTCCGGGGAGAACATGGCGTAATCCTCGGCAAAACAGGGTAATTCTTATCGAATCTATTTCCCCAGATACAACCTGCGGAATTCGAGGGGATACACCCCCTCCATTCGCTTGAATTGCTTGCTGAAGTAGTTCGAATCCCCGTACCCGACCATCTCGGAGATTTCATAGATTTTATAGGTTTGGTCCTTCAGCAGCTCCCGGGCCCGGTCCATGCGGATTCGGGTGAGATGGTCCATGATCGTTTGCCCGGTCTCTTTCTTGAACAGGATGCTCAGGTAGTTCTCCGTAAACCCGACGAGCTTAGCCAGCTCTGATACCTTCAGCGGCTGGTTGTACTGCTTGCTGATGACATCCAGAACAACCTGGATCTCCGGGCGGACATGCTGATGGGAAAGCGACCGAATATAATTGAGATACATCGGCAGCCAGCCTCTGCACCACAAGTAGATATCCTCCAACGTCTCCAGGCTGCGCACGGCAGAATACGGATACATCTCCTCGTGCAGCGGAGCCGAATACAGGTCCCCGCCAAGCCGTCGGGCAAAGCCGTCCATCAGATGGATCCAGTGCACCCAATTTTCCCGCTCGACATCCGGTGACAATTTGGGACCATCTAGAACGGAACGGTACCACCGGTCCAGATAATCCAACAGTGCTGCCTCGTCGCGAATGTCCAACAACTTCTCCCATTGCTCCTGAAGCCACGGCGCTGAACTGGCGTCCGGTTCGGCGTAATGGATACGGTCAAAATACACCAAAGCTTCCGTCCCGACGTAAAAACGGTATGCGAGGGCTTTCTCCGCTTGGTCGTAAGCTTGATGCAGGTCCAGAATATCCTCAAACGGACTGGATACCCCCACGCTGGCTGACAGCTTCAGGAAGGTGGACACGGCATCCTGCATCTCCCGAACCATCGCTTCCTGATAGCGGTCGGTCAGGATCGTAAACAGCCCGTCTCCCATGTCGAGCAGTTCGCCATCGGAATATTTTTTGAACACCTCGCTGAGGATGTTGGCAACCGTGTAATGCAGTAAGTGCTCGCTGCGGAAATTGTTCTCCTCCAGCACCTTCGGATACCGATCCAGCCGAAGGCTGATCACGTAAATCGGCGGCTCGTAGGCACGCAAGCCAAACTCCTGCATCATTTCTTCCACTTCGGCGCGCGTGCCTTGCCGTTTGATTAAGAGTTCTCTCAGCCGCTTCTCCTTGGCTTCCCTGCTGTATTTACTGACCTTGACTTGCAATCGCGAAGTCTCCAGCGACTGCTCCGCTTCCTGGCGGATCATCTCCTTCATGGAGTTGAGCTTATCCATTAATTCTGAGGGCTCCATCGTTAGCTTGAGGATATAGTCGGCCGCCCCAAGCCGCAACGCCCTCTGGACGTATTCGAAATCGTTGTGGTTGGAGAGAATCAAGCATTTCGTTCGCGGCGACAGCTTACGGATCTCTTCCATCAGCTGCAGCCCGTCACACCCGGGCATTCGGATATCAGTCAGGACGATGTCGCAGGGATTGTCTTTCAGCAGCCTTAGCGCTTCCTCCCCGTTGGCGGCCTCCCCAATCAATTCAAAGCCATTGTCTTCCCAAGGAATGATCGTCTTTAACCCGATACGCACGAGGATTTCATCATCGACAATCAATACTTTAATCATCAATCGTTCTCCTTTCGATCCGCATCGCGGGAGAAGGGATTCTCATCCGCAAGAGCCTGGCGATCCAACCGCGGAAGCCGGATCTTGACGCGAGTTCCTTCCCCAATCATGCTGCTCATTTCCAGGCCGAAGTCTTGTCCGAAGTGCAGCTTGATACGTTCATTCACGTTATAGATGCCAATACCGCTGTATCTCGAATGGTCCTGGTTCAACTGACTGGACAGTTCTTTCAGTTTCGCCTCAGCGATCCCTACGCCGTTGTCGGAGACCGTCAGCACTAATTTTTGCTCCGTCTCCTCGCCTTGAATGCCGATGGCAAGCGGCGTCCGCCTGCCATGGATGATGGCATTTTCGACGATCGGCTGCAGGGTGAATTTCAGAATCGCGTTGGACCTGAGCTCATCCGGCACATCCACCTCGAACTGGACATTATCATGGAAGCGAATTTTTTGCAGATCAAGGTACACCTTCAGATAGGTTAATTCCTCCTCCAGGGTGACAACCTCTTGCTGTGTTTTCATCGTATATTCCAGCAGTCGGCCCAAATTGGTAATCATTTTGCCCACATGCTCTGCGCCGGACAAAGCGGCCATCCACTTAATGGAGTTGAGCGTGTTGAACAGGAAATGCGGGTTGATTTGCGCTTGTAGCGCCTGAAACCGAGCTTCCTCCTTGCGTTGCTGCTCCTTGGACAGCCGATCAATTAACTGCTGTAATCGCGTTAGCATTCGATTATAGTGCTTGCCAACGATCGCAATTTCGTCGTCTCCATTCACTTCCACATAGGCCTGCAGGTCGCCATCGCCTAGCTTGTTCATCGAGCGGACTAACTGTTGCAAAGGCTTCGTGAAGCGAATCATAAAGTAAATGAACACGATGGAAAACAGAATCGAGGCGCCCATCAGCCAGAGGATCGATTGGTTGCGCAGGCCGCCCAGCCTCTGCTGGTACAGCGTCTGCGGAATGAGCTGGATCACCTGCCAACCCAGCCGAGGGATTTCCTCGCGGTTTACAGAGTAATCGCCAAACGAAGCCGCTCCCTCTTGAGCCTGACGCGTGTCGGCACTTCGAATCTTTTCCAGCAGCTTTGTCGTTTGTTCATCGTTTAGCGGCGAGGCTCCGCCAAGCAGGCGGCCTTCCCCATCCGTCAGCAAGAAGCTCCCGCCGCCCTTCGTCTGCGCCGGAAGATTCCCAAAAAAGGCCGAGCTGGGAATCCCAATCATGAGCAGGTCCTCCCCTTCTTGCTGCCTCCCAATGATCCGGCGGCTCATCGTGAAATAAGGCTCGTTTAAGTCGGTCAGCTTGCTGATTTCCCCGGTATACGGATATTGCCAAACTGGCCAGCCTTTGCGCGCCCTCGTTAATTCCGCCCACGACTCTTCGCTTAGCTTATGGAGCAGCTCCTTCTCTCTACTGCGGTTATTGGGCCCGTAAGCCGTCGAATGCACGTAGCCCCGGTCGTCGATCACCGCGATGATCGCATTGCTGTCCAGCAGGATGTCGCGAATATTAACCAATTTTTGCTGAATGTTGTTATAACGTCGCAGGGACATGTAATTCGTCTCCCAGTCCGCCTCCGACTCCAGAAATTCGTTAAATTCCGGGTCGTTCATAATTAAGTTGGAAGCCTTCAGCACCCGTTCACTCAGATCGTCCATATTGCCGACCACCTGACGCAGCGCTTCTTCATTGCCGCGCCGGGCTTCGTCCATGACGACACGACTCGACGACGTATAGTAGTAATAAAAAATCGTTACGATTGGAATCACGATGCAAACAAAAAAAGAGACCAAGATCTTCCCCCGAATCGAGCGGGAAGGAACATTTAGTCTTTTCATAGGAAACGACCTTCTTTATTCATGGGGATATGAACCTAACATAGCATATCGAATGTCTTTGAAAAGGGGGGATTGTTGACAACTTCCTGCTATTTCTTTGTTATTTGCCTTCGTATTGTAGCATAGCCTCCTACTTTTATCCTAACCTTCTTCCTCCCCGCTCTACACCTGCATCTTCAATGCATAAATATACAAAATAACGTGTCCAACGGTTTGATGGATCTGGAAATTCGCAGTATGATTAAAAAGCTGAGACTGAATACAAGGAGGTCGAAGAATAACAATAACCTTTTCTGGGAAAGGACGGGATGCCCGATGCGGGGAAAAACCTTGTTGCTTAGCCACATGAAGTCGCATTTTCCGCTGTATTTGACGGCTGCGCTATGTCTGACGGCCGCCAATGTGACGTATTCGTATTTCCCGAAGGTCCTGGGGGATTTTACGGATCACCTCCAGCAAGGCGGGCTGACGAGAAGCGGAGTGGGCCGATACGCGCTGACTCTGGCTGCCATCGCCGTCGCTTATGGCCTGTGCTTCGGATTCGGGCAGTACATGAATCATCGCCTGGGGCGAATGTTCGAATTTCGTGCCCGGAACCAGTTGTTTCGGCATTTTACTCAATTAAGCGAAGCGTTCTTCTCGAAACACGGGATCGGCAAGCTGCTCAGCTACGTGATGAATGACGTCACCGGCGTGCGGGAGTCGATCGCCAACGGGTTGAACCAATTAACCAATGCGTCGGTGTTGTTGATCTCCGTCATTACGATGATGACAGTCAGCGATATTCCGGCGCTTTTGATCGTGGTATGTGTTTTGCCGCTGCTTGCGATCCCGTTTATCGTAAGCGGATTCGGCCCCAAAATCCGCGATAACTCGCGGAAGGTGCAGGAGTCGCTTGCAGCGATGACGGAAGCCGCGGAAGAACAATTTGAAGGCATCAAAGTGACGAAGAGCTTCGCGACCGAAGAGATTGCCCGCGCCCGGTTTGGGCAAACCGTGGACCGCATCCTAAGCAGCCAGCTGTCGCTGGTCCGGATGAGCTCGCTATTTCAGGTGCTGCTGCCGTTTACCGGCGCGGTTTCCATGGCCGTGGCCATCGCTTACGGCGGCCTGCTCGTCTCGCGTGGCGAGCTGTCGCTCGGCAATTTTGTTGCCTTAACCTTATACCTGCGGATGATAATGAACCCGCTTCGGCTCATCGGCAACGTGATTAACTTCATGCAGCGTGCGCGTGCTTCACTTGACCGGCTGAACCACCTGCTGTCTATGAAGCCGGACATCTACGATGAAACCGGGGCCCTGCCGCTGCCGGAGGATCCGCGCAGCCTCAGCATCGAGATCCGCGGATTGACCTTCACCTATCCGGACGCTGCCCGCGCCTCACTGCAGGACATTCATCTCCGGCTCAACCCCGGAGAAACGCTGGGTATCGTGGGCCGGACCGGCAGCGGTAAAACGACGCTCGTCAAGCTGCTGCTGCGGGTATACGATCCTCCCCGCGGCACGATCTTCATCGGCGGCCGCGATATCCGAAGCTTGAGGCTGGAGAGCCTGCGTACCCGGATTGCCTACGTGCCGCAGGACGGTTTCCTGTTCAGCACGACGCTCCGCGACAACATCGCCTTCTTCGACCGAACCTCCGAGCTGCGCAAAGTGGAGGATGCCTCAAGGCTGGCGGATCTCTATGACAACGTTATAAAATTCCCGAAGCGGTTTGATACCGAGCTGGGCGAACGCGGCTTGACGTTGTCCGGCGGGCAGCGCCAGCGGACCAGCTTGGCCCGAGGGCTGATCAAGGACGCTCCGATCCTGCTGCTCGACGACAGCGTCAGTGCGGTAGATTCCGTAACGGAGACGCGTATCCTCTCCAATCTGCAGGAAGTCCGTAAGGGAAAAACAACGCTGATCATCGCCCACCGCATCAGTGCGGTGAAACATGCCGACCGCATTCTCGTGCTGGACGACGGGCGGATTGCCGAGCAAGGAACGCATGAGCAGCTGCTGCAAGCCGGGGGCTTGTACGCTGACCTGCATCACCTGCAGGAAGGAGACGATCGCGATGTCAACTAATTCCGAAACGGCCGATACCCGCAGGAAATACGAGGTGACTCCGGAGCAACGGCGGAAGGCGTTTGCGGCGCTGCTCGCCTATGCCAAACCGCACCGGAAAGCGTTCCTCGCCGTGTTTGGCTTTGCATTTCTGGCCATTTCCGCTGACTTGCTGCAGCCGTTCCTGATCAAATATGCCATCGATGAGAAGGTACTGTTTGGCGTACACGGACCAAGCATCCTGCTTGGCCTCGCTTTGGCCTACCTCGCGCTTGAGGCGGTGAGCGGCGTGTTCTCTTATTGGCAGGCAAACCTGCTGCAACGGGCCGGGCAAAGCATCGTCGCCTTGCTGCGCAAAGACCTGTTTAAACAGATCACAAGGCAGTCGATGTCCTTCTTCGATCGCAACTCGGCTGGCGGCCTCGTCACGAATGAGTCAAGTGATACAGAGACGATCAACCAGTTTTTTACCCAGGTGCTGTTGAGTCTGGTCCGCGACGGATTATCGCTCATCTTGGTTGTCGTCTTTATGTTTGCGCTAGATGTCGAGCTGGCCTTATATTGTTTAATTCTCTTTCCAATCATCACGGTCATTGCGATCGCCTTCCGCAAGTATTTGCGCACCAGCTATCAGCGGGCCCGCTCGCTGCTGTCCCGGCTCATCGCGTTTACGGCCGAAAATCTGAGCGGGATGAGCTTGATTCAGTCGTTCCATCAAGAAGGGGAGCAAACATCCCGCTTCGGGGAGCGGAACACCGCTTATTTGAAGGCGAATCTGCGGGAAGTGCAGGCCACGGTCCTGTTTAACCGTTCCTTTGATGTGCTTGGCAATTTGTCGGTGGCCTTCGTCGTTTGGATCGGCGGCTTCGCGGTGCTGGGCCATCGCATCGAATTTGGTGTGCTGTACGCCTTCATCAGCTATATCCGCCAATTCTTTCAACCAATCAACCAGATTACCCAGCAGTGGAATACGCTGCAGTCCACCATCGTATCGGTAGATCGCCTGTGGCGAATCTTCTCCGCTGAGCCGGAGGTGAAAGACCCTGCGCCGGAGGAAGCCAAGACGTTGCAGGCCCAGGCGGTTCGCGGGCGGATCGATTTCAATCACATCCGCTTCTCATACACGGAAGGCCAGGAGGTGCTTCATGGCCTCGACCTTCATGTGCGAGAAGGAGAGTTCATCGGCATCGTAGGCACGACCGGCGCAGGCAAGAGCTCCCTGGTAAACCTGCTGACGCGGTTCTATGACGTAGACGATGGCAGCGTCGAAATCGACGGCACGGACATCCGCCGCCTGCCGCAAGCCTCGCTGCATCGCATCGTCGGACTGGTGCAGCAGGACCCGTTCTTGTTCGCCGGGTCCATTATTGACAACGTCCGCCTCTTCCGCGAAGACATCAGCCGCGAAGAAGTGATCGAGGCCTGCCGGCGCATCGGCGCAGAGCCCATGATCACGCGGCTGAAGGACGGCTACGACACCCGGTTGTCCAATCGGGGCAGCGGACTGTCCGCCGGAGAGCGCCAGTTGATCTCCTTCGCACGGATCCTGGTCTTCCGTCCGAAAATCCTCATTCTCGATGAAGCGACGGCGAACCTGGATTCCCAAACCGAGCTGTTGATCCAGAATGCCTTAAGCGTGGTGTCGGCTGGCCGGACAACGCTGGTCATCGCGCACCGGCTGTCCACCGTCCAGCACGCTGACCGCATCCTCGTGATCCAAAGCGGTCGGATCGCCGAGCAGGGCACGCACGAAACGTTGCTGGCCCGCGGCGGCTACTATGCGGAGCTGGTACGCCACTCACGGCAAGGTCGTGTGGAGTTGCAGCAGCTAGCGCCGCGCAGGTAAATCTATCAGGTATCATGCCTAAGGGCTGGTCCGAATGGAATCGGGCCAGCCCTTTTTTATAACCTGCACCTCCCCACCTTGTTCGCAATACTATAGTTGTAAAGTCTATCTTAGGTGGGTGACCTGGAGATGATTTACACCGCACTTGGGGATTCCATTACGTATGGCGATAACGCTTCCTCGCCGCGGCTGGCCTATCCTCAGTTGATCGTATCGGATTATAATCGCTCTAACCCCCGGCCTATCCGGGGTTATGTATTAGCCCGGTCCGGCTGGACCAGCAGCAATCTGCTGGACGCCGTGCTGTGGCAAGGCTCGGACATGATTAGACGCTCCTCTGTCGTATCGGTCTGGATTGGCGGCGTCGATTTGGCAAATTCGGCGATTACGCCGCTTGTGAATGGCGGTCCGTTTCCGAATATGGAGCTGCTCTTCCAATTCCGCCGGAATCTGAGCGCCATCCTGGAGCGTATCCGCAAAACCAGCTCCGCCCGGATCGTATGCTGCACGCAGTACAACCCGTTCCCGAGCAGTTCACTTGCCGTCGAGTGGATCGGCCGCCTGAACCAGACGACCCATGGCATCGCCGCCGCTTACGGCGCCAAAGTCGCACCGGCGCACAAATGGTTCGAAGGGAAGCAAGCTGAACTGATCGACGGGTACCGAGGAGGCCAATTGGAGGACATCCTCGGCGGAACGCTGCCGATTCATCCGAACAATCGGGGGCATCGGGTGATTGCGAGCGGCCTTGCGCCCTATCTTTTTCCTAAAACCAATGTGTCTTCGAAGAAAAAATAGCCGGGATGCTCCCGCATCCCGGACTTCCCGCATACTTCCACGGATTCCCCGGCTTATCTGGCGACTTCATCGTCCGTGACATCGTTGAAGAACTTAAACGCATAGATGGCGCAAATGCCGACGAGCGTGTAGATGATCCGCGACATGGTCGAATCTTGCCCGCCGAAAATGCCTGCCACTAAGTCATATTGAAAGAGCCCCACCAACAGCCAGTTTAATCCGCCCACAATCAGTAGTGCGAGCGCTATTGCGTTTAACGTTTTCATTCCGGGCCAACTCCTCGGTCGAATTTTTTATTCATTAGTTAAATTTCCAAGTTGCCCAAAATTTATTCAGGTGCCGGCAAATATCACGAAACGGGCCAAAAACTGAGGAACAAGCACAGGCAGCGCACCAAATTCGGAAGTAAGATATATCGAGCAAAACGTCTACCGTAAAAATTTTAGCACCGAGGTGATCCTTGCATGGCAAGTTCGGCAAACATTCGCAAACGTGCGAAACAGCTGAAGGGCCAGCCGGTTCGCGTGGTATTGCAAGACGGGCGTTCTTATATCGGATGGATCGCCGGGCTGGATCCGAACGGCCTGCTTCTCTCCGTGCCCCCGCGCGGCAAGAAGAAAACGAAGAAAAAAACGGCAGCCCGCAGCAAAAAAGCACGGTCATCGGCCATCCAGCAGCCATTTGACAGTGGCTTCCCAAGGGATCCCCGCTTCGTCGAGGGCATTCGTCCCAGCGTCGGCTGGGGTTTAGGCGGCGTGCCCATGGGATATGGCCCTGGCGGCAATTGGGGTAGACCCCGGGAACTGAGCTATGGCGGAAGCTTTAACGGAGGTTGGGGAAGACCCGGAGGTTATTATGGCTTTAGTGGAATTCCAGGAAGACCCGGCCCCGGACCCTTTGGCTATGGCTTCGCTGGAGGGCCAGGGCGTCCGCGGAGACCCGGGTTAATTGGCTTTGGCGGATCAAACGGAGACTCCGGCGGAACGCAGGAGCAAAACACGGAGACCTCTCCTTTGGAAAGACCCCGCCGGCCAGCCATTCTCGGAATGGTGCAAAAAGTGCAAAAATACGTGCCCCTGATGAAGATGGGCTATAACGCCATCAAATCGATTATCCCGTTGTTTAACGGCATCAAAGCCTTGATGGTCTGACCTATTAGGAATGGCTCCAAACAACAAAGAGACGCAAATCCTGCGTCTCTTTGTCTATTACTTGCGGCGGTTCTTCGAAAATCGGGTATACACGATCAAAGCGGCGAGCATCATCGCCACGAATCCGATATTCCCGGCAGCTTCAGTCGACATTCCAAACAAGATGCAAAGGTTCGTCACCAAACCGTTGGTCAGCAGCGCGATCAAGATCAAAAATACCGGCCGCCACAAGTTATATCCTCTCATACCGCGACACTCCTGCCCCTTTATTTTCAACGAATCTATGATTTCATGTTAGTAGCATTTTACCATAAGTAGAGAGCGTTTGCATTTTTACGGGGTGCGGCCGGCTCACGGTAAGTTTTTTCATAGACACTCCCCGCAGGCTGGTTTGTATAATCAGTAAGATTGTTATTTTCATGGAAGGAGCAAAGACATGTGGTTTCTATTTGCACTACTGACGTCTCTAGCTTGGGGGAGTGCCGATCTGTTCTATAAAAAAGGCAGCGACAGCCGGGACCCGTTCAGTCATCTGAAAATCGTCGTCATGGTGGGTCTGGTGATGGGGATTCACGGCACAGCCTATCTGTTGATCCAAGGGCTGTCCTTTGATCCGATCGATATGATTCGTTATTTGCCGGTATCGGCGCTGTACATCTTATCGATGGCGATCGGCTACTTCGGGCTCCGGTACATCGAGCTTTCCATCGCATCGCCGGTACAGAACTCGTCCGGGGCGGTGACAGCGATCCTGCTGTATCTGTTCTTCCCCCATGATCTCGGATGGATGGACATTACAGGGGTAGCGATCATTACCTTCGGCGTTGTAGGGCTGGCCATTCTGGAGAAGCAGGAAGAGCGAATGGCTCTGAAATCCGGGACTGAGAACCTTAACGCCAAATATCAAATCGGCGTGATGGCGATCACCTTTCCGCTGCTGTACTGTCTGCTTGACGGCTTAGGCACGTTTGCCGACGGCATTTATCTGGACGAGCTGAAGCTGATTGGGGAAGATGCTGCACTTCTGGCTTACGAGTTCACGTTTTTCCTGTGTGCTGCGGTGGTCTATATCTACTTGGTTGCGGTCAAAAAACAGCGGTTCAACCTCTGGAGAGAACGCGTCAAAGGCGTTGCCGCGATCTTCGAGACGGCCGGCCAGTTCTTCTACGTATTCGCTATGGCCAGCAACGCCATCGTGGCGGCTCCGCTGATCGCTTCGTACAGCGTCTTCTCGGTGATTTTATCCCGCCTGTTCCTTAAAGAACGGCTCAGCCGGCTGCAATATGCAGTCATCGTACTCGTGCTGGCGGGGATCGCCTTGCTTGGCTTGGCGGACGAGCTGTAGGGTGAGGCGCGGGACCTCGGCAAGGCGAGCATCGGGCCGAGTGAGGGGCTGAGTGAGGGGCCGCGTAACGAGTTGGCCGCAGTAGCTATTGCTGTAACTGCTTGCCTTAACACGTAACGGACCGTAATGACCTTATTCGCACATTTCCCGGGTATTTCCCAGTGTAACGGACTTCACGGGCCTTATTCGGCTTGGAGAGCTGCAATTCACGGTGACTACCCTGAAATAACGTCATCTCTGTCCGTTACGTTCCAGAAGTCCCCGATGGCTCCCTATTAACGTCTCTAGTGTCCGTTAGAACACCCTGCCTTCCCTCCTATGGACTACCTCCGGTTCGCTTATGGTATACTGCTAATATTATGCCGAATGCGAGGTACTCCATCATGTGGAAGGAATTTAAAGCCTTTGCGCTCAAAGGGAACGTGCTTGATCTGGCCATCGGGGTGATTATTGGTGCCGCCTTCGGAAACATCGTGACTTCCCTGGTCAACGACATGCTGATGCCGGTTATCGGGTTGCTGGTAGGCGGTATTAACTTGAAAGAGTTACAGTTTCAATACGGAGACACGGTGTTGAAATACGGAGCTTTCCTGCAAACCGTCATCGATTTCTTTATTGTCTCCTTCTCCATCTTCCTCTTCGTCAAGGGTATCAACAAACTGAGACGCAAAGAGAAAGAGGAGCCCAAGTCCGAAGCGCCGCCCGCCCCTTCCAAAGAAGAGGTGCTGCTGGCCGAAATCCGTGATTTGTTAAAGCAAAGAGCGTTGGAGGAGAAGTGACTCCTTTGAAGCCAAAAACCCGCCCGAGCCGTTTATGCTTAGGCGGGTTTTCTCGTATGCGCCTACACCAGCTTCTGCCCGCAATTCGGACAGAAGTTCGCGCCTTCGTTCTTATTCCCGCAGTTGGGACAGAAGTTCGGCCGCTTAGAGTCCGCTTCCGAGGCGGAAGGCGCTGCAGGTTGCGACGGTTGGCTCGCCCCCGAGTTTTGCGACTGGGACTGCGGCTGCGGATGATCTTTCCCCTGACCCGGTTCCGGATTCAGGTTTTTCATCATTTCCTTGGCCAGGTTCATCCCCATCATCATCCCCGCCATATCCGAAGCGGCCCCGCCGCCTTGCACCTTGCCTGAGGCGATGCCGTCCGTCATGCTGACCTGCTGGTATTTCGCTAAATTGCCGATCATTTCATGCGACGCCGTCTTCGTGATCATCTCCTGAATTTCCTTCGGATAACTGAAGCTCATCACCTGGAAGCCTGTGATGGCCAACCCGTCGTCCATGACCTGCATATCGAGGTCTTCCCGAATGCCTCGTGCGATCTCCGCGGCGTTAGCCTGCAGATTAAACATATCTTTGCCTTCCCGGCTAATCCACTTCATCAGCAGTTGATCGAGCACGGAGGTGATCCGAAGCTTGACGTCCTCCACCAAATAGCTTTGCTTGACCCCTGCAATCTTATCGATTAAGGTCACATAGTCGTTGACCTTGAAGTTAAACGTGCCGTTCGCACGAATCGGCATCCCCCCGGGGAGCTGCGGCGTAGGGATTAACACCGGATTTTGCGTGCCCCACCGGACGGTAAACTCCTTTGTATTGACGAACAACACCTCAACCCGCATCCCGCTGTTGAAGCCGAACTTAAACCCCTTCAGCGTGGACAGGAACGGCACGATCTCCGAGGCAATGTTATATTCGCCTTCCTCCTTAAAAATCCCCTCGATTTTCCCGTTATTCATAAAAATCGCGTCCTGCCCCGAGCGGATGATCAGCTTACTCCCTTTTTTAATTTCACGGTTGCTCCATTTCCAGAAAATCATGTCGTCCCGGAATTCTTCCCACTCCACGACATTGGCAAATTGGCTCTTAAAAAAACTCATCAGCTCTTCCTGCCCCTTCCTTTAAAATGATCCTCGGCTTCCGCTATGGGAGTGTCCGCCGCTGGTTGTACCGCCGCCGCCACCTCCACTGCTGCCACCGCCGCCGCTGTTGCTGCTCTCAATCTTCGTCTTCGTTACCGTCGTATGCAGATAATTGTCTTGTCGCCAAATGACGCCAGAATTGGCCGAATCCTCATAGGTACGACCGCTCACCGTGATCCGACCGCCGCTTCGGAACGCCATCATGAAGACGACCCCCGCCCCGATCACCAGTGCAATCACAAGCTGAATGCCGGTGTTGAACAGCGGGTTATCCGGATTCACCCCCGGCCGAAACTCCGCGTACCGGTAGGCCGTGCGTATGTATTCTGCAAACGCACCGTGATAATCGCCTGCGGACAGCATCGGGGTAATCTTGTTGCGGATTTTGTCCAAACGGCTGTCGTCCAGGTATTTCTCCCCTTTATAGAACCCTGCCAGATATAGATCCCGGTTCAGCATATCCAACGTCAAAATCACGGCGTTGCCATGCGGTTTGTCGTAACCCGGAGCCCGTTCATCGTAGAAATCCTCCGTCAGCTTCACAACATCCTCGCCTTCAGGATTGTCCGTGGTATAGATGATGATGTCGAGCTCTCTTTTGGGCCCATATTCATTCGCCAACGCGTTTAGGTCTTCAATTTCTCCCGGAGAGAGAAGTTCGGCCTCGTCATAAATCAGCTGCTTATTCGCAAGCGGCGATTCAGCCTGAGCCGTTAACGGGGTCAGCATATTTAGCATGATCAAGAGCAGCAACGAGTACACCACGACCCATCGCTTGTTCATAAGAATACGCCTCCCCACAGCCAGGCCAATATTTTAAGTCCAACAAAAGAGAGGGCCGAAACGCCGGCAAACCATGCCGCCATTTTCCCTTTGCTTAGCGGCGGCTTTCCGACCACTTTGCCTGTTTGGCCGTTCATCGCGAACGTGTACTGCTTCCCCTTGTAGTTGTAATAGACCATCCAGACCGGAAGCAGCACATAATTCGCTCGTTTGACCGTCGTATCGATCTGTTTGTCCGCGTAGCTTACCGTCGTGTATTCGGAAACGGTTGAAGAAATATAGGATTCGATATAAGGCATCGTTTTTTCCCGAGCTCTCGGGGTAAGCTGCTCGCTGGTATAGTTGTATTTTTCAGCAATGTATCCCGCAAGATATGGCGTCTTAAACGTCTTTAATTGGTCGTAGGGAAAAGGCTCCAGCTTATCCATCAGCTCATCGTCCATCTTCGCCGAGGCATCGATCGGCAGCCGGACATAATTCAGCCGAATTCTCCGGTAAAACTCGTAATGATCGGTTTCGGTATATTGATAATCGCCTCGGCGATAGCTTCTTACCTTCGTTCCTCGGCCGCGAACATCGATATTGTTCAGCAAATCGTACAGCCAGAACGGCACGTACATTCCGGTAATCCCCTGGATGCGGTTCGCGGTCATGAAGCCGCGGGGCGTAAGCAGCCCTTTTCGGCACCATTTCTTGAAAGCCGCCATCGCTTCTTCCTTGCTGATCGCAAAAGGGATCACCTGCTGCGGCGCCAGCTTCCCGGTCAGGCGATCGCTAAGCACCACAGCGGAACCGCAAAAGCTGCACGTCGTTGCGCTGGTTTCCGGCTCCGTTACGATGACCGCCCCGCAGCTTTCGCAGTGGTATTCCCGAACCTCGTCCTCCGTGAACACCTGTTGCTTCAATGGGTCGGGAAGTTGCTCGATGTTGTCCTTGCGACCGCAGCTTGGACAGGACAGCATACCTGTTGTGCTGTCAAACGTCATGCCGCTGCCGCAGCTCGGACATTTGTATTCAATGACCGGCAAATCGTTCACCTCAATCCATCCAAAATCAAGTTCAGGTAGCTCATTTATTTAATTTCGCCTTGAGCGCCGCTAGTTCATCTTCAGGAGTCGATGCTGTTGCTTCCTCCGGCTTCGCTCCCGCAGCATTGCTCTTCTCCAGCTCCGCGAAGATAGCGTCCAGATCGTCTTCCTGCGATCCCGCCCGAAGCTCCGCCAAAGCCATCGCTTCATTCAACGCTTGATCGGCCTTCGCCTCCAGCTCGCGAAGCGCCGCTTCTGTTCCCCCAGCAGCCTGGGCCTTGTTCAACGCAGCGGCCTCTGCCAGCTTGCTCTTAAGCGTCGCTTGCCGCGCTTCCAGCTTCTGCAGATCGGAGACCAGCCTCTCCTCCATCTGCTTCATCTGGGCGGCCTGATTCGCTGCTTGCTCATAGGCCGTCTGCAGCTCCTGCAGCCGTTCCGCCTGCTTCGCCTTCCGCTCCAGGAATTTTAGCGCGGCAGATTCATCGCCCGATTCCACCGCCTTCTCCGCATACCGCTGCAGCTTCCGGACTTCCTCGGCGCATTCGTCCAGCGCGCGATTCGCCCGGTCTTCCGCCGCCTGAACCGCAGCTGACTCCGCCTTGACCTGCCCTAAATCCAGCCGTAATTGACGCAGGTATTCATCCACCGTCGCCGCCGGATCCTGCGAACCCTCCAGCATGGCGGAAAGATTCGACCGCATCACATCTTTAAATCTCGACAACATCCCCACTTCCCGTCCCTCCTTCAGTTGGTCACTTACTTAATAATACATCAGATCCAACCGATTGGTTTCATTGCGGTACCAAAGGCAGGGCAAAATAAAAACGCCCCTAAGGGCGCTATCCCGTACAAGCGTTATCGCAGACCGCATGAACCATGGGATCAACCGATCCTCAAATTCGCAAATGGCGTTCTAGTGATTTGGCTGCTCTTTTTTCTCGGAATATGCGATCAGATTGACCTTCTCTCCGATGGACTGCTCGATTTTTTCTTCCAGCTTCCGAATCTCCTGAACTAACGACTCCCGGCCTTCCAGATCCGTGAATACGTAATCTTGCTGCATGATGCACGCTCCTCCCTGTTTTTTAGGTAACTTGCGCGGAAAAGCGTGGTTCTATGCAGGCGAGGTTGGCAAGCCCCCTACTTGGCCGCTGTGTGATTTGCGAAGATCGGCACCATCCGCCGCTTCCCGTCTCGAAACACTGCCATCTCCTTGTATCCCTGATCGATCGCATCGGCCAAGGCCGTATCAAGCAGCGTACCGATATCGTCCGGAAAATGAGCGTCCGAGGATAACGTCAACGGGACCCCGTAATGGGCTAATACGGACAGGAACAATGGGCTTGGGCAACTCTCCGCGATAGGATAGCGGTATGCGAGACCGGTATTGATCTCCGTGGCTACGCCGCTTCGCGCCATTTCCTTGGCGATGCTCCGGTAATACGGCAGCAGCTTCTTCTCATCGGCCGGCCGGAACCCAAACACCTTCAAGTTATCCGGGTGCGCGATGATGTGAAACAACCCTGAGACGCAGGCCTGCCGCAGCAATTCATAATAATCTGCGTACGTTTGCACGGGGTCCCGGCCGTCGAAGCCTGTCTTGGCCTCCGGATTGTCGAACCCCCATCCTTCCAGGAAATGCACCGAGCCAATCACGTAATCCCAATCATAACCCGCCAAAATTTCGCCCAACTCCGCTTCGCCGCCGGGGAAGAAATCCGCCTCGATGCCAAGCGCGAGATCGGGCCGCGTCTTCTTCGCTTCCGTCACAAAGTCAACGAAATCCTGGATGGAAGCTACGCACACCTGATCCAACCAGGCCCGTTGCAGCTTGCCAACCCGGCTGTCGTCCAGCAGCATGTGTTTTTCGTAATATGGCCGACACTCCCGGAACCGGTATAAATGATCAACGACGCCAAACTCCTGAATTCCGCGTTCGCGTCCCCGGATCAAGTAGCGATCCAACCACTCTTCGCTATAACATCCCTTCTCCATCCGCCGGGACAACAGCTTTGTCATTTCCTCGGCATATTCGATCGTATGATGCCCCAAGGCCGGATCCGGCCCCGGCTCGGTCGCCGCCAACCCTTGCAGTGTACGCGAAAGCCAGCGCAAGGAATACGGACCTTCCTCCAGATGAAAATGCATATCAACCTTCATCCGCAAACTCCTCCTGTCTACTCCCATTTCACCATGGCCTCGGAAGGCTCGATTCCTAGATAATGGCACATCAGCGGAGCCAAGTAGAGCTGTGACAGCCCCTGATCGCCCTGGAGCTTCGGCGAAGGAATCGGCAGCTCACCAAACACATACAGCGGAACGTTGCGCTCCTCCGGCTGAGTGCCGCCGTGTTGCCCCATCGCGTTCATCCCGTGATCGGATGTGACGATAATCTCATACCCTTGCGATCTCCACAGCGGTACCAGCGTAGCCAGAATCCCATCCACCGTCCGGACGGCGCCCTCATACTGCTTGCTTTCCCCGCCGTGCTTATGCCCCATATCGTCGATGTTCATCGAATGGATATACAGGAAGTTGGGGTCGTACGTTGTGCGCAAATGCTCCGCATCAAGGAACAGATGGCTGTCTGGATAGTGATCCTCGAAATAAAAAATCCCGTGCTGTATCGGCTGCTTCTCGTCATGTTGATGCCGGTCGGTCACCGGGTTAAACGGCGCGCGGTTGTACAGCTCACTGACCCAGTGGTACGCGGCGGCAGCCGTTCGTAATCCCGCGGCGACGGCAAGGTGAAACACGCTTTGCTCCCGGCTTAGCCTGCTGATATGGTTCGCCGTAATGCCGTTTCGGGTCACCGGCGTACCGGTCAGCAGCACTTCATAGAGCGGGCGCGATAGGCTCGGCAGCTGCGACTGCACTTGATAGCAGGCCGCCTCCCCTTGCTCTACAAGATGCTCCATATACCCGAGATACTTGCGGGCCGCATCATATCTTAATCCATCCAGCACAACCACAACGAGCTTCTTGGCTTCTGCTTCTGCCTTTGCGAATGACATCCATCTCTCTCTCCCTTCAGTTAGTGGCCTCGATCCATTGAATGCGATGGCCGCGCAGCTTCTGCAGCCATTCCTTCGGGGCGGCAACGTCGCTGACAATGGCGTGTACTTGGCTCAGCGGCGCGATCTCCACGAATGCTTCCTTGCCCAGCTTTGACGCATCAGCCAGCACAATCGTACGGGATGCCGCCTCGATCATCCGGCGCGACATGCCCGTTTCATCGACGTCATAATCGCTGATCCCCCGCTCCAAGGATATTCCGCCAATGGAGATAAACGCCTTGTCGACCCGGAATTGCGACAGAATGTGCTCGCCAATTGTCCCCGATAACGACTGCTGCTCCGGATTTAATTCCCCGCCGACCACAAAAATCTTCCCGGAAAACCTCCCGCCATTCAGCGACTCCATCAGGTGATACGCCACCGCCAGCGAGTTCGTCAGGATCGTCAGCCGCTCCCGGCCGGCGATCGCCTTGGCCATCTCCAGCGTTGTCGTCCCGATGTCGATGGCGATGGTGTCCCCAGATTCGATCAGCTCGGCAGCAGCGCGGCCGATCCGCTCCTTCTCCTCCGCCTTGTCCTTCTGGCGCTGCAAATACGGCGGCTCGTAGCTGGTCAATTTGGGGAGGACCGCACCGCCGTAGACTCTTTTAGCCAAACCTTCTTTCTCCAACAGGATCAAATCGCGGCGCACGGTCTCCTCCGATACGGTAAAACGATGCGACAGCTCCGGGACCTTCACCTGTCCCTCCTGCTTCAACTGCTCCATAATGACGCGCTTGCGCTCCTCAGATGAAATTGACAACTTGCCTAAGCCCCTTCCTTCTCTAGCTGCAGCAATTGCGCGTGATCCATAACGAGGGTGACAGGGCGGTTCTCCTCGAACCGCCGAGAGCGTCCATCGTTCAGCACATCCACCGTCAGGCGGATGCCGGCGGCATCGATGGCGTAACGAATAACGTTGCCGAGGATCGATGCCGAGTGAACGTTGCCCTCCACGATGGGCTTGCCCGCATGGGCCGGGTCAGCCGCTTGCTCCGGTCCAATAAGCGAGAGCGCCTCCGGCCGGATGGCGTAACTCTCCGCATCGCCGGGCACCGTGCCGAATAGCCGTAACGCTTCGGCCCGCGTCAGCACGTTATAGCTGCCCATGAACCGCGCAACGAACTCCGTTGCGGGCTTGGCGTACAACTCCTCCGGGGTCCCTTGCTGTATGATATTCCCCTGGTTCATCAGGCAGACCCGGTCGGACAAGGTTAACGCTTCTTCCTGATCGTGCGTGACGAAGATCGTGGTCATGTTGAATTGCTTCTGAATCTCGCGGATTTCTGTGCGCAGATTTTTGCGAATTTTCGCATCAAGCGCGCTGAGCGGCTCATCCAACAGCAGCACCTTCGGACGGACGGCCAGGGAACGGGCGAGCGCTACGCGCTGCTGCTGTCCCCCCGACAGCTGTGCGGGATAAGCGTCCCGCTTA
Organism: Paenibacillus phoenicis; assembly: GCF_034718895.1. Lineage (NCBI taxonomy): Bacteria > Bacillati > Bacillota > Bacilli > Caryophanales > Paenibacillaceae > Paenibacillus > Paenibacillus phoenicis. Next base: position 4,116,919 of record NZ_JAYERP010000001.1, on the reverse strand, counting down.
TCGGTCAAATCGATGAGCTCGAGCAGTTCGCTGGATCTCTGGCGGCGTGCTTCCTTGGCCATGCCGCGCATCCGCATGCCGTATTCGATATTTTCGCGGACCGTCAAATTCGGGAACAAGGCGTACGATTGGAACACCATGCCGATCTCCCGACTGCGGGGAGGCAGGTTGACGATGTCCTTATCGTCCAGCCAGATCTGCCCTTCGTCGATCTCCGTCAGGCCGGCGATGCAGCGCAAGAGCGTGCTTTTTCCGCAACCCGAAGGCCCGAGCAGCGTAACCAGCTCCCCTTCGCGGATATCTAAATTCACACGATTCAGCACCGCCGCCGATCCGAACTGCTTACGGATCCCTTCCAGCTTCAGATATGGCTTCATTCCGAAATCCCCCTGTTTACTTGTTTGCCGAGCTTCATCAAGACCATGGACAACGCCAGAATAAACAAAAAATACGAAATCGCAATCGCGCTGGCCAAATGCCCGCTTTCATTCATCCGCCGCGACAAATACACCTGGATCGTCTGAATATGACCGCCCACCAGCATGTTCGTCATGACAAACTCCCCAAAGAGGACGGAAAAAGACAGCAGCGTCGACGTCACCACCCCCGGCCAGATGTTTGGCAAAATCACGGTCACAAACGCCTTTATGCGGCCGGCGCCCAGCATCTCCGCGGCATTCAGCAGCTCTGGTGCCGATACGGTGAGCAGGCTGTTGCGGATACCCTGATACATATAAGGCAGGACGATGACGAAATACGCGCCGATCAAAATATAAGCGGTCCCCGAAATATTCATCGGGCCGGAGGAATACGCTCGGATCAGCCCCACTGCGGCAACGACGCCGGGCACAGCATAAGGAAGCACGACAATTCCCTTCATGAAGCTCTCCATCCGGGGCAAATAGACGGTGATAATGAACACTGCCGGCAGCATGACGGCTAGGCTAAGCACGATGCTGATCGCGCAGAGGTACAGCGACTTCCATAACGCATCCAGAAAACGCGCATCCTGAAACATCTCACCAAACCATTCCAGCGTCCAGCTTTCCGGCAGAAGGGTTGCTTGCCACTCTTTCGCAAACGCGTAGATCATCGTTGCCAGCAAGGGAAGCAGCAAGTAAATCATGAGCAGCGACATCAGGGTGCGCGGGGCCCAGCCTGCTTTTTTGCTTGAAGTCTGCATCACAATTCCTCCTTCAGCGCAGGCGACTTCAGCTTTGTCCATTTTCGCTGATTGCGGACCTTCTGTTCCGCCGAGCCGGGTTGGAACCGGTGCAGCCGCTGAGTCATCTTGTGGTTCAGATACACCGCCAATAGCGTCGACAGGCCTAGGATTACTGCCAGCGCATTCCCCAGCTGCGGCTCGGTTACAACGTCACCGGAAACCAGGTTGCCAATCCGTACGGCGAGCAGGTTGAAGTTACTTCCGACGAGGGCATAAGCAGTCGCGTAAGCACCCATGGCATTCGCGAATAAAATCCCCAGCGTACCGAACACGGCTGGCAGCAGTACCGGAATCCCGATCGTTCTCCAAAACTGCCAAGGACTTGCGCCCAGCAGCGATGCCGCCTCTTTCCATTGCTCACGAATGCCGTAAAACGAAGGGTACAGCAGCAATAAAGCCAGGGGAACCTGGAAATAGACATACACCAGCACCAGCCCCGACCAGCTGTATAAGTTAAAACCGGCAAGCACGTCCCAGCCCCACTGCTTAAAGAGCAAAGTAAATACCCCGTTACTCCCCAGCAGAATAATGTACGCGAAGGCGAGCGGTACGCCGGCGAAATTCGATGTCATATTGGACACCATGATCAGACGGTCCCGCATCCTCGGTGCAAATCGCGTCACCGCGTAAGCGCAGGCCAATCCAACGGCAATCCCGATCACGCTTGAAAAGACCGAAATCAGCAAGCTGTTCTGAATCGCTTTGAGATAATACTCGCTTTGAAAAATTCGGGTGTAATACCCCAACGTCATTCCGGCGCCGTCCTCCATGCTGACGCTTCCCGTAATCATCGACACGATTGGCACCAGCTGGAACAGGGCCACCATGACGACGAAAGGAACGAGCCCAAGCAAATACCGGCGATTTTTCCGCTTCACGCCACACCCTCCTTGTTAAAAAAAGGGGCGCCTCCCGTCCAAAACGTTTGACGCACCCCTTCAAATGGTTGAACACGGGCCCGTGATTTGCCCGATTAGTTCATATGAACGAGCACGCGCTCCTGCCACAGCTGCGGCAGCTTCTTCGCCGTTTCTTCCCAGGCCTTGTAGTCGCTGACCGGTTTCACATTGGCATAGGCCTCAGTCGGCAGCAGCTTGGCAGCAACGTCTTCCGGAAGCTGCACGCTATCGCGGATCGGACGGGCATAGCCCTTCGCCAGGTTGATTTGGCCGGCATCGCTCAAGATGTATTCCCGCGTCAGCTTGGCGGCGTTCGGATGCGGCGCGTATTTGTTGATGATCGTGGCGTAGCCGCTGACCACGCTGCCTTCCTTCGGAATCGCCACGTTAAACTTGTCCGCGCCGCCCAGTTGATCGCGGTAGTTCAGGGCATTGAAGTCCCAGAACAGGGTCACTTGCACTTCGCCCTTTTCGATGTTGGCCAGCGAAGCTTCCGCACTGGACAAGCGGCCTTTTTTCGCCAAGTCTTCGAAGTAAGCAATCCCCGGCTCGATGTTTGTCTCGTCCCCGCCGTAGGCGATGGCGGCCGCCAGCACGGCCATTTGCGCTTGCGCAGCTTTGGTCACATCGCCAACAATGATTTTGTAGTCGTCGTTCTTCAGGTCTTCCCAGCTTTGCGGCGGATTTTTGACCAGGTCCGTGTTCGTGAAGAATGCGATGGAACCTTGGTAACCTACGACCCAGTGGCCGTCCTTGTCCTTGGCCCAATCCGGGATCTCGTCCCAGTACGAGGTTTTGTACGGTTGAGTTACGCCCTTATCCACCGCAACCGGACCAAATGCGATACCGACGTCACCGATGTCCGCGGTCGGCTTATCCTTCTCCGCTTCGAATTTGGCGATCTCTTCGGCGCTCGACATATCCGTATCCGTGTGATCCAACGAATACTTCGTTTTCAGATCCGACCACGTATCTTTCCAGTTCGCCCATGTGTCCGGCATGCCAACGCTCACGACGGAACCTTCTTCTTTGGCCCTCGCTTCCAGATCGGCCAGCGAGAGCTCTTCCGCCTGCGCCGCCCCGCTTGTATCCGTTGCAGCTGCGTTACTCCCGTTGCCTCCGTTGCCCCCTGCACCACAAGCGGCCAGCATCAATACAAACAAGGATAAAACCAGACCCAGCGCTAACTGCCTCTTTAATCCGAATTTCATGGTTTCTATGCACTCCCTGTGGATTATTGTGGGTTCGCTATGTATTTCTGTTGATTTCGACCCAAGAAGAGTATAGGTTTTGACTGTTTACGCTGGATTAATGGAGATGGCGAAGTTTATTAAAATCATCATAATCATGCACATTGTCACCCCAGGCGGAAATAAGGGACTTTTATGGCCTTATTTCACCTTTTGGTCCCTTTTTGCGTTGAATAAGGGAATTTTGTGGCCTTATTTTCCTGAACTCCCGTCAAACTCACCTCTTCACCGCCCATTTTTCAAAGATAAGGGTAAAAATGTCCGCTATTTCAAGCCAAACTCTATCTTTGGAGCGAATAAGGCCCTTTTTTACCTTTATTACTTACGGCACGCTCATGCAAAAAAAGCCCGGAAGGCCTCCGCCCCCGGGCTTGCAAATCGTAATCTCACGGCAACCCGCCGCTCACCCCTTGATCGAACCAATCATCACGCCTTTCTCGAAGTATTTTTGAATGAACGGATAAATCACGAGGATCGGCAGCGTGGACACGATGATAACGCCATATTTGATCTGGTCGGCATACCTTTGCGCGTAACCGCCGGCGTCGCCGCCCGTGCCGGCCCCGTTCGCGAACACCTGGTTGGACAGCAGGATGTCCCGCAGGACCATTTGCAGCGGCTGAAGGTCGTTGTCCCGGATGTAGATCAGCGCGGTGAAGAAGTCGTTCCAATGCCCGACGAGGTAATACAAGCCGATCACGGACACCAGCGCCTTCGACAGCGGCAGCGCCACTTTCACGAAAAAGGTGAAATGCGAGCACCCGTCCATCACTGCCGCCTCGTGCAGTTCCTGCGGCAACGAGGTTTCGAAGAACGTGCGCGCAATGATCAGGTAGAACACGTTCACACAAAACGGCACGATGAATACCCAGACCGTATTGGTCAGATGCAGGTCTTTCATCAGCAGGTACGTCGGGATCAGTCCCCCATTGAAGAACATCGTGACCACGAACAGGAACATGATCACCCGTCTCGCCTTGAATTCCTTGCGGGACAGCACGTAAGCTGCCGGCAGCGTGAACAGAAGGTTGACCAGTGTGCCGAAAAAGGTGTAAAACAGCGTGTTCCGGTACCCCGTCCAAATTCGCCCGTCCTGAAAAATCTCGCGGTAGCCGAATAAGCTGACGTTTTTCGGTAAGAACAGTACCTTGCCCGTCGAGACGAGCGTCGAGTCGCTGAACGAAGCGATGACGATGAAATACAGCGGATAAGCAATCAACAGAAAAATGACGGTACAGACCAGTCCGAGCACGATTTTAAACACCAACTCCCCGCCGCCCGACCGCGCTCCGGCAGTTCTCACCGCAGGCCCCTTGCCCCCGATTTGCGTTCCGATTTGGCCCATGCCTGTCGTCTCCTCCTTTCCTTCCGATTTTAGAACAGGCTGTTATGGGAGGCCCGTTTCGAAATCGCGTTCATGGCAAACAGGAACACGAAGTTAATCAGCGTATTGAACAAGCCGATGGCCGAAGCTAGGCTGAACTGGTTGGACACGATCCCGATTTTGTACACGTAGGTGGCAATGACTTCTGAAACTGGGAGGTTGAGCGCGTTTTGCATCAGGAAAATCTTCTCAAATCCGGTGCTGAGAATGTTCCCCATGCTGAGAATGAATAAAATGATGATCGTTGGCACGAGCGCCGGCAAGTCAACAAAGCGAACTGTCTGCCACCGGGTGGCGCCGTCGATTTTGGCCGCGTCGTAGAGCTGGGGATCGACCGTAGACAAGGCAGCCAGGTAAATGATACTGTTCCAGCCGCAGTGCTGCCAAATGTCCGAAAGCACATAAACCGGGATGAAAGTCTCGGTGGATGCCAGCAGATTAATATGTCCGAGCCCCAGATATTTGAACATATAGCCGACCACCCCGGTTTCGGGGGACAGCAGCACATTCAGCATGCCGACCAGCACGATCACCGAGATAAAATGCGGCAGATACACCGTCGTTTGCATGAGCTGCTTCATTTTTTTGCGCCGGATCTGGTTCAATATGAGCGCCAGTACGATCGGAGCCGGGAAGCCGAGCACGATGCTCGCCAGGCTAATCAGAAACGTGTTCCGCATCAGGTCGGTGAACAGATAGCTGTCGATAAACTGCTGAAAGTAGGCCAGTCCCCGCCACTCGCCCCCGGTCAGCCCTTTGCTGAAATCGTAGTCGCGGAAAGCGAGCTGGATTCCGTACATCGGGATATAGTTAAAGATGAGGATAACGGCGATCGCGGGCAGGATCATGATCCATAATTGATAATCGCGTACGAGGGCCTGCAGCCCTTTGCGAACCTGCATGCAACATCGGCCCCCTTACTTTTTGCTCTTGTATTCCTCGTAGTATTTCTGCATGATCTCCAGATTCTGCGTGATCCCGGCCTTCTGGGCTTCCTTCACGTACGCGTCCCATTCCGCCTCGACGCCGCCTTTGGTGACCCACTTGGCAAAATTAGCGTTGGCGAGGTTCATGATGTTGGTATTATTGAGGCTTAACGTGTTGTTGTCCATCGTAGAGTATTTGATAAACATCGCCGGGAAAATATCGTTCTCCTGGTCCACCTGCAGCGCTTCCTTGAGCGGTTCCGATTGGCCAAGCACCTCTTGCATATCTTTGCCAAGGGTCAGCTTCATATCGTCCGAGATATAAAAAGCGCCGTTGTCCGCCATGGTCGACGTCCATTTCCACGTACCCGGGTCCATCTTGGCATCGGCCGGCGGCAGTACGCTATACGAACCATCCCCGTTGTCCTGGATATTCGGGCCGATCGAGCCGAACAACACCTGGATGCCGACCTTGGGGTCGTACAGCTCGTTGATGAAGCGCATGGCGGCTTCCTTGTTTTTCGCTTTGGCCGACATGACGATGTGGTTCACGCCGTAGTTCAGGTTGTAGTAATCGTACATCCAGGAGGGCTTTACGGTGTCCGCGGCCGATACTTTCAGCGGGGCCATGGACGTGTATTGCGGAGCGAGTTGCTCACCGAATCGGTCCGACGCCACCCAGCCCCAGGTAAAGCCGACCTTGGCCGTATCTCCTTCCCCGCGGGCGACGGATTGGTATTTCGTGTAATCGTGAGTGAACACTTCCCGGTTGATTAACCCGGCCTTGTACAGCTTGCTCAGGAAGGCAACCATCTGTTTATACCGGTCATCGATCAGGTAATTCTTCACCTGACCGTCCTCGACGAAGTAGCCTTCCGCGTTCCCGTCGGACAAGGTCATCCCCGTGCTGCCAAGCAGTACGGCCGGGTTGAAGTAGCCGCCGATCTCACCCGGCCAATCCATCGGGATTTCGTCGTTCGGGTCGCCGTTTCCGTTCGCGTCCTTCTCCTTGAACGCCACAAGCACGTCATACAGCTCATCCCAGTTCGTCGGCATCTGAAGCCCCAGATGATCCAGCCACTTCTGGTTGATGTATTGTCTGGTGGACGCGGCCGGCCAAAACCGCTGATACTTCGGCAAACCGTAGATTTTGCCGTCGGGTAGAGTAGCGATCAGCCGGGTCTCCGGCTTGGCCTCGAACATGGCCTGCACGTTCGGGGCCTGATCCAGCATCGTGGACAGGTCTTGGAACAACCCCTGGAACTGAGCGAAATCCGCGTCGGTGATTACGTTCGGCCCGATGAACAGATCTGGGATATCCCCGCTCGCCAGCATCGTTCCTTTCTTCTGCCCCCAATCAGCCGTGATCTCCTGCCATTCAATGTCCACGCCGGCCTTGTCCTCCACCTGTTGCAGCCACTCCATTTCGGCGAGCGGCTTGGTTAATGGGTGCTTTGTCATGATCGCCGTCAGCTTCACCTTCTCCCCGGTGGTGTTCCCGGGCGTACCGGCTGCGCCATCCGGCGAACTCGAGGTATTGCCAGCATTGCCTCCTCCCGAGCCGCATCCGGCCAGCAGCATCACCACGACCAACACGGATGACATGAAAACGGTTACTTTTTTTCGCATTCCCTTTCCCCCCAAATTAGATTTGAGCGGCGGCCGTGTACGAAAGCGTTCACATTTCTTCGCGGATTCCGTCTACGATGGCTGCCGCCGTCTTTGCCTTGCCTGGCCAATCCAGGCACCATAGACTTTAACGGGCAATGCCAAGCTGCGTAAACGGGCGGTTTTGGACCAATTTTCATTTTTTGAAAGCGATTACTTTAGGGTCATCAGCCAGACTGCGGGACCGGGCTTTTCAACCCGATTCAAATTTTGTAAATATTCAAAAAACGCCGATCTGGCTCCAGTTCAAAAAGAAATAGATACGAATGCTTAGCCTTTGTGGGTTTGCCGATATTGGCCAGGGGTGGTGCCCAGAATCTTCTTGAAGGAGCGGATAAAGCTGGAGAGGTTGGTATATCCGCACTGGGCAGCAATTGCCTCCAGGGTCTCTTCGCTTTCCCGTAATAAACGTGCAGCTTGCCGGATGCGCAGCCGGTCGAGCGTCTCCTTGAAGTTCTGGCCTACCGTTTTCTTGAAATAATGGCTAAAGTTAGACGCCGACATGCTGAAATAGTCAGCCATTAGCTGCAGGGAACAATTCGGGTCCGTGCCCATCTCTTCAAGTGCTGCGAGCAATTCCTCCCGGGAAGCCATACGGCTTTGGGGCACCGTCTCACGGATCATCTCGCACAGCTTGTCCCCGCTCTCCCGCAAGATTCCGGCCATTTGCTCCAGCGTGTAGCGGGGCCCAAACGCGGCGTCGGTCAGGCGCAGCAGACTCTGGTCGTCCTGACGGAACCGCTGAAGCCCGTTGAAGATCACGCTGGCCGTGTTCAAGTACACGCTGCGCAGCATGTGCGGCGACATCCCGTTGCCGCTAAGGTAACCGGCGAGCCGTTCAATCAGGGATTCCACCTGAGCAGCTTCGTTTTTCAGAATAGCCAGCTCCAGGGATTGCAGCAGCTCGGCGAAATAGGATACCGTCCCGGCTGACGGCGTTTCGAACTCGTCGTAGCATAGCAAGGCGCTGTCGCCGCGAAGCCTCAGTTGCTCCGCTGTGCGCTGCGCTTGCAAATAGGAAACATGCGCGGCCTGGGGATTCCGCCCTTCGCCAGGACGACCGATGCCGATAATGGCCCGGCCTCCTCCGGCGCCATCATCTTCAACTTCGTCCGCCTGCCGCTGAAGTTCCTCTTGCAGCCGCGCCAAATGCGCTTTGAGTGCAAAATTCTCGCCATGGGCGCAGACCAGCACGATTTCGTGGTGATAGATGCTTTTGAAAAAATACCCCTTCACGCCTGCGGGAAACCGCTCTTCTTCGCTTCGGCAAGCGCCCCAGATCCGCTCCGCCGCTTCCGTTCCGGCTTCGCAGGAAATAACGGCCACCGTAAGGAGCGGCCCGTCCAGGCCGATCCCAACCTTTGCCGCCTCCTTCGCGAACGGCTCCCAAGCGAGGAAGTGTCCGTTCACCAGCTCGAGCAGCAGGTTGTCCCGCATCAAGGGAAGCGTCCCCTTCACTTCCTCGTCCAGCCGGCTGTTGGCGGCGGATAAGCCGCTAAGCGTATAGCGGAGCGTCTCGAGCTCGTTCATCGGCTTTTGCTCCTGCGGCTCGAACAAGCCGGTGGCAAACTCCACCAGCCGTTTGATCGGGTGGTAATTGTTGCGGATCGAGACGTAAATCACGATAACCTCCAGCAGGAGGATGAAGCCGACCAGCAGCGCGGTTTTCAACTGGATCGCGCGCAAATCCTGCAGCGATTCCGTTAGCGGAAGCAGGCTGACGTATTTCCAGCCGTTTTTGTCCGAAACCGCATAGGAGACGATATACGTTGTGCCGTTGATTTGGTGGATGCCGGAGACGGGATCGCCGCCGTTCTCCCGCTCCATTCGCTCCACCAGACTCGGCAGATCGTCCGAGCTCCGGTACAGCGAACCGTTTGAAGCGACCAACGGCTGGCCCTGCCCGTCGAGGATAAAAAAGTCTCCGAGATAGTGCTCGGACACCGATCGCATCATGCGGAGAATCGTATCCTCCCGAACCAGGATCATCACCACGCCGGGGGAATGGGACCCGCCGACCGGCAACGGCTGCAGAAAGGTCAGCATCCGCACCCGGTTGTTGCCGGGAATGACGATCTCCTCCACCGGCCGGACGAGAGGCGCGTCCAACGTGTTCAACGTCTCCTTCATATAGGCGGGTTGCCAATCCTCATAGGTGAAGCCGATCCCGGGAGTGGCCATATCCTCCAAACTGTATGCGCTTCCAGTTTTGGAGAATAACATGCCGATGTTTCGCACATAGAGCAGGGTGTTGTAAATGAAGGCATCGGTGGCGTTGTATTTTTTCATTTCATTCGCAATTAGCACCCGCTGGTAATCGCTCTCCTCCGCCTGGTACAGCCGGAACTCCCGATTCTGCGCCAGCTCGAACGGCAGATTGTACACATATCGCGTGAACGTGTCCATCGACGTCATGAACTGCTCCGTGATATGAGCGTTCCAATCCATTTCCTTCGCTCTCACCGCCGTCGCCGACTGCGGATAATAATAGAACAAAATGATCAGCACCGGAAACAGCAGCACAAGCCAATAGGAAATCAACAGCTTGGTCAGCAGATTGATCTTGTTCTTCCCCAAGCAGATCACCTTCCTTTCCGTCCTTGTCCACACCAAAGTTACTTTAAGCATACGGGATCGGTGCCGAAATGAGAACGTCCTTTGTGCTCGATATGGACAGGAATGCAGGGTTGGCGCGAGAAATGGGAATAAAGAACAGAAAACAAAAATAAGACCAGCACGAGGCAGCTCCTAGACAGAACCACAGCACCGGTCTTAAGAAGAATACATTTACAGCTTTCACTTTAACGTCATATCGCTCATAAATGTCCAGCTTAATTCTGTACATCCGTTGCATGATATTGCGCACTTCATTTGGAATGCAAACGGCCGCCGATCTCCCCTCCTATGACCGCTTTTCGCCAATCATTGATCAAATTTACGATTATTTGCTCTTGAAATAGCTTACGTCCTACATCGCGCATCGTGTTGCACAGCGAGTTATCCCAAATGGCCTGCATCTTAGCCAAACGAAGCCGCTCTTCTGTTGATAAGGTTACGCCATTGGGAAGCGCCAAGGCACACCCCTCCATGTAACTTTCCCGGTTAAAACGCCAGGCGGTAAATCGGTCCCCATAACGGGAAGCCAGAACATTTCCGATCGAAATCCCTTTAACATCAAAATCACCAGAGTAATATAGGTGGCCGGAAACCAGGTTTTCCTCCAAATAACGATCGATCAGGCGCAATGCCGCTGCGCTTGCCGGTCCACTGGTGCAAACTAGCATCGGTCCCGCAGTATAGGCGGATTCATTGGCTTCATTCAAATCAACCAAAGTGGAAAATACCGCTGGATTCTCTACCACATAAAAATCGGTGATCGGAGAAAGCACGCTGGTTATCTCAACTTGCCTTAACGATAAAACATATGGCCCGTTACCGCCGTCCCAAGGGCAATAAATATGAACGAGAGAAGATATGTCGTCATCAAAAATTCCCGCGCTGCGGTAAATCTCCCGCGCCTCCAAGGTATCCACTCCGGATGACAAGCCGGGTATCGCCTCGGGATCTGATGGGTCAGTTTGATCCGTTTCGGCAAACTGCTTCCCAAGCTCCTTGGAGCGTAAGGCCTGGAACAGCAGCCGCCCTGCCGGGACGTTCCGGTCCAGCGCATGCGGATCGCCGGTAGTTTGCGCGGCCAGCACCGGTAGGCGGACAGCTGATGGTGGGCTACCGTTCTCGCCCAAACCTGCTGTTGCATCCCCCGCAAGCAGCAGGTTCCACGCGCATGTGGCACTCGCCAGCTCTCTTTGCGCCGTCTCGGGAGCAGCGCGCCACAGCTCACGCAAGGTGCGGTAACCGGCTGCACGGCCGTGGCGCAAACCACTTAACCATTCCGCCACAGCCGGCTGGAGTGGCGTTCCTTGCTCCGCAAACTGGGCTTCCAGGGTCTCAAACAACCTCCCCCACTCCTGCATCGCCAGCAATTCCCGATCCGATTTGGTTCGCAGCGGCTCGCCGGTCAGGACTTCATGAAGTTCGGTAATCGTGAAGGTAAATGCCGATTCCAGCAATTCCTGTTCAAAATCCGCAAGTGGTACTCGGATATCGTCCCCCGGTTTTTTGTACCAGCCAAAAAAGGTATTGATCGCCTCGCATTCCGCTGCAGTAGATCTACTGATGACGGCGTGCCCGCCCGCCTTCTCCAGACTGGCGTATCGCTTCCAGACGGCTTCGAGCATTCTCTTGAACCCGGGACGAGAAAAATAGTCCCGGGCTTTGGCCGCCTGATCTGAACGATCGTTCATCCGCCCGCCGCTCATTCTTCTGCACCGCTTTCTATATATTCCTTGATTTTGCCATTCCAACGGTAGCGGAACAAGGTAACGAAATCGACGTCCTTCGGCCGGTAAATCTCATAAATCGCCAGCTTTGGAACCGTATCGTAGCAACCCCACAGCACCTGGGAGGTCATCATATAGTCGAAGCCCATATCCGTCAGCAGCTTGAACATATCCCGCATGTTCTCCTCATCCACGCCCGCGAACGCTTCGTCAAGAGAAATAAGCCGCGGCGCGTCGGTTCTCGCGTCGGAATACCGCGACCATGTGGCGGCGAACAGCGGAATATACATGGCCATTGCCTTTTCGCCCCCGCTCAGCACGTTGAAGCGCGCATCGGTGAGCGGACGGTAACCAATCTGCTCACCTTTTTTGTATTTCAGTTCAAACTGGAACCAGTTGCGATAATCTAGCACTTGGTAGAGATGTTGACGCAGCGATTCCTGCTCCTCCTGGGCTGCCTGTTTTGCGCTGACGATTTGCCCACGAAAATGCTCGATCATCGCGTCGATTTCGTCCTCGCGCAGCCTATGAGAATCCCGCTTCAACAGTTCGACCAGGTCGGAGACATCGAGTTGCTGTTCCCCCGCCGCGACTTTAGGTTGCCACTCAAGCTTCAAGCGAAGACCGCTTGATGTGTCTCGCTCCTCCATTAGCTTGTTCATTTCCCGCACCCATTGCTCCGCACGGTGAATTCGCTGCCGGATCGCTTTGCCAACACTGCGGAGAATGATTTCCTCATACAGTTCGCGGTCTTTCTCACTTAACAAAGCGCTTTGCTCCGCTTCCTGCTGTTCGAGTTCTTCCAGCAACGCCTGCGGCGGCAGCGGCTGGCGGGGGTTACGCATGGAAAGCAGCAACAAACGTCCGGTTGTTTCATCCGCAACCGTCTCCAGCACATACTCCGTCAGCAGCATGCGCGCGGCATTAAACTGCTCCAACAAACGGTTAACGATGTTTTCGGCATTACGCCCGGTAAACAAGGGTTCGTATTGCCGCAGAATTTCTTTGGCAGAGGTCTGCAGGAAAACTGCCCGAGTTGTGGCTGCGGCCGAGTTCGCCGCGTTCGCTGTATCCGCCTCAGTCGCTACGCTCCGCCACTCGTCAACCAGACCTTGGCGCAGCTCTGCTAGCAGTTGCTCCAGCATTCGTTCCAACTCGACGTGCAGCACTTCTGCCTGCTCCCGCAGCAGCACCAGCTGTGCTTCCGCCCGGGATGCCTTGTCTTTAGCCGCATCGAGCAGCCGCTCCTGTTCTTTGAAGCGGACAAGTAACGCAGATTGCTCGCGCTTCAGTTCCTCCAGCCTCCGCGCAACATCGGCCAACCCTAACTCCTCGATCAGCCTCCGCAACGTATCCACCTGAGCGCGCTGATCCCGCTGCCGCTCGCCGAGCTCTTCCGCCAGTGCTTCTTCATCCTCCAGTTCCAGGATCAAAGCGTCCAACTCATCCTTGAACCGCTCCCAAGACGCGTGAGCGTCCCTGTACTGCCGCCAGGCGGAATGCAGGTCCGAAAGCGACGCTTCATAATCGCGCAAGGCGTTAACCGCCGCCGCAAGATCCGGCTCGCGTTTCAACCGGGTCCAGTTCGCGGTCAGCTCTACCAACTCTCGCTGCAGTTCGCGCCACTGCGCCGACTTCGCCTTGAACCGCTCATTGGCCTGCGCTTCCTGCCGGGCCGCAGCCTGCAGCCGATAATCCGCTGCCTGTAGTTCGCGCAGGGCTCCAGCCAGGTCCGCCCCGCCGGGAAAAAGCTCGCGCTCTACCGCCAACTGCCTTTCCGCTGCCTCCTGACCGGCAAGCCGTTCGTCCAGCTCACGCAGCACGGCGTCCAATCTGGCGATCGCCTCGCCCAGCCGGGCAATTTCCATCATGCGGGTACGGCGGCGCGTCTCCTTGCCGATATACTCCGCCCGCTCCTTCACCGCCGCCTTCCCGGCGAGCGGGCCAAGCCGGTAAGAGCCGTCGGCTGCGATCATGCCGCTCCAGTCGCCGTCATCCAGTAGGCCGCCTTCCTCGTCCCACAAAAAGCTGCGCAGTACCGCATCGATCGCCGCGGCCGTGAGCCCGCTTCCCTCTGGTGGATCGGCAACCAACATGTCCGCCAGCGTATAGCCGAATTCCTGCGGACGAGGTACGATCCAGGCTTCTTCATCGTCATTGCCACACTCCTGCACCCGGCCGTCCGGGGACAGCCAGGCATCAAGCAACCCCGAACGCTCCAGCGCTTCCTCGATCCGCGCCTTGGTGTCATCGCCTACGTGCGGCCGGAAATCGCACGCAGCGAAGAGCGGCGCCCCGCCTCGCTCTGCATTAGCTTCGCGGAATTTCGCACGTGCTGTGCTGCGCCCGGGTTCCGGCTCCCGACTTTGCTCCCAGCCGCGCTTCTCTTCCTGCAAGCTCGAGCGCTCCGCCAACAAATCCCTCCGCTGCTTCTCCATATCGAGCCGGCGGGCCACCAAACGATCCCGGGCCGCTTCGTACCGGTCCAGCAGCGGCCCCCGCACCGGCTCCAGCGAGGTCTGCTCCAGTCCGTACTCGCGTAGCGCCCCAAACGTCTCGCGCAGCGCCTCCTCATTAAAAGGCAGTTGCCGTAGCCCGCTTTGCCAGGCGACAATCTCGTCCTTAAACGCCTCCTTGCTGTCAGCAAACCGCTTATCCCGCTCGCCGCGCTCGCGCTCCGCCTCATCCCGCGCTCGGCTCGCTTCACCCAACTCGATTTCGCTTTCCTTGACCAGCGCAGCCGCCATTTTTTCCTCCGCCGCCTTGGCCAGGCCCCGTTCCACAGCATCGCGATGCGTGCGCAGATCTTTTCGCCACGCCTCTTTCCACAGATCATCCACCGGCACGTTCGCTGTCCAATACCGGTGATATACGACATGCCCGGCAAACTCCATGTCGCCCGCAATCGCCTCCAACTCGTTCAGGAGTTCCCGTTGCTCCCGTTCGGCGGTGTCCCGCTTGGCTTCGGCCTCCTGCAGCCCGCGCTCAAGTTGCTCTTGCTTTATGCGGGCCTTGCCCGCTTTTTCCTTTGCGCGTTCCAACTGCTTTTCCGTGTCCGCCAAAGCCGCCGCGGCCGCCTCATACTCCCGTTGCTTGCCGATAGCTTCATGCTTCTCCAACAATTCGCGCTCGACGGCAATCTCCTGCAACCGGTTCTGGATGCCGCTGCGCTCTGTCACAGCCCCCGCCTTTTCCGCCTCCGCTTGCGCCAGCGTCTCTTCGGACCTTCTTACTCTGGCAGCGACTTCATCATAAGCAGCTTTGGCCTCCAACATGTCCTCAGATTTCGTATACAACACATGCTTGTTGTAAAAATCGTACCGCTCCTGCAGCTTCACCATCTCGGCGCGATGCCGCTTCAGTTCGTCCAGCCGGTCGGTCATTTGGTCCATGTCCTCCAGCACCTCTGACAACGGCCGCAGCTCCTCCTCCATCAACGGCGGCAGCGCCTGATGGAGAATCTCATAGATCGCCGACGGCTTGAAGTCCTTGGACAGCTTTGGACTCCGCAACTGAATCATGAGTTGGAGCAAGTCCTGATAAGCATCCGTATCCGCGAACCCGAAAATATGCTTGTTCACCATATCCTGATACGATTTCTGATCCAAAACGACCTGGCCGCCCGTTCCCACCTTCGCTTCCAGTTCCTTGCGGTCGAGAGGAATGCGTACGCCGTCCTCCAGCCATCCATTACGGTCGTAAAGCCAGAAGTCACGCCCGATGCGCCGCCCATCCTCCAGCAAAAACCCCCAGAACTGCACCTGGGCCGCGTTTCTTCTCGCCCGCAGCCCGATGCCTACCGTTCTGTACGCTCCGGTCGCACCATGCTTGAATTCCATCCATAAGTAGCCCGTCGTATCCGTCTTACCGCCGTCCTCCTCGCCAAGCAAATAATACTCGATGCGGCGGTCCCGCGAACCGAACGGGTCAAGCCGGTGCGCCCGCTTGTCGCCGTCCAGCACGAGCGGCAGGAAGCTTTGCATTGTAACCGACTTGCCCGACCCGTTGGCGCCGCGCAAGATCAGCCGGCCTTCCTCGAGTTGAAATTCCTCTTCATCGTAATACCAGAAATTCAAAATCCCGACGCGATGCATCTGCCACCTTGCGGCCGCTCGGCCGCCTTGACCGGAAGCCCCGTCCGCTCTCAGACCGCTTTCCTGCTCCACCATTTGCTGTTCCACCAGTTAAATCCTCCCGTTTGGATGTTGATCCACCACACCTAAGTATCAAAATCGTTATTTGCATATTCCGAACTCCATCTAGCCAGTACGGGCGAGATCAGGAACGAAGTCTCGCCCTCCCAATCTCCCAGCCCCCATTCGGCTAAATGGTTCATACACAGTTCCGCCAGTTCCTGGGAGGCAGCTTCCCGAAGATCCTTGCTCCAAAACTCTTTATGTTTAAGCTGTAGCCTGTACAGAAGCGTCTCGATATCCGCCTTGGTCAACCGGACCGTGCCGTTGTCCTCCACGTACAATACGCCTCCCTCCGCCAGTTCCTTGCGGATTTCGCTCGCAAGCAGCAGCGCCAAATCCGAAGCGGCCGACATCGTCGGAAACAGCTCGCTCTCGCCGGTCAGCTCGGGATGGAAAAACCACAGCCCTTCCCGGTAACGCCGCCCGGTCCAGCCGAGCATATTTTCCAGTTGATCGATGATCGCCCGCCGCTGCCACAGCACATAATTCAAATCTTCCTCATCCCAGTGCCTGTCCACCACCGCCGGCTCCAATAGCAGCCGGCGGTATATCCGGTGCCGCCGCCGCATCGACTGCCCGTCCTGTGTGTCGGCGTACGGAATGGGGTCTTCCAACTCCTCCAGCCGCGAGCAGCCCGTCAAATCGCGCGGAAAGCGCCGAAGCACATATCGGGCCAAAGGCGAACACTCGTACAATGCATTGCGCTCCGCGTCCTGCGCCCACTGGCCCTCATCGCCGTCGACGCTGTGCAGCACGCCAAGCGCCCGCAGCTTCTTCAGCGCTCTGGCCATCGACAAGCGGTCATAGTAATTCCGCCAGTCGGCCTCCAGCCCCGCGCTCAGCATCTGCTCGCGGATTTCCTCCACGATGTCGGTGAGCAGGAACTGGTCCAA
Source organism: Paenibacillus phoenicis (assembly GCF_034718895.1). Lineage (NCBI taxonomy): Bacteria > Bacillati > Bacillota > Bacilli > Caryophanales > Paenibacillaceae > Paenibacillus > Paenibacillus phoenicis. The sequence continues at coordinate 4,100,138 of NZ_JAYERP010000001.1, read as the reverse complement.
CTCCGTTTTTCCTTCCAAATACCACAGTCCATAGGTAAAAAAAACGTAGTCCCGCTTTTCGCGAAACTCAGGAAAACCCATCCACGGGTGCGCCTTCACAGGCGTCTTGTCCAGCTTGGCGATTGTCCGGGTCATAATCAGCGGAAAACCTGCCTTATCCATAAACCAGTCGCGCAGCTCCTCGTAATGGTCCCGGATGGCAAAATACAAGTCCGGGTCTTCCTCCTTTGCAACCCACGGACGGTTCAAGAGCGCGTGCATGCACGCGCGCTTTCGTTCGGCCGCCTGCTCGGCGTTTATTCCCCGTTTGCTTAGTCTTTTGAGCGCACCTCCAGCCATCTACCGCCCCTGCCTTTCCGCCTCGTTTTCGGATCGGACCTCCGATTCAAATCTTGATCCGGCTTCTCCCTCGACTTCTGCCGTATCGGCCGCCGCAGCCGCTTCCGCAGCGGCAATATCGGCCCCGTTTGCCCCCTGCTTTGCGGCTGTTCCCACGGCCAAGCCATTCGCCGCTTCCGTCAGCCTAAAATGCAGCTCGTAGTTTGCCATTTCCAACTCGCCGTCTTCCGCGTGCAAGATTGTCCGCTCCGCCGTACGCGGATTGCTCATCCGAATCAACACGCCTTCCGGCGTAACAAACGAGTGGCCATTTCCTGTCGTCATGCACCGGCCGATCCACTGCAGCAACCGTAGCCGCTCCTTGGCCGTCACCGGCCCGAGCTCCGACACTTTGACGGAGCTCCGCTCTAGTAACGCCGCGATCATCCGCCATTCCTCTGCCTGCCGCAGTTTGAACGCTTCCCGCTCCCGCTGCTTCCGCCGCTCGTTGTCACGCACCGCGTCCGCCGGCTGACGCTCTCCGCGCTTGCGGCTGCGCGAACGCAGCATGCGCACCATCGGCCGCTCCTCCCAGGACGACATGTCCGCCCGGTCCGAGTCGCGCAGATCCTCGCCCTGCAAGTGCCTCGTCGGGAACAATCCGAAAGCGTATGCGGACAACCTGTGCGCCTCCTCGACCGTTTCGATCGAAGCAAACCAGCGGGCCAAGTGCTCTAGCTCCTTTTTGCGGCTTAGTCCCGAACGCTTCCGTTCCTGAATACGAATCGCGCTGCGTACAATACGGGCAATCGCATCCTTCGTCGCCCGCTCCAGCAAGGTGAGCTCGCTGGGCGCAGCCCCCTCGCCCACAAACCAGCGCCGGATATTCGTCCAGCCTTGACGAAGTTCTTCCAGCAGTTCCTCCCGATCCGGTTCGTCCTCCAGCCGCGGCTTTCGGAGCTCACCTTCCACGACCTGCTCTAAAAACAGATCCCGTACCGAATCGTTAATTCGCTGCAAATTACCTTCGATTTTATAAGCGCTCCGCTGTAGCGCCTGTACGAAATTTTGCAGGTAATCGGTCAACTTTTCCTTAAAGATCAAGAAAGCTTCCGTCACCATCATCTCTTCCGCCCGAGCCGTATGCAGGCTAGCGATATAGTCCGCCGCATTTTCATGGAGGTTAACAAACGAACGGTACAAGACGTTCCACAGCTCCAGCGCCGCGTCCGGCTCCAGTTCTCCGACCTGGCTACGAATGTCAAACAGTTTATCCGCAATCGTGTCGAATAAGGAAGCTTCCAGCGAACCGCCATACCCCGTTACCTTCTCCAGCGTCTCCAGCAGCCGTTCGATTTCGATGGAATACGGGCGGAGCAAATACTGCATCTTCTTTTTGAGATACTCTTCCAGCGTGGAGGAGCGTCCACCGTCGTGACGGGCAGTCAGGTTTTGCCACTCCACCAATTGATCCAGGTCGCCTTGGCACAGTTCAAGTGTATAATCCGGCCACACGTTCCAAGCCTTGACCGCTTCAAAGACGTCTTCCGGCTTCAGCCAATACCGCAGTCTTTTATACTCCTGATAGAAAAAACGCATGATCGCCCGGTAGCGAACCACGTTGTCAGCATTGACATACTTCAACTCGGGTATCCCGCGCAACGATTGCACCGGCAACCCCGGCAAATGAGACTCCATTCTCGCCCCCCCGTTCCTTTCAGAAAACTACTTTCATCTTAAAATACCCGCCACCTTGTGACAAGCCGAGAGGGGGGAAGTCATACGATGTTATTACTTGTCGTTGATGGATCGGGGACAAACTGAAACCACAAAAAAACGGTACCTTGGAAATGCGATGTATAACAAGTAAAACAGAGCCAGCAACCATCGGCTAGTCCTGGCTTGGCTGGGAATGATGCTCCGTCTTCGATCGAATGGGGCTTCTATAGCAAAAGAAAACAGCCGCCGGCTCTTCAAGCCGATCCCAAATTTCATTTGATTCGACATCAGAAATCCTCCGAATTGGGACGCTAGTCCCCTCCACCCTATGTACAAAAAAGGAAAGCAGTGAGACAATGATAAACGGCTTGTTTACAGAGAGAGATTTTTGGGGGAAGAAGAGAAACCGATGGGATTTGACATCATTGCGGCAGCACTTATTTTTGGAATGACTTTAACCTTTGTGATTTGGCAGCCGAAGGGGCTGAATATCGGGTGGTCCGCGTGCGGCGGTGCGGTGTTGGCGCTGCTTGCCGGCGTCGTCGGCTTTGACGATGTGGGGGAAGTCGTGCAGATCACGTGGAACGCCACTCTAACGTTTATCGCAATCATCATCATTTCGCTGATCTTGGATGAGATCGGCTTGTTCGAATGGGCAGCGCTGCACATGGCCCGGGCTGCAAAAAACAGCGGCATCCGCATGTTCATTTACGTCAGCTTGCTGGGGGCGGTGGTCTCGGCGTTTTTTGCCAATGATGGGGCAGCCTTAATCCTCACGCCGATTGTGCTGGCGATGGTTCGCCATTTGAGTTTTGAGGAGAAAATGATCTTCCCGTTCATTATGGCGAGCGGGTTTATCGCGGACACTACCTCTTTACCGCTGGTTGTCAGCAACCTGGTGAACCTCGTGTCAGCGGATTATTTCGGAATTGGCTTCGCGCAATATGCCGCTCGGATGATTGTTCCAAACCTGTTCTCGCTCGGGGCAACGGTGGCGGTGCTGCTGCTTTATTTTCGCAAAGGTATTCCTCGCACCTATGACCCGTCCAAGCTGAAAGCACCATCTGAGGCCATCAAAGACCAGCGCCTGTTCCGCATATCTTGGGTGGTGATGGGAGTCCTGTTGATCGGCTACCTCGTGAGCGAGTTCCTTCATCTTCCGGTATCCTTGCTCGCCGACACCGTGGCTTTGATCTTCTGGGCCATCGCCCGCCGAAGCCAAGCGGTCGATACGAAGGCCGTCATGAAAGGCGCGCCATGGAACATCGTCGTCTTCTCGATCGGGATGTACGTTGTCGTGTACGGCCTCGGCAATGCCGGGCTGACCGAAGTCTTGGCCAAGCTCCTCCAAACGGTGGCAGATCAAGGCCTATTCGTATCCACGATGGCCATGGGCTACATCTCGGCGTTCCTATCGTCGATCATGAACAACCTGCCGGCCGTCATGACCGGCGTACTCGGCATCGCCGACACGGCCACCTCCGGCACGATCCGCGAGTCACTGATCTACGCCAACGTCATCGGCACCGACCTCGGCCCGAAGATCACACCCATCGGCTCACTCGCCACTCTCGTCTGGCTCCATGTCCTCGCCAAGAAGGGCGTCCGCATCTCCTGGGGCACGTATTTCAAAGTTGACATCGTGCTGACGATCCCGATTTTGTTTGCGACGTTGTTGAGGTTGTGGGTGGTGTTGTGGGTGTTTTAGGAGGGGCAAATTGCCCCCTCTTTTCATTCCACGAATAACAGCACCTCAATCATCAACCCCACACCCAACCTAAAACCCTGCGCGAACGCGGCTGCCATCTCCATCTCTTGAATTTGCTGCTGTAAGTCGATTAGCGCCTCAATTTGGTAAAATCCTCACCAGATCGTTTCTCTCTCCAAGCCATTGTTGGCTTCGGATAATGCGTTGCTGAGTTGGCGGTATTGCGGGTCTTTGGGGGCCATCTGCTCGGGGATGAGATGACCGTAGTAGAGAGATTCCAGAAAGGATGGCATCGAAAAAAAAAGAATAGCAAAATCGGTGGCCGCATGTGGTACGTATCTGCGAAACACTTGTATTTTCAAGCACATTTGGATACGCTCAAGATAAGGTTCCAATTTGACAGAATGAATGGATGGTGTCTTATGCCTAATCCAAGACTTGAACCACAACAAATATCCGCCATAATCGATTATTTAAACGAGCGTTTCAATGCGCATACCGTGATATTATTCGGGTCAGCAGCAAGGGGGGAGATGCGCCAAGACAGCGATGTAGATATTGCCTATATTTCTGAAGATCCACCTCACTCCGCGTATGAACTATTTATGGCTGCTTCTGAACTAGCCAATCGGGTAGGGCGTGAGGTAGACCTGATTTATTTTCCCCAGGCGAATCCCGTCTTCAAAGCACAGATCATTGGAACAGGTGAGGTATTGCAAGATGTCGAGCCTTATGTCCGGCAGACCGCATTTATGCAAGCCCTCAAGGAATATGCCCTGCTTAACGACGAGCGCAAAGAAATCATGGAGAATTACCAGAGAGGGGGAGCCAATTGAACCGCGATATACTAGCGAACAAAACAGAAACGATCAACCGTTGCCTGAAACGGATCCATGAAGAGTATGAAGGAAAGCGAGAGAACCTCGAAAATTACACCAAACAGGATTCCATTATCTTGAACCTACAGCGGGCCTGTGAAGCTTGTATCGATTTAGCCATGCATCTGGTCTCAGAAAATAAATGGGGAATCCCTCAGAGCAGTCGGGAGGCTTTTTGATCTTCTATTAGATAATGGAGTGATTGACAAAGAACTTAACCGTAATCTGAAAGCCATGGTTGGTTTTAGTAACATAGCCGTACACGATTATCGAAGTATACAAATCGAAATCGTCCAGGCCATTCTTGATCACCACCTCGGAGATTTCGTTCTTTTTGCATCAAAAGTCAGAGATTTTGGTGCTTAAAGCCTCCGGAAAGAAACTATGTTTTCCAGGGGCTAGTATCTACCCCCCCCCCACTCCATTCTGCCGCCCTTTTGCAACAAATCCACGCAATACCCGCAATGCGTTTGTGGAGTTTTTTTCCTATTTGGAAAAAGACACTTGCGACCATTCATTGCATCGAGACTATGATCCTGTAAATTATCAACCAACAGCCGCTCCCAACCGGAGCACAAGCAAACAAATGCCATGACCAGTCTGTACTTTGACTCCCGAGTAATCAGTAACAAGTGAATCCGGTCATCCGGAGTACGGCTCCTGTTTCGATCTACGCACTCACGAGGAGTGCGACCTAAAGTCATTAGGGCTTTTAGGGAGCGATACGAATTTCAATCCACGCACTCACAAGGAGTGCGACAATCAACGGCTAACAATTTCATGAACGTCGCCAGAATTTCAATCCACGCACTCACAAGGAGTGCGACGGGTTTTCAAGCTGTTCAAACATGCCGCCCTTGTGAATTTCAATCCACGCACTCACAAGGAGTGCGACGCGAAGCCTATGGGGTGGAGAGAGTTACATTTGGATTTCAATCCACGCACTCACAAGGAGTGCGACGATTGACTGGGCGCCGGGGTTACCGCTTCGGGCTATTTCAATCCACGCACTCACAAGGAGTGCGACATGATTGCGGATTCATCGGCCCAAGATTGACGTAATATTTCAATCCACGCACTCACAAGGAGTGCGACATCATGGACAACCCTCCCTTGTAATACAAGCTCTCTATTTCAATCCACGCACTCACAAGGAGTGCGACGACGTATCCGGGTAATTGCCGTCTAGCACGCGAGAATTTCAATCCACGCACTCACAAGGAGTGCGACTCAGCCGTGATCCCAGCGGTTAAACAGTGGATCGGATTTCAATCCACGCACTCACAAGGAGTGCGACGGAGGGCGGGCGCGGTCTGAGGCGGTACACCGGACGATTTCAATCCACGCACTCACAAGGAGTGCGACAAAGATCATCGATAGACTTTCTTCCTGTAGATGGGAATTTCAATCCACGCACTCACAAGGAGTGCGACCAATTACTTCGACCAGGGATTTCGCCGGATGCTCAAATTTCAATCCACGCACTCACAAGGAGTGCGACCAGCACAGTTGCTGTGACATCATGTACCTCTGTCAATAGAGTAGACACAAAGAATCGAGAAAATTATGCGGCAGATCGGTACATACGTTCGCACTCATTGGGCGTAGAATACCCAATCGCGGAATGGATTCGTTTTCCATTGTAGAAGCAGGTAATATATTCAAAAATGCGTTTCTTGGCTTGCTTGCGTGTTTTGAACTTCTCCAAGTAGACAAGCTCTTTCTTGAGCACACTGTGGAACGATTCAATACACGCATTATCGTAGCAGTTCCCTTTGCGGCTCATACTGCCTTTCATCTTGTAGGTGCGCAGCCGCGCCTGGTAGTCATGGGAAGCGTACTGGCTGCCGCGATCCGAATGATGCAGAACCTCTCCGCGCGGTCGCTGCTGGCTGTGGGCGCGGTCCAGCGCCGTTAACACGAGTTCTTTCGTCATTCGCTCATCCATGTGAAATCCAACGATTTTACGACTGTACAGGTCCATGATGCTTGCCAGGTATAGCCAACCCTCATCGGTCGGGATATACGTAATATCAGCCACCCAGGCCTTGTTTGGAGCGGACGGATTAAACTCGCGGTTCAACACGTTCTCTTGGACAGGCAGGTTGTGCTTCGAGTTGGTTGTGGCCTTGTATTTCTTCACCGTGCGAGAACGTAAACCCAGCTCCTTCATGATCCGAGCGACTGTTTTCTCGGACACTCGTATGCCCTGCTTGTGCAGTTCTTTTGCTACTTTGGGGCTTCCATATAATCGACGGGATTCTAGAAAGATACGACGGATCCGCCGCTCCAGCTTGCGACGTCGCTTTTCACGTTTGCTGGCTTTTCGCTGGGTCCATTTGTAATAGCCGCTTCGGGATACTTCAAAGGCTTCGCACATCTTCGAGACTCGGCACTTGAAGCGATGATCGTGGATGAAAGTATAGATCAGCGCCGGTCTTTGGCGAAGTAGTGCATCGCCTTTTTTAAGATGTCGTTCTCCTCTTCCAGATCACGAAGGCGTTTCTGAAGATCTCTCATTGCTTTATCGTCGGCTTTCAGTTGCCCACTGCCTGGAAAGGCCTGTGCGCCGTCTTTCTTGTATTCCGCCATCCAACGATACAGAGTGTTGTCGCTGATCCCCAGTTCGCGGGCGACCTGCGCCACCACCTTTCCTTCTTCCTGGATCATCTGAATCGTTTGCAGTTTAAATTCTTTATCGTATTTTTTCGTCATGGTAGCACCTCGAATTTGGATAGATTCATTTTACCCGATTCTCGGTTCTCCATGTCTACTTTTTAGTCTATCAGCATCAACCCTCTTATTGATTTCAATCCACGCACTCACAAGGAGTGCGACTTTACTCTTTTATTAAAAACAACTGGTCGATCATCATTTCAATCCACGCACTCACAAGGAGTGCGACAATGCCTTTAGATTCCAAATCAATAGCCCATAGTGCTATTTCAATCCACGCACTCACAAGGAGTGCTACGCGTTGCGCTTAACATTGGTATATTAGTAGAGGTGGATTTCAATCCACGCACTCACAAGGAGTGCGACGTGCCGGGCCTTGTAGAGCCCCTGCTGTGCCTTCTCTATTTCAATCCACGCACTCACAAGGAGTGCGACGAGTATGTCGAGAAAGCGATAATTTCCGGTTTATTTCAATCCACGCACTCACAAGGAGTGCGACGTTTGACGTTTATATGGGCGTTGACTTCGCGATGGGATTTCAATCCACGCACTCACAAGGAGTGCGACGCTTTCTGCGGCGATATGATGGCTTAGGGACAGGGTTATTTCAATCCACGCACTCACAAGGAGTGCGACGATGTAGCCATGGATTTAATGCAGTTGGACGAATGATTTCAATCCACGCACTCACAAGGAGTGCGACCAAGGAGCCTAATGATCCGCGACTTGTTCTCCTATTTCAATCCACGCACTCACAAGGAGTGCGACACGGGATGACGGCGTACAAATGGTGATCGTGAGTAAGATTTCAATCCACGCACTCACAAGGAGTGCGACTCGGTTGGCAGGTGGCATTGGATTTTTTTGCAAAATTTCAATCCACGCACTCACAAGGAGTGCGACCAGATCGGTGAGGTGTACATGCTGCTGGGCGATATTTCAATCCACGCACTCACAAGGAGTGCGACGCTTGATCTAATGGATCTTCTAAATTTAGATTTGCTATTTCAATCCACGCACTCACAAGAAGTGCGACCAATTTCAACGGCGCACAGATTCGAACAATTGAATTTCAATCCACGCACTCACAAGGAGTGCGACCATTCTTTGGTCCTGTTTGGAATACCTTAAAAGTGGGATTTCAATCCACGCACTCACAAGGAGTGCGACTCCGGCGCATACACTTTTTCAACCAAATCAGATAATTTCAATCCACGCACTCACAAGGAGTGCGACTTTAAAGCTGCCTGATAAATAATCAGTAGATAAAATTTCAATCCACGCACTCACAAGGAGTGCGACGCTTCCAATTTCTCGTTCGTTCCCTGCTTCAACTCTTCATTTCAATCCACGCACTCACAAGGAGTGCGACCATCCATCGAATTATCAAGATGTTCCAATATTCGTTATTTCAATCCACGCACTCACAAGGAGTGCGACCCTTCGGCACAAGGGCAATAATGCTGTTCCTAAACGAAGAATTTCAATCCACGCACTCACAAGGAGTGCGACGAGATCACTGAAATTGTTTACCTTCGCCACAGCCGTATTTCAATCCACGCACTCACAAGGAGTGCGACTCGCGACCCCCAGCGCACCATTACCGTTCGCAGCATCATTTCAATCCACGCACTCACAAGGAGTGCGACGGATGAGCACGTGAAGGATCATACACCAGATGCTAAATTTCAATCCACGCACTCACAAGGAGTGCGACAAGGACGCGGAGCCGGTGCTTGAGGTCTACGAAGGATTTCAATCCACGCACTCACAAGGAGTGCGACACCCCTTCACTATATAGGTGGCTTTATGATGACAAATTTCAATCCACGCACTCACAAGGAGTGCGACGTCCTGGCGCTGGAGGATCTGGCTCGACTGGTAATTTCAATCCACGCACTCACAAGGAGTGCGACTCCGCTTGTTCTAACTTCTCTCGAAGTAAATAATCATTTCAATCCACGCACTCACAAGGAGTGCGACGATGTCATATGATCAAGACGGCAGATGATAGAAGATTTCAATCCACGCACTCACAAGGAGTGCGACTGTAGTTGATCATGAGCAGCTCGGCCCCGGATACCTATTTCAATCCACGCACTCACAAGGAGTGCGACTAAACCTCTCAAAAAGCGGTCGAAGCTTGCCGGGTATTTCAATCCACGCACTCACAAGGAGTGCGACTACGACAGAAGGAAAGTGTTGAAGAGGCCGAGGAATTTCAATCCACGCACTCACAAGGAGTGCGACCGAGCAAGCCGATCCAAAACGTCACCGAGCTGGTATTTCAATCCACGCACTCACAAGGAGTGCGACCCGGCAGTTTGCCCGTAACAAACGACTCAACATTATTTCAATCCACGCACTCACAAGGAGTGCGACATCAGTGCGTTTTGCCCCGACCAACGCCCTTGCATTTCAATCCACGCACTCACAAGGAGTGCGACGAGAACGTCCATTCCGCTCCTATGAGCCCTGGCTCGGAATTTCAATCCACGCACTCACAAGGAGTGCGACTCTAAACTGCCCGTCTTAAAGGAGGGTTGTCTCATATTTCAATCCACGCACTCACAAGGAGTGCGACATCCACAGTCTTGCGTACCCCGGCAAATGCGCTTTCATTTCAATCCACGCACTCACAAGGAGTGCGACAGAACAGGTGCTATGGTCAGGGTACAGGACAAGATTTCAATCCACGCACTCACAAGGAGTGCGACTTGCGGATTGTCCGGTTCTCTAATTACCGCGCCATATTTCAATCCACGCACTCACAAGGAGTGCGACGTTACAACTTCCGCGCCGACCATGATCTTCGGAATAACGATTTCAATCCACGCACTCACAAGGAGTGCGACGCGAATCTCGGGAAGATTACAGCCGGTCAGATTTTCGATTTCAATCCACGCACTCACAAGGAGTGCGACGATATTGTGGCGCGCGATCCGGTAAGCCACGACTGATTTCAATCCACGCACTCACAAGGAGTGCGACGCCGATTTTACAAGATATAACGCAGCTATGGACTCTATTTCAATCCACGCACTCACAAGGAGTGCGACCGCTCAATCAGCATTTCACGACACTGGTCAACAAATTTCAATCCACGCACTCACAAGGAGTGCGACCGGTTAGCGAAGATGGTAGCGTTACCGGCGCAAAAATTTCAATCCACGCACTCACAAGGAGTGCGACTCAGATACGGAGAGCAAGCAAAACAGGCTCAATATTTCAATCCACGCACTCACAAGGAGTGCGACCGATAGACTACCTGGACGAGCACGCCGCATTCTCTATTTCAATCCACGCACTCACAAGGAGTGCGACAAATCTCTCTGAGGTCAGTTTAGCTGACCGGAAAGATTTCAATCCACGCACTCACAAGGAGTGCGACAGGGAGGTTCTTGGGTGAATGCTTTCTCGCAGGAATTTCAATCCACGCACTCACAAGGAGTGCGACGTATGGGTTAAGGCAAATCCGGAAAACAACACGAAATTTCAATCCACGCACTCACAAGGAGTGCGACGTTTTAAGGGAGATGGACGTGAACCTCCGGAGGATTTCAATCCACGCACTCACAAGGAGTGCGACCGCTGCCGTTCCCGTTCCGATCGGATGACGAAGACATTTCAATCCACGCACTCACAAGGAGTGCGACCCGCCGGAGCGCCTGACCTTGGAGCTGCAAGAAAAATTTCAATCCACGCACTCACAAGGAGTGCGACGGTATCTCCCGGGCGGAGAGCAAGCACAGAGTCTAGTATTTCAATCCACGCACTCACAAGGAGTGCGACGTCGGACCTTGAAGCGCAGCAGAGTAAAGCAGATATTTCAATCCACGCACTCACAAGGAGTGCGACGTCATGTTGTCCCTTGGGCTAACTGCGCAAGATATATTTCAATCCACGCACTCACAAGGAGTGCGACAGCTAAGCCCTATGGAGCTTTACGAGCTGTTTATTTCAATCCACGCACTCACAAGGAGTGCGACGCCGTTGTGAGTGTCGCGCCTACGTTTGTCTGGGAAATTTCAATCCACGCACTCACAAGGAGTGCGACCATCAACTTCATCGCTGGTGTGTTTACAGGCGACTGATTTCAATCCACGCACTCACAAGGAGTGCGACGAATTACCTGCGGCGTGCTGCTGGAATACCGGTATTTCAATCCACGCACTCACAAGGAGTGCGACGGCTTAGGTGGAGGGATTTTCCCCTCACCTACAGGAATTTCAATCCACGCACTCACAAGGAGTGCGACTTCTTCAATTTGCTTGACCGTCCATACCGGCTAATTTCAATCCACGCACTCACAAGGAGTGCGACCGAGCCGATTGCTGGAGCTGGCTCCCATTACGTATTTCAATCCACGCACTCACAAGGAGTGCGACGGAACGTTAACAGCGGGTACAGTCATCGGTAGCATTTCAATCCACGCACTCACAAGGAGTGCGACTGCACAGATGGGCGTAGACGCTAGCCAATACGGGGCATTTCAATCCACGCACTCACAAGGAGTGCGACAAAAGCAAAAGTATACGTTGACGGCAAAAAGATTATTTCAATCCACGCACTCACAAGGAGTGCGACACATTTACCAACGCCCAAAAACTCGTATGGCTCAATATTTCAATCCACGCACTCACAAGGAGTGCGACGAATACTGGCGAGATTGCGAGTGTGCGATTCGACGAAATTTCAATCCACGCACTCACAAGGAGTGCGACTGCGGGCCTTGTGAAGCCTTGAGCCACAAGGCCTCACATGCCCAGAAGTGCGAACCTGTTTTGTGAGTGCGAAATGTTATTGTTTATTCCAACAAAAAACTCAACAACCCCAGTAATAGCGCGGGGTGCGAACCTCATAGGGATTTTATGTGCGCTTGGGGTTCGCACCGTTAAAAGATGAGCGGGTCCTCTAAATCGATCGACGGCTTTGCGCCAATATGCTCGACTTTGGTTTTGTAGTTATTGCCCAGCCGATAAAATCGCAGGCTGTCTTTTTCATGATCAATGAGTTGGGATAACTCCAGTTTCAGAGCGGTGAACTGGGATGCATCGACGTTACATTCAAACACGGAATTCTGTACCCGTTGTCCGTAGTTCTGACATGCCTTAGCCACTCTACGGAGCCTCGCAGCTCCTCCCACGCCTGAGGTTTGAACATCATAAGTAATGAGTACAAGCATCCCGAGTCACCTACTTCCATAAAAATGGCGGATACTCATCTAAATCACCGCGCAAGAAACGTGCCAATAATAAGGCCTGAGCGTAAGGAACCAGCCCCCAGGAGATTTTTTCATCCAAGAAAGGGTGGGTAATCCTCTCTTGCTTCTTGGTTTGCCATGCTTTCAAAAACTTTTTGCGAGCCTCGTCCGTCATCAGCACAGCCCCGTTTTCTTTTGTAACAAAATCAGTTGTTGTCACTTCTTTCCGATTAATCAGCGAAAGGACAAACCGATCGGCATAAATTCCTCGCAGCTCTTCCATCAGATCCAAAGCCAGGGAGGCTCGGCCAGGACGGTCCTGGTGCAAAAAGCCGACATAAGCATCGAGTCCCACAGTTTCCAATGCCGCAGCCGTATCTCTAGCCAAGAGAGTGTAAGCGAACGACAGCATGGCATTTACGTTGTCCTTTGGGGGCCTTCTGGATCTCCCGTGAAAAAAGAAGCTCTCCTTCTGCTGCAAAATCATCTGATCAAACACCTGGTTATAGAGAACCGCGGCTTGGCCTTCCCAACCCCGCAAGCTTTCCAGGTTATTACTGTCACGGACTTCACGCAAAATATCCGAAAGCTGGCCTGATATGGACTTGAATTGTTCAACATCAATGCGAAGCGGATAATCTCTCGTCATCCGTTCGAGGATCCACTTGTGGTTATAAATCTTCCCTGTAATGAAGTTTCGTGCGATTTTTGCAGATCCCTCTTCATGATCCGAAATCCGGTACTGCGTTTTTCTCAAAATGACATTTCCCCGGCTTTCCCCAATGACTCTTGCCAGAAATCTTCCGTTTTGTGTCAAAAAGGTGATCGAAATATTCCGATCCGCACAATACCCCATTAATGCAGGACTCGCCCCCGTGTAGCCAAAGCTCACGATCGCTTCCAGATTATGAAGCGGCAAACGGCCAATCTTTTCATCGCCTTTAAGTAATAACACATTATCACCATCAAGCGCCAAGTACGTATCCGGCTGAGTAACATATAACGTATTTAACAGCTTCTTCAATCACTCAGCCTCCCTTCGATGTAGCTTTGGACCGAGCGTTTGTGCATTAAATGGGGCACACAGGTATGCTGCAGCGAACAATTTTTGCAAAAAGGTCCCGTCTTTACCTTCGGCGTATGGCGTTTATCGTAATAATGATGCATTTCTGCAGCCATTTGTCTTACTTGATCCCGCAGCCTGTCATGAATCAGCACTTCAACACGATGCTTGATTTCGTTGTAGAATATGTACCCTGTGTCCACACGGCATAGCATCATCTCTTCCAGGCACATCGCTTGGGCTGCGAGCTGGATGATGTCTTCATCACCTTTCTTCGGCTTCCCCCGCTTATACTCGACAGGATAGACTTTATAAGTGCCTTCCGCTCCCGCCACTTCAACCCCTTCAGGGTCTTGAACAAATTCGACAACATCACAGATTCCGCTTAATTGCAGTTCCGTTGACTGAATCGGCATCGCGCGAACGATTAACTTGTCTCCACGCTTTTCCCGGATAAACGGCTGATCCGCCTTTTGATGTAAATGCTGCCCTTCGATGGTTCTGACATTTTCATCCCACTGTTGTTCGATATGAATCAGGGCCCACTGACGTTTACAAAATTGGAAATGCTGGAGCCCTGACAACATCAAATAGCAATCCTCATCATTAACGACCATTAATAACCTCGACATTCAAGCCATCGAGTTCCTCAAGTTCAATCGTATAATCCTCAAATCGTTTGGGTTCAGGAGTTGTAGAGTATACTTTTAAAGACCGGTGCACTTTGGCCGAAGAATATTGCCCCAGCTTGGAGGAATGATTCCACCAATATACCTTATGGACTTCCATACTGCCGTCCGGCCGGGCAGAAGAACTGTCATTTTCAAAAAGCGTGATCAGCGCCTGCTTAATCTTCTCTGCATCTTCTTCGGTAAAACCTGTCTTCTCCGCAAGTTGCGTATTAATGCTGCCCTTGAACAGATACACGCCAAAATCTACACGATGCTTCATTCCCATCGTATCGGAGCTGCGTTTGTCCCCTGTTACGGAGTTAACGCTTTTGGTAATCTGGGTGCTGACAATGTCAATCGGATCAATACTTGTAGCGGTATGAATGGAAACAGGACCGCGAACGCCTACAGACAGCTCGGAACCTTTAAAAGCGAAAACTTGTCCAAAACTGCGTACATCGATCCACTCCTGGCAAGCCAGCTTGGCAAACTCGTCGGCCGATGCATTTTTACTTTTCAGCATCTTTGCCAGCTCCGGATGGGCATCCGCACGTTCACGCAAACTTTTGAAATCATCCACTTTTCTGTCATCCGACTGAACAAAAATCTTTTCTCCCATATCCAGCAAGCGATTGCGGATTTTACGCTTAATAGCCACATCGGAGATTTCTCCGTGGCCGTCGTAATTTTGGCGTGGTCGGTTACCATTCAGAGGGTCCCCGTTTGGATTGGCTTTTGTCACAGACAAAATCACAGCAAAATCGATTTTATGATCAAGCGTGCTCATTCGTTTGTATCCTCCTCTTTTTTCTTATAAAGTTCACGGCGTTGACTGTAGAATCCAAGCAAATATTGCTCTGTTAAAGGAGCATTATTGAAATCTCCTTCCTCAAATTGATCGGCGATTTCATCAATCATCCTGGATAAATAGGTCGCTTTCGTTCCCAGCTTGGCTTGATAAGGCTGAAGGCTGGCCTGAATTGTCTTCCAGGTTCGACCCGGATTCTGGGCATACGAGTTCATATAACGAATCGCATTGGTAGACCTTGTCTCGTCTTTGCCAAGTGCTCCTCGTTCAAGCACATCCGCCACAGCCAACAATCGGCCAAACAGATAACTCCGTTCCCTGGATTCGGTGTTCAGCGGCACGTTCCATTCCTCCCCTTTTTCCAACAGCATTTTTCGAATCAATGCGCATGCGATGCTTAACGTCTTCTCCCAATCCCAACGTTCCATTGATACTGGATTGGAAGCCCGGTGGAAGGCGCTTCTGACAATATCTCTAGGGACTGCACGTCTATCGACAATACAAGGAATCATCCGTTCCATCGTCCCTTTGATGATCTTCTCACTTGCTCTGGGACCATAAGCAGCAAATGCAATATCCTTCGTTGCCGGCGCTCCATAAAAAGTGATAAGCTGCTCTTCTTCCTTGCGGTAGCGGTGCTCCCAGGCACAAGAGTTATGCCACTCTTCCAGACGATTCAAATACAGCTCCTTATTCAGATGACGATAGTAAAGCACCGCCATCCGGCCGGTCGTTGCCGAGTCCAGAACGAGAATATTCACCTCTGCTTGATACGTCAGATCATTCCGAAACCCGTCGATTGCCCGTCTAACCTGATCAGCATAAGGCTTGTCCGTATCCGGTTCTCTTTCGATTTCCCGGCCCGAATGACGCATCATGTCCACAATATCCTCATCGGTATTCGGAACGGGATCGTTATCGTTGCCCCACACTAGAAAGACGCGTTCATCCATCGTTTTCCCCTGACGGTGAATCAACCACTTCAAGGCATTGTGCGCTTTCTGCGATACCTCATAACTGATGGATACCGCTTCCTTGCTTGTTTTGAAGCGTCCTCTAAAGGTGAAGCCCGAATTGTCATTCGCAGAAATTAACTTGGCTTTATCAGCTGCATGACGAATTTTGTTCGCATGCCGTTCCGTACTCGGACGCATTTCTCCTGTAACGAAACAAACGTCCGTTTCTCCCAGCTTCTGATTATAAAAGGCAATAAATGAATCAAACATCGCCTGATCTTTCCATACTTCTTCGGGTGAATCAGGGGAGAGCACATTAAATCTGATAAAAGCACTGGATGTCTCCGCAGCCCCGCTTGAGAAAATGGGCGGCTTTTCCCCGAACTTAGCCGTATATTTCTCATCCCATTTCTCGATCAGATGCTGGTTCTCATCAAGCCTGATGATTTTGGCGGCGACCAGGTCCTCGATTAACCGCCCCTTGCGCAAATACGTATAAATACATTTCAATTTCTCTGTGGCATAGGGCGAATTGGCCCATTCCTCCAAGTTGCGGATGTACTTGTCAAAAGGTACTTCATCCGGATTTTTGATCTGCCCGCCATACTTCACGAAGTCGCCAGCGACATAACTAAGCTTATCGTGTAACGGGTAAGGTGCGACCTTAGAGCCTGACCGACTGGCTGATTCCTCTGTACAGGGAATTAAGGTGCTCTCCTTCTCCAACACTCTGGCTTCAAGAAAGTCCCCGTCTTCATCGATCGTAACTTCAATGTGAGCATTCTGGGTTGTATGTGAAACCGGCAGCAGGGTGTATTCTCGGTCGCGTTTTTTTACCGTTTTCCCGACTTGATCCAGATTAGCCTCATACGTTTCATACAGGTGGAGCAGCCAACTCATCTCATTCACCTCCTAAATTACGGAGCAGTTGTTCCGCAGACTCTATGCTATCCGAATGGAACGATTTAGGCTCCATTTCTCTGACTGAACGGACAATGGAGCACTCCTCTGGCTTTGGAAAACGGATATACCCTTTATTCATCTCAACAGACCATAGCCTTACCGAAAGCTCATTCCTCCCCGTTTCATCGGGATAATTGAACCCGTGAACCATCGTTCCTAAATAATGCGTTCTTTCATCCGTATCGTAATAACCTGCTCCACTGCCAAATTCACAAGGCTGCACATACCCCTGACACTCTCGAGTACCCAGGAAAATATCCCTGCGCCCACCCGCTTTCAACGAACGTTGAAGGATGCTGTAATGCTTCCCTTCATTACGGTCGAAGGCGAGATCCGGCCGATGTTCGTTAAAGACAAAGTGGGCCTTTACTTGGTAATGAACATCCTTCAGATACGTATAATTAGCCAGCGTGTTCCCGCCCCCATAGTCAATCGGGCGCACTCCCTTCGATTCCATTTGGATCGGCTTCATGACACGCAACTCGTCGATGATGTACATGATCGTCGGCTTCCAGTAAACGGATTCGAGGATTCCCTTGATCGCTTGATAGGTAGGGACACTATAGGACAGCTTCTCACCGCCTATTTTGGTTAACGGATCGGTGAATAAAGCGTAGTCGCCGAAAACTTCGAACTGGACTTCGTTTCTCATGGTTTAAATCACCTCCTTTACAGGAGCAGCCTGATAAAGATTTTTATTCCTCTCAGGCTGCAACTTTCATTATCTAGCTAGTTCTTTTTTAATTACTTCAACAATTTGCTTTAAAATCTCAGCATAGACCAACTCGACTTTCTCACTCATCGACTTAGTTTGGTAAGAATACATTTACATTCACCTCCTAGGATCTTTATAACAACCACGGATTGACATACTTCTTTATTGAAATTAAGTCTTAATCCTTAATCACTATATGAATCATTCCAGAAGAAAGTGCAAAATTACATGAAGCTTATAAAATTGTTCTTATAAAAGGTCCTTAGTTATATACATTAATCAAGTCCTTATGAAATTAATCCTACTGAGGTTCAACATTTGATTAGACTAGAGTCGCATCCTAGACGAATGCGTGGATTGAAATAATAATGAAGTATGTCAGAAGCCTGTTTAGGGATGGACTTACCAACCTATAAAGTCCATTCCCCCCTCCCCCTTCAAATCCACACCGTACTCATCGCTGTACCAATTCTCTTTCAATTCATAAATCATGCCGTCCAAGTGCATTACAATGGCATTATCCCGTTTTAATTGCTCCATCTCTTGCGAGTACAGGTTCACCGTAAACTGCTGCGCTTGTTTCAAAAATTTGGTTACATCTTCAAGCCAAGCTCCGCTGTTCAATTGAGCAATCAGTTCTTTGCCTCCTCCATAAGGCACGAGGACGGAAGTCGTTTTTTGATCAATGACCCGAAAATGCTCTGCTGCTGTTTTGTAGCTGCCATTTAAAATTAATGGAAAGCTTGTCCCATGTTTCTTTCGGTAGTGAGTCACATAATCATTTTCCTGGGAGAGCGACATCAGGAGCTTGGTCATCTCTTTATCTAATTTCTTAACGTAATAGTTTAAATTGGCCTCCATTCGATTGTAGTAATAGCGGAAATACTCACTCATCGCCTTTGGCAAAAGCAAGTTTCCTTCATATTGATCCGCTTTCTTCTTAAACCGCGCTAGTACGTGGCTGGACATCTCCTTTCCGACTTTAATCTCCTTCAGCTTCGAGACGGCTTCCTCCGCATGGTTAATAATGTATACATTCTGCGATTCATCTTCTCCATGCCGGTTGCATCGTCCAGCTGCCTGGGCAATCGAGTCCAGCCCGGCCAGAGAACGAATCACACATTTAAAGCTGACGTCAACCCCAGCTTCTATCAATTGTGTAGTCACACAGATGAAAGGGACTTGCTGATCCAGCATATCTCGGATTTCTTTGAGCTGATCTTTTCGGTGTGCCGCACACATGGACGTGCTGAGATGATAGACAGGCATAGCGGCATCCTTTAGCTTTTCATATAGATCCTTGACCACCTTTTTGGTATTCAGAATGATAAGTGTGCTGCCCCATCCGTTGATTTCCGACTTCACCCAATCGGCTAACGTCTCATTCGTCATAGGTTCTTCCGTTCGGTCAATAAGTTCAACTCGCTTAAACGCCTTCGCAACTTCAGTAAGATTCGACACAATCTCCCCATCCCGCTCCTTCAAGAGGCTATGCTTCACATTCTCCAGAGTAGGTTGAGTCGCCGTGCAAAGGAGGATGCTGCAATGGGCATCTTGTTTCAAGAAATTCAACGCCTCATTAAACAGGGATATGCAATGAATGGGAACCTTCTGTACTTCATCAAACACAATCACCGAATGACTCAAATTATGCAAACGACGAGTATTGCGGTTGCCTTTGGCATAAAAGACATTGAGAAATTGGACAAGGGTCGTAAAAATGATCGGGCTATCCCAGTTGTCGCGAGCAAGCCGGAGTTTCTCTTTGTCTGTAATGAGCCCGTCATCTGCTTCATCACCATCCTCCATATCTTTCTGTTCTTCCTCGATAACATTGGAGTGGTGTTCTAAAATATGTTCGTTGTCCTGCAGAATTTTTCTGACCTCATCCGCGTTTTGTTCGATGATTGTCGTAAATGGTACGACATAAATGATCCTCTGTTTCTCGTACTTGCAGGCATGTCGAAGAGCATATCGCAGACTAGCCAGTGTCTTGCCTCCACCCGTGGGGATAGATAACGTATAAATGCCGGACGGACGTTCAGCAGCGAATACATCGCACTGTTCCGACATTTGGGCTCTTAGCACGTTGATCGGTTCGCTTGCATTACTTTTATCTTTTAATTTAGTCAGATGATTCATTAAACGACGATAGTAGGTTTCAAATAATTGAAGATGCTGGTTGGACTCCGCTACCTCAACCTGTTCTTCAAAACAACGTGTGTCGGTCCGATCCGCATCAATTAAACAGCTGAAAATATACTTTGTAACAAAGAAACTTTGTGCAGGCGTGCGATCCCAAAATTGTTCCAGTTCATTTACGGCAGCTTGAATATAACGAATAAGCTCTTCCTCGGACATCGTGTCCTGAAAAAAACGTTCAACAGCCAAATCGTATTCAGGAAGGTCCGTATCATGTACTCTTCTTAAGTAGTCAGATTTGATTTCAGGTGAGAGATAGTCTTGGAGGTTAGAGTGATGAGATATGATAGCATTGCCGACGATTTCAGCTAATAGCTTCTCTAGGAAGGTACTTTCTTTATGATGGAGCAGCGAAAACAGTAATCTGCCTCCAGCTGTAGAGTGATCAACCTCACCGCGCTTCGGTTGAGGCCATTCAGGGTGAAAGGCAACGACGTCTATATATTCTTGGAACTTATCGCTATATTTCCCCAGATCGTGAAGCAAACCGGCTAACCCTGCGACATGTTTCAGACCCAACTTTGCTCCGAATTGTTCCGCCAGTCGTTGCACTCCAAGTAAGTGTGCTTTTAACGGTTGGATTTCTTTATCACGTTCTCGTACATGAGCAATAAACACAAGCACATCTCCTCGCACATGATCATATACAATCTAGTTCTATTTTACCGCATTGATTGTCATATTTCACCAATATTCGGGCAAAAAGTACTATGATTACAAATAAAGGAGAAGTTGAATTGATAGAATGTGGAGAATAAGAAAGAAGCTGTTTGTCTCGGGGAGGAATGTTCGTATTCCATGAAGGACAAGCTGGGATTAGGGAAAGCTTGGTGACCGCTCTCCGGTGGATACCGGGAATCGATTTTGCTTAATATACCTCTTTTCTTACTGTCTGTTTGACGAAAAAGGTGACCTCCACACCATATAGAGTGCCGACAAGGAGTGCAAGACCGTCGATCTAACGCTCACCCCATTTCAATTCCACGCACTCATATAGAGTGCGACGCTGCCCGTTGTCGGCAGATCCGTAATACTTGAGCAAATTTCAATTTATGCACTCACAAGGAATACGGCGGCGTGCTGGGCATTGATTCAGGATCCTGATGCACTTTCAATCCACGCACTCTTATAGAGTGCGACGTGGATTCACCTGCGACTTGCTCCACTCGTCATTTCAATCCACGCACTCATATAGAGTGCGACAGAGGCCTATTTTATTTTTCATCACATTTTTGCAGATTTCAATCCACGCACTCTTATAGAGTGCGACTCTAAATTTGATCTTCGGTTTCCTTGATGATATGATTTCAATCCACGCACTCATATAGAGTGCGACACGGATTCACGGCACCGATCTTCATTGACAATGCCATTTCAATCCACGCACTCATATAGAGTGCGACTTTCGTTCTTCTCTAACTATCCAGCCTATTTCAGTATTTCAATCCACGCACTCATATAGAGTGCGACGACCATCCGGAAACATCCTTGATCAACGTGATGTGCGATTTCAATCCACGCACTCATATAGAGTGCGACCAGACCTTCGCCATCATCAATTACCGCTATCTTGAATTTCAATCCACGCACTCATATAGAGTGCGACTACCTGCAATCACTTCGATTCCGATACTTTCATTCAATTTCAATCCACGCACTCATATAGAGTGCGACGCACGTTAATCGTATTGACCGCGGCCGACTTGGCCATTTCAATCCACGCACTCATATAGAGTGCGACCGTTGCTCATTTTTTCTGCCCAATCTATAATTTCATTTCAATCCACGCACTCATATAGAGTGCGACTATTTCCTTGTCCCACGCTTACTACCGCCCACAAACGATTTCAATCCACGCACTCATATAGAGTGCGACGCTGTCGCCGCAATGATTATGTCTTTGTTACGTACCACATTTCAATCCACGCACTCATATAGAGTGCGACGCGGGCGGGCGTAATGAGTGCTTGAAGCAGCTGGGATTTCAATCCACGCACTCATATAGAGTGCGACCCCTCAAACGGGGTAAGCATCAAAAGCGATATGAATTTCAATCCACGCACTCATATAGAGTGCGACGATGATATTTCCGTTCTGCTTGTACACTCTTTTGAATTTCAATCCACGCACTCATATAGAGTGCGACTTTGATGTAAAATTTGCATCATCATCGCCCGGGGTCATTTCAATCCACGCACTCATATAGAGTGCGACGCCGTTACCGGCATTGTCGTACCTAAAGTGATGATTATTTCAATCCACGCACTCATATAGAGTGCGACTGCGCTCATGGATTACGGGGTGCTGCGGGAGTTGCCATTTCAATCCACGCACTCATATAGAGTGCGACGTCATATAGCGGGAACGTGTCGTGGATGACAAAAATTTCAATCCACGCACTCATATAGAGTGCGACAATCGATCCGGCATATGACACCGTGGAAGATCGCAATTTCAATCCACGCACTCATATAGAGTGCGACGCGGCGTTTAGCAAAGTCCCCCATAAAAATCTGTATTTCAATCCACGCACTCATATAGAGTGCGACTGACCTGGCCTTCCAGATCGATTTACCGCTAACCCTATTTCAATCCACGCACTCATATAGAGTGCGACGCTTCTTGGCCATTTTCAATACCGTGTTCCAAATCATTTCAATCCACGCACTCATATAGAGTGCGACAATACACCCCACACCATACGGCTGTGTCATGTTATTTCAATCCACGCACTCATATAGAGTGCGACGTTCGTCCTGCTTGATATTCTCCCACACCGTATCTATTTCAATCCACGCACTCATATAGAGTGCGACCGGCTGACCCGCTGAACCAATTTAATACGGTCGCTTGATTTCAATCCACGCACTCATATAGAGTGCGACACCCCTCTCCAACTCAAACACTTACGCGAGATCGAGATTTCAATCCACGCACTCATATAGAGTGCGACGTTGGCTGAGCTGCACCAAATCGTCAAACAGCGATTTCAATCCACGCACTCATATAGAGTGCGACGTTGCAATGTCGGTAATACAAGTTATGTAATGACGATTTCAATCCACGCACTCATATAGAGTGCGACAACAATTCGCATGCTTTCGTGGATTCCCGGTCTATTTCAATCCACGCACTCATATAGAGTGCGACAGTGCTGAAAGGGTAGGTGCCATATGGAGCAAAATTTCAATCCACGCACTCATATAGAGTGCGACTCTGGGTCGCTACTTCAACAACGCGCTGATCGGGATTATTTCAATCCACGCACTCATATAGAGTGCGACTGCGATTTCACGCATATTTTTTAACTATGAATTAACAATTTATGAAAATAATGCACGAAAATAGGCCGGTTCATTTAAATTTAATGGTAAAAATGGAAAAATAAAAAGAAATTTGTGGTGCGAACCTCCTAGGAAAATCATGTTCACTTCAGATTCGCACCAAGTTAATCACATTCATGACGAAATGCATAAAAAAATTTTTCACCACGAATCTCCTACTATTTCATTTTGAACTGCACATTACCAGTGAAATGCCCCTCTTCTGTAACATCCCATACGGCAGCTTCCATCAGGTAGATTCACATTACTTTTGGGTGGCCCTATTCATAAGTGAATTATAGCATGAAACCCTGTCTGTTAATCTGTCGTTTATCATGTTTGAGTCAAGGCGGCGACTAGACTAAACAAAGACCTGCAATATCAATAGAACAAATCTACACCCCCCTTCCCCAACACCGCCCTTTTGCAACAAATCCACGCAATTTGGGGCAACGCCTCTGTGGATTTTTTTCCTATGCAATAATTTGGGGAAAAGATCACCTGCGATCTCA
Organism: Paenibacillus phoenicis; assembly: GCF_034718895.1. Classification (NCBI taxonomy): domain Bacteria; kingdom Bacillati; phylum Bacillota; class Bacilli; order Caryophanales; family Paenibacillaceae; genus Paenibacillus; species Paenibacillus phoenicis. Next base: position 4,076,423 of record NZ_JAYERP010000001.1, on the reverse strand, counting down.
CAGGAGGCATGCCGCATGGCTGGATTGACAAACCGCCGGCGCAAGCGAGTACACCGTCTGTGGATACCGCCGTCCCGGTCAAAGCCCTCCAGCTGGTCGTTGAGGAGACGAACGGGTCGCAGTTTTCTGAAGTAATTGAGATTCGAGTGTATGGGTAACCCCAGCATAAAAGAAACAACCAGTCCTTCACTGATAGGGCTGGTTGTTTTGTTACTACTATGACTTTATTGGTTTGCAAGATTGGGCGGTTCCGTATAATATAAAGTAATTAATAAAAGACATTTATTAAAGTTGGTGAACCTGCTCGTTATGAAGACTCCCCGCGCTAACAGCATTGAGGTCAAGAAGATCAATCGCAAAATTATCTACCAGTTCTTATACCGACATGATCCGATATCTATCCAGGAAATTGCGCATACCTTGAAGCTCTCGCTGCCAACCGTGACGCAGAACCTGAAGGAACTTCAGGAGCGGGACCTCGTCATCGAAACCGGGCTTTTCGAATCGACGGGCGGCCGAAAGGCCAAGGCGATCTCCTATAATCCCCTGGCCAAGTATGCTCTAGGACTAGACGTGACGCGCAATCACATCGGCATCGTTTTGATCGACCTTGGCGGGAACGTGATTCACCACGTGCGCCACACGTATCCGTTTGTGAACCAGCGGGTCTATTTCGAAGGAATTGGCCAACACGTGGAGCGATTCCTGGACGAATCCGGAGCCGACCGAGAGAAGCTGCTTGGCGTTGGCATTGCGCTGCCAGCTATTTTATCTCATGGCAATGAGACGGTTCAATACGCCTCTGTGATCGACTTTCAAGGAGGCAGCGTCCGCAGCTTTGAAGAGTTTATTCCTTATCCATGCGTTTTGATCAACGACGCCAATGCCGCAGGGATGGCCGAATTCTGGAACGAGGATGGCGTCGAAGACGTTGTCTATTTGTCCCTTAATAACAGTGTCGGCGGTTCAGTCATTATCGGTCAAAGCACCTATGCCGGGCAGAATCAACGAAGCAGCGAATTCGGGCATATGACGATCGTGCCGGACGGTCGAACCTGCTACTGCGGGCAGCGCGGCTGTGTAGATGCCTATTGCTCCGCAAAGATTCTGTCGGATAGCACAAACGGAAATATGGCAGAGTTTTTCCGTTTACTCCGGGAGAAAGCCCCCGTGCAACAAGCCCTTTGGGAGGAATATCTCTCTTATTTGGCTATCACGATAAATAATTTAAGAATGCTGTATGACTGCAACGTTATTGTCGGGGGCTATGTGGGGGCCTATATGGACGAGCACCTCGGCCAGCTTCAGGAGCTCCTGGCCCGCAGGAATACGTTTGAGCCGGATGGCACCTATTTGCAATGCTGCAAATATAAACTGGAGGCAACGGCCGTAGGCGCTGCCCTGCAGCTGGTGAAGAAATTTATCGAGGAGATTTGATAGGCCCCTCGTGGGCCGCAGCACAACGAAAAGGCGGACTCTTTCCCAATACTAGGGAAGCGTCCGCCTCTTTTACCATAAAAAGCTATAATTTTATCAATGCCTTCACGACCTCATTCTTGTTCTCGATGACGAAGTCAAACGCCTGCTTGCTGTCTTCAAATGCAAATTCGTGGGTAATCATCGGCTTCACATCAATCCGCCCGTCCGCCAGCGCTCCAATGGCTGGAGGGAACAAGTTGCGGTAACGGAACACCGATTCAATCCGGGCTTCCTTCAACAGGATCTGCATGAAGTCATATTCGATAATATCCTTCGGCGGGAACCCTACAAGCACAATTGATCCTCCCCGTTTGACGAGGTACGGTGTCTGCTTCATCGTTATCTCGCTTCCCGCCGTTTCGATCACAACATCCACGCCCTGTCCGTCCGTGCATGCCGCGACGACGGTAGCGACATCCTCCTGTCTTGCCTGGACGACCCGTGTAGCGCCCAACTTCTTGGCAAATTCCAGCCGATTCTCGATCACATCAACCACAATCGTCTCCAAGGCTCCGTAGGCACGACAGGCCAGCAGCGTCATGAGACCGATAGCGCCGGCACCCAAGATCACGACGCGGTCCCCTAGCTTTACATGTCCTTGGCTGGCTGCGTGTAATCCTACAGCTAACGGTTCTACAAGCGCACCTTCGCGTGTGCTGACCTGCTCCGGAAGCTTGAAAGCCATATCAGCTGGATAAGCGATATAGTCGGTCAGGCACCCGTGAATCGGCGGGGTGGCCAGGAAGCGTACATCCGGACACAGGTTGTAACGGCCGGATTTGCAGAACTCGCATTGTCCGCAGGTGAGCCCCGGCTCCAGGGCAACCCGGTCGCCTACCTTCAAATGCCGGACCGCCGATCCGACCTCTGTGATCGTCCCCGCACATTCATGGCCGAGGATGAAATCCCCCTCAACCACGAAGCTGCCGATCCGTCCGCTTTCATAATAGTGGACATCGGAGCCGCAAATCCCCACGTATTCCAGTTTAACAAGCACCTCATGATCTTGCGGTACAGGGATATCTCTCGTTCGAAGCTCCATATCTCGAAGTCCTGTCATGTAGGCTACTCTGTTCAGCATGGTTTTCTCCTCCTAATAAGTTATAGAGTATTCCATCATTGAATTGCGCCGGCCTTCTTCAGCAGCTCAATGTACTCGTCGACATTCTCTTTGTTAATCAGCGGATTGCCGATATCCGTATCGATTTGCTTCTCTTCACCGGTTAGTAACTTATGGCTCGTATCGAGCAGCTTCTCCGCAAGCTCAAATGCGTTTTGCAGCGTTGTGGAAGTCATTTTCCCCTCTTTGATCAAAAGCACTGCCTCAGCCGTCCCGTCCACACCGTAAACCAACATATCTTTGTATTTCGGGTTATCCTTCACCACTTCGATGGCTCCGGCAGCCATATTGTCATTCATCGAGATGACGGCATCGATCTTGTCGTTAGCCTGCACCCAGTCCTCCATGTACCGCATGGCCTCGTCCTTGTTCCAGTTCGCGATCTGCTCACCGACAATCTGCACATCGGGGCGTTTATCGAAGAACTCTGCCTGCCAGCTTTTGCGACGCTCATCGGCATGGAAATTGCCAGATGGACCTTGAAGGACAACGACTTTGGCGTTCTGCGGCACCTGTTCAACGGCAACCCGGGCATTAACGGCCGCTTGCTCATAAGGCTGGGCATCTACCGATGAAGCCCCTTCGATCCCCGAAATCCGGGCATTTGTCGTAATCGCAAAGATCCCGGCCTGCACCACCTTCTCGACATAAGGCTGCTGGGCCTCACCATTGTTGGGCTGAACGATCACCAGGTCGTATTTGTTCGTAATCGCATTTTCGATTAACGAATTCTCTTTCTCGTCATTCGCCTCGCCGTCGAAGACATCCAGCTTGATATCTTCATATTTCTCAGCCTCCTCCTTGACCGCATTCGCCAGCCACGCTGCGAACGAATCGGATTGTGCCCGGGCAATATAGGCAACCTTGTAAGTTTTACCGGATGCCTCGCCGCTGGAGGAAGCGTTGGATGGAGATGGAGCTGCCCCATTGTTCGAGCTGCAGGCAGCTAAGATCAGAGCAAATAAACAGATCATTCCCGTGGAAAATCTAATTTTTCTCACATTGCATCCATCCTTTATCCTTAAATTTGAATTCCTTGGTTTCTTAAACTGAAGTGTTCTTCGATTGCTTCTGCCGGATCGCCTGGCGATTGTCCTCTACGCGGCCAAGCAGACTTCTTGTTTTCCGTTTCTTCGTTTGGATATCATAAATAACAGCTAAGGCAATGATCGCTCCACGAATAATTTGCTGCATGTAGGAATTTACACCGCTGAGGTTCATGATGTTGTCCAGGAAACCTACAATAAAAGCCCCTACCAGGGTTCCCCCAGCTGTACCAACGCCTCCCGAGAAGCTGGTGCCCCCGATAATAGCGGCGGTCAGAGCCGTAAATTCATAGTTGACTGCGCCATTGGGCAATCCTGCGTTCACCCTTGCCATGAACAGCACCCCAGCTATTCCGACAAAAATGCCATTGATGATAAAGGCGGTGTATTTGATCTTGTGTACGTTAATCCCGGAGGCAACCGCCGCCTCCTCATTGCCTCCCACAGCGTATACGGATCGACCAAATCGAGTATGGCTGAGCAAATACCAGGTCAGCACGCCAATTGCGGCTAGAAATATCACCGGAATCGGGATTCCCAGCAGCTTCCCTTGCCCAAGGACGACGAAGTCTCCCAGCTGGAGAATATTTTGACCTTTCGTATAGTGAAGGGCGACACCGCGAGCCATGGCCATCATCGCCAAAGTTGCGATAAACGGCGGCGCCTTGAACGTGCTGATCATCACTGCGTTGATTACGTTACATACGACGCCGGTCAATATGCCTACAAACACGGCCAAGAGCATCGAACCGGTCGACTTATAAGCAGATACAGCGAAGACCCCGGATAATGCCAGTACAGAACCCGCGGACAGGTCCAACATACCGCAGATGATCAGGATCGTGGCACCAAATGCAAGAATTGTCGTCACCGCCAACTGAGTTGATACGTTCGTTAAGTTCGTAACGGAGAGAAAGTTTGGATTCGCGAACGTACAGATCAGAAACAGCACGAGCAGCACCAGGTAGATACTGTATTTCCGCTTGATTAATTGCCAGATATGAAGAGTGGCATCCATCTATTTCACCTCGCTGGTCATCATTCCAGTTGCATATCTCATAATGGTCTCCTGGGAAAAATCCTCGCGGCCGAGCTCCCCCGTCACCTGACCTTGTGCCATCACATAAATTCGGTCGCACATCCCGATCAACTCCGGCAGCTCGGAGGAAACCATAAGAATCGCTTTGCCCTGTTCGGCCAGTTCACCGATCAGCTTGTAAATTTCGTATTTCGCCCCGACATCGATCCCCCGGGTTGGTTCGTCCAGGATCAGGATATCCGGTTGGAGCAGCATCCACCTGCTAAGCAGTACCTTCTGTTGATTCCCGCCGCTGAGTGACGCAATAGGCGTTTCCAAAGAGGGGGTTTTCACTCTCATCTTGTCGAACATCCCCTTGACCAGCTCCTGCTCTCTCTTCGGACGGTGCCGTAACCCGTAAAACACCTGCCCCAATACGGACAGCGTGGTATTCTCCCGTACGGAACGAACAGGAATAATCCCGTACCTCCGCCGATCCTCCGAAAGCATGACCATCCCTTTCTCTAAACTGCCTTGCACAGTGGGCTTGATCACACCCTCATCCTTAATCCGGATCGTGCCGGAGGTTAACGGATCAAGACCAAACAGGGATCGCATCACCTCTGTCCGTCCCGCTCCCATCAGCCCCGCGAAACCAATGATTTCGCCTCTCCGTGCGGAGAAGCTTACATCGCGAAATACCCCCTTACGAGATAGTCCATCGACTCGGAGAATTTCCTCCCCGATCTCCGCCTTCACCTTCGGGTACGTATCCTTCAGCTGACGTCCGACCATCAAGCTGATCACGGTCTCAATATCCAGCTCCTCCTTGGGTCTGCTATCCACTACAGTCCCGTCTCGGAACACGGTGATTTCATCAGCAATCTGAAAAATCTCGTCCAGCTTATGCGAGATGTAAATGATGCTAACGCCTCTGGCTTTGAGCTCACGAATCTTAGCAAACAGCCGGTCGACCTCCTTTTGCGTGATGGCCGACGTCGGTTCGTCCATAATGATGAGCTCCGCTTGATTTGATACCGCTTTCATAATTTCTAGCATCTGAATGTCCGAGACCGTCAAGTCCTTAAGCAGCGTTTTCGGGTCGTACGGCAGCTGCTCCGCTTGCAGTAATTGCAGGGTTTGCCGGGTCACTTCTTTCCAGTTGACCTTCCCCCATCGATTGACCGGCAGCCTTCCCAGGAATAGATTTTCCTCCACGGACATCTCCGCCACATAATTCAACTCCTGGAAGATCATCGATATCCCTAGTTGGCGCGCTTGCAGCGGACTGCCAATTTTCACAAGCTTCCCATCCAGATAAATCTCACCCGCATCCGGCTGGTACACACCGTTGATGATCTTCATTAAAGTGGATTTCCCCGCTCCGTTCTCGCCGCAAAGGACATGCACCGTCCCCTTCTTGACGGAAAAATCGATCTTATTCAGCGCTTTGACCCCGGGAAATGACTTTTCAATTTGAGATACCCTAAGCTTAATGGGTTCTCCCATACTCTCCCTCCCTGCTTCTTCATGTTCTGCGGTTTCTCCACGTACGCTATCCCTATTTCTTTTGAACTTCATTTTAGATAATACTTTTTTAAATGCTTTTAATAAAAGTATATTGATAATCTATTGGTTGTCAATACATCAAAATGGTGTTTTAAGAAAAAAACCATCAGAGAGATTACCCTGATGGTTAATTTTAGGGGGATATTTCATCTTCTACAAATTTCTAACTATGGTTACCTCACTTCGATATATCCAAAAATCCCTCCCCAAACACATCCCGCACGTCGTGGATTGTCAGGAATGCGGAGGGGTCGATGGAGCGGACGATTTTTTTCAAGGTGGATACCTCTTGCTTGCTGATAACAATATAAAGGACCTCCTTCGGGTTCTTCGTATAGTAGCCATGACCCGACAGGACGGTTACGCCGCGGTCCATTTCGGTGATGACCATTTCGGCGATGTCATTCTGCTTCTCGGAAATGATGGTGACGGCTTTCTTGGGATTGAGACCTTCGATCATGAAGTCCATCACCTTCGTGCCTACATATAAGATAACGATCGTCAGCATCAGCTTTTCCGCGCCAATGATGAAATAAGAAGAGAACGCCACGATCAGGTCAAAAAACAACAGCGCGTAACTGATATTCCAATCCAGATATTTATTGGCGATCCGAGCCAGAATGACGGTTCCCGCCGTTGTCCCGCCGACCCGTACGATCAGACCGATGCCAACTCCCACGATCACGCCGGCGAACACTGCATTGATGGTTGGCTCGTGCGAATCGATGCGCCAGTTCTCCGTCAAATGCAGGAACAACGAGTTGAACGCAACCGCAATGATCGTATAGATCGTCGTCCGCCGATCCAGAAATTTGTACCCGACAATCAGCAGCACCCCGTTGATCACGATATTCACCAGCGACGGCGACCACTGGAACAGGTAGTACAAAATGATCGTGACCCCCGTAACGCCTCCCTCACCGAAGTCGTTCGGAATAATAAACAAATTGACGGCCAACGCAAATAAAAAAGCCCCAACAATTAAAACCGCGATATCCGCGATATACTTCTTCATCTTCATCCTAACTTTAAACCTCTCTCCACCATGTTTCTGCCATAACAACCAGAACATCGTAGCGATTCGGATTTCGAAAGTCAAGATGACTTTAACACTTTATTTCTCTAGTCCGCTCGCGTGAATGCCTCCTGTGCGGCCGCTTGGAAGTTCCCCCTCTGCTACACCCACAAGCCATAAACGTCAGGGGAAAATAGGCCAGCATTGAAATGAAAAAGACACCCATCCTAGAGCTCGCTCGGCTTATTGCGGCCATGTCAATCCAATTTATATAAAAAAAGTACGATATCCCCTTTAATTTCGAGAAAGCCGAGGCTGCCGGCGGGATGGTATGATTTGTGGCAGGAAAGGAGGAGCCTTCCAATAAAAAATGAAAGCGCTTAACAAAACTATTCCAAGACAAAGGGGAGTGAGTCAATGAATCAAACGATGAAACGTATCTTCATGCTGCTGATCGCCGCTGTTTTACTGCTGCCTGCAGGATGGCCGGCCAAGGTCACGAAGGCCGAAACCTCGGCTTCGGACGGCACGGTGACGGTGTATCATGAGGACTTCGCGAGTGGAATTGGCAAAGCGGTTCAATCGGGGGGCGCGACCCTGACAAAGGTATCCGGCAAGGTGTTTAACGGCAACGAGGACGGAGGTGCCCTTTATGTTAGCAACCGGGTCAACAACTGGGACGCCGCCGATTTCCGGTTTAGCGACATTGGCCTCACGAACGGCAAGATCTATACGGCGCACGTTACGATTTTTGTAGACGCTAACGTTAGTTTGCCAGCCGGCGCGAAAGCCGCGCTTCAAACCGTGGACAGCTATGGCAATTATGCCGAGACCGACTATGTCGCGGGGCAAGCGGTGACGCTGACGAAGGAATTCACCGTGGATACGAGCGTGGACAAGGCGCTGCGCATTAACTCCAACGCAGCTGGCGCTGCGGTTCCTTATTACATCGGAGACATTCGCATCACGGAAAAAGACGGCTCCGGCGGCGGCGAACAACCGCCAAGAGATCCGGCCTTGCCTTTCTCCACGATCACCTTTGAAGATCGGACCACCGGCGGCTTCACGGGCCGGGCGGGTACCGAAACGCTGACCGTGACGAACGAAGCGAATCATACGCCGGGCGGCGCCTATGCGCTGAAGGTAGAGGGCCGTACCAATACCTGGCACGGGCCGACGCTGCGCGTCGAGAAATACGTGGACCAAGGCGCCGAATACAAAATCTCGGCATGGGTGAAGCTGATCGATCCCGCTAGCTCGCAAATCCAGCTGTCCACGCAAATCGGTGATGGCAGCAGTGCGAATTACGTGGTTCTTTCCCCCAAGACCCTCAGCACCGGGGACGATTGGGTTCTGTTTGAAGGAACCTACCGTTATAACAGCGTGGGCGGCGAATATTTAACGATCTATGTCGAGAGTTCAAATAATGCGACCGCTTCTTTTTACATTGACGACGTCACCTTCGAACGCACCGGATCCGGTCCGATTGCGATCCAGAAGGATCTAGTCCCGATCAAAACGGCTTACCAAGACGACTTCTTGATCGGCAGCGCCATCTCGGCGGAGGATTTGGAAGGCGTGCGGCTGGAGCTGCTTAACATGCACCACAACGTCGCCACGGCCGGCAATGCGATGAAGCCCGATGGCCTGCAGCCGACGAAAGGCAATTTCACCTTTACCGCGGCTGACGCCATGGTTGATCAAGTTCTTGCCGAAGGCATGCAGATGCATGGCCATGTATTGGTATGGCATCAGCAGTCGCCCGCCTGGATGAACACCACGACGGATGCGCAAGGCAACACGGTGCCCTTAAGCCGGGAAGAAGCCTTGGCCAACCTGCGCACCCATATTCAAACCGTCATGGAGCATTTCGGCGACCGGGTCATCTCCTGGGACGTCGTGAATGAAGCAATGAACGATAACCCGGGGAACCCGACGGATTGGCAAGCCTCCTTGCGGGAAACCCCATGGAAAACCGCGATCGGCGCCGATTATGTTGAGCAGGCGTTCCTCGCGGCTAGAGAAGTGCTCGACCGCCATCCGGAATGGGATATCAAGCTGTATTACAATGATTACAACGAGGACAACCAAAACAAAGCCCAGGCCATCTATCACATGGTCAAAGCACTAAACGACAAATATGCGCTGACGCATCCCGGTAAACTCCTCATCGATGGCATCGGCATGCAGGGTCACTATAACGTTAACACGAATCCGGAGAATGTGCGGCTCTCCCTGGAACGCTTTATCTCCTTGGGTGTGGAAATCAGCATCACCGAGCTGGACATCCAAGCCGGCAGCAACTACGAGCTGTCCGAGAAGCTGGCTAATGCACAGGGGTATTTGTACGCGCAGTTGATGCAGATTTTCAAGGCCCATGCGGATCACATAACGCGCGTGACCTTCTGGGGTCTGGATGACGGCACAAGCTGGCGCTCCTCGACCAGCCCGTTGCTGTTCGACAAGAATCTGCAAGCCAAACCGGCTTATTACGGCGTGATTGATCCCGCCAAATTCATCGAAGAGCACCAGCCGGATGTGTCGGAGGCAAACCAGTCTACCGCCCTCTATGGTACGCCTGCCGTAGACGGAGCCGTGGACGCGGTTTGGAACCAAGCGCCGGCGATGCCGATCGATCGGTACCAGACGGCTTGGCAAGGCGCAACCGGTACGGCCAAAGCGCTCTGGGACGATCACAACCTGTACGTCCTGATCCAAGTGAGCGATGCGCAGCTGGATAAGAACAGCCCCAACCCATGGGAGCAGGACTCCGTCGAGGTGTTCCTGGACGAAAATAACGCCAAAACCTCGTTCTACCAATCCGATGATGGACAATACCGCGTGAACTACGCGAATGAGACCAGCTTTAATCCGGCGTCCATCGCTGAAGGCTTCGTATCGGCAGTCCGGGTCAACGGAACGAACTATACGGTGGAAATGAAGATCCCGCTGAAAACCATCACCCCGGCAAACGATGTAAAAATCGGCTTCGACGCGCAGATCAACGATGCCAAAGACGGCGCGCGCCAAAGTGTAGCCGCCTGGAACGACGCCACCGGCAACGGGTATCAGGACCCCTCCGTCTTCGGCGTGCTGACGCTGACGGGCAAAGGCCCTGTCGATACGACGCCGCCGGTCTTGAAGCTGACCGTTAGCCCGTCCGTCCTTTCCACGCCAAATCACAAGCTAGTTCCGATCAAGGTCACCTGGAAAGCCAGCGACAAAGGTTCCGGCATCGATACGATCAAGCTGGTATCCATCACCAGCAACGAGAGCGATAACGGGCTGGGCGACGGCGATACAGCAAACGACATCCAAGGCGCAGACTACGGGACAGCGGATCAAGAGTTCTTGCTTCGAGCCGAGCGTTCGGGCAAAGGGAACGGAAGAATCTACACCATCACCTACGAAGCAACCGACAAGGCTGGCAACAAGACGACGGCCCAAACCACAGTCAAAGTCCCGAAGGGGAAAAAATAACACCAAAAACGGCGGTGCAGGATTCCAACTCCTTGCACCGCCGTTTTTCAGACTCACCGCTGATTCGAAGCCCGCCAGGCGTCCAGCTGCTTCTGCACCTCGGCCCGGACCTCGTCCAGCCCCGCCTGCTTCAGCTCCTCGTTAAACTTCGGCAGCTCGGTGTCCACGTCCACGCTGCCGGTCATGAGGCTCGGATAGTATTTTTGCCACACCATCTTGATGTTCTGGATCTGGATCGGCATCATCGATAAATCCGGCGTAAACCCCAACGTGCTTGATTTCACGGCCCGGGCGTTCGAAGCGCGGAACTCCTCCCATTTGTTTAACGGCTCCGGGTCTTCTCCGCCTCGCGTCTTAAGAATGAACCAGTTGCCTTGCGTATATGTCACGCCCGTATACCCCGGCAAAGCGCCCGGGATCGGGTTGCCGTCGGCATCCTTCCGGGGAATCAGCACGATTTGACCGTTCTTGTCTAGGGTGTAATGCACGCCTTCGATCCCATAGTTAAACAGGTTCCGCACCTCAGAATCGGTGTTCAGCAAATTCAGGAACTTAATACATTCAACCGGGTATTTCGTATCCGCGCTCACCGCCATAACGCCTCCCCGCACGTCTTCGGTCGTCACGACCTCCGTCGTTACGGGATGCGCCACCACTTTGTACCCGCGATCCTTGCTCCAGCTATGCTCGGACAAAGGGCCGCCGCTCGACGCTTTCCAGAACACCTTCTTCCCGCGCTCCAGCTCCTGGCTCTCCCGCAAGGCCGCATCCTCGTTGATGTAGCCAGCCTGATAATAACGTCGCAGCGTATCCATCACCTGACGGGCTTCCGCCGTTTCAAAGATGTTCACGACTTGAGGGTTTGGGTCTAAGGACCGCACCATCAACGGGAGCTCCTTGTCAATGACGTACTCATACCCATATAAAGCGAAGAAGTTATGGGAGTCCTTATCCAGCTCCATCGGCAAATACTCGGGTTCCTTCTGCTGAATCATCTGCAGCAACGGCTCCAGAGATTCCAACGTGTTGTACTTCGTAATATCGATGTTATACTTGCGGACCAGCTCTTCCGGATACATCCACTGTTGGCGCACCGCGAGTTCCTTGTTGGTCGGCACCCCGTAAATCCCCCCGTCGTCCATGCGCACCCCTTCCCAAAAGATCGGGTCGATCACATCATACATATCCTTGCCCGTACTGGACAGATAGTCATCCAGCCGCAGCCAGGCCCCGCGTTTGACATAAGTCGTGAATTCAGGGGCATAGGCGATGTCGAAGGGAGTCCCTGCCGATACCATCGTGTTCAGGCGGTTTTCGTATTCCTGCCATCCGACCTTGATATAGGTGATCGTGATGCCGATTTTCTTCGCCAACACTTCATTGATTTTGTCATTCACCTTCTCCAGATCCGGATCCGGCTCTCCAATCGTATAGTAAACCAGATTGACCATGTCCTTATGGGGCGCCGTATCCCCTTTATCCGAGAAAAGGGAACAGCCGACGGCAAACAAGGCCAACAAGCCGGCGACCACCGCGCATAGGGTCAGGCGACTGAACCAAGAGGGCTGCTGCATAACATCCTCCTTTCCGCTACGAGGAGCCTAGCTTTTTTTCCGCAGATCTGAAGGGGACATGCCAAAATATCCTTGAAACTGGGTATAAAAATAATTCAAATTCGGATACCCAACACGATGCGCAATGCTGGAGATTTTCTCGTTGGTGGTCAGGATCCGTTCCTTCGCTTGCAGCATCCGGTAAGCCATCAAATACTCTGAAAATTTCATGTGCGTTTCCTTTAGAAACAGCTGTCCCAGGTACGTGCTGTTCATGCGAAAACGCTCGGCCACCGACTTCAGTGTAATGTTCTGGGCGTATTCCGCCTTCACCATCAACAAAATGCGGTTGGTCAGCTTGGACAGCTCCTCGTAAGGAATCCCCAGGATCGGATCCGTGTTCAGGTCTTTCTTGTGGACCCCGTCCAATGCCCCGTTCAGGTCCTCCACAATGATCTTCTCAATCACCGTCTGCAGCTTGGAACGATCGACGGGCTTGAGCAGATAGTCCTTCACGCCGCAACGGATCGCCGCTTGGGCATATTCAAACTCGCTGTACCCGCTCATAATGATATATTGGGTTGGAAGACGCAGCTCATTGAGCTTTTGGATAATCTCATAACCGAGATCCGGGCCGATACGTACGTCGAAGATAGCGATGTCCGGTATAATCTCCACAGATTTAGCGATCGCATCTTCCCTCGTTTCACACGTCTCGATCAGGTGGAAGCCGTACTCTTCCCAATTCAGGGTTCGCTTCATCCCCTCCAGAATCTGCGGTTCATCATCTACGATCAGAAGTTTGTACATCCTGCAGTCACCCCTTTGAGATGATTACGGTAATTTTGACTCCTGCTTCCTCATTATTCTCAATTTCCATCCGAAAAGCGTCCCCATAGAAAAAGCTCAGCCGAGTATACACATTCCTTAGCCCAATGCTCCGAACGGGGGCATCCTCTCTGCTGTAAAGACATCGTCTCACTTCCTCCAAGCGCGCTTCAGGTATACTTTTGCCATTATCCACAAATTCGAGAACGAAGCGCCCTTCCTCCTCCCAGCCATTCACGACGAGCAAATTAAATTCACTGCTCGGATTAAAGCCATGCACGAAGAAGTTCTCAGCCAGCGGTTGCATCCAAAATTTCACCGTGGATATGGCAAGCAGCGGCTCTTCCACATCAATTTGATAATAGAATCTTCCCGGATATTTGAGCTCCATGATGCTTAAAAATTTCTGCAGCAGCTCCAGTTCTTCGCCGATCGTAATAATATTATCTTTGTGGACGATATCGCGGTACAAGGAGCCTAGGGTCGCGATCGCATCCGCAGTATCCACGTCCTTGTGCAACAACGCGGTAGATCGAATCGACTCCAGCGTATTATAGAGAAAATGCGGGTTGATCTGATGCTGAAGCGCTTTCATCTCGGTTTCCTGCTGCTTGAGCTTTAGCAAATATTCCGTACGGATATGTTTGTCCAGCTCATGAACCATATCGTCCAATTCCCGGGCAATCATCCCGTACTCGTTACGGCGATATCGGGCAGGGGAATTCGGTGTGAAATCGGCCGTTTTGACCCGTTTAATGGAATTGATAATATGCTTCAAAAATCTGGCGTCATCTCGCATGTTGTAGCTGATGAGCATCAGAACGCTGATCATGGCCAGCAAGACACTGCCAACGATGGTGGCTAGTATGCCCGCTTTCTCACGCATCAGATGGGACAAGTCCACAAGCATGATCAAACGGTAATCAAACTTCGTGGAATGGAAGTTCATGAAGAAGACATTTTTTAATCCGCCAAGGGAAGAAAATCCGCTGTTGCGGGTCTCTTCAGCGGCGCGCAGAATCATCTCCTGCGTTCCGTGATCCATCCCGGTGATCATGTACACTTCACCCGTACCACTGACGGCAGCGGCGATATCCAATTTATAGCCAAGAATCTTTCGGAATAACGGTTCGCTGCCAATCAGGAAGCGAAATTCCCCAATCTGACGAGAGATTTGGTTTGGATCGGACAGCTTCTTCCGGTACACAAATCCTTTCTCCAATTTCTCGCGAAAAATCTCATCCGTATTCGGAACGCCAAACCGAAAGCTGACATTGCCGCTGTTGCTAAACCGCACGAGGTTGGCCCCGTTCTCGGTATGCAAACTGACTTGCGTGAGATCCCCCTTCATCGAGCTGTATAAGAAGGCCCTCATATCTTCAGGGAAGGAAACCAACGGCTCATTATACAAGCTGTATTCCAGTCTGCTCGTCAGATACCCTTCCGCCGTGTTTCCCAAGAAATATCGGACATCCGTCATCAAGCGGTCATTGGAATAGATCCGCTGCATATAAGCCTCAATACGATCGGTATCATACTGCAGTTCGCTCTCGACCCGGCCGAAGGCGCTGACCGCCTCGTTACGAGCCCCCTCGATCCACTGATAGATGAGCACCGCGCAGGTCATAAGGCCCAGCACGAGACCGATGGCTACGACAAACACCGTATAGGCAATGAATTTGTTGCGATAGATTTTAATCTGCCAAAAGGAACCCACTCCCGCGCCTCCTTCACCGTTAGTCTTGCGGCGCTGATTCCATTGCCCTCATTCATTCCCATTATATCATCATATGGGAAAGCCCGAACGGGGAATCCTCCTCCGTCCGGGCTCACTTACTCGGGCTTTATTTCTTATTGAAAGAAGGCATCGATTTGCTCTTGAGCTGCCTTCATGATCGTATCCATCCCGGCTTTCTTAAGTTCTTCAACAATCTTCGGTACCATCTTCTCCGGATCGGATGCGCCCGTCAGCAACTCGTAACGGTATTTATCCCATGTTGCTTTTACGTTCGCCACTTCCGTTTGCAGATTCGTTGTGTCGAGCGAGAAGCCCAGCAAGGCCGAAGCTGTTGCTTGTTCGTTCAGCTTTTGAACTTGTTGCCATTGATCTTCTGGAGCCCCTTTGGTTGTTGCCATGTTGAAGAATGTGCCTTGCGTATAAGCGGCCAGCGGCCAAGTATCGGAAATCCGTTCAACCACTTTCTCGCCATCTACTTTCACATAGTCCACGCCTTCTTCACCAAAGGCCAGCATGTTACGCAGCTTCGGATCCGTATTCACCAGCTCCAGGTATTTCAGTGCTTCCTTCTTATACTTCGAGTTCGCCGAGATTCCGTTGAGGGAACCTTGAATCGTAGCCGTCGTATAGAGCGGACCATAAACTTGCGTCATATCGTACTTTTCGACGCCTTCGTTAATTTGCCAAGTGATATCCGCGCCTGGGAAGCCTTGTGCACTGAAGAATGGACGGCCTTTGTCGGCTTCAGGCTTGGTTGGAGCATCTGGATTGATAATGCCATCTTTGTACCATTGGTGCAAAATCTTCAGTTCATCCATGATATCTTGCTGTTCCAGCACGGAAACGACTTGACGGGAAGCGTCGTCTACCTTCACGCCAACCGGAGGGAAGCCCAGTGCAAGATCGTCATACCGATTGAAGAATCCGTTAAACCCATCGCCTTGCGTCAGTGGCAACGGATAGAAGCTCTTGCCTTCGCCTGCTTTCATATCGTGGAACGGTTTATCCAGATCCTTCAACGTCTTGATGTTGCTTAAGTCGATGCCGTATTTATCAACATATTTGTGGTCGAACACCCAGTATTGGGTCATCGAAGAATCCTTATAGGTTGGCACAGCATAGATTTTGCCGTCAACCTTCGTCCCATCCCATACTTTCTCTGGAATGAAGTTGTACAGCTCCGGCGTCTCACTTTGCACCAGCTCGGTGATGTCCGCCAATGCGCCCATCGTCACTTGCTGATTGTATTTGGAGACGTTGGTAAACAGAATGTCGAAAGGTTCACCCGTATTTACAATCGTATTGATTTTGGTGTCCCACTCGCCCCAGCTGGCTACCTTGATATCTACTTTAACGCCAATTTTCTCTGCAGTGTATTCATTCATCGCTTCGACGGCTTTCTCGAAGTTATCCGGAATTTGTCCGCCAATCGTCCACCACACCAAGGTCGGGATTTCCCCAGAACCTGTTGTTGTCGAGTTATCTGTAGAGGTGTTGGAAGAAGTGTCCGATGGCGTATTGCTGGACGACGAAGAATTGGAGTTTGAACCGCCGCCGCAAGCCGCAAGAACGGACAAGAAAAGCATCACAGCACATAGAGTAGAGATGAGCTTCAAAGACCTTTTCATAGATATATCCTCCCTTTGAATATATATTTCATAAACTGAGACAAGCTCAGCTTATTTCGCATTAGCCTTTGACCGCACCTACCGTCAACCCGGAAATGAAATAGCGTTGGAAGAACGGATACGCAAAGGCAACAGGAAGCACGATGACGATAGCCACCGCCATCCGGGCCGATTCCTTAGGCATCGTGGCCACCAGCTCGGCGTAGCTGATCCCCAGGCTCGAGGCATTTCGAGCCAGCGCGTCAACGTTGCTCATCAAGTTATTCAGCAGCGCCTGCAAGGAATACAGGTCCTGATTGTTGATATACAACATCGATTGGAACCAGTCATTCCAGTAACCAAAGCACAGGAACAAACCAATCGTAGCGATCACCGGCAACGAGATCGGCAGGATGATCGAGAAGAAGATCCGGAGTTGGCCGGCCCCGTCGATTTCCGCGGATTCAATTAACCCATCCGGAATCGTGCTTTTGAAGAACGTTTTACAGATGATGACATTAAACGAGGAGACCGCCAGAGGCAGAATCAACGCCCATACCGTATCTTTCAAACCCAGCATATTCGCATTGATATAGTAGCTGGAGACCAAACCGCCGTTAAACACCATCGGAATAAAAACGACCCAAGTCAGGAACCCCTTCAGCTTATAGTTCGGCCGGGACAGAACGTACCCCATTGAGGTGGTGAGCAGAATGCCCAGCACCGTTCCGACGATCGTAACGAAGACCGAGATCCCTAACGCCTGCAAAATGACCGTTCCTTGCTTGGCGATATACCCGTAAGCCTCTCCCGAGAACGCCGTTGGGATCAGGTGATACCCATTCTCCCGGATCGATTGCTCACTGGACAGCGAGATCGACAACACCACCAGCATCGGCACGACGCAAATCAAAGCCAGGAAGAAGAAAAGGAGATGAAGGAGCACGTTCACCCCTTTACTTGGACGATTAAATCGGTCCAGGCCGTTTTCATACACCGTTCTTGCTGCCATATCTGCACCTCCTTAAATCATCGCGCTGTCAGGATCGATTTTGCGAACCGTCCAGTTCGCGGCCAGAATCATCAGACAGCCCAGAACCGACTGTACGAAGGCTGCTGCCGAGGCCATCCCCACCGTTGCGGTTTTCAACTGCTTGTAAACCATAACATCAATGGTTGTGGTCACATTAAACAGGGAGTTGGAATCCCGCGGCACCTGGAAGAACAGCCCGAAATCGGTATAGAAGATGCGTCCCACCGCCAGGATGAACATCATGACGATGACCAGCTTCATCAGGGGAAGCGTAATGAACCGGGTCTGCTGCCAAAGGGTGGCGCCGTCGATGACGGCCGCTTCGTAGTAAGTTTTATCGATACCCGCGATGGTCGCCAAATACACAACCATGCCGTAGCCAAGTCCCTTCCACACATTCATAAAAATCAAGAAGTAAGGCCAATATTGCGGTTCCATATACCAGTTGATGGGATCTACTCCCCAACCAGCCAGCATTTGATTCAAAATCCCTTTATCGAAGCTCAAGAACGCCCAGCCCACAGCCGAGACGACAACCCAGGAGAGAAAGTACGGCAGGAACATCATCGTTTGATACGCCTTGCCTGCCTTGCGGTTGTGAAGCATCCCGATCATTAACGCCAAGGCTACAGGGATCACAATTCCAAGAACGATAAAAATAATGTTGTAGCCGATCGTGTTACGGATAATGATCCAGGCATCGTTGGACTTGAATAGGAACTCAAAGTTCTTGAGACCTGCCCATGGGCTCTTGAATACGTTGCTCAGAAAACCGCCGGTGATTTTGAAGTTCTTAAAAGCAATGATGATCCCGAACATCGGCAGGAAGCTGAACAAGATGTACCAGATTGTGGTTGGCAAAGCCAACAAGGTCAGCTCCGTGTCTTGCTTGCGCCAACGCGTCCGTAAGCGCTTTCCATTTAGCTTCGAGTCCATATGCGGTCACCTCTTTCCACTTCAGCTTGTTTTGTTCTGGATACCCTCATTTTATTGGAGAGATAGCGCTTTCATCTAGACAACAAACTTGAGACTATAGTCAAAAAACGTTAGGTTTACACACCAAAAAGGCCCGCTCAATGAGCGGGCTTTATCGATAACGCCATATTTTATTGATTGCGAATCAGGTAATCGAAGGCACCTAATGCTGCCGTCGCGCCAGATCCCATGGAAATGATGATCTGCTTGTAAGCCGTATTCGTGCAGTCGCCGGCGGCAAATACGCCAGGAATGGTTGTAGCTCCGCGGTTGTCGACGATGATCTCGCCCATCCGGGTGCGTTCCAGTGTGCCTTCCAGCCATTCGGTGTTCGGTACGAGACCGATTTGAACGAATACGCCTTCCAGCTCCAGATGCTTCTCTTCACCGCTTTCCCGGTCGATATAGGTCAGTCCGTTCACCTTGCTGTCGCCTGTGACTTCCTTCACTTGTGCGTTCTTGATCACAGTCGCATTTGGCAAGCTATTCAGACGATCCTGCAGTACCGAGTCTGCTTTCAGCTCAGACATGTATTCAAGCACGGTTACATGCGAGGCGATGCCCGCCAGGTCGATGGCTGCTTCAACGCCGGAGTTCCCTCCGCCAACAACAGCCACACGTTTGCCTGCGAACAGCGGACCATCACAGTGCGGGCAATAAGCCACGCCTTTGTTCTTGAATTCCGCTTCGCCCGGTACATTCATGTTGCGCCAACGGGCCCCTGTGGAGATGATCACGGTCTTGCTCTTCAGCACAGCACCGTTCTCCAATTCCACTTCAACCAAGTCGTTCTTGCGAAGACTCTTCGCCCTTTGCGACGTCATGATGTCGATGTCATATTCCTTCGCATGTTCTTCCAAGCTTGCTGCGAGCTTCGGACCTTCGGTATATTTCGTACCGATCAAGTTCTCGATTCCCAAGGTGTCGTTGACTTGGCCGCCGAAGCGTTCTGCCACGATCCCGGTACGAATGCCTTTGCGTGCAGCATAAATCGCTGCGCTAGAGCCCGCAGGTCCGCCCCCGATCACAAGCACGTCGAAAGGTTCTTTACCTTCAAACGCAGATGTGTCCGAAGCGCCCAATTTCGCTAAAATATCCTCAACGGACATCCGGCCATTGCCAAACAACTCGCCGTTCAAGAATACCGTAGGCACTGCCATAATCTCTTTGCTCTCAACTTCATCTTTATAAGCCGCGCCGTCGATCATGGTATGGGAAATACCAGGATTGAGCACGCTCATCAGGTTCAACGCCTGAACGACGTCCGGGCAGTTGTGGCAGGACAAGCTCACATATGTTTCAAAGCGGTATTCACCTTTAATCGCTTTGATTTGATCAATGATATTTTGCTCCACCTTAGGTGGTCTTCCGCTGACTTGCAACAAAGCCAGTACCAGGGAAGTAAACTCATGGCCCAGAGGAACACCGGCAAAGGTGATGCCGGTGTCTTCCCCCACGCGATTTACGCTGAAGCTTGGGGTTCTGGGTAAACTCGTTTGCTCGACGGTAATTTTATCCGACATGGTGGACAACTCGTTCACGAGGTCCAGCATCTCGTTCGAAACCGCATCGGTTCCGGCACTGACTTTCAGCAGAACATTCCCTTCCAAAAGCTGAAGATATTGCTCTAATTGTTGTTTAATGTCTGCATCCAGTTTCATAGTGGGTCTCCTTAGATTTTGCCTACCAAGTCAAGGCTTGGTTTCAAAGTAGCGGCGCCCTCTTTCCATTTCGCAGGGCACACTTCACCTGGATGGTTGTGAACGTATTGAGCAGCTTTGATCTTGTCGATCAGCGTGCTTGCGTCACGTCCGATACCACCAGCGGTAATTTCAATCGCTTGGATCACGCCGTTCGGGTCGATAATAAAGGTAGCGCGGTCAGCTACGCCTTCTTCTTCGATCAATACATCGAAGTTACGGGAAATTGTGTGAGTTGGGTCACCAATCATAATGTAAGTAACCTTGCCGATCGCTTCGGAGCTGTCATGCCATGCTTTGTGCACGAAATGGGAGTCCGTGGAAACGGAATATACTTCAACGCCAAGCTCCTTCAGAGTAGCGTAGTGATCTTGCAAGTCTTCCAGCTCAGTTGGGCATACGAAAGTGAAGTCCGCTGGATAGAAGCAAACAACGCTCCATTTTCCCTTGAAATCTTCGTTGGAAACCTCGATGAATTTCCCGTTGTGATAGGCTTGCGCTTTAAAAGGCAATACTTCTTTTCCAATCAACGACATGATTTGAACTCTCCTTTTATCTTTATTGTTTTCTTCTGGTTATTTATATTAATTATTATATGCTAATGATTCTCACTGTCAATTCAGTTCATCAAGTCTTCATAATTAATATACCCGGAATAGCCGAATCTAACCCCAGGCCGACAGGCGCGTTCGCTCCCCTAGCGCCAATCGTTTTGATCGTACACTACTGATTTCCACCCAAAGGCCGGGAAATCCTTTCTTTCCGGTTATAGAATTATTTAATGAGATCTTGGTTTGATCTTTGAGCAGCCTAAAGCTATCAAAATATGAAAACCAAGCTTGAGGGGACGGGGAATGGAACCCATCTTCTCTCTAAAATACTCCCACGCCGGGCGATTCCCCCGTCTTGAGTTGCACTCGCCGCAGGAGGCAATAAGGTTGCGCGGCAGATCCGAACCGCCCTTGCTGGAGGGGATCAGATGATCCACCGTTGTTGCAGGCTGTCCGCACCATAGGCACGTGTAACGGTCTCTTTTTAAGGCGATCTTCCGATATTTCCGGAACAGAAAAGGGTTGTATAACAACTGAATGGTCTGCTCATTAATCCAAACGGCACGCGATCGATTCACCTCCCGCCAAGCTCGGTCCAGGGTACAAGGGGTTAATTCCCGACCATCTGTATTCAGTACCGTAATCATCACCAGCTCCTCCTTAACGATAGGGTCTCTCCGACAGGGCCAGACATTCCCTCATCCCCTTGGAACTTCGTTCCATATAGAAAAAAAGCACCCCTAAGGGTGCTAACTACAAAGCGATTATTCCATTAATCATCATCCGGCAAGCTCTCGACTGCCGTAAAGAAAACATCAAGCAGCTCCATCCCAAAATTCGTTCTGACGTATTCAGAGATCCGATCGAGCTCTTCCCGGCTGTCGTACTCCAGGCAGGGACGCCCTTCGCTCCACAACACCCGGCATGTAAATAAACTCCGAACCTTCTCAATGACCACGTCTTGATCTACGGGTCCCCGATGAACAGCCATACTACTTGCCCCTTTTTACCAATGTGATTCCTGCGGCCTGTGCCGCTTCATTATTATCTAAAATTTTAACGACTGTCATCTATGACAATCCTCACATGGGCGAATATCGGCTTAGGAGGTACTTTGAAGCACCGTCTCTTGCTCCACCGGCTCTACCTGATCTTCCCCCTCGAAATTCTCATCCTGCTGGTAGTATTCTCGAAGCTCATCCTGGGCAGTTTCCTCCGCTAACGGCACGCAGTGACGATAGGCGGCACGGCTGATGACATGGGCGGCCACCGGAGCCGTCAGAAAGACGAAGAAGATCCCCAAGATCAGGCGAATACTGAAATAGCCTTCGGCGATGATAAAATACAGCAAAGTGCCAACCATAGCGCACAGCACACCCAATGTAGAACTTTTCGATGCAGCATGAGACCTTGTGTACACATCCGGTAAACGCAAATTGCCAATCGCGCTAATCAAGCTGAAGACAGCCCCCGCGAGGATCAGAATCGCCCCTACAACTTCACCGCTTCCGCTCAATGACCGCACCCCTTTCCATAAACCGGGCAAACGCCACCGTTCCGATGAAGGATAAAATCCCAATCAGCAAGATAAGATCAAAGAACGCATGCGTACGCAGCAATACCGAGAATACCGCGATACTCGCAATTAAATTGATGCTGATGGAATCCAGCGCCATGATCCGATCCACACTGGACGGACCTTTGACGACGCGGTACAAGTTAGCTAAGATCGCCGCCAGTAACAGACATAACGCGATGATCAAGATCGTCTGAAAAATCATTTCCGGGTCACATCCTTTATCGCTTTCTCGAACACGGATTTGGACTTCAGTACCGACTCTTTGGACTCTGGCATATTCAGTCCGTGAATGTATAGTGTCTTCGCATCCGGGGTAATCTCCATCACAACGGAGCCCGGTGTCAGACAGATCAGCAAGGACAACAGGGTCACTTCCAAATCCCCTTCCAAATCCGTCTCCACCTTAAAGATCCCCGGCTTCACATCGACTTTGGGACGGAGCACGTGCTTCATCACCATCATCGACGAGATCACCAGTTCATAAATGAAGATCACAAATAGCTTGCCTACCGCTGCCAATGTAAAGAGGTAGAACGGCTTATTAAAGAAGCGGCGGATGCAAAATAGGATAAACAACCCGGCGATGTAACCGCCAATAAAGTTGATAATGCTCGTTTCATCCTGCAGAAACATCCACAGATAAGCAATAAAGATGTTAAGCAGCACCTGAATGGGCATGGCTGTCCCCCCTTTAATCCATCACAGCATGGATATATCGATTTGGATCAAGCAATTCCTGTGCCGCCTGGGTCACATACCCCGCCACCCCTTCAGCACCAATCCCTAAAGCCAGGCTGGAAGCGGTCAACAGCGCGATTGGAAGCAGAAGTCCCTTGGTCGTTCCCTTCTCATCATCGACGCACAGAATGGTCTCCCCCCAGAAGACGTTCATGAACAATTTGATCATGGAATATAGAATCAACATACTGGCGGCGAGACCGATGCCCCCTAGCCAATAATCCCCAGACTCGAAGGTTCCTTGTATCGTAAACACTTTGCCGAGGAAGCCGCTGAGCGGGGGAATGCCCACCATCGATAATGCGGCGATCAGAAACATCCAGCCTAATTGCGGGTGAAGTCGAATCAGACCACTGATGTTTTGCAACCTGCTGGTTCCCGTCAGATAGACCACTGTCCCGCCGATGAGAAAGATCAAGGCCTTGATCAGAATATCGTGCATCAAATAGTAGATAGAGCCCATCATGCCTTCCTCTGTCATCGAGACCAGACCAAGCAGGATAAACCCAACGCTGATAATCACATTGTAGGTGAGGATTTGCTTCAAATCCCCGAAGCCTACTGCCCCAAGCCCTCCAAGAATCATCGTTACCGCCGCCAAGATTCCTATGGTCAAATGAGTGATCTGCGGCTCATGATAGAAGATGAGCGTAAACATCCGAAAGATGGCATAAATCCCCACCTTGGTGAGTAGCGCCGCAAAGATGGCCGCAATGGCGGTAGGCGGTACGCTATAGGAACCTGGCAACCAGAAGAAGAGCAACAACCCAGCCTTTAAGGCGAACACGATCAGGAACAGCAAGGCTACGGTGGTAATCAACCCGTCCTGACCAGCCTCAGCGATCCGGATCGACAAGTGGGCGAGGTTTAACGTGCCTGTCATCGAATATAAGTAGGCAACCCCCATTAGGAAGAACGCCGAAGCGATAATGTTCGTGAAAATATATTTTAGCGCTTCACGAAACTGCCGCCGTGCTCCCCCCATCGTGATCAACACATACGACGCGACCAGAAATACTTCGAAGAAGACATATAAATTAAATAAGTCCCCTGTCAGAAAAGACCCGTTCACGCCGACGATCAAGAACAAAAACAACGGATAAAAATAGAGCTTCTCCTGTTTCCGCCCGATCGACGGGAAGGCATACAGCAAACACCCGATCGAAACCACCGAGGTGGCAAGCAGCAGTAGCGCGCTAAACATATCGCCAACGAAGCTAATGCCGTAAGGGGCATCCCAACCGCCGAGCTGCAGCGTCTGAATCCCACCCGTCTGGATCTGGTGAATGAGCAGGATGGATACCGCACACGTCGCCAACAGAGCAAGCAAGCCAAGGATCCGCTGAAGCCGGAGGTTTTTTTGAAAAACAATGAGAAGCATCCCCATGATCAGGGGAATAATCACCGGACCAATCAACCAGTTATTCATGCTCATGTCCCCTTAATCGCTCCATGTCATCTGTCCCGAAATGTTGATAGGCCCGATAACATAAAACTAAAACTAGTGCCGTCACGGCAAAGTTAATGACGATGGCCGTCAAGATCAAAGCTTGAGGCATCGCATCTGTAAAACCGGCTTCCTTCTCGCCCAACAGGGGGGCGCTCCCCCGCTTCAGCCCGCCGGAGGTAAGCAGCAATAAATTTACCGCATGGCTCACAATCGACGTTCCCAACACAATGCGAAGCAATTGCTTGGATAAGATCAAATAGGTGCCGATCGATACGAGTATCCCGACGAGTATGACGATGAGTGTCTCCATATTTATCGATCCTCACTTATGCTTAGAATGATATTTACCGCCGTCCCTATGACCGCGAGGGCAACCCCCGTATCAAAAATCAGCGCGGAGGCCAGCTCAGTATCCCCGAATATCGGCAATTCGACGTGGCCGAAGGTTTGAGTTAGAAACGGCTCGCCGAAGATCACCCCGGCCATGCCGGTGACCACGGCGATCAGCACCCCAATCGCCGCGAGCTTCTTAAAATCCATGCGGATGTTCTCTCTCACCTTCTCGATCCCATAGGACAAGTACAGGAGAACAATGGCCGATGCCGTGCTCAGCCCGCCGATAAATCCGCCGCCCGGATGATGATGGCCGTTCATGAACAGGTAAATCGAAAAGGTTAAGATAATGACGGCCGCCACGCGGGTGACGCTTTTTAAAATCACATCATTCGGTTTCATTGGGTTCCCTCCTTTTGGAACGCTGATGAACCAAGAGATAGACGCCCAGCCCGGCGATCGTCAGCACGGATATCTCCAGCATGGTGTCAAAGCCGCGGAAATCCACGAGGATGGCGTTGACGATATTTTTGGCCCCGGCCAGCTCATAGGCATTTTCGAAAAACGAGGTGATTGGCTCGAACAGCTTATGTCCGTTCGCAGCTAAAGCCAAGAGACTTACCGTTAATCCCATCGCCATGGAAATGATCAGATTCGTCAGCTTAAACGATAGGCGTTCGATGCTCTTCTTCAGCTTCGGTAAATGGTAGAAGCACAGCAAGAACAGGACCGTTGTCACCGTCTCCACCACCATTTGCGTTAATGCCAAATCAGGAGCCCTGAAGATGACGAAGAACATCGAAATCATATAACCTATCGCCCCCAAAGCCACAATGGCGACGATACGATTCGGGGCGAACAAGACGACAAAGGCAGCGATGATCATCGCAACCACCAGTCCAGCTTCGAAGATCCCGATAGGAGCGTCCTTCGAGAAATCGAGTTGCAGGCCATGGAACCCTAACAGTGAAGCCATCAGCACAATCACAAAGAATGAAAAAGTGTAGATGAGGTAATGTCTCAGCGAACCTGTCATATATCGATTAGTCAGCGATCGCGAGAGCTTCTCGGTTCCATCCAGCCCTTGATTAAACCAGTGATTTAGCGTCAGCCTCTGCGGAAAGCTCCGAATCGCCGGAACCCATCGCTTCGCTGTCCGAAAGAGCAATAACCCAAAGAGGATGACGCCCACGGTCATCAGCAATTCGAGGTTCGGGCCATGCCACGCGCTGATTTTGAGATCATAGGCAGTCACGGACATCATCGGCAAAACCGCGTTCAAAGCGGGAGTTAGAATATATTTCCCAAGTACATTCGGGAAGAAGAAAATGAGAATCACGAGCACACCCAAAACGATAGGGGAGATCAACATCCCCAGAGGGGCTTCATGCACTTCTTTCATCAATCTTTCCGGGCGGAAGCTGCCTCCGAAGGTTTTGAAGATAAAGAGCATGCAATACACAAAGGTGAATATGCTCGCTACCCAAGCCAGGAGCGGGAAGATGAAGCCGATGTTGCTGAGCCCGAAGATTCCCGCTTGGGTAACTTCATTGACCGCAGCAAAAAACATCTCTTTACTCAAAAAGCCGTTAAACGGCGGCAACCCGGCCATCGATAAACCGCCAACCAAGGCGACCGTAAACGTCACCGGCATCACCTGCAGTAAACCGCCCAAATAGCGAATATCCCGCCGACCTGTCTCATGGTCAATAATTCCCACGACCATAAACAAGCTGCCTTTAAACGTGGAGTGGTTAAATAGATGAAACAGGGCGGCGAAGGTCGCTACCGTAAAGACTGTGCCGCTCTCACCGGGCCCAAAATAAACCGCCAGCGAGCCGATGCCAAGCAAACACATGATCAATCCTAATTGACTGATCGTAGAATAAGCTAAGAGCGCTTTTAGATCTGTCTGTCTGAGCGCACTCAAGGAACCGTAAAGCAATGTAATCAGCCCCACACCGGCGACCAGCCAGAACCAAACCGAACTGCCGCCAAAGATCGGCGTCATTCGCGCCACCAAGTAAATGCCAGCTTTCACCATCGTTGCGGAATGGAGGTAGCTGCTGACCGGGGTTGGTGCTTCCATCGCATCCGGCAGCCAAATGCTAAAGGGGAACTGTGCCGATTTCGTAAATGCACCCATTAACACGCATAGCATCGCCGGGATAAACAACACGTGATTTTGAATAATGCCCACATTCGTAATCAATTCTCGAATGCTATAGGTATCCGCCATAATGATCAACATAATAAATCCAGCTAACATGGCAAATCCGCCAAACACAGTAATCAGCATTGCCTTTAACGCGCCTTGCCGGGAGCTTCGCCGCTCAAACCAATAAGAGATCAATAAAAACGAAGACACGCTGGTTAACTCCCAGAAGCCGTAGAAGACCAGGAGATGATCAGAAAATACGACGCCTAGCATCGCACCCATGAACATGAGCAAATAGATATAGAAGTTATGGAGAGCCTCCCGCTCCTTGGACATGTAGAAGACGGAATAAAGGATCACCAGGGACCCCACACCCGAAATCAGAAGCCCGAATAAGAGACCCAGTCCATCCACATAAGAGGTCAACTGGATATCTAGCGTCGGAATCCACGGCAGCGTATAGACATAGGTTTTCCCGCCCGCAACATCGGGTATATATTGTAATAAATAGACGAAGATGGATAGGGGTATAATTAGCACAAACCATCCTGTATGGACTTGACGATTCAAGTACTTATACAGAAATGGTACGAGTATAGCACTTAACAACGGAAGAAAAATGAAGGTATAGAATGTAACCAAGCGCAATCCTCCTTACTTGAGAATCATTCTGTCGATAACACGATTTGACTGGAGATAAAACATCAATTATAGTCGTACGTAGTTTATTTAAGTGCTCTATTATTATCCTTTGAGGTGAATAATGTAAAATGGATAATCCATGCAATGAAAGTGTTCTGGTTTGCGTTTATTATGGTCCGAACGGGGAACGACTAATCAAACGCGGTTGCAAAATCGCTAACTTGATGAAGGCCCCGCTGTATATACTGACTGTGGATCCCAAACCTTTCGACGAATTGGATGCAGATAAAGTATTTCATATCGAACAGTGGAAAGAGTATGCCAATTCCCACCCGACAGCACAATTTATTATGAAGGACAATGAAAGCCGCCCTGTTTATAAGGTCATTGCTGAAGTCGCTAGGGAGAAGAACATTACTCAAATCATCCTTGGACAGACGGCCCAGAGCCGTTGGGAGCAAATGACGAAAGGGTCCATTATCAATGCCTTGATCCGGGAGATCCCCTTTGTGGACCTGCATCTTATTTCAGTTGCCCGTTATATTCCTGACGAGGAAGGGATTTACGAAAAGGGAGTTCGTGCTTACTTGATCAAGGACGGTGATCATTATACCTTAAGCTTTAACCACCTCAAGGATGCCGAATATGAAGGGATCTTCTTCAAAGAAGCCAATACGGATTTCGATAATGGCATTTTCCGCTTTATGAAGGACGCTGAAACGCTTCAGGTCCTTGTTAAGGACGGAATCGTCACCGAACTCAGAAATGTGGACATTCAAACCGCGATGAATCGGGTAGCCGCTGAAGAATCATAGGAAATGTGAATATCAACGAATGATGGGATGAACAGACTCTCCGCATGCTTCATGTGGAGAGTTTTTTTGTTTGTCATGTGCTAAATAGGAAATTTACAAATTGACGTCCACCTTGATCGGCAACCTTTCATTTTTATCAATCCCTAAATACTTTAAGGTTTCGGCGGTAGAGTGATGATGCAAGATCGATTTAATGATCGAGATGGCAACCCCTTTATAGTAGGCATGGTAACCGAAGGTCTTGCGCAACGTATGCGTTCCGATCTTCTCCGAAATACCAACCTCTCTGGCCGAACGATTAATAATGCGATAGGCCTGCTGGCGGGTAATCGGCCGGCAATCCTTCTTGGACTTGAACAAGTAGTCCCCTGGTTGCCAATCGATCATGCTCAAATACTCCTTCAAGATTTCCCCGATATTGCAGTTGAGATAATGCGCCTGGTCTTCCCCTGTTCGTTCATTCTTCACGTATAGGAACTGCTTCGGTTTCTCGCCGTCCCACACATCCTCGACAGTAAGACTTAGTAAATCAATTAAACTAATGCCGGTATTAATCCCCAGCACGAAAAGTAATAAGTCTCGAACCGAATGTTTACGCAACTCCTCCTTCATCGCCTGAATGGTTTCAAGGTCTCGAATCGGATTAACAAACTCCACAGAGAATCCCTCCGCATAATGTTACATAAATTCATTCTAACATATATTAAGTAACATCGCAATAAATGGCTGGCATCGTTTCACAAGAAAAGACGCCTCCGTTATCAGCAGTATCTGCTAAACGAAGACGTCTATTCCAAATTAGAATCCATTCCATCCGGCGAAACCCGGAGCCCTATCCATTTTCTCTTCATCGTTTTGTCGCTATTAATAATATGTTTAATTTATTCAGTACCTACTCAACCTCTTAAGCAAGCCACACTTTCTCAGTCGTAGGATGCTCGTGTAGATCATCCTCAAATTGCGGCAGAACCGGCGCATGGAATTGGTGTGGTGCTGCGGCTGGAGCAGGCTCTGATGTCGGCTGCAAATAGGCTTCGTCCACATACATGATTCTGCGCTGAACCTGCATGAGCCCATTCACGATGCGAAGCGCAACCCAGAACAGGAAGAGCCCCACGCCCACGTAAAACAGGTATTGTTGATTATAGGTCCAGTTGATATGGAAGTAGGTAAACAGGTTATTTTCTAAAATATCCAGCTTATATTCATTCATCAGAACGATATGCACCACAGGAAGCGCTATAAAGCCAATGCCCAGGGCAAGAGCGACGATCATTACCGCAAAGAATACGATGCCGGTGACAAAGCGAAGCAAGACCAGCATCAAGTTGCGGATGAACAGTCCCCCGTCAAACCCTTTGACCATGCGCATGAACCAATTGGACCCGACTTCTGCCGATGGATGGTTTAGAGCCGCTGCAGGCGGAACTGGCAACCCTAAAATATGCCGAATCAAACCTTGCTCAAAGCTTACAATTCCGTTCAACAGCTTGGCCATTCCAAAAAACATCGGGATTCCGACAAATACCGGAGTCAACGCAATGGAGAGGGTAAGCCCGGTGATCGCCACCGTAAAATAGATGATCCCTAACGGGAGGGCTAACAGCAAATAAAGAATCGTTGCATAGGTTTTGGGATTAAACAGCGCCCAATTCACCTTCCCCGCTTTCGCCACATTCGTCGCTTCAACTGCTTTCACGTTCAAACACTCCTTTGACTGCTTCAGTCACGCACAAAATTTATAAGTTCATTATAACTACCCTACTGGCGTGACATAACCGTCTTAGGTGGTGTTTGAAACTAGACTTTAGGCTAGGACGAGCCCAGTGATTACTCTGGTTTCGGCGGCTCCGCCACCAAGCTGGCCAGCTTCTCCAGAAAATCGGCAACGATCTCCAAGGACGCCGTATCGTAACTCTTGAACAGCTCAATCCCTCGTTTCTCTTGCGCTTGGTGAAATACCCGATGCATTTCGGCCAATTCGGTACCAAGCGGAGTGCAAAAAAGAACCATCGGCCAGGATTTCCTGACCGATGGTTTGCCATCTGGTGAGCTTATACCGTCCAGCCGCTTTCCCGAACTTCCCCCTCATAATAGGTATCGTCAAGGTGTAAACCAAACCCTGGGGTCGAGGGAAGGGCTACGATGCCGTCGTGAATCGAGTAACCCGACGTATCGATGCCGGGGATATGGGTCTCATCCCACTCGACAGACATAAACCCTGGAATCGCAGGGTAAGCCTGAGCGGAAGCATAATTGCCATAGAATACGCCGTAATGGTGCGGTGCAGCGTGAACCCCGCTTCGGGCCAGCCGCTCCCCGAGCTTCATCCAATTCACAATGCCGTAATCCAGTAAGTCATACTGAATCGCGTCAATCAACCCTTGCTCGGCCCATTCCACGATGGGCTTTGCAGCGTGACCTTCGCCATCCGTAATGAGCACATTCAGCTTCTGTTCGCTCATCCATTCCTTCAGGTTGCGATACAGACAATCGTCCTCATGAAACGCCTCTTCAATCCACGACAAATTGGACGATGCCGTCTCTTTTAGCACATGCTTGGTCAAGTTCAAGTTGTAGCCATTATTGGCGTCAATCATGAGCTTGCATTCGGGGCCGACTGCCTCCCGGATCCCGTTAACAATCGCGATGTCGCGTTTGGTTCCGTCCACTAAATCCATATGCATCGCTCCGCGTCCTACCTTAATTTTGAAAGCGCGGAAGCCTTCATTGTAACCTTGCATCGCTTCTTCTTGCAGCAGACGTACCGCATCGCTCTCGGAGCTCAAATGCAAATCGTCAAAATATAAGGACGTATCGTAACAGGGCACCTCCAACGGAGATGCAGCCTTTTTGCCTGTTAATAGTTCATAAACGGGTTGACTTCTGACCTTGCCCAACCAATCGAAGAGCGGGAATTGCAGATGTAGAAAGCGGTCTTGAATCCACTGCTCCTCGGAGAAAATCTCTCTGACCGGAGTCCCAATAAGAGAGGCTGCCTGTTCACGGGTAATCCTTGACCAGCCGAAGCCGGATATGCCCCCGATGGTGATGCGAACTAAAGGAAAGCTTACTTCTTTGCCGTGTACCCCTAGCCGTGCATTGCAGCCAGCCAACCGGCGGCGTTTCCCCTTCATATGCACTTGTTCGATGCGCTGGATTCGCCAACTTTCATCTAAATAGGTAAATAGGTTCATCCTATTCAACCCCTTTCTCTTCTTCTTAGTAGAATCAAACTCAGAATTCAGCTGAAACCGCTCTCAATTCTTTTGCTGAACCGACTTCACCAAATGCTACGTAAATTCCACGCGAAAAGGGACTTCATCGTAACGCTTGACCCTTGGATAAACAGTCGGATCGAGTCGCTGTCCTCTCGAAGAGGGTACACTCGGCCCGTCAAGCAAAGCTCGTCATTCACGAACACTTCCACAATGGAGTGGTCGAGGAACAGGTGAACTCGGAGCTGTTTATGTTGCTGCATTTCGTAAGGGGCCACGAGCTCCCAGGAGTGGACGCCCGCCGCTTGGCTCGATCGAGAGCGATCCAATACGATCTGTCCCCCGGAAACGTCGAACTTAAGGGTGGTTTGTTCCTCCCCGTCCGGGGAACGGAAGACCTCGAATCCAAACGACGTCTCCGAACCGGTTAGCTCAAACTCAGCGATAATCTCGGCAGCTTTTCCTTGGATCCCTAGCTCATGGTGGCCCGGCGACCAGACCGTCTTCGGCAGTTCGTAGGGGGTTTCTCTCAACACCTGAAGCTCCACGACCGGCTTAAAAATCAGGGTGTTCGTGTCTGGATGGAGCTCCACGGTTCTTGGGATCGACTGCACCCCCGACCATCCCTGGATTTCCTTCATCTCCCCGCGGGCGTTGTCGGGGAGCCAGCCCCACAGGATGCGACGGCCGTCCGGCGCCAACATCGATTGCGGCGCATAATACCCTTCCCAGCCGCCATGGTCTACTAAGCCCTCCTGTTCCTTCACAAATCGCAGATCGTCTCCCATGGAACCTACAAGATATTTCACCTTGTCGCTAGGCGAGTAAATCAGAACCGCTTTGTCTTGCAGACGGAAGGCGTTTGGGCATTCCCAAAGGCTTTCCTCCCCCGTATGAAGGAGATGCCGAAACGTCCAATCCTGTAAGTTCGCCGATTCGTACAGTAACGCACAGCCTTTGCCTTGCAGGCTCCCTCCCAGTACCATCAGCCACCGGTTCCCCTCTTTCCACACATACGGGTCCCGCCAATCCCGCACCGCCAAATCCTCTCCATGCATCTCCTGGGTCAGCACCGGATTCGCGTCGGACTTCACCCACGTCCGCAGTCCATCCGGGCTGGTGGCCATCCATTGCTCCGCGCCGGTCTCGGCATTTCGTTCGCCCTCACCAATGCTGGTGTAGAACAGGGTTGGCACGCCCTGGTCATCAATCACCGCACAGCCGGAGTAGCAGTGCACTTCGCCAAGCTCGGCGGACGGCGCCAGCGCGATCGGCAGATGCTGCCAATGCACCAGATCCGTACTCACCGCGTGCCCCCAGTGAATGGTTCCCCACCGATCCCCATACGGGTTGTATTGATAGAACAAATGATATTCACCCTCGTGATAGATCAGTCCGTTCGGATCATTCATCCAATTGGCCGGCGGGGTAAAATGGTAAATGGGCTTGCCTAAGGTCATGCCGCATTCCTCCGTTTCACAGGGCAGGGATCCTAAAGAAGTCATCGAAGACGGCGCATCCTCTGGCGAGCTTCCCCATGCCTTGTTGGGTCGCGGCCCCATCTCCAGCACAAGTCGCCCTCCGCTCATCAGATCCTGATGGCTGAGCCAAGGCCGTGAATACGGCTGCCCGTTCAAAACGGCGGATTGGATGTACTTGTTCGCTTTTGAGACATTACGCGCTTCAATGACAAACGTCCGGCCTTCCCCGACATGCAGAGTCGTCTTCTCGAAGATCGGGCTGCCGATATCATAGACAGGCCGTCCCGGGCACACCGGATAGAAGCCCATCGCACTGAAAACATACCAGGACGACAGCGAACCAATGTCATCGTCTCCGCACAGGCCTGCCGGTCCGTCGTTATACATCAGGTGTTGGATGTCGCGTACGCGCCGCTGGGTTTTCCAAGGAGCTCCCGCATAATTGTACAGGTACGGGATATGAAAGCTAGGTTCATTGCCATGGGCATACATGCCGATCAGTCCCGACATATCGGGGAATTGCCCGAGAAACCACGGCTTCTCCATCGTGTATTGCTCCGTAAACAATGCGTCGAGCTTCTGCACGAAAGCCTCTCTCCCGCCCATCAGCCGGATTAACCCCTCCACATCGTGCTGTACATGGAAGGTATAGATCCAACTGTTCACTTCGGCAAAATACCCCTCCCCGGCAAACCCGCCGGACAGCTTCGGATCAAACGGTTCAACCCATTCCCCTTCCGCTGTCTTGGGCGCCATCAGCCCGAGGTCAGGGCGGAACAGATGGCGGTAGTTGCCCGCGCGTTGAAGGAAAAACTCGGCTTCCTCGTCCCTCCCCAGCTTACGGGCCACTTGGGCGACGCACCAATCGTCATAAGCTCGCTCCAGCGTAACGGACACGGATTGCCGGCGATGCCAAGGATCCACCTCGGGCACCCATTCGTCAACGCCAACCTCAGGAACCCAGGTGATTTGATTGGGCATCTTCTCCATGACGAGGTCCCAGAGCTTTTTTCTCCACTCGTCCGGATCTGCTACCTTCGCGTCTTCCCTTACAGGGAGGGCCGGAAACCAGCCTTGTTCGTAGTACACCCGATCCAATTCCGTTGCTGGCACCGTCCGCCAGGGAATCAAGGACATTTCCGTCGCATCCTTCAGCATTCCTTCAAAAGCCTTCTCGACATGGATATCATCCAGCCCTTTCGCACAGGCATCGGCAATCAGCGAAGCGGCATGATGGCCGATCATCACTGCATGATCTCCTCCCGGATGGGGGAATTTCGGCAGCAACCCGCCTTGTTCGTACATTCGGACCAACGAGTACACCATATCTTCAAATACGCGGGGTTCGATAATGCTTTGTAGAGGTCGGGCACAGCGATACGTATCCCAAAGCTGGTCGTGCGTGTAGAAATCCCGCCCTTCCGTCTTGTGGACCTTTCCGTCGAAGCCGCTGTAATATTGGCCATCTTCCGTAATGTTCCGCATCCGTTGCAGCGTACGGTACATCGCCGTGTAGAAAATCGTCCGCTCTTCCTCCGTCCCGCCTTCCACCTCGATCGCCGAAAGCGCACGGTTCCAAGCGTCGCGGGCTCGGGAAACGGAGGCCTCGAAGTCCCAATCCGGCAGCTCCTGCTGTCGGTTCTTCCGGGCTTGCTCCAAGCTGATGTAAGAGATCCCTACCTTGAACTCTATCGTTTCTTCCTTCTGCTGCGGCTCGTAGGTTAAATAGATTCTCGGGCTGTTTTCGATCACACCAAACGACGACGTTGCCTCTTTCATTTCTAAGCTAAAATAGCAAACATATCCTTTATTCACGCGCTCCCCTTCGATTATGCGGCCATCGTGCTTGTGAATTTGCGTCGTCTCGCCGCCGTCGATGATGACATGAACCGGCCTAGCGGAGTGGAAACGAAAATAAGCGCTGCGCTGAGCGGCCGTCATCTCGGCATCGATCTCATGATCCTCCAGGAAGACGCGATACTTATAGGGCCGGGTCTCCTCCAAATCATGATCGAAGGTGGAAGCATGCTCCTCCCGACGATCGGACAAAGGGCTGCCGGAAACCGTCACCGAGGCCGGTCCGAAGGAAAATCCGAAGATTTTGTCCGCCAAATACTTGTCTCCGATGCCCGGCGTGGTGACCGGATCGATCTCCATCATCCCATGAGGAAGCTGCACGGTTGGAGTCGTGGACCACGTTTTGTAGGACAACGTGCCGATATTCGTATTGACGTACGATGCCCAGTCCCGATCAGTACGGGCGGTTGTGTTCTTCAAGCTGATCCCTCCCAAATTATAGTTCTGTTTTAATTATATATAATATATTTATCATGACATATAGTACAGTAGTTTTTACGTGATAGAAGTTTTCTCAAAAATAAAAAAAGCGACCTTTTTAGTCGGAGTCGCTTTTGAAACTGTATATGGAGGGTCGTTGCGGCTCAACCGAACATCCCCTTGAAGAATCGATTTTCTCACAAATCTTCTCGAGGAATTCCAGCTCTTTCAGACGGTACGACGTTTGATTCTCATCCATCAGCTTCGCGGTGTTAAGCAAGCTTCGGGTCGAGGCTGTCTCTTCCCGGCGGGTGATCAGATTCGCTTGCGCTTTTTTCTCCGCCAACAGGACGGTGTTTAGAATCTCTTTCATTTCTCCTGGTAAAATCACATCCTTTACCCCCGCACTCAGGAACTGAACGCCGAACTCTTCCCCCTTCTCGCGCAGCCGAGACAGGACGAATGTTGCCACATCCTCTTTCCGTTTCAAGAGATCATCTAATCTAAGCGTCCCTACATATTCTCTCAGCATGAGCTGGAGCTGGATGTAGATTTGCTCGTCAAACGACTTTATCTCCAAGCTACGTAAAGGGTTCACAATTCGATATTGGCAAACGAAGTTTAGACGCAGTGTGACCTTGTCTTCCGTCATGAGTTCTTGGCCAAGGAGATCCATTTGCTGCTGTCTCCTATCAATCGGCTTCACCATGACCGATACGGATCCACTCATAGATACTGGCCAAACTGTAAGAGTACGTGCCCGATTTTATAACCCGGAGGGTTCAGTACCGAATTTCGTGAAAGAACGGGTCCTGCT
Organism: Paenibacillus phoenicis; assembly: GCF_034718895.1. NCBI lineage: Bacteria > Bacillati > Bacillota > Bacilli > Caryophanales > Paenibacillaceae > Paenibacillus > Paenibacillus phoenicis. The sequence goes on along the minus strand of NZ_JAYERP010000001.1, from coordinate 4,040,203 downwards.
GCAAGGCCAGTGGGGACAAATCGTGTTTGAAGATGAGAATTCCTTTATTTACGAAATTACGGTAAACGGAACAACCGAAATCAAACCGTGGCTGCGAAGCTTCGGGTCCAGCTGTGAGGTCATAGAACCTGCTTCGCTTCGTCGTGAAATGATTGCCGAATGGAAGGAGATCCTGTCTTACTATGAATCTGTTTGAGAAAAACTTTAACCACCAGATCATCTCCCGGCTGGAGGACTCAGGAACGTTCACGGTGACTTCTCATGAACGGGCATGGCTGAAGACGATGCTCAATCACCCCGCGGCAACGGATGCCTTCACTGCGGCTACATTAACCAAGCTGCGATCCGTTCTAGAGCCGGATCCCGTGATGGATATTGACGATCATTTGATTGAAAAAGCCCGCGCCAAGGAAAAACAGGTCTACCACCCCCTCCTGCGGCTGCTACGCCGACTCATCATGAATCAATCGGGCTTCCGGATCACTTACGAAGTCAAGGGTGAACGCGTGTACACCGACTATTCGGGGTTCCCTTATAAACTGGAATATTCCATGGTCAAGAGAGAATGGTATCTGATCTGGTATAACATCAGGCATCAATCTGTGATGAGCACCCGGCTGAAGAAGATCCACGCTGTTACGCAAGAACCTATCGAGCCGGCAGAAGTGGAGATGATCCGGAAGAAGATCGAGGAAACACTGGATAACCGCAGGACTGAAGCCGTCATTGAAATTATCCCTAACTACAACGAAGAATTGTCCCGCATCCTTTATGCTTTCTCTAGCTTTGAGAAAAAAGTAGAGTACGATGAATTGCACGACACCTACCGAATCAAGGTTAGCTTGCCTAGTGACGAGTTGGAGTATTTGCTTTCAAAGCTTCGTTTTCTAGGAAAGCGAGTTCGGGTCATCGAGGGAAATAGATATGAGTCACACCCTATCCCAATGGTTCAGCTATATATTAAACCGGGACTTTGCCGAAAGTACCCAACCTTCGTCTAAATCCAGCCTCGCTCCTTCGCCCGCTCAGTGGCCTGCTGCCGAGTCTCCACTCCGAGCTTCTGAATCGCCAGGGACAAGTAGTTTCGGACCGTTCCCTCCGTCAAAAACAACGTTTCCGCAATCTCCCGGGTTGAACGTCCCGCGTGCGATAACCGCAGCACCTCGGTCTCCCGCTCGGTCAGCGGATTGTCCTCTTTCAGAAACAGTACCTCCGCCAGGTCCTTGCTGATCACGCGTTCTCCGGCCATGACTCTCCGGATGGCATCGATCAGAAACTCGATCGGTTCATCTTTTAACAGATACCCCTCTAACTTGAGATCCATCGCTTTCTGTAAATACCCCGGACGGGCAAAGGTGGTCACGATTATCACTTTCCCCGGATTTCCGGACCGTTTAAGCCGCTCGGCAACCTCCAACCCCGTCAGCACCGGAATTTCAATATCCAGCAAGCACACGTCAGGCTCCAGGCGCACAATCGCCTCCCATGCGGCTTCTCCGTCCTCCGCTTCGGCGACAACCTCCATATCCTCTTCAAAAGACAACAGCGATTTAAAAGCCCCGCGCAGCATTTGTTGATCCTCGGCAATGACAATTCGGATCATCCGTCTTCACCCCCTATTTCCCATGAGCGGTACAATAAACGTAATGGATATCCCTTGCTCCGGGCGCTGCTTCATTTCAACTTCACCTTGCAGCATCGCCATGCGCTCCTGGAATGACTGCACGCCGTTACCTTTTCCCGGCTCCAGCTGACCATTCCCGTTATCGCTCACTTCAAGATAAAGTCGCTGATCCCGCTCGTATCGGGTGATCATGCATTCGCTAGCCCCGCTATGCTTGATGATGTTCGTGACCGCCTCTCGGACGGATAACGCTAGCATCGTTTCCGCCACCGGGGATAGAGGGGTTAACGGCGTCTCATTTGAAACAAGCAACCGAATCCCCACCTTTTGCAAAAGATCCCCCGCCAGCTCGATCTCCTTCTCCAGCGGAACATACTTCATTCCGGTCACCAGCTCCCGCACCTGCTTTAAAGCGTGTCTGGAGGTGTTCACGATATCTCGCAGCTCCTCCTTGGCTTGATCAGGGTGTTGATCCACTAACCGGATGGTCAGCTCGCTTTTCATCTTAATCATCGTCAAGGTTTGCCCCAACGTGTCATGAAGATCCCGGGCGATCCGGTTTCGCTCCTCCTCTTGAATATATCGTTCCAGCTGAGCATTCGCGAGATTGAGCTTCTCCTTCAGCGCCTTATTTCCCTCTCGAACCTGAAGGATGGGAGGGACCGCCAGTTGAATAATCATCACCGGAAAATAAACCGTCCGAAAGACTCCCGCCGGCTCCCCTTCATGGATCCAACCGGCCAGAATGAACATCGCGGCAATGCCGACCATACCAATGCCGATGACCCGCTTGCGATCCGCCCTTCCCAAAAAATCCGCAAACACGAAGCCATACAGCAAAGCCCCCATCCCTTCATAGATGCTCAGCGCGAGAATCAACAGGAAGCCAACGCAGCTGCCCAGGAGCATCAGCCACCGACGTTGCCATAGGCAAATATAGTATGAGGCTAGGAACAGGAGAAGAAACCCTATTTTGACGAGGATCGGATAGGGAACGTCCAGCACCAGCACCCGGTAGATTAGAAATACAATGATAATAACGTCCAGCAGTAAAAACTTCTCGATTTGGTCCGCAGGATACAGCTTCCGTAACAATGGGCATCCTCACCTTATGCTTGATCCTCAAGCGGCCAGCTTGCCCGCGAGGTTCGTCATCCACCTTCTCGTCGCTTCCAGCGGCCCGAATCGGAACCGCTTGGACCACAGCGAGGCAAATACGATTTGGAAACTGGAGATGGCCAGCCAGATGAGAACCGTGGTAAATGCGTCCACCTTGCCTCCCAGGCCAAGACCCCATCCATAAAAAATAAGGGAAGCGGTGATATTTTGCAAGACATAGCAGCTCAGGGACATCCGCCCCACATGCTCCAGCCGATTCCACAGCCACAGCCCTTCGTATCGTTCAAACAGCTTCGCGATGAGTGCAAGATACCCCAGCGAGAGGATCGGTGCAAATAAGTACCGTACAGGGAAATCCAGATACCCGCCCGGGATAAAAATCAGCAAATTCAGCGGAACCCCGATCGCCAAGCCCAGCTTCAACAGCTTTCCTCGGTGCCGCCGCCCCTGCTCATCGGGGGCAAACACCCCGGACCGCATCATCCGAATGCCCAGCAAGAACAGAAACAAATTCATGGGAATCACGAACACGGCTTCCAAACGGAGCGCCACGAAATTCGCTAGGCGATCCTGTACCTGTTGAACCCAGCTGCCGCCGCCATATAACGCTGTCGTCGCACGCATATCTCCCATGGAGATATGCGCCCCGGAGAGTCCGAGATAGATCCCGAAGCCCAGGATCAGCAGCATGATTCCTCCATGCCCCCCGCCAAAGATCCACATCGCCCGCCGAATCGCCCGATCCCCGCCTTTGACGATAAAAGCGGCAATGATCGCCGTGATCCCGTAGCTCATCAGAATGTCATACTCCATCACCAGTGTAAAATGCAGCAAGCCTTCCGCCATCAGGATAAACGACGTCCAAAGGTACATTCCCGGCCAGGGGTTCCCCCGCTTCAAGGCCTGGCGATACTTCATCTCCAACCCAACGCCAAACATGATCGTCAACAAGCCCAGCAGCTTGCCGTTGACCAAGAACAACACGAAGACTCGCACGAAGTCCTGAAGCGACGACCACCACGCCGCATGATAAAAAGTAAAGACATAATTAACGTCTCCCAAATGCGCGAAAATCCAGATATTCGTCCCCAGCGTCCCCAACACCGCGAACCCTCTCAGAATATCGAGCAAGCGTATTCTCCCGCCGTGATTCTCCATCCCTTTCCCGTCCTTTCGTTTCTCTTGGTAGCTTCATTCTACCTTTGAACACCGGGGCGGCGGAATTCACAGTTGTCAGGAGATTGGGATGACAGTGTCATGTGATCACTTTTATAGGGCTCAAGGCTGCAGATCAGCCTCGTCCAATGTACTTGATTCTCCGTTGAATCTGAATCAAGCCTTCTGATAATACAATTTCACTTTACGGTAGGCCAGATTTCATTCTTGGAATTCGGACTATAGAGATCTTGACTGATATAAGCCTCAATAGTCGGGAGTTCAGCAGGCACATACCCATTTGAAGGCAGCCATTCCGAATAAATTTGTCTGTAGGTATTTACAAATGCGGTTGGGACAGGTCCCTGGATTGTAGTTTTCCGATCCCTTTTCGGGCTTCACTCGGAGTAACACCATGCTGTCTGTGCTGATTAATTCTTGTGCCGCCAGCGTTAACCGACGCCGCCGAATATAATCACCAACCGTGATATCGGTCAGGATCAAGAACGTGAGCTTCCATATAATCAATCGCCTTCTGCAATGATTCAATCAATGCCAATTTAGCTCAATCAAGGGGCTCTCCTTGGTTCAAAAGACACCAAAAAGGCGAGCCCAGGACAACCTGAAACTCGCCTCGTACAGCTTTATGCTCTTAACTGATCTCCCGCTCACTAATAAACTGCGATCGGACCATAAGGTCCTTCGATAATTTCAATTTTCGTTTCGAAAATGTCCGACAAAATTTCAGGCTTCATAATCTCTTGAACCGTTCCGAATGCGGCAATTTGTCCATTCTTCATCGCGCAGATGCGATCGGAATACTTGGCGGCGAAGTTGATGTCATGCATGACGGTAAGAATGGTTCGGCCAAACTCATTCGCGGCGATCTTCAGATGCTCCATCATCTGTACCGAACGGGCAATGTCCAAGTTGTTGAGCGGTTCATCTAACAGCACGTACTCGGTTTCCTGGCAGAGCACCATGGCTACATAGGCTCTTTGTCTCTGCCCGCCTGAAAGCTCATCCAAAAACCGATGCTCGAGGTCCGTCAGTTTAAGAAAATCAATATACTTCGAAATGATGACTTCATCTTCCTTGGTTAATCTTCCCTTGGAATAGGGAAATCTACCGAACCCCACGAGCTGTCTGACGGTAAGTCTAGTAACGAAATGATTCTCTTGGCGCAAGATCGTGAGGATCTTTGCTAGATCATCGGATTTTGATGTTGTCACGTTCATATTGGCGACGGTAACTTGACCCTCATCCATGTTCAGCAATCTGCCGATCATGAGAAGCGTCGTCGATTTTCCAGCACCGTTCGGGCCAATTAAGGAGGTTACCCCGGCTTTGGGAATTTCGATGTTTAAGGGCCCGATTTTGACTTCATCCCCGTACCATTTCCTAGCGTTCTGAATACTTATCATAGCGACCTCTTCCTTAAGATTACAATAAGAAACGCAAGTCCACCAAATAACTCAATAATGACACCTACGACGGTTTGTGCATGAAAGACGTGATACAACAAGAAATAAGCAGACGTTAAAATACAAAAACCGATGGCAAAAGCCATTGGAAAGACGTATCTGTGATCATACGTTGGTGCGGCTTGGTAGCTCAGCATCGCCACTAAAAAACCAAAAAAGGTCAGCGGACCAAGCAATGAAGTAGAAATAGCCATTAAGACAGCGACTAAGACAAGCGTAAAGATGATGCCCGCCTGATAATTCAAGCCGAAGGTCGTTGCCACATCTTTTCCTAGCGCCAGGACATTTAACTTTCTAGAAAAGAAGAATAGACCTAAGGCAGTAAGGATAACAAGCGGAATCACGATAGGAAAATATTCAGAATCCGCATTATTGACCGAGCCAATAAGCCTGGACTGCAGCAGGTCAAACTCCGATGGGGCAAGCATTCGTCTCATAAAGCCCGAAACGGAATTCAGGCCTGCTCCAATAATGATGCCGATGAGAAGCATCAGCTGCAAATTGCCATACTTCCCGGACAGCAGCCATCCATACAAGGTTAAGCTCAACAGAACCATCAGCGAAACCTGAAGGAAGAAAGCGCCCTGCCCCGTGAAGCTGACGAGCGCACCCGCTCCGAAGAAGAACAACGTACCGGTCTGGATCGCTGAATAAAGGGATTCGTAACCCAGCAGAGAAGGGGTAATCATCCGGTTATTCGTTACAGACTGAAACGCGACGGTTGAGAAGCTGTGACATAATGCAGCAATGAACATAGCGACAATGGCCACGAGCCGTCTCTTTACAACAGGAACGAAAGAGGGAGAGTCCACCGGTACTGGATTGTTATAAAGCAACAACCCAAGTGCAGCAAGCAAACCCACACCAATGAACAACACTAATAAAATCCAGTAGCGTTTCGCTTCTTTCTTGGTTCGAAAAGCGCTGGCAGATCTAGCACGAGGGCTGGCGTTTAATTCGCTGTTTATGCTGAGTTGAGAATCCACTGTTAATGTCTTCATCACAGCCTCCTGCTTTTTCGTTGTCTTAGCAAAATTAGGATGAAAACGACCGCTCCTACGGTACCTAGAATTAAGGAGACGGGCACTTCGAATGGCATAATGATAACCCTGGATACGATATCACACAGCATGATCGTCCCCATCCCCATGACACATACCCAAGGGAGATTACTTCGAAGATCATCTCCGCGAACCATGGATATGATGTTAGGGACAATTAATCCTAAGAAAGGAAGATTGCCGATGACCGAGGCGACAATCCCTACGGCAACTGCAATGAGTAAATTCGCTAATAGAATAAGCCGTTTGTAATTGACACCTAAAGCAGTGGCTACGTCTTCTCCCAATCCAGCTAGCGTTAGACGATTGGCATACAGAAAAATGAAGAACGTGACAATGATAATAATCCACAAATATTCATATCTTCCGGCTTGAACTGGAGCGAAAGAACCGATGAACCAGCCTTCGATCACTTGAGACATGTTAAAGAAGAGCGACAAGAAAGTGGACAATGCCGAGATGACGGCACCAAGCATTAATCCAATGATCGGAACGATCAGAGAAGAGCGAAGTCTTACACTCCTTAGGAAGAAGAAGAAAACCATCGTTCCAACGAATGAAAATATAATTGCACCCGTCATCCGTACTACTAATGAAGGGCTGGGGATTAGCAAGTAGACCGTAAGCAGACCTAAACCCGCCCACTCCGTTGTTCCGATGGTGGTCGGCTCGACCATTTTGTTCTGTGTCATCAGCTGCATGATCAGCCCGGTCATGGCCATCGCCGCCCCGGTAAGCATTAAGGCCACCGTTCTTGGAATCCGAGTGATGAAGAACATATCCCAGCCGTCTTCTTGTCCAAAGATATCATACACCCCCGTAAACAGAGAGATGATACCTAGAATAATAACGCCGAGGATGGCAAGTATGAAGGGAAACGTCCATATCTTTTTACGCTTAGAAAGCTGAGGTTGAGAAGTAGTCTCAACCTCAGCGATAACATTCTCGGGCACAATCATGTACTCCTTTATTTTACTTCTTTAGAGTTTGCGCAATTTCTTGGAAGATTTCAATGAACGTTTGAATCGATTCATTTGTGTAGGTGTCCGTAGGAGCATACAAAACTTGTCCTTTAGATACGGCTGTTGTATTTTGAAGTGCCGGAGCATTGTTGATTACGTCTTGAGCAGGAACACTCTCTTCTCCGCTGGAAGTTGCAGCGTCGCGATCAAGTACGAACATCCAATCCGGATTGCTTTGCGCAATAGCTTCTACAGAAACTTCATCCCCTTGGTGGTCAGTAGTTGCGTTCTCTACCTCCAGTGCTGGAACCCAGCCGAAGATATCGTACAGCGGACCCCATACGCGGCCAGTAGATGGAGCAGCGAAACCAATGTTACCACCAGAAACAATGACGCTCATGACTTTGTCTGTTCCATTGTAAGCTGCTTTCGCGTCAGCCAGCGCTTGATCGAATTCGGCTACCAGTTGAGCTGCTTCTTCATTCTTATCGAAGATTTCACCAAACTTCGTTGTAATCTCTTTGAAGCCGTTGACCAGATTGTCACCTGGCGTGCCATTTTCACCGGATACATCAACGTTTACATCAATGACGGCTGCATTCGGAACAAGCTTCTTAATATCTTCGTAGTAGCCGGAGAAACGTTGACCTACAATCACCAGATCTGGGTTAACCGCAGCGATGACTTCCAGGTTAGGCTCTCTGTGGTTACCGATATCTTGTACCGATTCGTCGGCAACATAAGGGGAATCTTTAGGCATTACCCCTTTAGGTGCAGCCGCGAGCTTAACCCCCCAATCCGCAAGGGTTTCAAACGTTCTGTTATCCAAAGCAACGACGCTCTTCGGATTAACCGGAACCGTTACCGTACCATGGCTATCTGTAAACTCAACGGTCGTTGGTTTTGCTGCTTCCGTCGATTCAGCGGACGTTTCGGTTGCAGTGGAAGCGTTGCTGTTATTTGCTTTCGTATTGCTTTCCCCCGCAGTGTTTGTATTAGAGGAACATGCGGCTAACGCCAATACCAAGATGACCATCAAGATGCTCGTTATGAATCTTTTCATTTGTATGACCTCTCCTTTAAATAAAAATTATATAAATAGAATGATTAACTAAATCCGTATGTACCTTGTTCCATCCTGCATGAATTTACTTCCTTACATCGCAAGTTATCATTCATTGATAATAATTATCATTATCACTGAGTGTTATTGTAGCATCATGAAAAATTAATATCAATACAGAAATTCAAATTTTTTTGCATCTAAAATTAGAGAATATCAAAGTCTACGATCCAGAGAAGGGATAACTATACAGCGGTCGCACAAGGTTAAACAGGTCTGGTTGAGGAGGGGGAGACAGGAAAAAAGCCCAGTCTTGATACGGACTGGGCTTTCAGAATGGGGGTGAACTGCGGTATGGCAAATCGACAATTCGCTGTCGTGTGACGCATTTAAGCTCCGACTTCGCTCACCGCGTGCGGCTCTTCCATGACCGGGCCCATCTCCCCTGTCTTCGGCAAGGTCAGCACAAAGCGCGTCCAGCCTGCGTCACTGTCGAGCGCGAGACTGCCCCCATGCTTCTCTGCGATATGCTTGGCGATCGTCAGGCCAAGCCCTGAGCCGCCATCGCTCTTGCGCGCGGCGTCTCCGCGGACGAACGCCTCGAAGACACGGGCACGCAATTCAGCGGGGATGCCAACGCCATTATCGGCGACCTCAATCCGCACTGCGTCCTGCCCGTCGATGAGCGACAGCCGCACATGCGTTACCGGCGGATTGTATTTCAGCGCGTTCGCAAGCAGATTGGAGACCGCCCGGTACAGCAACTTCGTATGGATCGGCACGGGCAGCTCGTCCGAAGGAATGTCGAATTCGAACCTCATCCCCTTTTCCTCGAACATATCGTAATAGTCTACGGCCATTTCGCGCGTGAACTCTGCAAGATCGCAAACTTTCTTGACGACAGGATAGTCGGGAACCTCCAGCTTCGCCAACTCGAATACATCGTCGATCAGTTCAGCGACCAGCTTCGTTTTGCTGTGGATAAGACCGAGGGTCCGCTGACGTGCGGCTTCCTCCTTGATGACCCCATGCTGCAGCGCCTCCACGTAACCCTGAATCGTCGTGATTGGCGTTCTCAGATCGTGCGAAATATGGACGAGCATCCGCTGCTTGCTCTCTGCCAGCTGCCGATTGTTCGCTTCGACTTGCTCCAGCTTTTCCGCCATCTTGTTGAAGCTCTCCTGAATTTGCGCAAGCTCGTAATTCGCTTCGATGTGAAGCCGCTCATGATAGCGCCCATTCGATACGCTGCGGATACCCGCGGCAATCGCGCCAAGCGGGTTGGTCAACCTGACTGCGGCCAAGCGGCTGTACACATAGACGTTGATGCCAAATAGCAGGACGAATAACGCCCCCGTCTCGGCCAAAGCGATCCAAAAGATCCTCTGATAGTTCTCTGTCTTCTCATTGAGCATGAAATCCGCCCGGATCTGCTGTTTCGGCAGCCTGACCAGGACGTAACGACGCTCTCCGTCATTCGTATGGAATGGAGCCATAGACGTATAGTACGGATTGTCGTCCGAATCGTAAAATAAAGCGTTTAGTTCCCCCTCCGTATAGCCCGTCACGTTGCCGTCCCGCTTCTCTCCTCGGACCTCCATGATCCGCAGCTGCTCATCGAGAATTTCCACCCAGCCATCCACCTCTTCAATCACATCGCTCTGGATGTCAGCCGGATCCGGACGAACGATCGCATGCGCTTGCAGCAACGACATATCCTTAGGCATTCGCACGTTGGTTCTTTCCACGAAAAAAAGCAGCAGCACGATGAAGCTCATTCCCAGCGTCAGTGAAAAAATCACGTAGTTCCGAAGCAACATCCCAAACAGCTTTTTTGGTTTACGTTGCATCCAGCTCATCCTTTTTGGCGAACCGGTATCCGAGGCCGCGAACCGTCCTAATGTAAAAGGGTTCCCGCGGCGAATCCTCGATTTTGTCCCGCAGCCGACTGATCTGCACCATAATCGTATTGTCGTCAGCGATATAGGGTTCGGACCACACCTGCTCGAAGATTTGCTTTTTCGTATAGATGCGCCCCGGCTTGCTCATAAACAACTTCAGCAGCTTGTATTCGATCGCGCTCAGCTCGATTGGTTCTCCGCGCTTGTATAACAAGCACGCTTCATGATCCAGGATTAGCTCACCCAGCCGGGTCTCAGCAATGGCCGTGTCCACGCCTGCTCCCGCCGCCGCACCGGCATCGTTAAATTCGTACGTTCTCCGCAAATGCGCCTGAATTCGGGCCACCACCTCCAAAGGACTAAACGGCTTGGCGATAAAATCATCCGCACCGAGGCCAAGCCCGGCAATTTTGTCCGCCTCCTGATTTTTGGCCGACAGAACAATCACCGGAATCCTGGAATGTTTCCGTATCCATTGAAGGAGCTTGAAGCCGTCCACATAAGGCATCATGATATCGATCACCGCCAGGTCGATTGACGCGCGAGCGAACATCTCCATCGCGGATTGTCCGTCATTGGCTTCAAGAACGTGATAATCTGGCTCCAGAAAAAGCTTCAGCATGTCCACGATGTCCTGCTCGTCGTCGACTAACAGTATCGTTTTGCGCATTATTCCACCACCTCACTCCTTCGTATTGTTCGCACCGTAAAGCCGATTTCCTGCTATGTAAGGTTATTGTAAGAAAAGCGACAGGTGGCGGAAAGACGAGGTCTCTATATTGGATGTTGTTGTAACAATCATCTGAGAAAGAGGTCATGATATGGCAGAAACAGAGTTGTCCAGAAGGGGTTCGATCCGAACGTGGCGGGAACGGATTGTCGGGGGGATCAAGCGTCAACCCCCGCTGACTCCGGGCTGGAAAGGAGCATCGATCGCGCTCTTTGGCATAGCTGGCGTCATTTTTCTCATCCAAAGCTATCATCTGATCGGGTCGCGGGGGCTGTGGGATTATGTGACCGGGACCGGAGTGTTCCTGCTTGCCATTGCTTTAATCGCCATGGTTATTGCTGGAGTGCTGCATCTTGCCAAACGTATGCCTTCGCGGTACATAGGTCTGGCGCTTGCCTCCTTCATCCTGCTGTTCATCAGCTTTATTGGTCCGATGACGGTCATGTTTATCGTCACCTTGTCCGTGCTGGCCGGCTGTTCCTTATCGGGAGCGATAATATCCCGCTGGATCCGGGGTTCATATCGCGAAGCAAAAACACGCACGAAGGTGATAGCCGGAATTGCGACGGCAGTGACCGTTGTGTTTACCCTCTGCACGGGAGCTTGGCTGGTGGATGGCGGGCGCGCGGAACTGGCGAAGCCTTACCGGCTGTCGGTCATGAAAGCACCAGAGCATTACCCGGGAACATTAGCGAATCCTGCGGAGCCGGGGACGTATCCGATCAAAAAACTAACCTACGGCAGCGCAAACGGCTACCGAAAGGTTTTTAACGCAGAAGATTCGCTGATCACGGAGCCGGTGGACGGCTCGGCCTTTGTGGCGAACTGGTCCTCCCTCCGTACAAAGACATTTGGTTTTGGACCGGAAGCGATACCGTTAAACGGGCTGGTCTGGTATCCTGATGGAGAAGGGCCATTTCCACTCGTGATGATCGTGCACGGCAACCATCTCGCCACCGATTATTCAGACCCGGGCTATGCCTATTTGGGGGAACTGCTGGCGAGCCGCGGCTATATCGTCGTGTCGATCGATGAAAATTTTCTCAACACCTCGCCCTTCGACGACCTGTTCATGTTGAACGTGCTGGAGAAGGAAAACCCGGCACGCGGCTGGCTCATGCTGGAGCACTTGAGCGTATGGAAGAAATGGAACGGCACGGTGGGCAACCCGTTCTATGGGAAAGTGGATATGCACCGGATCGCGCTGATCGGCCATTCCCGCGGCGGCGAGGCGGTAACGGTGGCGGCCGCGTACAACCAGTTGCAGTCACCGCCGGAGGACGGCAACATCAAGTTCAATTACGGCTTTGGCATCCGTTCCGTCATCTCGCTGGCAGGTACAGACGGCCAGTACGAGCCGGCAAGCCGGCCGACAGAGCTGATCGATCTGAACTACCTCGCCCTTCAAGGCGCCCACGACATGGACGTCAGTTCCTTCGCCGGAGCAAGCCAGTATAACCGGGTCGGCTTCACACCTGGCAGTGATAATTTCAAAGCGTCGGTCTATATCTACGGGGCCAATCACGGGCAATTCAATACGGTGTGGGGGCGAAGCGATGCACCGGGACTCGGCAACCTGCTGTATAACCGGGCCCAGCTGATCCCGCAGGAGGAGCAGCTGCAAGCGGCGAAGGTGCTTATCTCGTCCTTCCTCGATGCAACCTTGTACGGGAGGACCGAATACCGCGCCATTTTCCAAGACCTCGGCCACGCAAGAGAATGGCTGCCGGATACGATGTATATCAACGATTATTTGGACGCCCGGACGACGCTTATCAGCACCTTCGACGAGGATATCGATCTTTCCACAACCACGTTGCCCGGCGGTCAACTGATTGGAGAGCGGCTGACGGAATGGAAAGAAGAACAGGTCGAGATGAAATTCGCCCCCGGTCCGTTCAGCGCCGTTCGCCTCGGTTGGGACCGCGGCAAGGTCGACGGGATCCCTTCCTATACGATCGTCCTGCCCGACACCGGGCTTGCCGTCCCGCCGAATGGCACCCTCGTCTTCTCCATGGCTGATCGGTCGGGTACGCAGGAAGAGCTTGTTGATCTGACCATCGAGGTCGAGGATACAAGCGGCAACACGGCTTCCATGCCACTGAGTGCAGCGGGCGGTCTGCTGCCGATGTTCGAAGGCGGTATCGTAAAATGGCCGTTTACATCGCTGATGCCGACCAAGGAGCCGGTCTTTCAAAACTTCGCTTTCCGGCTATCCGACTTTCGCCACGTCAATCCGTCGTTCCAGCCGGAGCGGATCAGCCGAATCCGTTTCGTGTTTGATCAATCCGCCAACGGCTCGATCTACTTGCGCGATGTCGGCCTTCGTGACGATGCTGCCATCAGCGATGCAGTGAAATCCACAATTGGGAAGGAAAACGAGCGATGACCAAGATAAAGAAGATGGTATCTGCGAAAAAAGTGATGGCCGTTATGGTGCTAGGCTTGATCTCAGGCGCTTTGTTAGGAGCGCAGCAAGCGATGACCTTAACGCCTGAACTGGAAAGTCAAGTAGCGGCTCAGCTCGGGTCGAAGCAAGTGATTATCCTGATCGCTATGCTTCAAACTGCAGCGTTGGCGAGTCTTGCTACAATCGCAGGAGTATGGGCTTCTCCAAAAGTACATTTGAACAAACCGTTTGTTTGGAGCAGGAAAAGCATTGTTGCAGCGGTGAGCATCGGACTATTGTCAGCCAGTTTTATTGCCATTGCAGAAAAGCTGGTTTTTGCCGAAAGTTTGGGACTGGCGGAGAGATTTGAATTTTCCTGGCTTTATTTTCTGGGAAGCGTATTGTACGGGGGAATCATTGAGGAGCTTCTGCTCAGATTCGGACTCATGTCGATCATCATATGGCTGGCCAGCAAGCTTACGAAAACTACAGATCGCAATGGCATTTATATCGCGGGGATGGTCATGGCCGCATTGATCTTTGCCGCAGGGCATCTTCCTGCGACTGCACAAATGTTGGGGTTAAGCACCGTTACCGTAATCCGGACGTTATTGCTTAACTTCTTGCCGGGCATCGGATTTGGCTATTTATATTGGAAACACGGATTAGCCTACGCCATGCTCGGACATATCGCCACGCATGTCATCAATCAATTGGTCTTGCTTCCTATATTGTTCAATGTCATGAACTGAGTATAATGAAAATCCACAACCGCTTAAGGTTGTGGATTTGATTTTTTAAATCATGCTCAATCCGTAATGCATATATGTGCGTTCGCCTAAGGAGGTTCGAGGGGATTGTAGACATACAGGGCAAATCGGCCATTTGCCGCCGTCGGAAATAGAAAAATCCTCCAACTTATGCGGTAGTGGATTTACATGGTGGAGGCGAGGGGAGTCGTCCCCCTGTCCTATATGTCAATGGGTTTTATGATGTGTTAAAAAGTACCAAGGAACCATTCAATACGCGTAAAAACTAAAAGTCATTTGACAATTCATTTAGCATTTTCTCGTACTTATGAAGTTTTCTTTGTGCATCGTACTTACTGTAATGTAGAACTTCCCTTTTTGTTAGATATAACAATGTCCACCATTTACTCTTATCGCGTGGTTCCCATATTTTCGCGAGTTCTTCGGGAGTAGCTGTGTTTAGTTCCTGTTCATAGAAATTCAATTCGAATCTTGCATCCGATATCAAATTCTCTAATAGAATTCTTTTAATCCTAACATCATCTACATAGGGTAGCAAACTGCTGAAATATAGTTCAGTTTTGAATTCCTTACCTTCTGAATTTGGACCATAAGCATAAATGGGACTAACGATTTTTTGGTCTTCCAGATAAAATTTCACTTTAAACCAATCGTTTATGTATTCATCAAAGAATAAGGCTCCACCTGGAATTGATTCTAATATAATTTCCATAAATGATGCCCTCCTACATGATATACCGCCCCGGGATCAAAAAAACCGTGTGCTTCTATAGAGTATGAGTGCAACAAGGTAGTCTTTTTCACATTTTCAGTCAGTTCATTATATTTGTAATTATATATGTAATGTTATTACATTGCAATTTGTATTCATAAATTAACACTTTTTGTGTTATGTTATAATCCCTCACTTTCTATCTATACTGATATGTGAGGTGATTCGTGTGAGCAATGATGAGTTCATCATAACTCCAAGGGAAGACAAGACTGTAACGATGTCCATTCGCATTGAAAAAATCCTTCAAGAACAATTAGATGAACTTGCCCGAAAGAGCAATCGTTCTCGGAACGAAATCATTAACATGGCATTGGAATATGCCCTTAAGAATGTAAAGTTTATCGATTCTACAAACGATTAATTCATGTAAATTCAATCATATAACCTTGAAAGCAAAAACCCGCTCGTTGAGCGGGTTTCATTGCATCAAACTAACTTTTTTCAGAAGTGCTCCTAGGATTCCTCAATCCGAATCCCCACCACTTTCTCTGCTAAATCCACATCGGTGTGATCCAGTTGCACTTTCACCTTGCCAAGTCGACGTGCTTCACGCCATTTCCGTAGGTCTTCCTCATTCTCCAGCTTCAATTCCGCAATTTCACTGGCTCGATCAAACATGTACTTGCTTGTGTACAGGCAGGTATATATCCCTTGTCCACCTAGCGCAATGGGCTTGTCCCGCCGCTCCCACCGTTCGATCGTAAACTTAACATACAGCTCCTCTTCCGTCCCGGGCCGAGCCGGCCGTTCCGTAATTTCCCGTCTCCGGACCACCTTCCAATCCAGAACGCGACCAAACCAATGAATCCCCGTATTCCCGGGACCTTGGAACTTCTTGCGAGATTGGCACATCGCGATGTATTCGATTTGAGTCAGCAGCTTGTGGTCGACGATATTTTTCAACGGCATATGGTAAAAACGGAGCTTCAGCGCCATTTCCAGCTGGGAAGGCTCCCTGAGAGAACCCACCAGGACATTTTTGCCCGCAAACTTATTGTAGTAATATTCCTTCGTCCCGCTGGGGCGAGTGGAACGTTCATAGGCTTTCTCCGGGCTGTCTTGAATGATCTCATCCAGCAGTTGTTCCATCAGACCGGTTGTGTTCGGCAGAAACGGGATCGCCCCGATGTTGACGAGCTGAATGCTTTTGTAAAAAGGATGCTCCTTAAACTTCACCTCATCCGGATACGGAAAAAGCACATACGCTCCAAACATACTCCGCTCGTAATCACCGTTCCGTTGATCCTGGTACACAATCGCATCCCGATAGCGGTGCATTATGTTGATGTCTTCCTCTTCAGGACCTGGCTGCTTGTACTTCTTCCAGTAAGGCGTCCCCTCATAGGCTGAATTCAAGCGATATTTGGCATCAAAAATATACTTATACTCAATCGCCGCGTCATTCTTTTTTAATGTCAGCACATTATCCGGTTTCTGTGCCAACGTAGTGTGGCTGTCTCCCGGTGGCAGAGAATTATAGTAGAGGGTAAACACCTCTCCATTTCGCGGATTCCGATACACCATCTTCGCCTTCCGTCCCTGGTTCAACGTCACAAATAGACCGCTCCGGTTCACCTTAATCAGATCCTGGCTTACCAGCTCATATTTTCGCCGCATCAAATCATGGATTTTCAGGAAACACCAGTACTCGTACAATTGCGCCAGGTCCTTCATCGACAACCGGAATAGATCGCCTTGGATCGAAAGCCCCTTCATCAGCAAGAGATAAATCCGATAGACCTCCCGATACCCCGGAGCCATCTGTAGGACCAGGGATAGCGAAACCTGCTTCATATCCCCGACTTGCAAAAAATCCTGCCTCAACAGCCGCTGTAACTGCGAACTCATCACGTCGGTTTTCTTCAGCAATACAGGGTCCGTGTTTTCTCTCCTTGCTGCGTGGGACCGTAGCTCTTTCAATTTCGAAGTGATGCGCAGTAACGCCCAGCGGATGAATCGATTTTCTGCCGTATCGAAGTCCCTATACCGCCGGGTCTCAAGCACATGCGTAGGTAGCTCCTGCCCAGGAACACACAGCTCTGGCCGTTTGCGCAAAAAAGCGATATTCTCCTTCCCTACCCGCTTCGCCTTCGATGCTTCCACAAGATGAGGTTCACGGCGCATTTTGTAGTGGGGAGCGTTTTTGATGCGGTCGACACCTTGGGTCAACTGCCCAAAAACCTGCTGTAATATCGTAAAAAACTCCGTCACACTCTGATGTCGTGTCTCCCTTAACCCGGTAAGATGAAACGTCTTACGCAGAAAGTCAAAAGACAGATTATAAATCTGCTCATTCACCTCTCGCAAAATCACTTCGTAATCGCGTTTGTAGTCCATTTTGGACGGAAACACTTCAAGCTGCAGCTTAAAGATCACTTCGCCATGCAAGCGAAGCTCCAACTCCGACAGGCCAACCTCATTTTGAAAGTTAAGTACCCCGGACAAGATCCGGCCACGACTCCCTATTGGTTTCACAGCTTGACGTAAGTGAAGATTTTCATGGAAAAATACGATTGGTAGATCCTCCTGCTTCTTCTCCACCACGAATTCATAAGGTTGTGTTTCAAAAAACAGAGGCTCTGCCGGATCGCCCGGATTCCAAGTCTGAAGATCCATCGTCTGATGAGAAAAGACCTCAATCGAAGTCATCTCCACTTTCGGAGATGGGACATCGATTTGGAAATGGGCATCCACCCACACATCCCCTTCTTGCCGATGAAGCTGCATCGTTTCGACGGTCGGATGAAATGGCTTCCCTTTGATATACAAATCAAACAGATTCGTCTCTATGCGTAGTAACTCTATTGGCGCATTACGATAACCAGTAAGAGGTGAATCCATCTTCTTCTAGCCTCCGTAACATCGAAGCGATTTTCCTTGCACTACGCAGATACTTGGCCCGATCGAGTAGGGGTTTGAGCTTATCGCCCTCGAACAATGAGGTCGTGTCCTCCAAATACTCATTGACGGTAAAAGAAGAATCCACACACTCCCGCATCAAGTTCAGAAGAACTCTCCGGATCGAAGCGCTGCTGCCTTGAATGCGAGGAAGTATTTTCTGGAGCAACTGGTGATCAAACGCCTCATCCTCGGCCAGCAATCCAAACCGTTGATTATAGAGCATATAGAAGCACACCGCATCCCGAATGCGAAAACCAACATGCGCATGGATCTCCTCCAAAATGCTGTTGATCTTCATTAGCTTTTCGGTCGTACTACTAATCAGATCTTTGGAATCCGCATTATAGGCATCTACTAGCTGCAGATAATCACTTCTTAGGAACCGATTAGGTGTTGCCTCTGGACGTGGCCCCGCCCCTAACTCCTCGTCAGGAAACTGATCTAAAAAGATATCATTAAACTCGATGGTATTTGCCCGGTCGAGCACCTTTTTACTGAAAGGATGCGTCGTCTCGTCCATATTGACCGTTCCGATCAAGTACACATTCTCCGGAATCGACAGATTGCCATACACTTCTTGATCCTCATCCTGCACGAACGAGCTGCTGTGAATGATTGGAGCGGTAGCAATACGTCCGTCGCGCCATTCCTGAGTCTCCAAAATGCTGAGCATATCACTGAAATAGTGCTCTACTCGAGCTAAGTTCATCTCATCCAGGCAGATGAAATAAGGTTTGCTCGGGTTACGGGAGGCCTCTAACAACACCTCAGTAACACGCCCTGGACGAAACTTGCCGGACAAGTCACTGTAGCCAATCAAATCCGACGGATCACTCCAATCCGGCCGGACCGGAATTAGCGTAAACTGTCCATTCTCCGAAGTCGCTCCCAACGCCTCCGCAAAGAGCTTAATCAGCTTGGTTTTCCCGGTTCCCGATACGCCTGCAAGGATGACGAAAGGTTTGGTTTTGAGGGAGAGGTAGAAGTTCTCGATGAGGTGCATCGGGTAACTAAAACCCTTCTGGCTAATATACGCTTTGATCTTTCTTAGAACTTCCACTACATCTCTATCCTCAATGAGAGCTGGACTTTTTACTACCTCATCCATATTGTAATCTTCCTTTATAAACGTAAAATCTGGCCATTTTACTTGAGGTGATTGATCCTGGATGACTTTCAACCCCGGGATAGTGAACCGGAATAGATAACCTTGCTTTACCCCACCACCTGAATGGATTGGTCCCTGATTAATATTCAACTTCAGTATTTCTTGAGAAAAATTATTCAATGGAATATTCGGCTCAAGTGAGAAATACTCCACCCGAATAAGTCTCCCTTCCTCCTCCCAATTTGATCCTGCCATTGAGGATGGCTTTGGAGCATGTACAGGGTCTTCAATCGCCTTACTTACAAAGCGCAATGATCCATTCGCGTAATGTAAGATGATATCCCCTTTTCGCACTTCATCCATCGTATCCCAATGATATTGCGAGCGGCCTCCTTTGCCAGACAAAGGTGCCCACAGTATCCCTTCTTCCCTTTCTGCATTAAGAGTTGAACCTTGATTGACCCACCAAATGTTAGGGGATTTGGGGCTCGTGGAGGGGATCAGTTTCATCTCATACTTGAATGGTTCACCTGTGGAGTAAAACTCGATGTATTCCGCTAATTCTTCTGGAACTAGTACTTGCTTTTTGCTACCATGATCCTGAGGTTTTTGCGATAGGATATAGTCATAGGAAGTTTTGAAAACAGATTTCATAAGCTCTTTAATCTCGGGAGAGTGGTAACGTATTTGAAAAGTAGCTCTTCCTGCACTTACTTGATCAACATTTCTTAAAGAGGCCTGATAATTGAGTCCATTATAAATAAGGATGAGCTGTTTTCCTTTGCCGACTTCAACCGATTCTCCACCGTTGGCTTCATTGAAGAATTTCACAAACTCATTTGGTATCGTCGACCCATATTCAAAAATAGACCAGTCCACTTTTTTTCTACCGATGAGATTGGGAACTGCATCATCATGTGTCCAGCTTCTAACTTGAGTGAGCATGTTGACCCTCGTTTCTGATGGTTAGTGTTACTATAATTTTCAACTTAATGTTATTTCAATACTATATCCTAAGTTGTAAGAATTTATAAAATGAGATTGTCAAAAGTAGTACTCAGACTACTAAAGGACAATCTCTTAGAAGGAAACGTTTTTTCTGTGTCAGCCTGATTATCAGTTACATGAAATAGTGAATTTATGCAAATCCATCGCTAGCCTCTTAGACAAAGATAAGGCTATAGAGCTCTCCTTCTAACTTAATTTCCAACTAGCAATAATCACCTTATTACGTCAATTACAACTTACGGGACGATAACGGTGATATTTACATATTCTTTCACTATACGATTATCACTTATCTCTAATTGCAGACGAGATCCATCAATATTACACAGTAGGACCGTTAGTGGCGTAAGGTTAATAATTCATAGATTTTCTTGAGCATCTATTCCTGGCTAGAGCCAATTAACGGCTCGGTTTTCTTGTAGACAAAGTAAAACGATATGCGGTAATTCTATTCGTGATTTCCTTTTATTTTGTGTTACTTGTACCTTCTCGTATTGTCTAATATAAGAAGATAAATGTTAAGAATTCTTGTAACTTATAGTCATAGATAGATTTTTCAGTTGCTGAAAATTCTCTTAATACACTACCCACAAATTCGGCCTGAATTTTTTCAAACGATTATTCGTTTCAAAAAAAAGGATAAGAGGCCATTAGTGAAGCCTCCCAAAAAACAAGTTTGCTGCATGTTTACTTGATTGAAGCACTTTTCTTATCTACATAGAGGAAGTTTAGACAATTAGATCGCAGAACTAAGGTTCTCCAATTACAAGAACTCCTCAATCCGGTAAATCTCCCGCTGTATTGTTGTTATTCTTTAAGAAGTTTAGAAATATGAAACTAAAAGCATACAAATTTCGGATGCTACTTAATGCATTCACGAATATAGCCCTTCATTGACTTCCATGTGTCCAAAATTAAATCAACATCTACTGGAGTAACATTATGAATGTATAAATTTAATTTGTCTAATAGACTCCTCTTATTAATAAGATCTCTCCAAAGACCAACGTTAGATTTAAATTCCTTTGAAGTATTTGGTGTGGCCCCCCACTTGTTCAACACATTGGTGATTGAAGATGGAAGGGCTGTTTCCTGGTACTGTAATCCAAGTTTTTTTGAAGCGTACTGAGTTGCAGACTCTAATAATGTCCGATACAAGCAAACCGTCGCATAGGGATAGAATAAAACGTTAAGCTTACTTAGTTCACATACAGTTTGATATATTTTATTGCCCAAATCATCAGTATTTTTCAATGAATCAAACAATTGACCTTCTGAAGAAGTAAAAGTCAGATTGTTACGTTTCTTATGCTGAGGTTTAAAAACAGTTTCAGGTTCATAGCTATCTTCTTGATCGTCCTCTACATCTTTATTACTAGTGTTTTCATGTGTGTCATCTTTATTAGCGCTATCGTCAAACTCTTTGTTTGATTGTTTACCTTCTTTAGAGTTATTGTTTTCGTCAGGTTCCTCAAGTTGCAAATGACTCTCTGAGTTTCTGTCCTCACCGTTATTTACCTCAACGTTCGTCCCCAACTGGTTATTCGCACCTGAATTACTATCACTACTAGAATTAGATGTTGTTGATGAAGAGGCCCGTCTCTTATATTTGGGGTTATTCTTAGCTACATCAATATTTAAAATCATGAACATGATTACACCTTTAATCAAATACATCAACTTTACAAATACTGTATCTTGAATAAAATCTGCTCTTTCATTAGATATTTTTAGCTGTTCTTTCGATTCATCAAAATATGGCAAATTTACAAATCCAAAAACATTATGAGGCTTAAGCCGCGTTACCTTTTTACGTTGTGAGAAATCCGCTAACCCTAGCCAGTCAAGTTCCTCCGACAAGTAGTTATACATAGCGAAATCATTAACATAAATATTTACCCCAGCACCATGATCCTTAAGCATACCACCTGCAGTTTTTTTCTCATATACCAATAACCGTCCCTCAAAGGAGGGTACTCCTTCAACATTTTCAAGATCTTTAAAACTAATATTATCATTCGTTCGAGTCTTTATTGTCTCAATAATACTATAATACTTGTCCAATATTGATTCTATGCTCAAGGTATCAAAGGAAGTTATAGTGACTACAGAATCATTTATATCTCCATCTTTCGAAATACATTGGAAATTCAACGTCTCCGATTCTTTGTCATAACTAAATACTACATCAAATAGCATATCATTAAACTCAGTGGTAAAAAGCAATGAAGCGGGAGGACTACCATCAATTTCAAGAGTTATTTCGGGAAAATCAATTACTTTGTTTTTATACAAATAAGTAGAGATATGGCGCAGCTTTTTTATTTCTGCCTGTGAAGTAAGTAGCGCCAATACTTGTTGAGGAACATTGTTCAGCGTAATTCTTGTTCCTTTATGTAATTCAGCATTAATAACTTTCTCATAAGAATAACTTCCTGAATCTTTATACCAATTAATTAAATACTCACCATCATTGTCACTAGTGGTTTGTATAGTTATGCTTTCGCAGAGGGAAAAGACTGACAACAATCCTAAGCCTTTGCTCCCAGTATAAAATAAACCTTTAGCATTGGTTAAGTTGCCATTCACCTTTTTGCGGGAGAAACCAGGTCTTGAAAGTTGCTGGATATCATCAAGTGTAAATCCATGCCCATCGTCGAAAACAGCAATGGACCTTGCATCTCTATCATATGTAAGTCTAATAGTATTGGCTGAAGCATCTATAGCATTCTTGATTAGCTCGGACACAACGATTAGTGGACTACCAACAGTCCCCAAAATGTCGGCAATGGCTGAAGCATCAATCTGAAGAGTTTCTTTCACCACACTCATTCATTCACTTCTCCCTTCTAACACTTTTCTATATATTTTAACGTACTCTTTACTCATTGATTTTACAGCACCATGATTGGGAATATTTGATACTCTAATGGGCATTCTCTTACCTTGGATATTTCTTGTTAAGACCGCTTCTTCCACTAATCCATATTTTTCAGCTAGCCTATCATTCAAAACATCAAAAGGAAATTCCTTATTGTCAACTCGTCTATTACCTAGAGTTAACACGAGTTTCTTATCTTTTTTTAGGACTCTCGCTAATTCTACAAATACCTTACAATAATCATTAATAAAGAACTTCACCTTTTTCGCCTTTTCCAAACTCAAGTTGGAAATCAAGTCTTCAAAGTCAATTTCAACAGAAAAATTATTTAAGTTGTAATGCCCACCTAGGCTCATTCTATCAATTGCAGTGAACTTATCGAGCATTGACATATCAAATGAGTCCAGGTCATTTACATCAATCCATAAGAGCGGTAGAATCGAATACTGTCCGTATGTTACAGTTGTATGATTATCTCCATATGGGGGAGATGTACAAATCAGGTCAATACTATTACTCTCGAAGTTTCTTAAGATGTCTGTCGCATTGCCTGTATAAAGGTTAGTAATTATAGTCTCTTGATCGTTTACGTAATCACTGTATAACGTAGATATCTTATTGACAAAATACTCTATACAATCATTTTTCATTGATTTAATCTTAGTTTCTTCTTTAACATGCAGTTTAAAGGTAGTCGAACGAGTATTGCTGTATTTTCGTACAGTGTCTGCAAAACAAACCCAAAAAAACCTTCGTATATTGATATCCTTTTCTTGGACAATAGCTTTTCTTATTGTGCTTAAATCAGCGATGACATCACTCCTGAACCATTTGTCAATATTATTGAAGTAATGCATCTCTATGTTCCCTAAAAATAGAGAGAGATGGCTTTTTAATTGAGCAATACTCTCTCTGATTTTTATTGGTGGAATACCTTCTAGTCTTACTCGTGTAATTAATATTGCTAAAGGATTAATATCAATTCCATATGTAGTTAAATTATGCTTCGCTCCCGCAGCTAGTACTGTACCCGATCCGACGAAAGGATCGAGAATATTTCTGATATTGGTATCGAACTCCAGAATATCTTGTAACAGTTGCTCTTGCATTGGTGCCACCATCATTGCGGGATATTTAATTAAGGCCTTTCTATCTCTATAACCTGTAAAATCCCAATATTCATCTGAGTAACTTTTCAGTTTATCCACTAAGGTATTTACACTCATTGTCATTTCCCCTATCAAATTTGCTTCCTAGCATACAGTCTATGTCCAAGTGTACAATAGCGTATACTGAAGCGACACAATCCATCACTAAAGTCTAATATTCTACATATCTTCACACCATTCCTGCCTATATTATCTAATTTTTGTGTCTTAAGTACTAGATAATCACCTGGATTATAGCAAACAAGTGGAGAACTAATGCCGTTCATCTTTCAATTAAATCTCTCAACTATCCGAATTGATGTTCTGATAGACACACTTATTCAAGTACTGCAATGAAATTTCATTTCCTAATTCAAATTGTTAATGATTTCATTCGACGTTGCCAACTTTACGGTAGAATTGAGTGCATGCTACGACTCTTCGGACTCTTCGTAGTCTTCATCGCATTTCGAGCCCGCAAGGATACCGATCGAGTAGGAGGGGCGGCTACCCCCCGTCCTCAGACACCACCGTAAATGCGGGTGCTTCCAAAAGATTAAACAAGGCTCTAGATAACGATAAAGTAAAGTCTTCAGCCCTTTCACTTCCCAGTAGGAAGTCGGAAGGGCGCTATTTGTGTTCGTGACATTTCTCACGCACCGCGCCAGGTATTGGCCATGACATGGCAGGCCTATTCTGACACTCCGAGTGCCCGAATCGCGGTTTACCCGATCAAAGAACTTTTCTAAATCCATATCCACGCCCCATCGCAGGTTGCTTTGGATATATTGCTGGGCTTGTTTTACAGCATCGTGTGCTCTCTACTCGTAGCTGTACCAGGAGAAGTGAACATCGAAGATTGGAGTCATCACTTGCAGAAGGGCTGGGGAAGCAGTTCATCACGGTTGGGGTTCCGAGTTGCCTTACTCCGCCTCCGAGTTTGGGGATTTCCATCCGCCTGACGGGCAACGGTTTATACATTCCCGTTAGAAGTTCATTTTTCACCGTTCCCCAGTGAGTGTTTAGGTAAGCCTGTAGCTCTGCTACCGTTACTCTGTCACCGGGAGCTCCTCCGATTTGGACGACCCGCTTATTGGCGAGTCGTAGGTTTCCTCCTTCGAGCATTTGCTCCAACAAGTCGTTACTTGCTTTGCGAGAGGAAAAGGGCGACTTGCTCCGGTGAAGAATTCGGCGCTCTCAACTCTCCTGGCGGCTTCCCTTCTCTTTGTTGGCAGCTCCCTTTTGAAATATTCGGCTGTCTCTATGCCCTTCATGCGAACTCAATCGGGTTACTCTCTCCTTTCGGTTCGGCCCTTCTGCTTATCGGCGTCCCATTACTTGCGTACTATGGTCTCTGCTGACTCCTTCGGGTTTAGCACAACCTCTCGATTATGGTTACGAAGTTTCTTCGCTTTTTATCCCGCTGGCCTTCCCAGATAAGGGCCCCCTCTTTCTGACCGCGACCACTGGAGTCTACAGGACAAGCCCTTGGCGGCTTTGGATTTCGTTGTGCAGTGACCACTCATCCGACTTATCCTTCCTCAAATCCAGTTCGTTTACCTTGGCCCGTGCTTTTGCCTCCGGCTTCCTTCAGATTCCGCCTCACGACAGACACCATTATCATTGGTTAACGGTAGGCGCTCGCCAGCCCCTGTTTGGGACTTTCACCCTAAAGACGATGCCCATGCTGGGCGCACACAAAAAAAGCGAGTCCAGGATATCCTGGAACTCGCTTTTTACAGCTTTATGGTCCTAAGTGATTCTTTGCGCAACAATTTTAGGACTCCACCACTCGTAGACCAGAGCCTTACATGCTTTTAAGCCGGTCTTGTTACCTGGGGATGCTTCTAAATAACTGATCATTCTTTTATTTCTTGTCAGGAATATGCTCCAACAAATCACCAGGCTGACAATTTAAAGCTGAACAAAGCTTATCAATGATTTCTAGAGAGACATATTCATTTGTGTTCAACTTTGCCATCGTAGCAGAAGATATTCCCGTCATTTTAATTAACTCGTGTTTCTTGATCTCTCGATCTATAAGTAATTTTTGAAATGGCTTATAGCTTATCATTGCCAAACCCCTCGCAAAGAAGTTGAATTTTTCTTTAATTATATTGAACAATCTTTGCATAAACAAAGTTATATTTATGTTCGCTTGACCGAAATATTTGATATGTTAAAATAATGTTTGTGAGGTCGAATTTTTATTTGCAAAATTAAATCCCCGGGAGGTGTGATTCATGATCAATTCTTTAGAGGTTTTAATTGATCCGCTTATTCGTAACCGATTAGAGTCTTTATACAATGAACTTAAGACCAACAACTCTGATTACAAGCAAATATCGTGTGAATCAGAACAATATATCATGACACTACGAGAAGCACTTCCTGACAATCTCAAACAAACTTTATTTCTTTATGAAGATGCTCAATTCGCATTACAAGAAATCTTAAAAGTAAAAATATATCTGCAAGGGTTCAAAGACGCCTTGCAGATATTCAATGAACTACATATCAGTAGACTCTAAGAGACGTTGGACATTTTTTCTATATAGCCCGTCATCTGAATCCATACGATAATCACAAAGTGCGATTCAAGATCAACTCGAAATAACCCCAAACTCCCTCACACGCTGCCTCCGCATCCACTGGGTTGCAACCCACTTCTCACCGCGAACCACAGGAACGCTGCTGTGCAGGGTCAAGTTGTTGAGTTCTTGTTGACGATAGAAGTATTCGAAGTACAGGGCGGACCCGCGCTCGGGTTTGACCTCTAGATCCAATAAGGGAAAGACGGTCTCTCCCCCTGCCTCCACATCGTTCAAGTAGATGATCAGCGTGCTGATCCGATTGTTGCTTGCGGAAGGGCTGTTCGGACCGAAAAAGTCATAGTGCGCTTGGTATTCTTGGCCAGGGCCGTAGTGGAGGACTTGCAAGCCTTCGGCATGTTCGATCGGCACGTTCATTAAGGCGGAGATTCGCTTTTCGATGCGATGGATGAAGGGGTTTTCCTCTTCTTCGAAGAACATCCCGCGGCTCGTGCGGATTTGGCTGACCACCTTGTTCACGAGTTTGGATTCTCGTAGTCGGGGAGCGGCTGCTTCAATCAACTGCCGGCATTCGTCGTCCGTCAGCAGCCGTTCGAATCTCATGATCAAAGGCTCTTTGTGGAGCACCGTCGCCGCAACGGTACAATCATCGAGCGAGTAGAAGGATTGAATCGGCAAGATGGAAATCTCCTCGCTCATTTCTATCACCTCTACTATACAGATTTTCGATGGAATCATTATACATCAGCCTAAGTTCGTCGAGTATCCCCCTGTCAGCTGTTCTCACCCGAATCATCCTAACCAACAAAAAAATCAACAACCTCACATGGTCGTTGATTTTAGCATAGTTCAGTTCACTTCAAGCGCGCCGCATCCCACTCCCGTTTCAACTCCAAAAGGGATTGCTGACGCTTGCTCCGATCCTCGCTAACGGCTCTTAACGCCACCTCATAACATTCATCATTCAATCGCCATTTTTCAATCGATCGGTCGGTCTCCCCACCAAAGAGTGCAAACGCCGCAGCCCCCATCACGTACACATTCGATACCTCATCGATGACTGCACCAAGCGTAAACTCTTCTGGAGACATGAAGCGTGAGGAGCCCCACATTCTGCCCATCGTGTTGATGTAGGGGCTTTTGGCGTATAAATCAATATCGCATAGGATTGTCTTGTTTGCAGCAAAGTCATACAAGACACAGCCATCATAAAAATCAATGGCCACATATCCACGCCCAGCAATATGAATGTGAAAATCCAATATATCGTTAAACACTTCAAGCTTGGCAGGTTCGGGCAGCTGCATAAATTTCTCTCTGGACCGCGGGTACATTCTCCCCCAGCATTCGCCGTCTGTCCATTCAAAAATCGCCGCAAATCCTCCGCCCACTTCTTCCGCTTGAATCAATCGGATCAAATGAGGGTGCGCCAAATCCTGATAAATCGGAACCGCAGCTTTCAGCCTGGCCACGGCCTCCTCTGGTTGGCCAGTGTATCGTGCGGTGGGGGCTCCGGCAAATTTGATAAAAACCTTCTGATCCTTGATTTTTACACCAAAGCAGATGTTGCCCGAATCTTGATCGTCGTACACCTTAAAGACCTCTCCGTACTCTTTCAGAAACGAGAAGTCATAGGGAGACTTCAACTTGTACGGGATTCCATCGATATACTGGATATAAAAATCTGACAAGTACCATGCAGGCACCGGATTCTTCATCCCATCAAACCAGGCAAGAACATCTCGGGCCTGTTGCTGCATAACAGCGACTTCCTCTTCACCAAAAGGGATGGCCCAAGGAATCGAAGACAACGCATTGCTGCTAATATAGAAAGTTAATAACTTAAAGAATTGGTCCGGGGGATTTCCATGAAAATAGCCATGAATCTGCCCCGTAGCAAAATGCGGACTCACCTTAGCACTCCACACAATGCGATTAAACTCTTCCCAAGGATCGCCGTAATCACTGCGATTAAAATCGATGATCCACAGCTCCCCTTCTGGCGAGATGATCATATTGCCCACATGATAATCGCCGTGCTGAAAGCACTGCGGCCGCCGGGCGAGGTACTGCCGATTCGCTTCAATATAAGCCATGATCAGCTCGTCGCCATCCATTTTGACGCCGCAGTCTTGATATTGCTTTATTTTTCGGTCTACTTTTCGATTAAAAAAGGAATCCCATGGTTCTTGATCAACTGGGGCGGGAACATTGTGAATTATCCTCAAGATTTGCCCGGCTGTCACGCCAAGGTGGTATTGCATCGTGTCCGTCATCTTCGGCAATACCATCTGCGCATCTTCGCCGTCACACCAAGTCAAGAGGGTATAGACACTTTGCCCGTTGTCGCATACCCTAAAATCCACAGGCCGCGACATGGGCACACCGCTTTCGGCTAATCGTTTCATGACTTCAAATTCATGTTTCTTGTGGTCGTACTGGGAAATATCAGCGATGCGCAGCAACAATTTCTCGTTGGTTACGGTCTCAATATAGTATTTTTTATCGCTCGACCAGCCTTTGGTGATCGGATCGATTTTTTCGAACGTTTCATAACCTTTGATATCAAACACAGGATATTCCCTCCCCCATCGTAGCGTCCAGCATTAATAACCACACTAAGTGTAGCATTTCAATCCTAGGATGGAGTGAAGGATATAATGCTGTAAATACTACTAAAATTCGACATTTATATGGTATTATCAATATTACCTATTATGAGAAATGAGTGGTTTTTGAATGCAAAAAATAATTTATCCAGTCTTAGCACTCTTGTTTTTCTTTTCGACGAGCATTCCAGCTTATGCCGATATACGATCAATTACCTCCGCCTCTCTGGAGCTGCACTTTTGATAATGAAATGAATTCTATCTCCTTGCAAAAATTCGGCAAACAACTCTATGTGAAGTATAGTAGTCCTTGGTTTGAAGATGATTCTTCCTCCTCTTCAAAGTATTATAATTACACCAACTTTTCTATTTTGGACGATACTAAAGGCTCCCTTCAAACCACGTTCAAATCAGATAGTCAACAATATGTTGATTGGGGAAAAACAGCTAAAATAGGCGAAAAAGGAGAAATTTATACTATATACACAGATAGAGGTAAAAATCAAAATTATCATTTAAAAGCAACTAGCAAAGAAGGGAAAGTTTTATGGAGTAAAACTTTCCCTGAGAAGGATTCTAGTCAAGGAATTGCTGGTATGTTCATGCTAAAAAACAAAACTCTGCTCGTCTACATTCGGCTGAACACTTATAAGTATAATATCTATCGTTTTGATTCCACTGGCAAACTACTGCAAAAGAAACAGTTGAACGAATACGTTGACGATTACCAGAATGGCTACCTATTCACTTATTCGAGTCTCGGAAAAACCAAGGCACGGGTTTCCTTCTATGATGACAACCTAAACTTCAAGTTCAAAACAGACGTTACTTTTGGCAAAGACGATTTTCGCGGAATATCTTCGGACGGTACCCTATATTACACTGGTTTTGATAAAGCGAAAAACGTGACGACTGTTCTAGCAAAGAATAAGAATGGGGCCCTACTTTGGTCAAAAAAGTTTACTGGTACACAATGGCGGGATAATTATTATGATGGAAATGGATATAAGGATGAATTTGTGATAGTGATCGGCAATACAATTTATAAGTTTAATGCCAAAGGACTTGCAGGAAAAAAACAACTTTCGTCAGAGAGAGCCGACTTTCAGGTTGGTGAAGATCGGACCGTTCTTGTACAAGACCAAACCAAGCTCTATTTATTGAATGAGAAGATGGAGGTCCTTCGGACAGCAAATACCGAATACTTACCTGGCAGATTCGCAATTCAAAGCCAAATAATCGTGCACGGGGATCCCTTATGAAAGGTGATCGAAGATGATTAAACACTATTAATCCGATCCTTATTTTTAAATAGCTTACGACCCAAGCTCGGGTTTATTGATATTCTTCCAAGGCTTGTTGCAAAGTTGCTTTGGTGTCAACCTTTTCAGTAAATAGGATCCCTAATTCGATCATGGTGTTCGCGATTTCCGGGCGAATACCTGTTATAATCGCTTTACATCCGAGCAAGCCAATTCCCTCTACAATTCGGAACAAATGTCCCACCACAGCCGTATCCATAAACGCAACGCCGGACAAATCGATAATAATTTTTTGGATTTTCAGGCTGGAGATCTGATTTAATGTCCGTTCCTGGACTCTTTTCGCCCGATAGGTATCCAATGTTCCGACAATGGGCAGCACCGCCATCGAGGATGATAAAGGAATAATGGGGACGGACAATTCATCGATCGTTTCGCGGTGAGAACGAAGCAATTCATCCTTGTACTCGATATAGCTCGAAAAATAATGGAAAATATAATGGTCCAACATAAAATTGGTTTTGATTCCGAGTTGAAACACACCCTCCATGTCAAGCTCGACATGCTTATGATAGTTATGCAAGAAATTCCAATATAATTTACGAAACGCCTGGAGCAATTCCAGCTTTAAGACTAAGGGAAAGTCGTTCTGTGCACCATTCTTTCCGAGTTCCTTGGCGAGCATCGTCAGCTCATGCTGACGATCTTCAACCAAGAGCTTTGCCATTTTTTCAAAAATCTCATGCACATTGATTTTATACATGGAGTCTTTAACTAATTGAATCGTATCTCGGGTCTCCGAAGTAAACAACTCATTAAAACGATCCTGGTTCAGCAAAAAATATTCTTTAAAGCTTTGACCTTTTACATATTGCAGATCCAAATCCATCGCTCCAATCTGTTCGATCATTTTTGTTTGAAATTGAATGGTAAATGTGGTTCCGATTCCTTCTCTGCTTTTTACATCGATTGTACCTCCATGTTGGTAGATGGTCGAATAGACCTGAGTTAGCCCCATTCCCGTGCCTTCATCCTTCGTTGTAAAGAAAGGGGTACCTAACAGTTGAAGCTTTTCTTTAGGTACCCCTACACCTGTATCCGAAATGATAACATAAATAATGTCGCCCACACGGTAATGCTCGATGGTAATGGTTCCTTGATTGGGAATGGCTTCAAAAGCATTTTTCAAGAGATTAAAAAACGCTTTCTTTAACTGATTTCTTTTCCCATAAATGATTTCATCACTATTGCGAAATTTCTTTGCAATTTGAACCCGATAGATTTGATCCTGAAACAAATAAAGCAAAGACTCTAATTCCGAACAAAGATTAATCGCAATACAGGACTCATCTTCCAAGTCGGGCTTAGAAACCTGCAATAGATCTTGTAACGTAGAGATTGCCTGTTCCAATTCCGAGCAAGCAAAATCTAAATAACTATGGGAAACCTCCCTTTGCAGTAATTGTAGAAATCCCTTCACTGCTGTTAATGGATTTCTCACTTCGTGCGCGATTCCCGCCGCTATTTGACCTATGGAAGCAAGACGGCTTAATGTATCGTCCGTTTGAGTTGCTTTTTTAGTTTTTTCCTGTCCGCTTGGTTGCAACTATTTTCGTCCCTCTCGTCGAAGTCTCAATCTGAAATTCATCCATTAATCTCTTCACACCGGATAATCCGAGTCCTAGTCCACAGGAAGACGATCCCTTCTTTCCATTTAACACTTCATTTATATTGGGAATTCCCGGCCCTTCATCGGTCACTGTAAAACGGATTCCCTGATCAATTAATTCACAATAAAAAATCCCTTTGCCGCAAGCATGATCCAAAATGTTTCGGGTTAACTCCGAAACACTCACATAAACTCTCTGTTGATCTGCCTCGGAAAAAGGGAGCTGCTTCATAAAATGACGAACGGTACTTAACGCAAAATAGATATCATCTTCTGAAGAAATGTTCACTTTCTGATAGGTCATCGGCTAAGGAAGCCTCCATGCTACATTAAACTTATTATCTTTCCAGTTGATAACTCGAACATCCTTACTTCTTATATTTCGACCTAAATCCTAAATTTCCTACTAGCTCATTGTTAATTTGGACAAATTCCCCTTACCCCCCTTCGGCTTCGCACACGCTTTGATGATTTCAGTTATTGAATCAGCGAGAGGAGTTTTGGCGATCGATCACAACGTGAAGAAAAGCTGGCGCAAAATTATCGCACCTTACGAAAGACCGAGCCTGAAACGGAGCATTTGGCAAATCGTGAATACCTTTGTACCTTTCTTTGTGCTCTGGTACGCTGCCTATTGGAGCCTTTCGGTGTCTTATTGGCTTGCCTTGATTCCGGCTGTTCTGGCAGCCGGCTTGTTGGTCCGGATCTTCATCATCTTCCATGACTGCTGCCACGGCGCCTTCTTTGCCAACCGCACCGCCAACGAGGTATTAGGAACGATTGCCGGAATATTAACCTGCTGTCCATACCATCAGTGGCGGCGCAGCCATTCGGTCCATCACGCGACCAGCGGCAACTTGGATCGGCGCGGCATGGGAGACATTTGGACGTTGACTGTGGAGGAATATTTGGCGTTGCCGCGGCTGAAGCGGCTGGCTTACCGCATGTACAGAAACCCCCTGATTATGTTCGGGCTCGGTCCCACCTACGTTTTCCTCATTGAATACCGGTTTAACCGGAAGGGAGCCCGGATGAAGGAACGGCTTAATACCTACATCATCAATCTTGGAATCGCCGCTGTCGCCGGGCTGCTTTGTTGGACAATCGGCTGGCAAGCGTTTTTATTGGTTCAGGGACCGATCTTTCTGCTTTCCAGTCTGGCCGGCTTCTGGCTGTACTACGTCCAACACCAGTTTGAAGGGACCTATGATGATTGATTCTTTAATGTCGCAAGCGATTGATAAAGGAATTGAACAAAAACAGCTTCCTGCGCTTCAACACCTAATTGAACACGGCCAATATTATAAGGAATTGATTAGTTCTTTCCCCACGATGTCCGTCACGATCGATAGCTTTCTGCTTACCGGAGCGTGTCCGGATGGCCATCGTGTGCCGGGACTGATTTGGTATTCGCCGTTTGCATCTTTTTCCTTCCGGAAATATTCCCAAAACTTTTCCCATGGTTTAGTACACGTAAACAACAGCGAACCGTTTCTTGGATTTCCAGCAAGTAACCATTGCGGAATGCGCTGACGATCTCGGAAGGGTGTGTGAAAACCGCAAGACAGTGCAAGTCTGCCTTGATAGGTACTCGATCCCACAATGAAAAAATGGTGCGTACATGATGGGTGTCTGCATGAAGGGATCTGAATTGGGATGGCTCAGTTGCAAGCTTGCGAAGTTTGTAAGTAAAGGCAAGGCCATTTTCATCTTTACGTCCATTTCATGCTTCTTGAGATACATTTCTGCCGTCGCTGAAAGCGGCAATTGGGCGTCACAGTTAAGTAACTTTCCCAGATTCGAACTCACTGAGCGTACTTTGGGATATTTCTTATCTTTTGGCAAATTCAATTTGGTCAATTGATGTTGTCTTCTGATCGACTTTATTCTTTCTCCAACTGAGGTTAAATGATCCAACATTGATCCACCCTAACTTTGGCGAAAAGATGGTTTATAAAACAAAAGCATACTTTTGTCCACATACAGACAAAAATATGCAACATTAAAGCAAAAGTTTGCCGCGGCGGCAAAGATATGGTTTAACTCTCACCCTGTACGCGTCGTACAGGGTTTTTAACAATGGAGGCGAGGGGAGTCGAACCCCTGTCCGAAGGCAACGCCACACAGGCTTCTACGGGTGTAGTCACGGTTTTGATGTCACCCGGAAGGCCGCCCCGTAACCGGCTTCCTTCCGGATCAGCCTGATTGTCTTCTTCAGCCAGCCCCAGGCGGAGACTGGACAGCGTATCCCACTAATGGTTGAGCCCCTATCCTGCCACATGGGCGATGGAAGGTAGGAGCCTGGAGGCCGTTATTAGGCGGCCAGAGCCAGAGTTGGTTGTTTAGCTTTGCCGTTTAAATTTGGCGTTAGCGTTGATAAAGCGGACGCTCCCCACTACCCGCTACCCATGCTCGATCTACCCCCGTCGAATCCAAAAACGCCCCCGAATGAAAAAGGTTTTGGATCATCGGTGCAGCCGGCAAAGGTGTGCTGCTTTGCAGTCACTTTCCTTGTCCGACCAAGGATTAGCGACCGCATTGTTACAATACATAGTATAACACGTTTAAACTGCCTCATGTTTATGGACTTGATGGAAACAGAGGGAACTGAGCAACTGAACTTACCTTGCCACCTTCTGCTTTTCGCGAAGCGCGCGCTGGATATCGCGCTGTGCGTCACGTTTGGCGGCGGCGTCGCGTTTGTCGTATTGCTTTTTCCCTTTGCCCAGACCCAGGAGCAACTTCGCGTATCCGTTGCGGATGTAAATCTTCAGCGGCACGATCGTATAGCCTTCCTGTTTGGACAAGCCGAGCAGCTTGTTGATTTGCGCTTTGTGCATCAGCAGCTTGCGCGTTCGCGTCGGGTCGGCCGGATTGAACCGGTTGCCTTGCTCGAACGGGCTGATATGCATGTTGTGGATAAAAATCTCGCCGTTGCGGATCGTCGCAAACGCATCCCCGATGTTCACTCGGCCATTGCGGATCGATTTGATTTCAGTTCCCGTCAAGACCATGCCCGCTTCGTAGGTGTCTTCGATGAAATAATCATGGGAAGCTTTTTTGTTCTGCGCGAGTACCTTGCCTTCACTTTTCTTACCCATGTTCATCCTCCTCCTGAAGCCCCACGGGGCAGTTTACCAGACATTAATTGTATCAACTCCGGCGGTCAAAAGCAAGGATGCGCTGCCGAAAATGAACCCCCGGACTATGAATAATTCCTCCGTAATTCCTACAACAATAACAAGGAGCAAGAAAAGCGCCTTTTATTTGCCGAAAAAACAGGAATCAAGTGGTAAACGGCAAAAGACAAAATAAGGCCACTGTGTTCCAAGCCACAAGCACGCAAACTAAGGACGTAAAAAAAGAACCCGGTTCTCCCAAAACGTGAAAGAACACGGGCTTCTCAAAACGGATCAGAAACTCAGAAACCGGATGCGCCTAAACAAAACGTCTCAAAATGTCCTCCTGATGCCAATATCAAGGAGATACGACCGCTGCGTTAACGGAGCGCCGGACGAAGTCGGCGACCTCCCGGGCATCGGCCAGCCGCAGGGCCTGCTGCGCCATAACGGCCATCTCCGCCCTGGACAGGCTGCGGATCAGACTGCGGGCAGGAAGAATGGACGCGGCGCTCATGCTGAACTCGTCCAGCCCCAAACCGAGCAGCAGCGGAACGGCCAGGCGGTCTCCGGCCATTTCCCCGCACATGCCCACCCATTTGCCGTGGGCGTGCGCGGCGTCAATCACTCCCGCGATCAGCCTAAGCACCGCCGGATTGAACGGCTGGTATAGATGCGAGACCCGGCCGTTCATCCGGTCGGCCGCCATCGTATACTGGATCAGGTCGTTGGTTCCAATGCTGAAAAAATCGACTTCCGGCGCAAAAAGATCGGCCATCACCGCAACCGACGGAATCTCGACCATCATCCCGACACTGACGTTATCCGAAACCTCTGCCCCTTCAGCAAGAAGCTTCCTTTTCTCTTCCGCCAGCATTTGCTTGGCCCGCCGCAGCTCCTCCAGAGCGGCGATCATCGGAAACATGATGTGCAGCCGGCCATACACGCTCGCCCGCAGCAGAGCCCGCAGTTGGGTACGGAACAGCTCCTCCCCCGCGCTATCTAGGCACAGGCGGATCGCCCGGAAGCCGAGAAACGGATTGTCCTCCCGCGGCAGATTCAGACAAGGCGCCTCCTTATCGCCGCCGATATCGATCGTGCGCACGATGACCGGCTTTCCGGCCATCGTCTCCAGCACCTGGCGGTAAGCCGAAAATTGCTCTTCTTCGGACGGAGCGTCGGTGCGCCCCATATACAGAAATTCCGTACGGAACAGACCGATGCCTTCGCCGCCGCATTCAATTACCTCGGCGGCGTCGGCTGGACTGCCGATATTTCCGGCCAGCAGCACCCGCTGCCCGTCGCCGGTGACGGTAGGCTGCCCGACGAGCAAAGCCCATTCCCGTTTCTTTTGCGCTTCTTCCCTCCGTCTGTCTTCATACTCCGCGACAAGCTCGCGCGAAGGATTCACCAGCAGGACGCCTTCATGGCCGTCGAGGATCAACAGATCGTTGTGCCGGACAGACTCCATCACGTCCGCGCTTCCGACGATCGCCGGAATCCCCATGGATCGGGCCATGATCGCCGAATGAGAGGTGCGGCTGCCGGCGCTGATCGTGAATCCCTTCACAAAAGTCCGGTTCAACCGGGCCGTATCGGAAGGCGTCAGGTCATGCGCGACAATGATGACCTCCTCCGTGATCCCGCCGAGATCCTGGAACGGTTCGCCGGATAAGGCAGCCAGCACCCGCCGCGTTACGTCGCGGATGTCCGCGGCACGTTCCCGCAGATATTCCGTGCCCAGCGCTTCGAACGCCGCGGCGATTTCCCGCGCCGTTTCCCGCAGGGCGAATTCAGCCGTCACCGCTTCATTGCGGATCTTGTCCCTGACCGGGCCGAGCAGCTCCGGGTCCTGAAGGACAAGCAAATGCGCTTCAAATATTTTAGCTTCTTCCTCTCCAAGTTCAGCGGCGGTATGCTCACGGATTTCCTCAAGCTCCCGGCTGCTTTGGGCTACGGCGGCTTCCAGACGTTCCAATTCCGCTTCCGCGCCAAGCGCGCTTTCCTTCTCGATCACCGGCTCATGGCTTTCCATCACATAGGCCTTCGCTATCGCAATGCCCGGCGAAGCGGGAATGCCTCGCACCATCTTCACGCTCATTGGCCAAGCCCCTCCCGGATGATAACTCCGCGCAAAGCGGCGATCGCTTCCTCTTCATCTTCCCCGGAGCTCGTGATCGTGAAGCGATGCCCATATTCAATACCCAGCGACATGACGCCGACGATGGACTTCAGATTGACGGTCTTCCCGTCGTATTCCAGCCGGATGTCCGATTTGAATTTGCTCGCGTGCTGCACCAGAACCGATGCCGGGCGGGCATGGATGCCGGACTCCTCCGTCACTACAAACGTCTCGTTCACCATGATCCGCCACCCTGCCTTTTCACCGCTGCCGCCAGCGTCTTAAATCGGTCGGCCGCATGCCGGACCGTAAAACCGTACTCTTCGAGCAAAACCTCCGCCGGCGCGGACGCCCCGAAATGATCCAGCGCAAGCACATCCCCTTGCTCCCCTATATACTCTCTCCAGCCAAGCGGTGAACCGAGTTCAATCGCTAGCCGCGCCTTCAGCAAAGACGGCAGCACGCTTTCCTTGTACTCGGCGCTCTGGCGCTCGAAACGGTCCCAGCTCGGCATGCTGACCACCGATACCTTGATCCCCTCTTCCGCCAGCTTCGCCTGTACGGCCAGCGCCAGGGCAACCTCAGAGCCGGTCGCCAGCAATAAACCTTCCGCCTCGCCCTG
The DNA here is from genome assembly GCF_034718895.1 of Paenibacillus phoenicis. Lineage (NCBI taxonomy): Bacteria > Bacillati > Bacillota > Bacilli > Caryophanales > Paenibacillaceae > Paenibacillus > Paenibacillus phoenicis. The sequence continues at coordinate 4,002,169 of NZ_JAYERP010000001.1, read as the reverse complement.
CGCAGGCGAAAGGACATACGCGCCCCTCGCCACGCCCTCGTAAGCCGCTTCCCGGGAAATGGGCAGCGTCGGCAGGCTCTGGCGGGACAGCACGAGCGCCGTCGGCGTATCTTGGCTCTCCAGCGCAAGCCGCCAAGCCGCGGCCGTCTCCATCGCATCCGCCGGACGGATCAAGGACAATCCTGGCATCGCTCGCAGCGAAGCCAACTGCTCGATCGGCTCGTGGGTCGGCCCGTCTTCCCCGACCGCCACGCTGTCATGCGTAAATACGTAGATGACCGGAAGCTTCATCAACGCCGCCAGGCGAATCGCCGGACGCAGATAGTCCGAGAATACAAAGAACGTCGCTCCGTACACCTTGACGCCTCCATGCAGCGCCATGCCGTTCATCATCGCTCCCATGGCGAACTCGCGTACGCCGAAGCAGATGTTCCGCGCGGCGTAATCGCGGCGGCTGAAATTGCCTTCGCCGGCAAGCAGCGTTTTGTTGGAGCTTGCCAGATCGGCCGAGCCGCCGATCAATTGCGGGATGGCCTGCGCCGCCGCGTTCAGCGTCTTGCCGGAAGCATCGCGCGTCGCCATCATCTGGCCGGTCGCGAACGAAGGCAAGCCCACATCCCAGCCTTCCGGAAGCTGCCCGGATACGGCGGCGGCAAACCGCGCAGCCTCTTCCGGGAACTTGTGCCGGTAGCTGTTCCACAGTTCATTCCAGGCGGCTTCCCGCTCCCGTCCGCGCTGCGCCAGCCGTGCAAAGTGCGCCTTCACTTCCTCCGGCACATAAAACGGCTCTTGGTAATGCCAACCATAGGCGGCCTTGGCGGCCGACGCCTCCTCCGTTCCCAGCGGAGCGCCGTGGCAGGCCGACGTCCCGCCCTTGTTCGGCGCGCCGAAGCCGATGACCGTCTTCACTTCGATCAAGGACGGCCGTTCGGTATCGGCTTTGGCTGCGGCAATCGCCCGGCGGATCGCCGCAAGATCGTTCCCGTCTTCCACGCGCAGCGTCTGCCATCCGTAAGCCCGGAACCGCTCCAGGACATTTTCCGAAAAAGACAGGTCAAGATCGCCGTCGAGCGAAATATCGTTGGAATCGTACAGCACAATCAGCCGTCCCAATCCCAAATGTCCGGCGAGTGACGCCGCTTCCGCGGACACGCCTTCCATCAGGTCGCCGTCGCCGCAAATGCTGTAGGTGTAATGGTCTACAAGCGGGTAACCTTCCTTATTATAGATGGAAGCCAAATGCCGTTCGGCCATGGCCATTCCCGCCGCCATCGCGATGCCCTGACCCAGCGGGCCGGTCGTCGCGTCCACTCCGGGCGTATGGCCGAACTCGGGATGCCCCGGCGTTCGGCTGCCCCACTGCCGGAAGCTTCGCAAATCTTCCAAGGTCAGCCCGTAGCCGAACAGATGCAGCAGACTGTACAGCAGCGGCGATCCGTGTCCGGCGGATAATACGAACCGGTCGCGGTTGAACCATCCCGGATTGTCAGGATTATGGCTCAGCTCACCGGCCCACAGCGCGTAGGCCATGGGCGCAGCGCCCATCGGCATGCCCGGATGGCCGGATTTCGCCCGCTCGACCATATCGATGGACAAAGTGCGGATCGTATTCACCGCCAGCATTTCGATACTGTTTGCAGCAGAATCAGTATTCATAAGGTTTTCTCCCTCTTTCTTTATTCGGATCGGGCGGAACGCTCGTAATTTGACACCTTGTCAATCCGCCGTTGATGGCGTCCGCCTTCAAACTCCGTCTCTATCCAGGTCTTCACGATTTCTCTTGCCAATCCGGGCCCGATAACCCGCTCGCCCAAAGCCAGCATGTTGCTGTCGTTATGGAGCCGCGTCGCCTTCGCGCTGAACACGTCATGCGCGAGCGCGCAGCGAATGCCGGGCACCTTGTTGGCCGCGATCGACATGCCGATTCCCGTTCCGCAAATCAGAATTCCCCGCTCCGCTTCTCCGTTGGCGACCATCGCCGCCGCCCGAATCGCATAGTCGGGGTAATCCACCGCATCTTGGGTATCGCAGCCGAGGTCGACGACTTCCGCGTTCATTTCCCGCAGCAGGGACGCAAGCTCCCTTTTCAGCATCAATCCGCCGTGGTCATTGGCTATGACAACCTTCATCGCAACAATCTCACCCTCCTTTCCTCATTTTCATCATATCATTGTGAAAATTGCGAATGTACGCGTTTTCATCCCAATTTATCGCCCGCGCCATGTGCATCATTGGGATGCGCCGCTTTCGGCTGCACAAGGCATCCTCGCCCGGCCGCGCGCCGTACCGGGTGCAGCCCATCCAAAATTCGCGACCAGCGTGTAGCGGTCACATCCCTTTCGGCAAAGCCGCGTTGTCCATGGCGGCTCTGAAACGGGCGGCATTGTGCCCGATGCCTTCGCTGTTGTACAGAGCGGAACCGGCGACGATCACATCGGCGCCCGCTTGGACAACCTTACCGACATTGGACAGCTTGATGCCTCCGTCCACCTCTATATCCACACTCACGCCCAGCGCATCGATCGTTTTCCGCACCGCCCTGATCTTCTCCAGAACAGCAGGGATGAAGCTTTGCCCGCCAAACCCTGGATTTACGCTCATCAGCAGCACCATGTCGATCTCTCCAATCACGTAATCCAGCACGTCCGGCGGTGTCGCCGGACTGAGAGCGACGCCGCTTTTGACGCCGGAAGCCTTAATTTCCTGAATGGTCCGGTGCAAATGGCGGCACGCCTCCGCTTGAACCGTAATGATATCGGCGCCTGCAGCGGCAAAACGGGCGATGTACCGCTGCGGCTCCTCGATCATCAAGTGCACGTCGAAAGCCAGATTGGTATAGGGGCGGACGGATGCGATGATGTCCGGTCCCAGCGTAATATTCGGCACAAACGCTCCGTCCATCACATCGATATGAATCATATCGGCTCCTGCCTTGTCGGCCGCCTCAATCTCGCTGCCAAGCTTGGAGAAATCCGCCGCAAGAATCGATGGCGCCAGCTTCGGCTTATTCATCGGTTTTCTCCTTTCGTCCCCTGCTTTTTTAGCGCCGTCCGACGAACGATTTTGAAGATGGCATAGATAAAAACGACGCAGCTTGCCGGGAATTGATATTTAAGCAAAAGTCCGCTAATATACCTGCCGTGCGGTCCCAAAATATAGTCCAGGAAGCTTTCCACCATACAATCACCCGCTTCCGCTAAATTGAAGCCCCTGCTTTAAGAAACGGGGGTCAGAACAACCTTGATCGCCTCGCCGTTTCTCATCAGCTTAAACGCTTCTGCCCATTCCGTTATAGGGAATTTGTGCGTCACCAGCGCTTTCGCGTTGACGCGCTGTTCGTTCATAAGCCGCAGGGAAGGCTCCCAATCGAACGGATTCTGGCTGCGGCAGCCGATGACGCTGATTTCCTTCTGGATAATTTTCTCAAAATCAACCGGGATTTCCGGCGATGCGAATATGCCCACCTGCACATAACGCCCTTGTTTGGCCAGAACGTCCAGTCCCATCGCAACAGCCGGCACCGCGCCGGTGCATTCCAGCACAACATCCGCGCCGTATCCGTTCGTCAGCCCGTTAGCCAGCTCCTTTAAGTCCTCGTTTTGGATGTTCACAGCATAGTCGATCCCCAGTTCAAGCGCCTTTTCGAGACGGACCTTATCTTTGCTGAGCCCGGTAATGATCACAGTTGCGCCCAGGCTTTTGGCGATCTGCGCCGTCAAGAGCCCGATCGGTCCCGGGCCTAGCACCACAACGACCTCGCCTTCCTTAATGCCGGCCTTGGAAACGGCATGATGCGCGCAAGCAAGAGGCTCGGTCAGGGCAGCCGACAAATAATCCACGTTGTCCGGCAGCTTATGCACGCTTTCTTTGCGGGCGACGACATATTTGGCGAAACCTCCGTTTTGCTGGGTTCCCAGCCCTCTGCGGCTTGCGCACAGATTGTATTGCCGTGATTTACAATACCTGCACTCCCCGCAAATGAAAAAGGTCGTTTCCGAAGTGACGCGGTCCCCGACCTGGATTCCCTCTACGTTCGCTCCCACCTCTACCACCTGGCCGGAAAACTCATGGCCCAGGGTAACGGGCGCCTTGACTTTATACTTGCCTTCATAGGTATGCAGATCCGTTCCGCACACGCCGGCATACTTCACCTCAATTTTGACCTGATCCGGCCCGATCTGCGGTTCCTCGACCTCCATGACCTCCAGGTTTCCAAATCCAAGCTCCTTTTTAACCAATGCTTTCATCTTCGCCCCTCCAATTTGTATCTATTTATTTGGTGGTGCGCCGCTGCCTGCATAAGGTATAATGAGGAAGAATAAGCGCGGATGTAAGGATCGGTTTTCCGCGTTTATTCGGCAGCTTTGCAGCCCCCAAAAAAGGTCATAAACGGCCCGTTTCCCGTCTGTTCGGGGTGAGCTTATTTGAAAAACAGGCCGTTTGTTGTCCAAGCCATCCGGATGCAAAGACTGTTGTTTCACACGGGCTAATATAAGTGCCAGCTTATATTAGCTCTGGAATGCAGTTGTTTGCCGCCCTTAGTTAAACAAGGCAAACACTTTATATATGACGTAGTTGATCAGATTCCCGCTCTGGTCGATACTGGAGATTTGCGTTGTTCCCTCAGGCATGTTGAAATGGGCATCTATCGCCATTTGCGTATTCAGCGGCGCCAGGTCGGTCGCCATATATAGCGACAAGGCGATGAGCACGGTCCCGGCAATCACCGAGTGGATGATGTTGCCTTTGGCCGCGCCGACGATGAAGGCTACAATGAACGGAATCGTGGCCAGATCAACGAAAGGCAGCACCTTGTTGCCGGGCAGGAACACCGCCAGCGCAACAGTAATCGGAACCAGAATCAGCGCGGTGGCAATGACCGACGGATGGCCGATGGCCACTGCGGCGTCAAGCCCGATGTACACGTTGTCGGCGCCGAACTTGCGTTTGAGGAAATCGCGGGCCGATTCGGAGATCGGCATCAGACCTTCCATCAAGATTTTGACCATCCGCGGCATCAGGAACATTACGCCGCCCATCGCCATACCGACCTTGATCACCTCGCCCGCGTTGTACCCGGCCAAAATGCCAAGCGCGATCCCCAGCACCAGCCCCATGAAAATCGGTTCTCCAAAGACGCCAAAGCGCTTTTGAATGCTTTCCGGATCGGCATGCAGCTTGCTCACTCCCGGAATTTTCTGAATCAGCTTCACCAGCGGAATGCCGAGCGGCGCATAAGATACGGTGCTGCCCGTCGGCACGGAAATGCCGGGCAAATCGAAATAGCTCTCCAGCATCGGCGCGGTCCAGTCGGCAATTTTGAGCACGATAATCTGGAAAATGATCGCAGCCAGCAAACCTAAAACGACGCTTTGGGTAAGCGCATACACACAAGCGCCTGTAAAAGTGAAATGCCAGAAGTTCCAAATATCGACGTTCATCGTCTTGGTCGTTTTCGTCACCAGCATGATCACGTTGACCAATAGCCCTGCCGGGATAATGAACGGCGCGATCGGCGAAGCCCACGAGATGGAAGCCGAACCGGGCCAGCCGACATCGATCACGTTGAGCTGGATGCCAAACCGCTCGACCATCCCGTTCGCCGCCGGTCCAAGATTATTAACCAGCAAATCCACGACCAGAGAGATGCCGATAAACCCTACGCCGATCGTCAGACCGGAACGGAAAGCCTTGCCCGGCTTCTGCCCGAAGATTATCCCCAGAATAAAGATCGCCACCGGCAAAATGACGGTCGGACCTAAATCCAAAAATGAGCGTAAAGCGCCAACCATATCTTGCATTCCAATCCCCCCAAAATGTAAAAATGTATTATTTCAACAGTTCCTGCAAAATTTTGGCTTTGACTTCATCGATGCCGATCCCGGTCAGAAACGCTCTTGCGTTGATGACCGGAAATGGATATTCTTTGTTGGCGATGGTCGTGCTGACGAGCAGGTCCGCACCTTCAGCCAGCGAGGGCACTTCGGTAATTTTGCACTGCACTAAATTGGCCTCGATATGGTTGGCCTTGCACAATTCCTTGAGCGCTTCAGTGACGATGGTTGAGGTGGCGATGCCCGCCCCGCAGGCGACCAGAATGGTCTTTTTAGTCATATGATTCGACCTCCTTGATTTCTTCAGGCTGCAATTTGTCGTTCATCAATGCTTTGACGGCGGCGGCGCTCTCCCCATGGCGAAGCGCATCAAGCATCCGTCCGTCCTGGATAATTTGCATCAGGCGCGTCAGCAGCCTAAGCTGGGATTTCTTCTGGTCCATGGCCAGCATAAATACGATCTCCACCGGGGTCGTCGCGCTCTCTTCGCCCATGATGCCGAACTCCACCGGCCGCTTTAAAATGCCGATGCTGATCGCCTTGCGGTTCACATGCTCGATATCGGTATGGGGAATGGCGACGGAGCAGGACACGGTCGGAAGCCCGGTGGGAAAGGTCTGCTCGCGTTCGATGATCGCCCGGATGTAGCTCTCCTTCACAACACCGTGGGCCAGCAGATTGCCGGCCATTTCGCTTAACACTTCTTCCTTGCTGTCTCCCTCCAAGCCAAGCAAAATGAAAGATTCCTCAAGCCATTCGGTACTCATGTACGATCCCTCTCTCTTCATCTATGGAAAATGCGGCGGCGATTTCGTGGATTTTCTCGGGCGTATCCGCTTCAATCAAGGCCATCACCTCCTCTTGGTTGCCGGCAAGCTTCATCAGTTGGTTCAAGGAGCGCAGATGCCGGTACTTATCCTTGGCGGCAATGACCACAATGACATGGATCATGTACCCTTCCGCGTAACATACCGGTTCCTCCAGACGCAGCAGGCTCATGGACACTTCATGGACTCCGCATTCGGGATCGGCGTGCGGGATGGCCACTTGATGGCCGATGATAATGTAAGGATCCCTGCTCTCACTGGCTTCCAACATAGCCTGCACATAGCCCGCAGTGATGCTGCCGCGGCGAAGCAGCGGCTCCGCGGCCATACGGACGGCTTCCTCCCAAGATTTTGCGCATCTGGCCAGCGTGATCGTATCTGGAACAATTAGATCGCTTAAGTCCGGCATCTCCGGGGCCATAAAGGGGTTGTTCCTTGGCTCGCGTTCAGGCATGAGATACTGCCTAAGCTCCAGGAGCAGAGACTGGCTGTTTTGGATAACGGCATATTTTCCGATGATCTCCATGATTCTGTCCATGTTGAACTCGGAAGGAACATAACCGTGGAGCTCCTCCATCACCTGCTTGCGCAGTCTGTATCTGTCCTCTTTCCCGAGAAATGTCTTAATGAGAAACAGCTTCTTGTCGGTCGGCAAATAAACGGTGGAGAACACGACATCGTACTCCAGCGCGTAATTGTGGAACTCGCGGACGGACAGCGCATCGAAAAAGACGAATTCCGGGAACAGTTCGCGCAAAGTGCTCTCCAATAGCCTGGAGACACACACGCCCTTGGGGCAAACGACAAGCGCCCTGATCTTCTGCCGAATGCTGTCCCCCTGCCTTGTGCACCAGCCGCCGATCAGCATCGTCAAATAAGTCGTTTCGCTCTCCGGTATTTCGGCGCCAATCAGTTCCACGAGAGGGCCGCAAGATTTTTTGACCAGATGATGCAGTTCCTTGAACTCCTTGCTGACCGATTCCTGCAGCGGATTCGTAATGGAGAGACGGTATTTGATCCGGTAATAGGCCGGCTTCAGGTGCAGCAAAATTTTGTTGTGCAACTGCTCCTTGTCCTGCAGCGTGACACAGGCGTTACGCTCGAACTGGGACAGCATCTCGGACAACGCCCGGTTTAGCTCCGGCAACGTATCGTCGGACAAATAATCGGTGGAAGAGATGTTGGTCGTAAGCAGATGTAGCGTAATGAACATTCTCTCTTCCATCGGAATGGGCTCAAGCTCGCTGAGCAGTTCTTCCACGGCCCTGTACTCCTTGGTATCGGACAGTTCATCATAGTGAATATGGAACCCCTCGACAACTCGCCCCTGCTTCACTCTTCTGAGCAGCAACAGCAAAATATAGGGCATGGACTCCAGCTTTTCGTCGGTGAATTTCAGGTTCAGCTTGCTTTCCACCGCTTCGATTTTGCGGCGAAGGGCGGCGACTTGGGAAGGAGCGGCTCCGGCAAGCTCCCTGAGCCAGTTCTCTCCGCCATACGTTTCCAGCGTTTTGTGGACGATGTCGATCAGGGCCTGCCGCTGGTTAAACTCATTTCCCTCGATGTAGTAGCCGTGCATTCTGGAGTATTTGATCTCTAAATGCAGCGGGCTTATGGCATCCTGCGCATTTTTCAAGTCGCGGAGAATCGTATTTTTGCTCACACCGAGAGCATGCGTAAAATGAAACAGCGACAATTCTTCGTTTTTGCTCAGCATCATCAAAATAATCAGATTGGCGCGTTCTTCCGCGGACAAATTGTAGTTGCCCTTCGTGTTCCGCTCCCGGTCCATCGACAGCGCGGTAAACAGCGCCTTGCCGATCAGAAATTGCCCGGTCCTGCTTCTCTTGATTTCCGGCAAATAATTGGCTTTGAGCCAATCATTGATTTTGCTCAGGCTGTACTCCACCTGCCTTCGGCTTAAGCCGTACTTATGCTCCAGATCCTTGTTCTTGATTCCGGGATTGGTCAACAGCTCACGCAACAGTTGACTGCTTCTCGCATCAAGCTCCATATTCTCCTCCTTTCTCCAAGTAGCTGGTGGTGGAATCAGCCTCTTTCGCCCAAAATCATCTTATCATCCCGCATCCGGAAAATGTACGCGTTTTCATCCCAATTTCTAGCATGCGAATTGTACAACATTGTGATTTTCCTCGCTCCCTTATAGAAGGACAATAAGCAAGCAAAAAAAAGACACCGCCATCGGTGTCTTTAGCTCCAAATCGATAATCTGGAAACGTGTTTACTTTTTCTTCTTGCGCACAAACGCGGCGGTGGCGTTCCCGCCGCCGCTCTTGCCCTTGCCTCCGCCCCGCTTGCGGCTTGGGGCGGCATCCCCGGCGCCCTCGTCGCGGGCGCCGATGAAGATCCCGCTCGCGGACGTCTTCTTCCGCCGCGAGCTCTTGCCCTCGCCGGTGCGGTAACCAGGGCCGGCATCGCGGGCGACGGCGACCGTCCCGGAGGCATAGCCTCCCTTGCCGGAGCCGAAGCCAAACATCGGCGCCGGCGCGCTCGCCGCGGCGCCGGTGTCCTCGCCCGCGCTGCTGTCGGCGCGGGCCTCAGCGCGGCCAAGCGCGATGCCGCCGCTGCCTTTGGCAGCGCCGCCGCGCTTGCCGCGCTTCCCGCCGGGGGTGCCCACCCCGGCGTCCTCATCGGCGGCGACGAAGTCCGCCGCCGCTGCTCGGCCGGGCTTGCCGGCTCCGCGGCCGCCCTTGCCTTTGCCGCCGCCGGCTTTGCCACGGCCGGCGTCCTTGCCCTTGGCGGCCTTGTTGCCCCGGCCGCCGCCCCAGCCGCCGCGCCCGCCCGCGAAATCCCCGCGCTGCCGCGGCTTCATGTCGACCATCTCAAAATCAATCGTATGGTCGTCCATATTCACGCGGGCCACGCGGATTTTCACTTCGTCGCCGATCCGATAGATCTTCGACGTCCGTTCCCCGATCAGCGCCATATGCTGCTCGTGGAAATGGTAATAGTCATCCGTCATCGCACTAAGCCGGATCAGCCCTTCCACCGTGTTCTCCAGCTCGACGAACATGCCAAAGCTGGTTACGCTGCTGATAATGCCGGTGAATTCTTCCCCGACCTTGTCCAGCATGAACTCCGCTTTCTTCAGCTGTTCCGTATCGCGCTCCGCCTCCACGGCGATGCGCTCCCGCTCGGACGATTGCTGCGCGATATCCTGCATGCGGCTGGCCAAATACTCCATGCGCGCTTCGCTCAGCGTCCCGCCGCTTTCGATGACCTCGCGGATAACCCGGTGGATCACCAAGTCCGGATAGCGCCGGATCGGCGACGTGAAGTGCGTATAGAACTCTGCCGCCAGCCCAAAATGCCCGGTGCTTTCCGCATCATACTTCGCCTGCTTCATCGAACGCAGCATCATCGTGCTGATGACCGTCTGCTCCTTCGTGCCCTGAATATCCTCGAGCAGCGTTTGCAACGCGCGCGGATGCACCTTGTTGCCTTTGCTGCCTTTGACCGTATAGCCGAAGTTGGCGACAAACGCCAGGAAGTTCATTAACTTCTCCTGATCCGGATCCTCATGGATCCGATAAATAAACGGCACCTTCAGCCAATAAAAATGCTCCGCCACCGTTTCGTTCGCGGCCAGCATAAATTCCTCGATGATCTGTTCCGCGATCGAACGCTCGCGCTTGACGATATCCACCGGTTTCCCGTTCTCATCAACGATCACCTTCGATTCCACGAAGTCGAAGTCGACCGCCCCGCGCCGCATACGGTTCGCCCGCAGCTTCAGCGCCAGCTCCTTCATCAGCTGGAACGTCTCAACGAGATCCGCATACCGTGCCGTAACTTCAAGATCTTCCTCCTCCAGGATCTTGCGCACATTCGTGTAAGTCATTCGCTCCTTCGTACGGATCACGCTGGTGAAAATATCGTGCTTCACGACCTTCATCTGCTCGTTAAATTCCATCTCACAGGACAACGTGAACCGGTCCACCTTCGGATTCAACGAGCAAATCCCATTGGACAACCGGTGCGGCAGCATCGGAATAACGCGGTCTACCAAGTACACACTGCAGCCGCGGTTATAGGCTTCCTGATCGAGCTTCGAATTCTCCCGCACGTAATACCCAACGTCGGCGATATGCACGCCCAGCTTAATATTCCCGTTGGGCAGGCGCTCTACGTTTACGGCATCATCCAGGTCCTTCGCATCCTCACCGTCGATCGTCACGATCACCTTGTCGCGTAAGTCCCGCCGTCCTTGGCGGACGATCTCCGCCTCGTCGATCACGTCGGGAACTTCCTGCGCCTCTGCCATCACGTCATCCGGAAAAGCCTCCGGCAACTGATGCTTGCGGATGATCGACAAAATGTCGACGCCCGGGTCATCCTTGTGACCTAAAATCTCGATGACCCGACCAACCGCCGCAGACCGTCCCTCGGGATACTCCACGATTTCGGCCACGACCTTCTCGCCGTCAACTGCAGCGCCAAAGCCTTCCCGCGGGATAAACAGATCCTTGTTGATCCGTTTATCGTCCGGGATCACAAAGCCAAACGATTCGTTGTTCTGGAAGACGCCTACCACCTGCGTGATGGCCCGGTGCACGATGCGTACGACCTCACCTTCCAGCTTGCCGCCGCCCGCGCTCTTCGAGCTGACGCGCACCAGCACCGTATCGCCGTTCATCGCGCTCTTCAAATCATTAGCATGAATGTAGACGTCCGGATGATCGCGATCCTCTGGGATCAGAAATGCAAAGCCCTTGGGATGAGCCTGCAAGCGCCCGCGCACCAAATCCATTCGTTCCGGAACCCCGTAGCGATGAGTGCGGGTAAGAATAATTTGTCCATTTTGCTCTAACCGGTTGAGCATTTTCAGAAATTCTTTAAAATCGGCGGCATCGGTGATCCCAAAATGCTCCTCCAACTCCTGGTACGTCATCGGTTTATATGCCGTTTCCCGCATAAAAGCGAGCAGTTCCTCTTCCGTAATTACTTTCAAATGATTTCACCTCAAACCCGGCTCGTCCCGCAGGGGCCGGGGTGTTATTTTGCATGATGATTCCATGATCTTCCTCACGGTGTATATCCCCTAGTATACACGAAATTCGGGTTTGGCATCCGTTTTCGCCCGGGATTGGGTGAAATCGCTTGATTTTCATGAAAAAGCCTTCATTTTATGAAAAAATAACCGACATTATAAAGTAGGGATTCCATGAATTATGAGAGGGAGAGGGTATGGAGAATTATCGAATTCTGCAACGACGTAATAAATTATTCGTCAAAATTATATGGGGAATGGTCGCCCTTGGCGTCCTGACCGACATCATGATCCAGGTGGACAGCAAAGTTCTATATACCTTGATCATCGTCGGCGGAATTTGTTGCTCCATCGCAACCTACATGACTTACGCCAACAAAGGAACCCGCTACGTCATGTTTGTCATTCCCGTGATCACCTCATTGTTGACTTTTCTGCTGATCTATCATGATCCCGATCCGATCGTCAGCACGTATTTGCTCGTCTACGTATCTATCGGCATCATGACGTTGTATTCGAACTACAAGCCGATCATTCTATCTGGCTTATTGGGGATGGGGATTACGATTTATTTCTTCAACGTTCCCTTCTACCACGATAAATTATTCCCCCGCGAGTCGTTGAGCTATCTGCTGCTGTTCCTGGCATTTCTGACAGTTGCTTTAGCTTTTGCTGCCCGGTTCAGCGAACGTCTGCAGAAGGATGTATTATCTCAGCAGCAGGATACGATGGAGGCAAAACGCCGCAGTGACGAGCTGCTTTCGAAACTGCAAGCTTCACTGGACGTGCTGGGACGTCTAAGCACTCAGTTGCGGGAGAACGTAACCGTCACGGGGTCCATCTCCAAAGAAATTACGACGACCTTTGGCAGCGTCTCCTCGACCTTGGAACGGCAGACGCTGGGGCTGCAATCTACAACCCAATCGGTGCAGGAGGTTGGCGGAGCCGTAGAGGTGACAGCCGAGATCTCAGCCCGGCTTCAAGAGCTGTCATCAGACATGCTGCATAATACAGAAGCCGCCGGAGCGAAGATGAACGCCTTATCCGTACATATTCAACATTTGCAGCAAATCATTACCGACACCGTCACCCAAATGCAGAAGCTTCGGGACCAAAATGAGCAAGTCAGCCAAATTGTCGATACGATCCATGGTATCTCTGCGCAAACAAACCTGCTGGCGATGAATGCCGCAATTGAAGCCGCTCATGCCGGAGAGCATGGCAAAGGCTTCGCCGTGGTCTCCTTGGAAATCCGCAAGCTTGCCGAGAACTCACAGCAGGCCACCCAGCGGATTAACGATATTCTGGCGGACGTCATTGGGCAAATCAACAACGTTGCTGAACAGATCACACTTGGCTCCACTGCGGTTCATTCCGGGCAGGAAGAAGCCCAAGAAGTCCAAAGCTACATGGGCAAAGTGTCTGACAATGCCCGCACGGTGAATGAGCACTCTGGCGAAGTCGATCGCTCGGTACGGCAGATGCAGGACCAGTACACCAGCATTATGACAGAAATTATGGAGCTAGCTGAGAGCACCGAGCACAACATGAGCGCCGCGCAGCAAATTCTGGCGGGCATCGAAGCGCAGGACAGCAAAATTCACGAGATCGTGAGACACTATCAAGATCTCGACAACTTGATTCTCACCCTATCGGCGACGGCCGCAGGGGATACGACGCAGGACATCACTCCTCAACCAGCAACGGTGTCGTCCGGGTCCACTTCAGAATCACACGAACCTTCTTCGAGTTCGACCAACCCGGAAGCGAAGACGATTCAAGATCAAGAGACTTCCGTTCCGGCGGAACCTACCAAAGAGCCTGTCTCAGTCGGCTAGCAAAGAATCACACAAAAAAAGGCTTGCCTGAGGCAAGCCTTTCCCTTTATTGCATTATGTAGATAAAACCGTGTCCAGACTTAAGGACTTGATCGTTTCCAAATACCAATCATAACGCTCCGGATGCTCATAGAACTCTGCCGCATGAATAATGGCCGGTATAACGTCGTCTCCTTTATAGAATTGGCGTTCCCCAACTTGGGTCATCGGAACATGAAAAGAGATACGAAGCGCCCGGAACAAGGTGGGCTCAAGCAAGGTGACGTAATGGCGAATCCCGTTCTGCTCTGCAAACAGGACGATCGTTGCGAGCAACCGGTTCAGGTTGCGGCCGCGGTATCTCTTCAGCAGAGCGACTTTATCCACCTCGGCGATCTCCCCTGGCCCAGAGCACATGATGGCCGGATGATCGTCAAACGGCGCCAATCGGTTCAAGGGCTCGTCCGAGTGCGGGACATAGGGTTTAAACTCCACCGTTCCCACCGGCACCCCCGCCTCGTCATATACGAGGCAACGACCTAAGACGTTCTCAGCAAATTCCGGCTCAAAGCCTTTTTCCATCCAGGCCTCCATCCAAATCGAGTGGAACAAGGTTCCTTCCTCCACCGTGTCCACCGGCTTGTACAAATTCCTTCCTCCTCTCATTGCATGTACCAAAATTGTAATATTTTTACCCCTCACAAACCACGAAAATCCTACATAATCTAACATTTATTACTAAAAAATTCCTTTCAATATTGTTACAATTCTCTTTCAGAACTCAGACCCAAGATCGTCTCACCGCATCGCCGCCCATTTACAGAACGGCATCTTTCGGGCACTTAAACTTCGTCGTTGAGGTCCTTTCTCTTGAACGTTATAGATACCCCTCTGTACCTCCGCTTTTCGCCGTTCCATCGTTCCACCGTTATCCTTCTACACTTTCCACCGCTCTATCTATTTGCTCTATCTTACCTTTGCTCCATCTTACTTCCGCTCCATCCTACCGCCGTTCCACCCTTCCCACCTTTATACCTTCCTCCCCTCTTTACCTGATTATCCCTTTCGTTCAGATGGGGATTTTAAGAGGTTTCCATCCTCATTTTTTTGCTGATCATCCAAAGCAAAATAATTAGGTTAAAAATGGAATTAAATTCTTGTAATAGGAACGTATGTTTGGTATAATAAGGAAAACAAGAATATATGTGCGTATATTTGATTTTAGTTTCGTTTGAAGCGGAGGGATCGGGCATGGAATTAAATATGAATACGGATCTTCACCCTATCAGCAGCCGTTTTCAAAGTGAGGCGGACTGCATCGAGGCGATCATCGCTATGAAGTGGCCTGACGGTTTCTTTTGTCCGCGCTGCGCTTATACCGAGTGCACCCGTCTGTCCTCCCGTCGCCTTCCTTTATTTGAATGTGGAAGATGCAGCTATCAAGCCTCTCCTTTGGTCGGCACGATTTTTGAAAGAACCCATCTGCCCCTTGTGAAGTGGTTTCGAGCCATCGAGTTGTTCCTGCTTCCCGACGGCATCTCGGCGCTGCGGTTGAGTCAGGTGATTCAAGTTACCTACAAGACCGCTTGGCTCATGCTGCACAAAATCCGTCATACCCTCGGCGAATGCGATGCTCGGGAACTGCTCTCTGGAGACGTGAAGGTAAGCTGCGATCAGTATGCGTATGATTCGTCGCGTTATCATCCGGCTGCTCAGCCTTATGCCACCGCGGTTGTAGCCGGCTGCACGGTCACGGAGTATGGCGAGCCGGAGCGGGTGAAGATCCAGCTGATTTCGCATAAAAGAGGACAACGGGCCGACCGGCATGATCTCGCCGCGTTCATCCATGATCATATCGATGTCCATACCTCCACCGTTCAGTCGTTCCATTTGGCTTATCGGCTGTATTTGCCTTTGCGGAAAGAAGTAAGAGCGGCATGGAATTCTCTAAAGCGTACATATGTCGCCTTAGGAATAAAGCATCTTCAGGCATATTTGAATGAGTGCACCGTCCGCCGCCATCTGCGTATGTCCGGTTCCGAGGAAGAAATGCACCAGAACATGCTGCAGATGTGCATATCCATTCCAGCTATCCCTTACCGCGAGTTGATCAACCATCACCAGAATCAGTCCATTGCGATTGCGGCTGCTGCTTAATCGAAGTGCTAGAACGGTCGGGAAATGGCAGGATGAGGTGCTATAGCTTGGGGTTATTGGAGTGTATGTAATCAGGTAGGTGGGTGGTTTGTTTCACAATGGGTGCCATTTGTACTCAATCAGCCTAAACAAGGCTCCCTTCTTTTCTCAAACAATTCGTTATCTCTGAACTCGTTCCAAGACGGCTTTTATCCATACCCTTCGGCTTGATCGTGATATCCTTACCAATCAATTTTTTGCAACTTTTCTTATAGGCCCGTATCGATTAGCCTTTTTCGCAGACAATTTTACTTCCCCACTGTGCTTGGGTTTCGGTTCCTGTTGCTATTTCTGTTTCTACTTCCGTTTCACTTTCTGTTTCTGTTGCTATTTCTGCTTCTACTTCTGTTTCACTTTCTGTTTCTGTTGCCCTATTTCTGTTCACTTTTCTGTTTCTGATTCTGTTGCACTTTCACAACAACCTGATGCAACGGGATAATCCTCAAAAAAGGCGGGCGGAGATACTATGTTGCCGGAAGGAGACACTATGTTGCCGAGGAGAGGCCGTACCGAAATGCGGGTAAAAGCTAAAAAGCCCCCGTCTCCCCATAGGAGACGAGGGCTTGCCTGACAAATTTGATTTGCTTAGTCTGGTACGATGGCCACGATGATCGACAAGATGAAGAAGCCAACCGCCAATCCAACCGTGACTCGTTCGAGAACGAGCTCCATGCCGCGAGCTTTCGTTTTTCCGAAAAGATGTTCAGCACCCCCGGAGATGGCTCCGGAAAGACCCGCGCTCTTCCCTTTCTGCAGCAACACAACTGCGATCAAGCCGATCGAGAAAATAACGAGCAATACCTTAAGCAAAATATCCATTCAATCCACCTCCTAAGTGAGAAACATCTTTCATCTATTCCATAACTTTGATGTTTACGATACAAAAACAGCATTATTATTGTACCACAGCGTTCCCGAAATAACAACCGTTTCGTGCGTACAACCCCGTCCAACCATACACAAAGTCCCCTGTTTCTTACGAGCAGGGGACTTGCGTTAGTTAGGCCGTGATCTGAACGGCCGCCCTTCTTAACGATGAGCTTTCAGGTTGTAGAAGGATTTCAAGCCGTTGTATTGAGCGAGATCGGCCAATTGATCTTCGATGCGAAGCAATTGGTTGTATTTCGCGATACGGTCCGTACGGGACGGAGCACCGGTTTTGATTTGGCCAGCGTTCGTTGCCACAGCGATATCGGCGATCGTGCTGTCTTCGGATTCGCCGGAACGGTGGGATACTACCGCAGTGTAGCCAGCACGTTTTGCCATTTCGATTGCGTCGAACGTTTCGGTCAACGTACCGATTTGGTTTACTTTGATCAGGATCGAGTTACCGATGCCTTCTTTGATGCCTTTATACAAACGTTCGGTGTTGGTTACGAACAGGTCGTCACCCACGAGTTGGATTTTGCTGCCCAGTTTCTCAGTGAGCAGTTTCCAACCTTCCCAATCGTCCTCAGCGCAGCCGTCTTCGATCGTGATGATCGGATATTTTTCAACCCAAGAAGCGAGCAAGTCCACAAACTCAGCGGAGGTAAAGGATTTGCCTTCGCCTTCCAGATGGTATTTCCCGTCTTTGTAGAACTCGGTGGAAGCAACGTCCATACCCAGGAATACGTCTTTACCCGGTGTATAGCCAGCTTTCGTAATAGCTTCCATGATCGAGGACAATGCGTCTTCGTTGGAAGAGAAGTTTGGTGCAAAGCCACCTTCGTCGCCTACTGCCGTGTTCAGGCCTTTCGATTTCAGAACGGATTTCAGGTTGTGGAAGATTTCAGCACCTGTGCGGAGCGCTTCTCTGAAGGAAGGAGCGCCTACCGGCAGGATCATGAATTCTTGTACGTCTACGTTGTTGTCAGCATGCGCGCCGCCGTTAACGATGTTCATCATCGGAACCGGAAGCTGCTTCGCGTTAAATCCGCCCAGGTAAGCGTACAACGGCAGATCCAAAGCATCCGCTGCTGCGCGAGCAACTGCCATCGAAACGGCCAGGATCGCGTTAGCGCCCAGTTTGCCTTTGTTTGGCGTGCCGTCCAGCTCGATCATCAATTTGTCGATGCCGACTTGGTCCAGCGCGTCCATGCCAATCACTTCAGGAGCGATGATTTCGTTAACGTTCTTCACGGCGTTCAGTACGCCTTTGCCTAGGTAACGAGTTTTGTCGTCATCGCGAAGCTCTACAGCTTCATGCGCACCCGTGGATGCGCCGGAAGGAACGATGGCGCGGCCCATAGCACCGGATTCAAGATAAACTTCAACTTCAACCGTTGGGTTCCCGCGGGAGTCCAGGACTTCGCGAGCGTATACGTCAGAAATAATCGTCATGGTTACAGTCTCCTTTTTAAGTAGTTATTCCATTCAAATGGTAATCTATGTTCTTACGCCTTGCGGCTGGCAATCATCGATTGACCGGTCATTTCCGGCGGCTTCGGCAAGCCCATCAGGTCGAGCAGCGTCGGAGCTACGTCGGCGAGAATGCCTTTATCGCGAAGCACCACGTTCTCGTCGGTTACGATAAACGGTACCGGGTTCGTGGTATGCGCTGTATACGGACGACCTTCATCGTCGATTTCCATATCCGCGTTCCCGTGGTCGGCAATAATGACAACCACTCCGCCTTTGGCTTGAACGGCGTCTACGACTTTGCCTACGCACTCGTCCGTCACTTCAACCGCTTTGATCGTTGGCTCCATTTTACCGGAGTGGCCGACCATGTCCGGGTTTGCGAAGTTCAGAATGATCGCGTCGTGTTCATCGGATTCGATTTCCTTCACGCAAGCTTCAGCGACTTCGTAAGCGCTCATTTCCGGTTTCAAGTCGTAAGTTGCGACTTTCGGGGAGTTGATGAGCACGCGCTTTTCGCCTGGAAGCTCAACATCGCGTCCGCCGCTGAAGAAGAATGTCACGTGCGGGTATTTTTCCGTTTCGGCGATCCGCAGTTGTTTCTTCCCGTGTTGAGCTAACACTTCACCAAAAGTATTGTCGAGATCCTTCGGCTTGTACGCAACGTACCCGTTCACCGTTTCTGCAAACAACGTCAAGCAGACGAAATGCAGATCTTTCGGGAATTTAGGGCCGCGATCGAAGCCTTGGAAGTCTTTATTCGTGAATACGTTGGACAGCTGAATCGCACGGTCTGGACGGAAGTTCAAGAACACGACGGAATCGCCGCTCTCAACTTGTGCGATTGGCTCGCCTTTGTCGTCCACGATTACGGTTGGCATCACGAATTCGTCATAGACCGATTTCTCGTACGATTCCGTGACTGCTTTAATCGGGTCGGTATATTTGGGACCTTCCGCATAAACCATGGCCCGGTACGATTTCTCGACGCGGTCCCAACGTTTGTCGCGGTCCATCGCATAGTAACGGCCTTGGACGGTGGCAATCTTGCCCACGCCAAGCTCGTTCATCTTAGCGATTAATTGCTCAAGGAAGCCTTTCGCGCTGTCCGGAGCTACATCGCGTCCGTCCAGGAATGCATGCACATAAATTTCATGCATATCTTCCTTCTTCGCCAGTTCGAGCATCGCAAACATATGATCGATGTGGCTGTGAACGCCGCCGTCGGACAGAAGGCCGTACAGATGCAGCTTTTTACCCTTCGATTTCGCGCTACGTACCGCATCCACCAGCGTCTCGTTCGTGAAGAATTCCCCTTCACGAATCGATTTGGAGATCCGAGTCAAGTCTTGGTAAACGATCCGGCCGGCGCCGATGTTCAAGTGGCCGACTTCGGAGTTCCCCATTTGCCCTTCTGGCAAACCAACGGCTTCCCCGCTGGCCGTCAGCGTAGTGTTCGGGTATTGTTTCAAATAACGGTCATAGTTCGGCTTCTTCGCTTGGGCAACCGCGTTGCCTTCCACTTTGTCGCGAAGCCCGAACCCGTCCATGATAATCAGAGCTACTGGTCTTGGAGCCGTCATTTATTTCGCCCCCTCAACGAGCTTGATGTACGATTCTGGCTGCAGGCTGGCACCGCCGACAAGCGCACCGTCGATGTCGCTTTGGCCCATATACTCCTTCACGTTTTCTGGTTTTACGCTGCCGCCATATTGAATGCGGATTTTCGCCGCTACGTCGTCACCGTAAAGCCCCTGAACCAGGCTGCGGATGTAGGAAATTACTTCGTTCGCATCTTGTGCGGTCGAGGATTTGCCCGTACCAATTGCCCAAATTGGTTCGTACGCAATCACCACTTGCGCTGCTTGCTCTGCAGTCAGACCTTTCAAAGCCGCTTCGGTTTGAACCTTCACGACTTCTTTCGTTTGGCCAGCTTCACGCTCTTCGAGCTTCTCGCCAACGCAAGGGATCGGGGTCAAGCCATGTTTGAAGGCAGCCAGGATCTTCTTGTTGACGATTTCGTCGGTTTCGCCGAAATACGCCCGGCGCTCGGAATGGCCGATGATCACATAGTCCACGCCAAGCTCTTTCAGCATGCGACCGCTGATTTCGCCAGTGAAAGCTCCTTCGTCTTCAAAATGCATGTTTTGTGCGCCGATTTTGATCGACGTGCCTTTCGCAGCTTCTACCAAAGCCGGCAGGTTGGTGAACGGCGCGCAAATGACGCTCTCTACGCCGGCAACCTCCGCTTTCCCTTTCACGGCTTCGAAGAAGGCTTTGGCTTCGGAAACGGTTTTGAACATTTTCCAGTTTCCGGCGATAATAGGTGTTCTCACAGAGCCCACTCCTTTTATTTCATAGAGGTAGCTCAAAAAACGAACTTCATTACTTCATCCAACCTTCTGAGGTGCTGGAAGCCCGTTTTTTGAGCCTTGATCTAGCTACTTTTTCTTACTTGTCGTTCAATGCTACGACGCCAGGAAGCGCCTTGCCTTCCATGAATTCCAGGGAAGCGCCGCCGCCTGTGGAGATGTGGTCCATTTTGGAAGCCAGATTGAACTTCTCGGCTGCTGCTGCGGAATCCCCGCCGCCGATAATGGTGTAGCCTTCCGTCGTTGCGCAGGCTTCCGCCACTTCTCTTGTCCCGTTGGAGAAAATATCAATTTCGAACACGCCCATCGGTCCGTTCCATACAACCAGCTTGGAGTTCTTGATAATTTCAGCATACTTCGCGCGAGTCTTCGGCCCGATGTCCACGCCTTCCCAATCTGCAGGAATGCTGTCGATATCCACAGCTTTGTGGTTTGCGGTTGGGCTGAAGTCATCCGCTACGATGCAGTCGACAGGGAGAAGGAAGTTTTTACCCAGCTTCTTCGCTTTCTCGATGAAGCCAAGGGCAACATCGAGTTTGGTTTCATCCAGAAGCGATTTGCCGATTTCGTAACCTTGGGCTTTGAAGAAGGTATAAGCCAAACCGCCGCCAATCAACACGTTGTCCGCGATGTTCAACAGGTTGTCGATAACGTCGATTTTGTCTTTTACCTTCGAACCGCCGATAATTGCGGTGAAAGGACGGTCCGGGTTCGTCAAGGCCTTACCGAGAACGGACAATTCTTTCTCCATCAGCAAGCCGGATACGGCTGGCAGATAATGAGCGATCCCTTCGGTCGAAGCGTGCGCGCGGTGTGCAGCGCCAAATGCGTCGTTGACGAACAGGTCAGCCAGCTCAGCGAATTGTTTTGCGAGTTCTGGATCGTTCTTTTCTTCGCCTGGGTAGAAACGTACGTTTTCAAGTACCAGGACGTCGCCATTGTTCATCGCATTGACTTTCGCTTTAACTGCTTCCCCAACAGCTTCATCGACTTTTGCTACTTCTTTGCCAAGCAGCTCGCTCAAGCGTTTTGCCGGCAGCGTAAGCCGCATATCTTCATTCACTTGGCCTTTCGGACGGCCCAAGTGGCTCGCAAGAATCACCTTCGCGCCTCGTTCAACCAAGTATTTGATCGTTGGCAGCGTTTCGCGAATCCGGGTGTCGTCGGTAATTTGACCATCTTGCATTGGTACATTGAAATCTACGCGAACAAACACGCGTTTGCCGGTGACTTCCACATCACGTACACTTTTCTTGTTCATCTCCACGTTCCTCCTAAACGGTATGCGCGGGTCTCTCAGACCAAAAAATGCGCGTCTACGGCTTTGTCTTGGTTCCTCTCCTAAATAAAACGCAATGAAACGAATCTCTATCTATTTATTTGGGGTGTGTGTGAATGCCGTATTACATGCAAGAACCAAAGAGGAGTCCTGAACAGGTTGCTCCTCTTTGGGATGAATCTCTAATATGGGTAACTGGATTATTTTACTTTTTTCGCGAAGTATTCCAGCGTACGAACCAATTGAGCAGTGTAGGACATTTCGTTGTCATACCAAGCTACAGTTTTCACCAGTTGTTGGTCGCCGACAGTCAATACTTTCGTTTGCGTAGCGTCGAACAGGGAACCGAAAGTCATCCCTTTGATATCCGAAGATACGATTTCGTCTTCCGTGTAACCGAAAGTTTCTGGGTCAGCAGCAGCTTTCATTGCAGCGTTAACTTCGTCAGCAGTTACTTTCGTTTTCAGAACGGATACCAGCTCAGTCAAGGAACCAGTTGGAACAGGTACGCGTTGTGCAGCGCCGTCCAATTTGCCTTGCAGTTCAGGGATAACCAGGCCGATTGCTTTTGCAGCACCAGTGGTGTTAGGAATGATGTTTTCAGCAGCTGCGCGAGCACGACGGAAGTCACCTTTCGCATGCGGAGCATCCAGCGTGTTTTGGTCGCCAGTGTAAGCGTGGATTGTTGTCATCAAGCCTTGAACGATACCGAATTTGTCATTCAGCGCTTTAGCCATTGGAGCCAAGCAGTTCGTCGTACAAGATGCACCGGAGATTACCGTTTCCGTACCGTCGAGGATTTCATGGTTTACGTTGTAAACGATGGTTTTCATGTCGCCAGTAGCTGGAGCGGAGATTACAACTTTCTTCGCGCCGCCTTTCAGGTGAAGCTCAGCTTTTTCTTTCGTTGTGAAGAAGCCTGTGCACTCCAGAACGATGTCAACGCCAAGCTCGCCCCAAGGCAATTCTTCAGGGTTGCGGTTAGCCAGAACTTTAACTTCTTTGCCGTTTACTTTGAAGAATCCATCATGTACTTCGATGTCGCCTTCGAAGCGGCCTTGAGTTGTATCATATTTCAACAAATGAGCCAACATTTTTGCATCTGTCAGGTCATTGATTGCTACGACTTCGATACCTTCAACGTTTTGAATGCGGCGGAAAGCCAGGCGTCCAATACGTCCAAAACCGTTAATCCCTACTTTTACACTCATTGATAGTTCCTCCCAGTGTTTGATTTTTTATTATTCAAGACAGGCCCGATAAAACCCGTCATGAGTAAACCTATTTATTCCCGGAGCCGTTGATCAACTCATTTACGATCTCTTGTGCCGCCGCTTCGTCGGTCACTAGGATATCCTCTTGGCCAAACCGCAATACGGCATGGATCGCTCTCGCTTTGCTCTTACCACCCGCGATGCCGATCACCGTCTCGGTTCGCATGATATCCTCGAGACGCAGGCCTAGGGTCAGCATTTTGTGCACGACGACGCCGTCTTCATTAAAGTAATATCCAAATGATTCCGCGAGCGCGCCTTCTCTTCGGATTTCTTCGACCATGCTTGGCTCCAGCTTGCGCCGGCGCGCCATCTCCATAGCGTCTCCGACCCCGTGCACTACGATACGCGCCTGACGGATCATGTCCACGATATCCTGGATATTCGGATCGTGTACCAACGACTCGTAAGCTTCCTTCCCCAACAGATCGGGGACATGCAGCAAACGATAACCCGCACCCACGCGCTTCGCCATACCGGAAGCAATCGTGTTCGCTTGGATTTCCAGGCTCTCGCCAAGACCCCCGCGTGCCGGTACGAACCAGCTCTGCTTCATCGTGACGTTAGGCGGCGGATTCAGCTGATCCGCGACTTCCGCCAGCGTAGTGCCGCCGGTTACCGCGACCACCTCATCCCCGCGCATTACACTAAGCAGCGCTTTGGCACCTGCTCGCCCCAGTTCCCGCTTCACCAGCGGGGAGGCCTCGCAATCTCCAGGTACAATTACTACTTTGCGCAGCCCATAATGCTGACGGATCGTCTCCTCCAAGTTGGAGAGGCCAAACAATTCTTTGACGACCGGCTCCAAATCCTCAAGCAATCGCCGTCCCGCGTCGCTGATTCTCATGCCTATATTCTCGATTTCTATCAGGCCCTGGGCCTTCAGGAGATCTGTTTCGGCACGCAACACACGCTCCGTCATGTCCAGCGAATTCGCCAAGGTTCTACGGCCAATGACATCAGACAACATGATCTGGTGAAGTATGGTGTACCTTTTCTTGAGAATGTCCATGAGATCAGGAAGAAGCTGCTTTTGAATCTCTAATATGTTTCGCATGCTTTCCACTCCTGCAAGCTTCGTCTTCTCTCTCCATCTCCTGGCCTTAAAATGTCCCGGGATAACTTTTTAAGTCCCACTGTTATTTTACTCAATAATCTCCTTAGTTGCAAGCCTGACGTCCGTATCATTTACTTTCTTCCGAGCAGTTATACCCCTAGGCGCAAAGAATCCCGTAAGATCCTGACATTTGGATCAGAGAGTTGTCGAAAATAGGCCTGCTGTGTCTCAGCAAAATTGCGGATGGCGGCAAAGCAGATCGGTTGTTTTCATAGAAAAAAAGACCCTCCCGCATAGGGAGAGCCTCGTCTACTTATTCCTCGTTTCTCAATTTCTCAATTGGTCAGTCGGATCGACAAAGCGCTTTTTGATTCCATCCGGAAACTCGGCAGCTCGGTTCCCCGGAGACGCAAGCGAACATCAGAGGCCTGCTCGCCGTCATTAAACAATACGACCCCAATCGAATCGTCCGTATTGCGGAACGCGACGGAACGTATCGAAGGCTGTCCCGACTCGGCGGCGATTCTTACGGCCTTCGGACGGATCACTTTGCTGAAATGGGCCAGTGCATAGTAGTCCAGCGTATACTCGAGCTCGCGGGTCTGCTGGTTCACTGTCACGATCCCGCGGCAGGTGCTGCGGCCAAAGCCTGGTACAGTCGGACCATTTTGCTCATCCAAAGCCATATTCCAGAGCACCAATGATTGGCTGTGATTTCGCAATATCTCGATTCCCGTCCGCATAACATTGGAGAACGCCGGTTCAAACGCCGGAATCCATTCCCCGCCAGAGCCTTCGGTAAAATGAACCTCTTTGCCCGGGAAGGCCTCCTTCACTTGGCTTTGCGCCGAGGCTACCCCTCCATACCAGTGCCACGCTACTCCGTCGACCGCTTCGGCCGCTTCCTTCAGCACAGTCAGCGGATAATCCGGCCGATCCCAGTTATGGTCATACGCCAAAATCTTCGTGGACAAGCCATGCTTCACAAAAGCCGGCTTCAGATAATTTTTCACGAAATCGGTCTGCATCTCAGCCGTCATCAGCATCCCCGGATAATGTCCCGGCACATAAAGCGGTTCGTTCTGCGGCGTCACCGCATATATGGATAAACCGTGCTTGGCGTAAGACTCGATATAACGGACAAAGTAGTTCGCGTACGCTTCGTAATACTCCTTCTTCAGTTCCCCGCCGATCATTGAACCGCTGGTTTTCATCCATCCCGGTGCGCTCCAGGGGGAGCCAAACAGCTTGATGGACGGATTTAAGGCCAGCGCTTCTTTTAAGAGCGGAATGACATCGACTTCGTCGTGACGAATCGAGAACCGCTGCATTTCCGGATCGGACTCACCTTCGGGCAAATCGTTGTAGCTATAGAAGAACCGGGCATAATCCGAGGCCCCCATCGGGTTGCGCAGCACGGATAAGCCAATTCCCTCCTCCGGGTCAAACAGCTTCTTCATCAAGGAAGAACGCTGCTCTTCAGGAAGCACCTGATGAATCAGATAGGCGGCCGAATCGGTAAAAGACGCTCCAAACCCATCCATCGTCTGATAGTTGACGCTTTCGTCTAATCGGACCTCGACATCCCCGGCATCGGAATCCGCCGGCCTCAGCTGTTCCTCCGTTGTACGGACGAAGAGTGATTTTTCTCCAGTGGAATAATAAATGTCAAGCTCACGCATGCTGTTTCCCTCCACTTCGATTAATGGCCACGGTTTACTGGAGGCCGAGTTTTTCTTTATTGGCTTTCATTTTCTCCGTACGGATTTGCACGATTTTATCCCAACCGTTGTCCTCAAGGAACTTCTTGTAATTGTTGAGCGTGCTCTCGAATTCTTCGTCGCTCTTGGCGCGGATCAAGCTGACCATCGTCGTGTTCCAAGTGGTGTTAATCGCCGTCAAAGAGCGAGCTTCCGGAGATCCGGCATCCGGGTTGATATTTTCAAGGACGAAGTGAGGGTACAGCTTTCCTTTGCCCCACTCTTGCATTTGCTTGATGGAATCCGGGAAAGCATCGGCGCTGAGCGCTTTGTGACGGTCATGGCCAAAGAACATGAATTCGCCCATGCGGTATTCCTTCTTGAATTTATCGGCATCCTTTTGCTGCAGCTCTTTCACTTCTGGTGTGAATTGCACCGTTCCGTCCGCATTCTTCGTGTAGGTCTCGCCTTCGATGCCGTAGTTCATCAGCATTTGGCCTTCTTCATCCAACAGGTACGTGAAAATTTGGATCGCCTTCGCCGGGTCCTTGCATTGCTTCGTGATAAAGCTGATCATCCAGCCGGTAATCCCGGATTGGTTCAGCTTTGGCGTGTTGCCCACCGTGCTTTGCGGTCCGTCGATCGCCAGGTAGGCTTGATTCGGATGAGCGGTGGCGAAGATTTGCAAGTTGCCGCCTTGCTGCGGCGTTCCGTCCAGCAATATCGTGGCGTATTTGCCGGCTTTCACTTTCTCTTCAAAAGCAGGGCCGTCATCGGCAAAGCTGTCGTCACTGATATTTCCCGCGCGGTGCACTTCATTTAACGTCTTGAGCCAGGTCAGATAATCCTCGTCCAAATTACGGTTGTAGAACTCGCCGTTCTCCGTTTCCAGCGGAACGCCCAGGAAGTCTTGGAACACATCCCCCAAGGAGCCCGTCCCCTCGCCAATTGAGTTAAATCCAAACGGAATCAGATCCGGGAATTGGGTTTTAATCTGCTGCATCACATTTTTGAATTCCTCAGGCGTACCGATCTTAGGCTGACCCAGCGCTTCGTACACGTCTTTGCGGATCACAAAAGCCGTCTTCGCTGGAATGTTACCGCTGTCATAATCGGCCTGCGTGTTGGAGTAGTTCGGGTAACCGTACGTGTTGCCGTCCGCTTGCTTAAACCAGTTGAGCGTATCTTGCGCGGCGACTTTGTTGAAATAAGGGTCGTATTTCTCCGCCAGCTCGTTCAGCGGCAAGGCCCAGGAAGAAGCCTTCTGCACAACGGCCGAATTGGAATCGAACACAGTAATCAAGTCCGGCATGTCGCTTCCGGCAAAAAACGTATTCAGCTTGGTATCGTCGCCGGTAATAAATTTGATATCAATATTCAAATCTTCCTTGATCTTCTTCGTGACCACATCATTGCCGAAATCGGTATTCCACCAATCGGCGTTCACGTACCAGGTCAGCTGGGTTGGCTCTTCTTTCTTGTCCAGCTTCCATGCCGGCGTGTTCGGGTCCAAGGTATACCGATCTTCCAAGGATACCTCTGTTGCGGCCTTCGAACCGCCGCCGGAGCCGCCGCAGCCGGTAACGATCAGCGCAGCGGTGAGCAGTGCAGCGCATGCGGTCATCCCTTTTCTTGCAAGACTTTTGTTCAACTTAAGCATTCGTTGTACCCTCCTTTTTTTGTAAGAAGCACAGCTAGTCCAACTCGCACATCAAGCCTAGCGTTTCATGCGGATGCGTTACTCCTTCACCGCCCCCAGCATCATGCCCGAGATGAAGTATCTTTGTAACAATGGATAAATCACAACAATCGGCAAAGTCGTAATCACAATTGTTGCGAGTTGAACTCCTTTGGTTGTCGTTTCAATGACGACGGAACCCGCGATGTTCTGCATCGATTGGGTCTGGGACTGTACGATGATTTCGTACAGCTTCATTTGCAGCGGGTACAGGTATTCATCTGTGATGTACAACTTGGTTGTCATAAAGTCATTCCACTGACTTACCCCGTTGAACAAAGCGATGGTAGCCAAGGCCGGCATCGATAACGGGATAAAGATCTTCAAGAAGATTCTCCAGTCGCCGGCACCGTCAATCTTGGCCGATTCCTCCAGGGAATCCGGCACATTGCGGAAGAAATTCATCAAGATCACGACATCGTAATAACTGAACAAAGCCGGAATGATATACACCCAGAAGCTGTTCAGCAGCCCCAGGGATTTAATCAGTAAGTACGTCGGGATCATACCGCCCGAGAAGAACATCGTAATGACGCCCATCGTCACGTACAGCTTGCGGCCGCGTACATTGTTCTTGCTGAGACCGTAGCCAATCATCGCGCAGAAGAAGACGTGGGTCACAACGCCGATGACTGTCTTGAGGACGGAGATCAGGAACGACTGCCAAATCGTATCGTCCCGAAACACCGCCTGGTAGTTCTCCAGAGAAAACTCTTTAGGCCAGAAGACAAACCCTCCTTCGGCAAGAGCTCGTCCCGAACTGAAGGAAGAAACGATGACATTCCAGAGTGGAATCACAATAATGATCGTAAATAAGATCAGGATCACAGCATTCGCCGTATCAAAGATTCTGCTGTCGAGATCCTGTTTGAGCACCTTTCGATTCATGGCTGCTGCTCCTTCCTTACAGGACAGATTGATTATCGTTGAGTTTGCTGGTCACCTTATTCGCCAGCACCAACAAAATGACCGATACAACCGAAACCCCAAGTCCGACGGCAGTCGCGTAGGAGAAGTCCCCTTGCGTCATCCCCATCCGGTATACGTAGGAGTTGATGACCTCGGCCTTTTCGCGGTTCTGAGAATTCATCAGCACCAAGGTCTGGTCCAGGTTGGAACCCAGCAGGCCGCTGATGGTCAGAATCAGGTTCAAGCTAATAATCATCCGCATGTTGGGCAGCGTGATGTTCCAAATTTGCCGGAGCCGGCTCGCCCCGTCGATCTTCGCGGCTTCATAATAAGTCGGGTCGATCTTGGCCATGATGGCGAGGTACAGGATCGTTCCCCAGCCCGCCTCTTTCCAAACATCCGACAGCACCGCGATCCACCAATACTTGCCCGGATCAAGCAGAATGTTCTGAGGCTTCGAGATCAAGCCCAAGTCCAGCAGCATCTGGTTGAACATCCCGGTGGTCGAGAACCAGGTGATGAGCATCCCGCCGAGCACGATCCAGGACAAAAAGTGCGGCAGGTACGAGATCGTCTGCACGATTTTTTTAAACCGGCCCATCCCGACCTCATAGATCATAATCGCGAGAATAATCGGGATCACAAAACCGATGGCCAGCTTCAGGAAGCTGATCCCCAGCGTATTCACCACGGATTCCCAGAAGTATTTGTCGGTGGCGATAATTTTGAAGTTGTCCAAACCTACCCATGGAGCGGAGCTTAACGTATCGATGACCGTATAATTTTTGAAAGCGATCGTAAGTCCGTAGATGGGAATGTAGCAAAAAATAATCATAAAAATGATGCCCGGCCAGATCATCGACTGGATTTCCCACTGCCTGCCGAAATCGATAAAGAACTGCTTCATTCTTAATCCCATCGGCTTTTTGGCTGACGCAGCTGACTTCGCCATTTTGCGCTCCTCTCTTTATCCCGTATGGATAAAAACGTTTTTATTTTCGTCAACAGAACCCCTGTAGTTAACCGCTTACATTTTCCGCTGAGCTCAAGATCAGCTTCGTCTCCGCTTCTCTTAGCTTAAACGAACATGACTTGAGCCTCGCACGATCAGTTCCCCGTCCAGCTTCTGCACCTTCCCCTGCTCCTGCTTCTTAATCATGTTCACCAGATGATTGACCGCCAAGATCCCTTGTCTGGCGATCGGATTGCGAACCGTGGTCAGGGGCGGCGTAAAATACTGGGCAATATCAATATCGTCAAACCCTACGACGCTGATGTCCCTTGGAACCTCGAGGCCGTACGAACGTAACGCTTTAATACAACCAATGGCGCTCAAATCGTTGCCGGCCAGAATCGCGTCCGGCACTTTGCCCGGATGCTTATGAATAAACGCCCGAATCGCATTGTAGGTACTCTCTTCCTCAAAATACCCCTGCACAATAAAATCCTCATCAATCGGCAGCTGATGCTCCCGCAAGGCCGCGAGATATCCCTCTTTCCGCTGTACGCTGTCGTACATCGTATCAACGCCGGAAATGTAGGCGATTTTCTTATGGCCCAGGCTGATCAGGTATTTGGTCGCTTCATAAGCGGACGCATACGAATTAAAAATCACGGTCCCCATCGTTTCCTTCTGAATCACCCGATCCAGAAATACCGCCTTGATCTTGTCCTTCTCCATCATCGCGATATCTTGGTCATCGACCCGCAATTCTTCGTAGATGATCACGCCATCCACCCGGCGGCCCATGATATTGCTGATAATCGTTTGCTTATCGGCGGTAACCATGACATGCAAACCGTATCCCAGCCGCTCGCTCTCGCGCGCCATCGACTCCACCAAAATGTAAAAATAAGGTCCGGATACACTCGTCGTAAAAAAACCAAGCATATTCGTCTTCTTCGACTTGAGCTGCTTCCCGTTTAAGTTCGGTACGTAATTGAGCTGCTTGGCGACCTTCAGCACATGGGATTTGGTCTCCGGATTCAACACATCCACATCGTTGAGCGCGTTGGATACCGTAGAGATGGAAACCCCTGCTGCTTTGGCTACATCCTTAATGGTGACTTTCCCCATCCCTGATTACACCCTTGTCTATAAAAACGTTTTTATATATTCCTCAAGTTATCATAGAAACGCTTTCATGACAATCCCTATTTTATTTGGATCTACACCTTGCGTTTTGAGACAAAATGTCATATAATCTATTTTGTTCGCTAAATTTGCGCCCGTGGTCCAATGGATATGACGTAGGCCTCCGGAGCCTGAGATCGAGGTTCGATTCCTCGCGGGCGCGCCATATCGCCATATATTGCACATTCAAAGTCCTGTGACACAAGTCTTCTGGACTTTTTTATTACCTTGAGTTTGACTTTCTTTGACTTTCTCAAATAAATTGTTTATGATGAGATTAATCCCCATCATTTCCGTCAATTCTTAGATTGATGGAAACGATGAATCCCAAACCATTCCATTCGACGGGGCGTTCCAGTTGAACAGCCTAAATTTAAGGAGGTTTTATCGGTGAGTTATATTCCTATGGTCGTAGAACAAAGCAACCGCGGCGAACGCGCTTATGACATTTATTCCCGTCTGCTCAAAGACCGGATTATTTTCCTGGGCTCCCAGGTAAACGATGTTGTTGCCAACTCCATCATTGCCCAGATGCTGTTTCTGGACGCGGAAGATCCAACCAAGGACATCCACCTATACATTAACAGCCCTGGCGGTTCCATTACGGCCGGCATGGCGATTTATGATACGATGCAATTTATCAAGGCGGACGTCTCCACGATTTGCGTTGGGCTGGCCGCTTCGATGGGCGCCTTCCTGTTGAACGCAGGTGCGCCGGGGAAACGTTATGCGCTGCCAAACAGCGAAATCATGATCCATCAACCGCTCGGCGGAGCGGAAGGTCAAGCGACGGACATCGAGATCCGCGCCCGCCGTATCCTCAAGATGCGCGATAAACTGAACCGAATCCTCTCGGAACGCACCGGCCAACCGCTGGAACGGATCGAGAAGGACACCGACCGCGACTACTTCATGAGCGCGGCAGAAGCGAAGGAATACGGCTTGATCGACCAAGTCATCGAGAAAGTGAATCCGGCCAAAGCTTAAGGCTATACAGAAAAGGCTGCTCTTCGAACAGAAAGTGCTGTTCGAGGAGCGGCCTTTCTTGTTATATTTATCTTTAAATAACTTAACGAGAGAGTTCAAAAGGTCAGAATAGCAAGCTACAGGCACACACCTCGAGATAGCCCTTCTGCTCTAACGCTGATGAGAAGCGCTATGTTGGCAAAATTGGCGTGCCCGCGGCTCTAACGACGCTGAGAAGCACTATTTCGACGCAAGTGCTTATTTTCAGGCGGATATTTGGTAAATAAGCATTCTGGCAAGCGTTATACTTTCAACATCGTGATTTTGGCGGGTATAAGGTCGGTGGTAAGCGTTAGAAGGATGACTTTTTGAACGACTTTTTTAAAGGAGCGAACCGGGAGATGGAACAAAGAAAAAAATTGTATGAAGTAAGCCGTACGTTGGCGGATGTCGCCATGGGCAAAGCCAAAGCCGATTTGGTGGTTAAGGGCGGCACCTTAGTCAACGTCTATACCGGAGAGCTGCTGCCGAATACGGACGTCGCGGTTGCCGAAGGGCGTATCGCCTTCGTAGGGGACGCCGCGCACACGATCGGCGAGAACACCGTTGTGATCGATGCGGCAGGCCGCCACATCGTTCCCGGGCTCCTGGACGGGCATATGCACGTGGAGAGCACCATGCTGTCGGTGGCTGAGTTCGCCAAGGCTGCGCTTCCCAAAGGAACGACCGGTATTTTTATGGACCCGCATGAAATCGCCAACGTGTTTGGAGCGGAGGGCGTGCGCTGGATGCATGAGGAGGGCCAAGGATTGCCGCTTAAGGTGTATACTACATTCCCTTCCTGTGTACCGGCCACCGATCATTTGGAGGATGCCGGAGCGTCGCTGGACACCCGCGATATCGCCGACGGGATGACCTGGGACGGCGTCGAGGGGCTGGGCGAGGTCATGAACTTCCCCGGCGTCGTATACGGAGACCCGAAAATGCTCGGCGAAATCCAAGCCACAATGGAAGCAGGCAAAACCGTCACCGGACATTTTCCGAGTGACGACGAGCGCATGCTTCAGGCCTACCTGGCCTCGGGTGTGACTTCCTGTCATGAGACCGTAACCCGGGAGCAAGGGCTCGCCAAGCTGCGCCTCGGGATGCACCTGATGATCCGCGAGGGCTCAGCATGGCATGACGTCAAGGAAGTGATCAAGGTGGTCACCGAAGATAAGGTGAATACCTCGAACATTATGCTCGTCACCGACGATGTGTATCCGCAAACCTTGATTGAGCAAGGCCACATGAACCATGTCGTGCGCCGGGCGATTGAAGAGGGCGTCGATCAGGTTACCGCGATCCAGATGGGAACCATCAATACGGCGCGGTACTTCAAGGTCGACGGCGACGTGGGCGGCATTGCGCCGGGCAAATGCGCGGACCTGCTGCTGATCGGCGACCTGCGGCGGATGGAGCCGTCGACCGTGATCGCCGACGGCAAGGTCGCCTACGACGCCGGGCAGCTCCGCGTCCCGTTCCCGGCGTACCCGTACCCGGCGCAGGCGCGCGCTTCGGTGAAATTGGCGCGTCCGCTGACCGCCGACGATTTCCTCTACCGCAGCGCCAGCGCCAAGACGGAAACGACGATCCACGTCGTCGACGTGATCGAGAACAGCGCCCGCACGGCGAAGGGAACGGCAACCGTTCCGGTTGACGGGAAGGGAGTCGTGCGTCCGGCCGTCGAGCAGGACATCGCCACACTGGCCTGCATCGACCGCCACCGCGGTTCCGGCGAGCTGTCCCTCGCCTTCGCGCGCGGCTTTGGACTCAAGCAGGGGGCTGTAGCCTCTACCGTTGCGCATGACAGTCACAATCTCATCGTCATGGGTACGAATCCCGAGGACATGGCGTTTGCTGCGAATGAGCTGGCGAAGCTGGGCGGCGGCATGATCGCTGTCCTGGATGGCCAAGTGCTCGCCGCCGTGCCGATGGCCATCGCCGGTCTGATGTCCGACCAGCCGCTGGAGACGGTGGTCGCCCAGGTGAAAGAGCTCGAAGCCGCCTGGAAGCAGCTCGGCTGCCAACTGAACGCGCCGTTCATGACGTTTTCTCTGATTGCCTTGCCGGTCATTCCGGAGCTGCGTATCACCAACCGCGGTCTAGCGGACGTGAACGAGTTCAAGCTCGTGCCCGTGGAAGTCGGTTAAGCCGCATGCATGTAAATAACCCGCCGAGAAAGTGAACCCTTTCTGGCGGGTTTTGTTTTACTCCATACCGGAGTCGCTCGCACCTACAAATGAGGGTGCAGCTCTTCCACCGACTCACGCCGAACCAGCTTCGTATCCAGCAGAACTAGCTCCCCGCCGGCCGGCGGCCCCTCGATCAGCTCGAGGATTTTGCGCGCGCCCATCCGGCTGAGTTGCTCAATGGGCCGCTTCACCGTTGTCAGCGGCGGATTCGTATAGTGCGAGAAGCCGATGTCGTCAAAGCCAACGACCGAGACGTCCGCCGGAATCCGCAATCCCGCCTCCGCCGCGGCCTTCATCGCACCGATGGCCATGTCGTCGTTGCAGCAGAACACCGCAGTTGGCCGCTCCGGCAGCGCCAGCAACCGGTGCATCGCCAGATAACCGCTCTCCACGTCGTAGCGGCCCTCGACGAGCCATTCCTCCCTTACCGCCAGGCCAGCATCCTTCATGGCTCGCAAATACCCTTCCTTGCGCTCCTGCGTCGACTTGTAGCCGGCGATCCCCTCCACCAGGCCAATGCGTGTATGCCCACGGCCCGCCAAGTATTGCGTCAACTCGTAAGCTCCTGCCCGGTCATTGGACACGAAATTAACGATGGTCGAGTCACCCGCATTCCGGTTCAGCACGACCAAAGGAATCCCCTGCTCTCGCACATGGCGAATAAACGTGTCGTCACGCTCACTTTGGCTCATGAGCAGAATGCCGTCGAACCGTCGCCGATGGATCGAGCTAAAGTCCTCAAAATCGTCGATCCCCCGCAGAAACAAGTTGTAC
This sequence comes from Paenibacillus phoenicis, assembly GCF_034718895.1. Classification (NCBI taxonomy): domain Bacteria; kingdom Bacillati; phylum Bacillota; class Bacilli; order Caryophanales; family Paenibacillaceae; genus Paenibacillus; species Paenibacillus phoenicis. The sequence continues at coordinate 3,967,707 of NZ_JAYERP010000001.1, read as the reverse complement.
TGGACACCAACCTCCTGACTCACACCGCGGATGGCCTCTGCCAGGAAACTGGAGGACGTCCCTTGAACCATACTCGTAAAAAACAATCCAATCGTATGCGAACGCTGCAGCACCAAACTTTTGGCGTTATAGTTCGGCACGTAGTTCAGCTGCTCAGCGATCTCCATAATCTTGCGTTTGGTCTCCTCTTTAATCAGCGGGCTGTTGTTCAGCGCCCGGGAAACCGTCATATGCGAGACATTCGCCAGCTTGGCGATGTCTTTGATCGTAGCGGACATACAGCAGCGTCAATCCTTTCTATGCCTCGGGAAAAGCAAAATACCGCTTGGCATTGCCATAGCAAATATCCGTCACGATCCGGCCCAGCAGATCATAGTCCTCCGGCGCCTCGCCGCGCTCCACCCAATCGCCAAGCACGTCGCATAAGAGGCGGCGGAAATATTCGTGCCGCGTATACGACAGGAAGCTGCGGGAGTCCGTCAGCATCCCGATGAACTGCGACAACACGCCAAAATTGGCTAGCGTGTGCATTTGCTGGATCATGCCGTCTTTGTTGTCATTAAACCACCAAGCGGTGCCAAATTGAATTTTACCAGGTACGCCGCCGCCCTGGAAGCTGCCCATCATGCTGGCGAGCGCCCAATAATCGTTAGGGTTCAGTGAATACAGGATCGTCTTTGGCAGCCCGCCGTCCTGCTCGATCGCGTCCAGCAACCGGGCCAGCGCTTCGGCCAGAGGCCCGTCGTTAATCGCATCATAACCCGTATCCGGACCCAGCCGTTGAAACATGGCCGTATTCGTGTTCCGTAACGCATGAATATGCAGCTGCATCGCCCAGCCGCGGGCAGCGTATTCCTTGCCCAGGAACACCATCGTATACGATTTGTATTTCCGTTCCTCCTCCGGCGTTACCGAACCTTGGCTCAGCGCCTTCGCGAAGATCACCTCCACTTCCTCCAGCGTCGCTTTCTCGTATTCCAGTGTATCCAGCGCGTGGTCAGATACGCGGCCGCCGATCTCATGGAAGAAGTCGATCCGTTCTCTTAACGCATCCAATAGCGCCCCATAATTCTGAATCGGCTTCCCAGCCGCCGCCTCCAGCTTTGCCAGCCAAGGCTTAAACGTGGCACGATTGATCTCCAGGAACTTGTCTGGGCGGAAGCTGGGCAGCACCACCGTATCGAAGCCTTCCAGTTTCTTGATCTTCAAATGGTACTCCAGCGAATCCGCCGGGTCATCGGTTGTGCAGACCACTGTCACCTTCGATTTCGTAATCAAGTCCCGCGCGCCAAAGCCTTCACTTTGCAGCTGGGCATTCGCTTGTTCCCAGATGACCGGCGCAGTCTCCTCATTCAGCAGCTCGTCAATCCCAAAAAACCGCTGCAGCTCCAGGTGCGTCCAATGGTACAGCGGATTCCCCAGCAGCTGCGGCACTACCTTCGCCCAGGCGAGAAACTTGTCGTAATCGTCCGCCCCACCGGTGATCAGTTCCTCGTCGATGCCGCAGGCCCGCATCACCCGCCATTTGTAATGGTCGCCGCCCAGCCAAGCCTCGGTTAAGTTGCGGAACGTCTTATTTTCGTAGATCTCCTGCGGGCTTAAATGGCAGTGATAATCGATGATCGGCAGTTCCTTCGCGTATTGATGATACAACTTCTCCGCCGTCTCGCTGTTCAGCAGAAAGTTTTCCCCTAAAAATTTCTTCGCCATTTCCCATTCTCCCTTCATTTAGTTCAACTCATTGTTAACGTTAACATTAGTATGCTGCTTAATATTGTAAACGTTTTATCGAAAAACGCAAGAGAGAATATGGGCCCTTGACCGATTAAAAAAGCCCCCTCAGCCACGAATGCAGCCGAGAGGGCGTTTAACATTGATTCGATAAAGCTTCAGCGTGTTTTGAAATCAAACGGATTCGTTCCCGGCGGCAGCAGCTGGCTAAACGGGAAATAAAATTCCGGGAAACCAAACACATAAGGCAAGTATTCGTACAGTTGGAAAAAGATCGTCACGCCCTCATCCTTCACATAATATGACGGATTCGAGCCGATCGTTTTGAAGTTACCGAAGTAACCTTCCGTTTCCTGCAGCTTCTTAGCGATTTCCGGATCGACGATGCTGCGGTAATTCGGGTTTGACCGGAGCAGCTCGTCCAGCGTCAGCAGCTTTCCGTTATCCAGCCGGAATGTTAAGCCGTCGCGTACGGTAATCCCATGCGCACCGCCGGTGTAGGAGTACCAGTCCTGATAGAGGCTGAGCCCCCCGTCGCGGTTGTACGTCACTTTGTAAGTACCGACATACTCATAGGGGTTCCCACTTTGTGTCGACGGTTGTCCCGCCTTCGCTTCCTTCAGCGCATTAGCCACAAATTTTTCCGCCTTGTTCTTGAACAGCTTATTGATCTTCTTCTGCACCGACTTGTGCTTTAATCCGCTCAGCTGTGGATAGTCGACTTTAATCGACGCTTCCGGAATCTTCTTCTCGATCGTATGGTTCGTGATTTTGACGCCTTGCCGCTCCTGCACAAGCGCCGAGCCTGCCTCATTCGCCTTCCCGCTGATCTCGACTGGAGACTGCGGCGCAGCTTCGGCCGGAACAACGGCTAAGCCGGATATCATCAAGCCTGCGGTCATCAGCGAAGTGATCATTTCTACCGTGTTACGCTTCACTTGTTATCGCCACCCTCTATCGGTTAATACCTAAATTATGACCCGGGTGGCAAAAATTCATGTACGCAAAAACGCCAGCACGCCTTCCCTCAAGGAAAGCGCCTGGCGCTATTGTAAAATGTAAGCCGATATTACTCACGGCCGCTCTTCAATTCAGTCCAGTACCGGTCGTACAGCTGCAGCTTATCGCCTACGTCACCCAGCCATTCGGTACGGGACAACTCATCCTCTGACAGGTTAATCATCTTGTCGTTCCGGTATTCTTCGCTGTGGAACTCCGCTGCTTTCACATTCGGATCGCTGTATCCGATCGCTTCGTAGTTCTTCGCGCTAATCTCCGGATCGAGCATGAAGTTGATAAACTTCTCGGCCAGCTCTTTATGCTTCGAATCCTTCGGAATCGCATAGTTATCCGACCAGATCGTGCCGCCTTCCTTAGGTACTACATAAGCGACATCCGGATTGTCTTGGGCAATGTAGGAAGCGTCACCCGACCATACGGTGGCGATCCAGCCTTCTTCTTGAATCATTTTTTGCTTGATGTTGTCGGTATCGAAAGCCAGCACACTTGGCAGCAGCTTCTTCAAATCCTCCACAGCCGTCGTGATTTCACCTTCGTCGGTGGAGCTGTTGGAATAGCCGTTCTTTTTCAAGGCCATACCAATTACTTCGCGGTTATCGTCCAGCAAAATGACCTTGCCCTTGTATTCCGGATTCCACAGGTCCTCCCAGCTGTCGATCTCGTCTTTCACGTATTTCTTGTTATACGCAATCCCCGTAACCCCCGAAGTGTATACGATCGAGTATTTGTTCCCCGGATCGTAGGAAGGGTTTTTATACGCGTCAGACACGTTCGCAAAGTTCGGAATGTTGTTCATATCCAGCGGTGCCAGCAGATCCTGCTTGATCATCGTAGCCACCATGTAATCGGACGGTTGAATCAAATCGTAACCGCCGCCGCCCGCCTTAATTTTAGCCAGCAGATCCTCATTGTTGGCAAACACGTCATAATTGATTTTTACGTCAAACTCTTTCTCGAACTGCTCCAGCACTTCCTCGTCAAAGTTATCCGCCCAGCTGTAAATGTTGAGCGTCTCTTTCGACGATCCGCAACCCGACAATAGTCCGGCAACCAACATCCCTGCCAGTACGAGACCGGCCCATCTCTTTTTGTTCAATTCCCAATCTCCCTTCGATTTCGTCTTATGGAATATCAAAATTCGTCTAAAACGGCAGCAATGATTGTTTCTTCTGGCCCTTGCCGCGATTCAGCACAAATTGCGCCAGGAAGATCAAAGCGACCGTCACCAGTATCAAAATCGTACACAGCGCGTTAATTTCCGGGGAAATACCCCGTTTGACCTGCCCATAGATATAAATCGGCAATGTGGTCGAATTTGGCCCGCTAACAAAGAAGCTGACCATGAAATCGTCCAGCGACAGCGTAAACGCGATCAAGGCCCCGGAGATAATGCCCGGAGCAATCTGCGGCAACGTCACGTATCGGAAGGTTTGCCACGAGCTCGCCCCCAAATCCTGCGCTGCCTCCTCCAGTTGTCCCCCCATGCCGGAAAGACGCGTAGTCACGACAACGTAGACGTAGGACAAACTAAAGGTGATATGGGCAATAATAATCGTTATTTTACCCAGCGGCATATGGAGCTGATTAAACAGTACCAGCAACGACAAGCCCATGATGATATCGGGAATGATGATCGGCAAATACAACAAGCCGCCCATGCCCGGCTTCAAGCGGCGTCCGATCTTCCGCATCGCCAGCGCCGCCAGCGTGCCAAGCACCGTCGAGATTACCGTTGAGACGATCGCCACGGTTAAGCTGTTGGCCAAGGCCTCCATGACATGGCGGTTATCAAACAGCGAGATGTACCAGTCGAACGTAAAGCCGCTCCAATCGGCCGCTAGCCTGGAACTGTTAAACGAATACGCAACGATAAACAGGATCGGCACATAGATGAAAATCATCATGATCAGCGAATGAACGCCGAGCAGCGGATGGCTTTTGGTTTTCATGAACGCACCTCCCGCACCCTTTGATACCGGGACGTCATCGCCCGATTAAACAGCGCAATCAGAATCAGCGAGGTGATCACGAAGATCACGGACAACGCCGAGCCAAACGGCCAGTTGCGGGCCCCAAGGAACTGACTCTGAATGATGTTGCTGATCATTGCCGATTTCGCCCCGCCGAGAATGTCCGTCACGACAAACATGCCGGTTGTCGAAACGTACACCAGCACGGAGCCGGTCATGATCCCCGACTTCGTTTGCGGCAGCGTAATGTGCCAGAACGCTTTCCAGCTCGACGCACCCAAATCGCTGGCCGCCTCCAGCAGTCGCTTGTCCATCTGCTCCAACGCCACAAATATCGGCAACACCATAAACGGAATAAACGTATACACCATGCCGAGCAACACAGCGCCCTTCGTATACAGCATCTGCAGCGGTTCGGAGATCAGTCCGATGCTGAGCAAGAACTCATTGACGATCCCTTGCGTCCGCAGCAGCAGCACCCAGGCATAAGTGCGGATCAGAAAGTTGATCCAAAACGGCACGGTAATAAGCACCAGGCCCCAAGTTTGCATTCTCGGACCGGCGTTCGCAATATAATAGGCCAACGGGTAACTGAGCAATAGACATAATGCGGTCGTCATCACGGATAACACAATCGTATCCCAATAAATGCCCAAATATAACGGGTCAAAAAATAACGCATAGGCATCCAAATTAAAGTCCAGCACCACATTGCCAAGCTCGTCACGCCCCATAAAAGAGATGCCTATGACGATCAGCATCGGCACAACCAGGAACAGGCATAACCACAGGAACACCGGCAGCATGCTTAAGCCAGATTTTTTCATGATCCGATGACCACCTCATCCTCCGGCTTCCAATCCACCCCAACCGTCTCCCCGATTTGCCACGTACGCTCATCGTTGACATCCAGCACGATGGATACGGTCATCGGTTCGTTATCCAGCTGCACGATCAGCTTATGCACGCCGCCGAGGTACAGCACGTCCATCAGCTCGCCGCTGCGCTTCGTTTCGACGCCTTCGCCGCTCCGCACGGCCTTGAGCTTCTCCGGACGCACGGCGAACAGCTGCCCGTCCCGGGAGAAAATATTGTTCTCGCCAACGAAGGTGGCCGAAAACAACGTAGCCGGCTGTGCGTAAATTTCCCGCGGTGTGCCGATCTGCTCCACTCGGCCGCTGTTCATCACGACGATGCGGTCAGACATCATCATCGCTTCTTCCTGGTCATGCGTCACGTAGACGAACGTGATGCCCAGACTGCGCTGCAGCTGCTTGAGCTCGGCCTGCAGGCTTTTGCGCAGCTGCAGGTCCAGCGCGCCCAGCGGCTCATCGAGCAGCAGCACCCGCGGCTTGTTGGCGATCGCCCGCGCGATGGCCACCCGTTGCTGCTGCCCGCCGGACAGCTGGTGCGGATACCGCTTCGTGAGCGCGGTCAGCTGCGTCATCTCAACCGCCTCCCGCACACGTTCCTGCTGCTGCTTGATCGGCATCTTTTTCATCTTCAGTCCAAAGGCGACATTCTCTTCCACCGTCATATGAGGAAATAAAGCATAATGTTGAAAGACAAGGTTCAAATCCCGGCGATTCGGCGGCAAATTCGTCAGGTCCTTTCCGTCCAGCAGGATTTTCCCGGAGGTCGGTTGCTCGAACCCGGCGATCATGCGCAAAATCGTCGTCTTGCCGCAGCCGCTTGGGCCCAGCAAGGTGAGGAATTCCCCTTCCTTAATCGTGAGCGATAGCGGATGCAAGGCGACCTGTCCCGCAAAGTGCTTCTCCACCGCGGCCAGTTCTATCATCTTTGCATCAACTCCTTCAATGTAGGCTTGTCTTCCTAAGAAAAAAAAGCCATATCCATTGGTATGGCTTTATCGGGTACTTCGATTCATTTTTTCGCATATTCACTATACCTTGTTTTGGCGCGGGTTACAATAGTTTTGCTATAATTCCCTTGGGTTTTCAAGGAACCTCTGAGTAACTTTACTCACTGTCTCCGAGCCTCATCATTTGATCTATAACTTCAGAAATCCCCCTATTAACAGAAATCATGGTGTCTCTATATTGGGGTTGCGTAATGAATTCCCTGGGATAGCTTGTAATATTATACAAGGTTAAATCCTCCGTGGATGAAGATGCTAATAAAGGTCTTATTTTCATCAGTGAGCCTTTTACTTCCGCCCAATTTTCAGGGAATTCTGAATTATTTTGTTGACTAAATAAATATTTATTTAGAACATAGACCATCCTTTGCAAGTTCTTATTCGTTTCAACAATGTTAGTAAGTTCATAATTGTATTCTTTCCCATCCATTTTTTCCAATAATAAATCCAGTTTTGTATAATAATCAGAGCTAATTCCCATTAAAAAACCCTCTGAGAATAAGTACGCTTCCTTTGGTGTTCGATCATCATCTTCTAATTCAATTAAAAATCTATAGGTACTTAGAACGCGATCAGAATAAGTAGTAAATATATCATAAATATTTTGAGTTTCAGATTTCTTTTCTACCTTGGTTTGATCGAATATGATGTATTGGATTAAATTCGATAACAATACAACTATAGCTGTGATTAAAATCCACTTGAAATTAACATCTTTTTTCACTATTGGGAACACTTCCCTTTATTAGGAATGATAATCCAAAAAAATAAAGTAAACGGGAACAAAATCACTTCCCATTTACTTTATTATACATAAAATGTACTATTTTGAAAGTGTAACAGAGGCAGTTGCGGCCTTTGTCCAATTTTTTTCGACATCTGTTGTTGTTACTGTGTAGTTCACACCTATCTCAAGAGGACTACCCCATGTCCAGCTTGCTGTACCTGAATATTGTTCTGATTTTTGAGTTGTATCATAAGTATGAGTATACTTGGCAGCTGTTGTAGTTTGTCCTGTTGTTTTTGCAGATAATTTTGCATATGCACTTACTGTCCATGCATCTCCACCGCCCTCAAGGTTATCATAGATGTTGAAAAGTATTGTTCCTGAGTTTCTATTATCGGCATCGGCTAACCACATATTCGCAGAATTACTTGTCCCACTCGACACGTAATCAAACTTTTTAGAATCCCAGTTAATAGAAACAACGTCGTATGAAGCTGGATACAATTCATAGGTAGCATCTGCAGGAAGTGATGCTTTTTTCTCAACCTGTACCCAAGCGTAGTACCTGTCACTATCCTTCGTAATATAGTTTGTAAGTACTCTTAATTGGGGACTGAGTGCCATTGGAGTCATGCTATTAGATTCATTTCCTTTAGCATCAAAAATAACAGTATCACTTGCTAGTACTTCAATACCCTTTGATTCCAGAAATTGTATGACATCTTGTTTTGTAGCACCGTTAGTTTTCATTCGGTCAACTTGCTGTACTATTTTGCCGAAATCTTCTTCACTGCGCCCTATATCTGCACTTGCAACTCCTGAAAAACTACTGAGAATAAAAGATAAAACCAATAAAAATAAACTTAATCTTTTCATTTTTCTTTACTCCTTAATTTTGGTATTTTATACCTGTTTCTATCTTATTTTCCCATGTTAAATTTGTCAATATTTACTATATAAATTCCTTTTTCTATCTTAATTTATGGCACACTTCTATATGGCTCCTGCCCCGTTGTCATTCAATGCCGATACCTACTAATACAGCAAAGGACAATTTTCGATATAAACTCCACCGCCACTCTTAGGTTGAATATAAATAGCGTCGACTGTAGACAGGGTTTCAAGAATCTTCAATTGATCTGGGCTAACTATCAAATTAAATGTGTTATATCCCACTTTCTCAACAGTCATTTTATCTCCAAAGGCTTTAAAGTTAGTAAAATACAAAAATGAGCTATCACACAAACCTATGCGGTAGCTCATTAAGTAACTGATATAGATTCCCTATATGCCCTATTTCAGCTCATACATCACTGTTAACGTGGTTTGCAGGTCGATTTCGCCCGGTTCCACCGGTGTGCTCACGGCAGAATCCGCTGCAGCCATTTCCCTCATCTTCAGGTTCTGTGTGAAGATCGGTGTGCTGGTGCTGCCTTGGCTGATGCTAAGCACAATGCCCAGCTGGCGGTTCGCGGCTTTCGCGATCGATGCTGCTTTCTTGTTCGCGTCATTCATCGCTTTTTGGATCACTTGGTCTTGGTACTGATCCGGATTTTCGGTGCTGAAGCGGATATTATCGATCCGGTTGGCTCCCGCAGCGGATGCCGCATCCAGCAGCTGCCCTATCTTCGACAAGTCGCGGTAAGTGACCTCCAGCGAATGCTGGGCGCTGTACCCCTTGATCTGCTGGCCTTCTTTGTCGCTATACGTATAGTTTGGCTGTACGTAGAATTGGCCGGTTTGGATATCCTTGTCGGCAATCCCCCACGTCTCCTTCAACAGCTTGATGAGCGCGGCCACTTTAGTTGCATTGGCGCTTTGGGCTTCCTTCGCCGTCTTAGCTTCCGTCACCACCCCAATCGACAGGTACGCCACGTCCGGCTTCACGGACAATTCGCCGCTGCCCACCACCGTCACCACATTCTTCTGCATCTCGCCATCCGCATAAACCGGCACCGGCGCGTTAAGGGCACCGCTTACAAACATACCTCCGGTAATCAATGTTCCCGCAACCAGCAAGGAAGCTGCAGGCTTCAACCATGTTTTCATGTTCATGACCTCCGTTCATTTTTTGGGATAAGTATTGGTAATTTTACCTTCTAAACGTAAACCGTGGACAAATGTTGCAGTAAAAAGCAAAAAAGGATGATCCCGTGATCCTTTCACGGAAACATCCCCTTGTTTCGTAAGGCGAAACCAGCGTTTACTGGTTCTCCAACTCCTCTTTGCTGACTAAATTGATTAAAGCGTTTGCAGCCTGCTCAGCGTCCGCACCTTCCGCACTAATGTAAATCTCGGTACCGGTACTGATTGCAAGGCTCATAATCCCCATGATGCTCTTGGCATTCACTTTTTTATCGTCTTTTTCAACGAAAATCTCTGAAGAATATTTATTCGCTTCCTGAACGAAAAGCGCAGCCGGCCGAGCATGCAGCCCCGTTTTCAAACGAACGGTAACCGGGTGTTTGACCATGAAAACTTACCCCCTATACGAATTCAATCCATTTCGTCACATTCGTTGACATTATAATTTCTATCATTATAGCATACGGAGTACAAAACACACTAGCAGCAAAACCAGTTTAGCCCCCGCGAATTTTTTCGGCAAGCTCATCGATCTTGCGCAACCGGTGATTTACCCCCGATTTGCTGACCGTTCCTTTCAGCAGTTCGCCCACTTCCTTCAGATTCATATCCGGGTGAGCCAAGCGAACCTCGGCGACCTCCCGCAGCTTCTCCGGCAAGTTCTCCAGACCGACTTCCTTCTGGAGCAGCTTGATGTTGTCGATCTGCCGGACAGCGGCACCAATCGTTTTGTTCAAGTTCGCCGTCTCGCAGTTCACGATGCGATTCACGGAATTACGCATGTCGCGCATAATCCGCACGTCCTCGAATTTGAACAACGCCTGATGCGCGCCGATGATGCTGAGGAGCTCGATGATTTTTTCGCCTTCTTTGATGTACAAAATAAAACCTTTCTTCCGCTCGATGCAACGTGCGTTCAGATGAAACTCGTTCGCCAGATCGACCAGCGCCTTGCAATGCTCTTCGTACATCGAGGCGATCTCCAAATGGTAAGACGAACCCTCCGGATTGTTGACCGACCCGCCGGCCATAAACGCCCCGCGCAGATAAGCCCGCTTACAACAGTTTTTCCGAGTGAGCTCCGGATTAATCCCGGGATTAAAAATAAATCCCTCGGAGACGATTTTCAGCTCCTTCAGAATCTCCTCAACCCGGGCCGGAATGCGAACGATGTAGACGTTGTTTTTCTTGAGGCGCATCTTTTTGCGGACCAAGAGCTCCGTGTGAATGTGAAAATGCTTCTTCAACAGGGAGTAGATCCGCCTTGCGATCGCGGCGTTTTCGGTGGAGATATCCAAAACGATCTTTTTGTTCGAAACCTGTACCGATCCGTTCATCCGGATCAAAGCGGATAGTTCGGCCTGCTCGCAGCAGTCCGAGGCTTCGACCATCGTCAGCTCTTTTTTGGTTTGCGCCGCAAAGGACAAGAGACTCACCTCTTTCGTAAAATCCAGTTTTCAACCAGCTGGTAAATATGATGGCTTAATTTATCGGCGTCATGCCGCAAATACCTGCGGAACAACACCAGCGTATCGGCAATGACCTTATAGCCTTGACCCGTCACGTTATCCCAGTCCACTTGGACCGGCTTGGCGCCTTTCTCGGCGTAAAAATCCTGAACCTGCGGCGGAATTTCGCCGTCGTTCACGATGACGTAGTCAAACAGATGCTTGCCGACGTGATTATACACGGCCTGTAAGTGGTCACTGACCGTATAATTGTCCGTCTCGCCCGGCTGGGTCATGACATTGCATATGAATATTTTGATCGCGGAGGTATTTTCCAATACAGCCTCTGCCAGCTTCGGTACAAGCAAATTCGGAATAATGCTGGTGTACAAGCTGCCCGGTCCGATCAGAATGGCGTCCGCCTCGCGAATCGCCTCTACGGCTTCCGGCAAAGGCTCCACCTCCTCCGGTTCAAGGAAAATGCGCTTGATCTTACCTCGAACCTCCGGAATCTTCGATTCCCCGGTCACGATCGTACCGTCTTCCATCTCCGCATGCAGCACGACGGCCTGACCCGCAGCCGGCAACACGCGCCCGCGTACGGCAAAGACGCGGCTCAGCTCGCGCACCGCGGTCACGAAATCGCCGGAAATATCGGTAATCGCCGCCAAGATCAGATTGCCCAAGCTATGCCCAGCCAATCCCGAACCCGATGCAAACCGGTAGTTCAGCATATCCGACAGCAGCGGTTCGACGTCGGCCAGCGCGGTAAGTACGTTGCGTATATCCCCGGGTGGCGGCATTTGTAATTCATTGCGCAAGATCCCGGAGCTGCCCCCATCGTCGGCTACAGTTACGATAGCCGTGATATCGAGCGGTCTCTCTTTCAACCCGCGGAGCATGACAGACAAGCCGGTACCGCCGCCCATCACGACGATCCGCGGAACTCTTATATCCTTAGCCCGATGTATCACTTGGTTCACCTCTTAATGAGGGTTCAAAAAGGGAACAGGTTATCCTTTTGAATGTCCTCTATACTTGCAGGGGGCTTGGTTAGCGGTCCCGGCCTTCGTCGCGATGACTTACGCGGACCGTTTCCGTTTCGCTGACGCCAAGCATCTTACCCAGGTATTCGGCAATCGCGACCGAACGGTGTTTGCCGCCGGTGCAGCCGATGCCGATGATGACCTGGCTCTTCCCCTCTTTATGGTATTGCGGCAGCAGGAAATGCAGCATATCCAGCAATTTGGCCAGGAATATCTGCGTCTCCGGCCACTTCATAACATATTCATATACCTCGCTGTTTTGTCCCGTGAGCGGCCGCAGCTGCTCGATGTAATGGGGATTCGGCAGGAAGCGCACGTCGAACACCAGGTCGGCATCGATCGGAATCCCGTATTTGAATCCAAACGATGTAATGTTCACCGATAAGTTGCTGCTCTCCAAATGCGAGAATCGGGAAATGATCTTCTCCTTGAGCTGTGCCGGCTTCATATTGCTGGTATCGATGACTTGAGTTGCCGACATCCGCAAATCATCCAGCATTTTGCGTTCCAGCCGGATGCCGTCCAGCGGCATCCCGTCCGGGGCCATCGGATGGCGGCGGCGGCTTTCCTTATACCGCTGCACAAGGACCGAATCGGTGGCATCGAGGAACAGGATTTCACACTTGATGGTGAAATGCTCCTTAATAAAGCTAAGCGACTCCGAAAGCGCCGTGAAGAACTCCCGGCCGCGCAGGTCGATGACCAGCGCAACCTTGGCAATTTTCCCTTTGGATTGCTCAATCAATTCTGCGAATTTGGGAATCAGCACCGGAGGCAAATTATCTACGCAAAAAAATCCGAGATCCTCCAAACTGCGCACGGCCAGCGACTTCCCTGCCCCCGACATGCCCGTGATAATGATCAGATTGGCGACCGAACTTGTTTCCTTCTCCGGCATGATTATTCCCTCCTCGCGTAATTCTCCTTGTCCATTCTAAAAGGATGATGTAACGGACTGTAATGACCTTATTTGCTTATTTCCCGACCATTTCCCACTGTAACGGACCCCAGAGACCTTATCTGGCTCTGATGACGACCCTTGAGCTGCAATTGACCGAAATAAGATCTCCTAGGTCCGTTAGAAACTGTAATCTGTCCAAGACTGCCAAATAACGCTTCTAGAGTCCGTTAGATGCGACACCAGCGACACCAGCGGTACCAACGGCCCCCAGCTAGCTGCAAGCAGTTCCGCTTAGCACCTTTTCGTTAGGAACGGAGGAAGAGACCAGCGGCGCCGACCATCCCCGCATCATTCCCCAAGGTAGCCGGAACGATTTGCATGCCTCGTTGCACCGGCTCCGGCGTCAATTTGGCGAATACGCTGCGAACTTCGTTAAACAGAATGTCACCGGCTTTGGACACGCCGCCGCCGATGATAAACATCTCCGGATTCAGAACAACAGCGACAGCCGCCATCGATTTGCCCAGATAGAAAGCTGCCCGGTTCACGATGCGAATCGCCGCCTCATCACCAGCTTTAGCCGCATCAAAGACGTCCTTAGCCATAATGTTCTCCACATGAGCCAGCGAGGTCCGGTCACCGCGCGCCACGGCGTCTTTCGCCATGCGAATAATCCCTGTTGCCGAAGAGACGGTTTCCAGGCAGCCCATTTGGCCGCAGCCGCAGCCGATGGCTTCCAGATCCGGAACCACAGACATATGTCCAAGCTCGCCGGCCATTCCGGAGAAGCCTTGATAAATCTTCCCGTTAATAATGATCCCGCCGCCAACGCCGGTTCCCAGCGTGTAGCATACGCAGTTGTCGATGCCTTTTCCTGCGCCGCCCCAAGCTTCGCCGAGTGCAGCCACATTGGCATCGTTGTCTATTTTGATTGGCTTGCCCAATCGCTCCTCCAAAATGTCGCGAATCGGCAAATCCTTCAAACCTACATTCGGCGCCAAAATGATGATCCCTTCGCGGACATTCGTAAACCCGGCGACCCCGGCGCCTACCCCGGCCACCTGTTCCCAGGCAAACGGCGATTCTTCCACGACACGCCGGACGTACTTCTCGATATTCGCGACGACCGTATCCGCGCCCTTATCGACTTCGGTCGGCCCTTCATACGTATGAAGAAGCTGCCCTTCTTCATTGCAAATGCCGACTTTGACTGCCGTACCGCCCAAGTCAACGCCAATGTAGATTTTTTCAGACATGTTCACAAGCCACCTTTTTCTTAAATAATATATAGATCATTTACGTGCCTATACGTGCAAAAAGGCCATTCTCGATCCATCGCCGCTTTAGTCCGCGCCATGACTGAAAACGCCTTCGCAAGTAGTTTTCTCCTACGTACCAACTATAAGCGAACCCATCGGTTCGGTCAAGAGAAGGGAAGAAACGGCAATCCCAATACCGATAAGGGATTTTGCGTAAATGACACAGATCACAGACAAGCGTATACGAACCTAATTTCCCTTGTTCCCCCTTCCTTCTCCCCCGCTACTGCAACTAAAAAAACCGGCATTCGCTAGTGCAAACGCCGGATGTAAACCCAATGAGGCAAGATAAACATGATAAAGCCATCCCTGCTAGGACAAAATACGTTTTTGTCCTTGCAGTTCGCGGATGGGGGCGATGTTCTGCGTGAACTCCAGCGTCCCCAGATAACGTCCATCCTCGCTGCGTACAGCGAAATAGCGGATGTACACAAATTTGTCCTTCACCGGAATCCAGAAGTCCTCGACATCCTTCCGCCCCGCCTTAAAATCCTCCAACAGCTGGTTGACGACATGAACGCTTTGCGGCGGGTGGCAATTTTGTACGGTCCGGCCGATGACGGCCTTCGTCCGGGCAAAGATCCGCTCCTTGCCGTGGGAGAAATATCGGACGACATCGTTCTCGTCGATAAACGTCAGGTCCACCGGAAGATGGTTCATCACCGCCTCCAGCTGCTCCATCGAGAGAACGCCGGTCTCGAATTTGATGTAGCCTTGCGGAACCCCCGCTTCCGTGCCTGCCTGTGCGGTCCCTTTCACTTCTTCGCCCGAGGGCTGCAGCGGCACGCGCTCCGGAATCCATTCACGCTCCGGTGCGGTCAAGCAGAAGCCGATCTGGTCGCTTTCCCGGGCAATGCTCACCCATTCGTCTTCCGTTAACTTTTCAAGGGCCATCGGGAGCAAAATATTTTCTTCCTTAAAAATCATCTCGTTGACTTCCTTAATAATCCGTTCCAGATCCATCACCATCGTCTCCGGATCCGCGCTGCCGTCCGCCAGCTTGCCCTTCGTTTCCTTGATCATCATGCGGATGCCGTCGTCCACGCCCCACATCACCTTGGTTGGGCCGTAGATGCCGTACTTCTCCAGATACGGGAACAGCAGGTTTTCCTTGCGGCTGTAGTGGTTGTCGAGGTCCATCAGCAGGTTTAAATCCTCCAGCAGCTTGAATACGATCTCGCTGCCGGGATCCTTCCGGTACTTGTCCAGGTGAAGCTGCAGCTTGAAGTTCACCAGCCGTTCGATCTCGCGATTTTCCAGCTTGAAGGTATGAACCGGGTGACCCGGCTGCTCCTCCGGCTTGGACGAACGGTGAATGTCCTCGATCGAGCCCTTGAAAATCGCCGTATGCACCGAGCACAGCCGCTGAACCTCCTCGACCGCAATGCCCTCCTCTTCCATCAACGCATGCTCCATCGCGGAAATTTCCGCGACCGTCACGTCACCGACAGCCTCTTCGAACCGTGCCTTTACTTCATCCACGCTCTTCCCCTGATGCAGCTCCTTGATAATCTCCTTTAACAGCTGCTGGCGGCGGCTTTGTTCCGGTGCGCCATACTCCCGATTATTGATCAGTTCGCTCATCGCCCAACCCCTCCTTATTGAATTTCAGCCGAATTTCTGTTTCGATATGTCCCGATGACTTCATTGATAACCATTCTCAATAACAAGGTAGCACAGGGAAAATGTCTGACTTGTGATTTCAATCACAAATAATTCATCGATCCTTCCGTTTCTTTTTGCTCCGTCTTTTGCCAAAATAGAATCAGGAGGAATGCCATTATGCCTATTACGCATTTGCTATATATTGAAGACGATCCCGAAATCGGTGAATGGGTCAGCTCCAACCTGGAAGCGCGCGGGTACGCGGTCACTTGGCTGAAGCACGGGGATCAGGCCGTGGAGAAAGCCGCCGATTGCCATCTCGTGATCCTTGACGTGATGCTTCCAGGGCTGGACGGCTTCACGATTGGGGGGCGGTTAAAGCAGAAGTATCCGGAGCTGCCGGTATTGATGCTGTCGGCCCGAACTTCGATTGACGACAAGCTGCAGGGACTGAAGTTCGCCGACGACTATTTAACGAAGCCGTTCCATCCGGACGAGCTGGCCGCCCGGATTGAGGTGCTGCTCCGCCGCAGCGGGGGGATCGCCGACCCAGCGCCGCTGCGTATTAAACATTTACTTGTGTATGAGAAAGAAAACCGGATCATCAATCAGGATACCAACGAGGAAATCGTGCTGACCGGCAAGCAGTTTCATATTTTCTCCTATCTGCTGCGCCATCTTAGTCAAATCCTGACTAAGGAGCAGATCTACGAAGCCGTATGGAACGAGCCCTACCTCGACGGGGACAAAACCTTGATGGTCCATATCCGCCACCTGCGTGAGAAGCTGGAACGGGATCCCGCAAATCCTGAAGTGATTGAGACCATCCGCGGGATTGGTTATCGGGTGAGAGCATGAGACTTCGTCCGGTGCGCAAGTTCCGTAAATCCCTGTTGACGAGATACGTCTTGATCTTGGGGATCGCCTTCGTGTTTATCCCTGTCCTGATTCCAGTCAGCTTTATTGCAGCCTGGGGGGTGAATGTCCTCCTAAACCCTGGCCATTATGTGCACGAGAGCCGTCCTTACGGTACCGGACAGGAGATTGAGACCGCTTGGCATCAAGCTGCTGCTGAGTTGAAGGGAGCTCAAGCCGATGCCATCGATGCGAAGCTCAGAGAGATGAAGCTGCTGTATCCTGATGCCGCGCTGTATTGGGTCGACACGGCTGGCCAAACCCGCCTGCAGCTGCCGGAGCAAGAGTCGGTGCCCCAGCAGTGGTCCTTGGAGGATACTATCGCCTTCATGAAGCAACGTGTGGACGCCGACCCTTTTACGGTTGTCGCTTTTATTGGCGGGGACGAACAAGCCAAGCAAGGCTTCATGGTGTTGGAGCTTCCGCGTAAATTTATGGTGATTCAAAAAGGGGAACAGCTTAGTGACATTCGTTTTTACGGGGTGTTTCTAGCGATTCTGCTGGGGGCGTTCGTCCTGCTCTCCTATCTGTTCTTTAGCGATATCCGCAAGCGGCTGCTGCGCCTGGAAGCCGGCATGACCCGCCCGGGTCCCGACGGGCTGCCGTCTCCCATCGAAGAAGGACGCCCGGACGAAATTGGCCGATTGGAGCTTGCTTTTAACCATATGGTGTTCGCACTGAAGGACAGCCGCCAGCGGGAGCGCGAGGAAGAGGAGCTGCGCAAGAGCCTGATCAGCCACCTATCCCATGACCTGCGGACGCCGTTAACCGTGCTGGGCAGCCATCTGTATTCGCTCCGTCAGGAACCCCTATCCGAACAGGGACGACAGTCCCTGGCTTTGATGGAGACGAAAATCAGCGATTTATCCGGACTGATGGATCATCTATTATCGTATAACCTGCTCTCCAGCGGACGGTATGCCATGTCTTTGGAGCGGCTGGATATCCTGCGGATCGTGCGGGAAAGCGCGGCCGCCTGGTACCCCGTCTGGGAGAAGAACGGGATTACGGCCGATATTGAGCTGCCGGAGCAGCCGATCTACTGGAACGTTGACGCCCAAGGGTTCCGCCGCGTACTCGATAACTTGTTCCAGAACCTGGTCCGCCATGCTGGATCGGGCCGTTATGCCGGGATTGCGGTAGAGCAATACGAAGGCACCACGGCTCTCACGATCAGCGACCACGGCCCTGGAATGGAGTCGGTTTCCGCTAGCGGAGGCGCGGGGCTTGGCCTGCAAATCGTCGACCTGCTGCTGCGGGAAATGGGTCTCGCACGGGCCACCGTATCGAGCGAAGCTGGAACGAAAGTTTATATTTATCCAATGGCGCTATTGTAATTGAGATGAGGCGAGGGACTGTTTACAGTCCCTTTTTTCATGCCCCAAAATTAAACGAATCTTAAACTTCTCCTGTCTTTGCCTTTAACCTCCGGGCGATATGATCATGACGAGGTGATAATTCGTGAATGAAATGATCATTCAAACGGAAGGTTTAACGAAAACATACCGCGGCCGCTACGCAGTGGACCACTTAAACCTGGAGATCGCGAAGGGGGACATCTACGGGTTCCTCGGACCTAATGGTGCAGGGAAGACGACGACGATCCGCATGCTGCTGGGCTTAATCCAGCCGACTTCGGGTACGATTCGCATCTTCGGCCGCGAGCTGCACCGCGATAAGCTGGCAATCCTGCGCCGTATCGGCTCGCTGGTCGAATCCCCGTCTTATTACGGACATTTGAGCGCCATCGACAACTTAGAGGCCATCCGCCGCATCTTGCAGGTGCCGAAATCGCGCATCGACGAGGTGCTGGACATCGTCTCGCTGACCAGCGACGCACGCCGGCCGGTGAAGGGCTTCTCCCTCGGGATGAAGCAGCGTCTGGGCATCGCCGCGTCGTTGCTCGGCAACCCCGAACTGCTCATCCTGGACGAACCAACCAACGGGCTGGACCCGTCCGGGATCCACGAGATCCGCGAATTAATTAAGAGCATGCCGAAGCGTTACGGCATCACCGTGCTCGTATCCAGCCACCTGCTCGGGGAGATGGAGTTGATGGCCAGCAAAGTGGGCATTATCCGCGAAGGCCGGATGGTGTTCCAGGATACGATCGACAATTTGCGGCTCCGCGCAGCTCACGATATGGAGCTCGTTGTTTCGGAGCCGGATGAAGCGCTTTGGATTGCCCGTGATCTGGGCGCCATCGGCAAGCTGCAAAGCGGAGTTCTCTCGTTCCCAGGGATGGCTGACGCCCAGGTCGCCCGCCTGGTCAAACAGCTGGTGGAAAACGGACATGCCATTTATCGCGTCGAGCAGAAGAAGAAATCGCTGGAGGACATCTTTATGCAGGTAATCGGGGAGGGGGCCGCGGTATGATGTTACGCTCCCTCTCGGCCGACTTCCTGAAGATCCGGCGCAAAGGCATCTGGTTCCTGATCTTTCTTGCTCCGCTCGGGTTGGTCGCCATGCAGGCGCTCAATTACGGGCTGCGCTTCGACTGGATGATCAAGCAATATGCCGATAACCCGTGGGGAGGCCTGCTGCAGAACATTTCCTTCTTCGTGCCGATGGCCATATATCTGGGATGCACCCTAGTAAGCTCGCTAGTGGCGAACGTCGAGCATCAGCTTAGTTCCTGGAAGCAACTGCTGGCGCTGCCGATCTCACGGACCGCCGTGTATTGTGCTAAATTTCTGTTGTGCTTCCTGCTGCTGTCCGTTTCCTGCGTGCTGCTATCGGTCGCGACCGTAATTCTTGGTATAGCTCTCGGTTTTGAGGCCGGGTCCATCCCTTACGTGGATTTGGCGCGCCTTGGATTTTATCCGTTTTTTGCCGCGTTGCCGCTGCTGGCCCTCCAGCTCTGGCTTTCGCTCACCTATCGGAACCAGTCGTTGCCGGTATCCCTTGGCGTCACGATTTCGATCCTTTCGCCGTTTACATTGAACCTGTCCGAGTGGTTTCCGCTGAACTGGCCGGTGTTCGGGTTCGAAGGCCCGCACCGCGAATGGTTTGTCGCAGCCGGGCTTGCCTGCGGCGCAGGAATCCTGCTGACCGGACTTGTTCATTTCAACCGAAAGGACGTGGATTAATATGAAGACGTTCCTGAACGTCTTGGCCGCAGAACGGCTAAAAATGGCGCGCTCGCGCCTCTGGCTCATCCTGCTGGTCAGCCCGGCCCTGTCTGCCTTGATCGGCGCCTTGGTCAATCTGCCGAAAGGAGCCAATGCGGAAGTCTGGCCGCTCCTGATCAGCGCCATGTCGATGCTGCACGCGCTATTGTTTCTGCCGATCATGTCCGGCTTATTTCCGTCGTTCCTCTGCCGTTACGAGCACACCGGCGGCGGTTGGAAGCAGCTGTTGGTGCTTCCCGTCTCACGGAGCGCCGTTTATCTGGCCAAGTTCACTGTCGTTGCCGTCTTGTTGGCGGCATCCCAGCTGCTCTTTCTAGCCGCGCTGCTGATTGTAGACCAAGTCCAAGGGATCGCTGGCCCCTTGCCATGGGGGATGATCGCAACGAGCCTCATCGGAGGCTGGATTGCCTGTATGCCGCTGGTTGCCTTACAGCTGGGCGTCTCCCTGGTGTGGTCCAGTTTTGCAGCTCCGCTTGCGGTGAACGTATCGCTGACGATTCCGAACCTGCTGATCATCAATTCGGCCAAGATCGGCCCTTTCTATCCTTGGGCACAGCCGCTGCTGGCCATGATGCCGCGCGGACAAGCGAACTACGGTGCCTTTAATCTGCCGTACGAGAGCCTGTTCATCACGGTCCTCGGCATCTTCCTGTTGTTCCTGATCGCCGGCATGCTGTACTTCCGCCGCAAAGCGGTCTAATACAATCGCCCCGCAGCCGTTCTGCCCCTGTAAATGACGAAAGGCCTGTAGATGAGCTGGATGAGCATGTTGCCCATCCTAACCCTCTACAGGCCTTCTTATTTTATGGGGAGGTTATTCATCATTCATTTGGCTTTCAAGCAAGGCAAGTGAAATGCCCGATTATTCTTTGACGCCGCCCAACGCTACGCCGGCAATAATATACCGGGACAGCAAGAAGTAGACGATAAACAGAGGCAACGCCGTCAAAGCCAGACCCATGTAAATTGAACCGAATTCCGTCTTGTAAATATCGCCGCGCAGCAAGCTGACCATAATCGGCATCGTATATTTACTCTTATCTGTCAACAAAATGAGCGGCATAAACAGGTTATTCCAGTTCGCGACAAAGGCAAAAATCGCTTGCGTCGCAATCGCCGGCATCATCAGCGGCAGAATGATCCGGTTAAACGTCTTAAATTCGCCGGAGCCGTCGACACGCGCCGCTTCAACAATCTCAAGCGAGAGAGTACCCAGCAGGTACTGGCGCATGAAGAACACAACCGCTGGAGCCGCGATGGCTGGCAAAATCAAAGGCAACAGGTTGTTGGTCCAATGAATTTTGTACATAAATTGATAGAAACCAATCGAGCTGGCTTGAGCCGGAATCAGCATCACCGCCATAATAAAGGTAAAGAACGGCTGCCGCAACTTCCAGTTATAAGCGACCAGACCATAGGCCGTCAGGGACGAGAAATAAACCGTCAACAAGGTAGCCGATCCCGAGATAATAAACGAGTTTATGAACCCTCGAACCGGATCAAAGCTCTTGTCCAGCAGCACCTTCAGGTTGCTCATCATATGAGTGGATGGAAGCAACGAGAGGCCCGCTTGAATTTCCGCCGTCGAACGCGTAGCGTTCACGAACATGATCCAGAATGGAAGGATACTGAGGAGTGCCAGCAAAATACATACGACATATACAATCGTCCGATTAATTCGGAGGGCGACCGCACTGCCTTCTTTAATTTTTTCCATGGCTTACACCTCCCCTTTCATTGCTGCACGCTCTGCTTTTCTTTGTTCTTTGATCGCTTTATTTAATTTCGCCGCATCCCGGTCACGCATCAGATAGAACAGGATGGCGGACAACACGGCAGCAATAACGAACAGAATCATACTTGCGGCTGCCGCACGGTTATACATATAACTTCCTTTAAACGCTTGCCCGTAGATAAACATCGAGGTGGTCAGCGTTGCGTCGTCCGGTCCGCCTTGAAGGAACAGCTGCGGAATATCGAACATCGTCAGACCGCCGATCATCGACGTAATTAATGTATATAACATGATGGTGCGCAGACTTGGCAGTGTAATCTTGAAGAAGGTCTGCCAGCCGTTGGCTCCGTCAATCGCAGCGGACTCGAAGATCGACGGATTGATCCCCATTACACCTGCAATCAAAATAATCATGGTGTTCCCGTACCACATCCAGAATTGAATGAAGGAAACGATCCCACGTGCGGTCGTCTTATCCTGCAGGAAGAAGATCGGAGCATCGGACCAACCAAGCAGCTGGAACAAGCTGTTCACCGGCCCCATCGGATATGCAAACAGAGAGCTAAAAAGCACTGCAATCGTACTTGCAGTGATAATATTCGGCATATAGAGCAGGATCTTAAACGCGCCCTGGCCTTTAATGTTCAGACGTTTATTCGTAAACCAGGCCGTCAGCAACAGCGCAAGACCTATCTGCGGAATAAAGTTAACGATCCAGAGGATAAACGTATTCGCGAGAGATTTCTTGAAAGAAGCATTTTCTAGAATCAGATCTTTAAAGTTCTGAAACGGATTATCGAGAATTTCCAATGGTTTGGGGATGATCCCCTGTAAATTAGTGAAGCCGATAACGGCGGTATATAGAATCGGATACAGTGAAAAAACCAAAAAAGCCAACACAAATGGCAACGTAAAATAGTAACCGTATCTCGAATAATTGACACCTTTGCGGCGCATGCTTTCACCTCTTTCATGGATATGAAGGGGCGGGTTATACTCCCCGCCCCTTCGCATCTACTGCGTATTCTTATTCGCTGTCGATGCCAAGTTGGTCTTTCACTTGTTGTTTGAAGGTTTTGATCGCATCGTCACGGGATTTGTTACCTGCCGTGTATTCACGAACTTGATCGCGCCACAGTTTGTTGATCGTTTCGTCGTATTGCGTCAAGTTCTTACCGGAAGCATTTTCGTTCGCTGGAACGAAGATGTCAAACATGTTTTGACCGCCCAGCATTGCAACTTCACCGTTCGATTTCGCCATCACCACGGAGGAAGCTACGCTATCCTTCGTACCTGCTTCGCCCTCTTTCATCGTACCGTTTGCCCAATAGTATTGGAGGCCGGTTTCGGAGGTATCCAGCGTTACCCAGTGAATGAAATCAGCAACCGCTTTCTTCTTCGCTTCGTCTTTCGTTACGTCTTTGTTAGCCAAGAGCCAAGTACCGCCCCAGAAGAACCCTGTTGGAGATTCAGTTACAGCCCAATCACCGTTTGTATCTTTAACTTGACCGTTCATGACATAGTTGATCAACCAAGCCGGACCAAAGAACCCGAAGATCGGTTGAGCGCCGGAGCCAGACATGTCAGCATACCAAGCTTCCGTCCAGTCTTGCGTATCGTTGTGGTAACCGTTGTCTTTCAACTTCTTGGAGAGATCCAAGAACTCTTCACGCTTCGGATCGATGTGCAGTTTGCCGTCAACAATCCAGCCTTTGTCCGAGCTGTTTTCGATTGCGTGCCAGATATCACCGTCGCCGGATACGATACCATAGCCTTTCGCTTTCAGCTTCTCAGCTGCTTCGAAAAACTTATTCCAGCCAGGACCTACTTCGTTTTTGATTGCAGCCGGGTCGTCAGTTCCGAATACGTCTTTCGCGATCGAACGACGATAGATGAAAGCGCCGCCAGTTGCTTGGTAGCCAAGGCCTTTCAGCTCGCCGTCTTTACTACCGATATCTACAGAGTATTGAGCGATGCCAGCATCTTTAACCATTTGATCGGTCAAGCCCAGGTCAGCATAGTTCGCTGCATACCCGGAAGCGTCGCCTTGCGTATATTTCAGAACGAACGCTGCTTCAGCAGCATAAATGTCTGGTGCGTCTTTGCCGCCGCCGGCAAGAGCTTGGTCAAGCGCAGGCTGGTAAGCGCCATCGGTTGTAGCGATAACCGTCGTTTTGAACTCTACGTTTGCGTCTGGATGCGTTTCCAAATATTTTGTAGTCATGTTTGGAATTTCATCCGTGAAGCTCCACAGGTTGATGGTTACTTTTTCACCAGTAGAACCCGTACCTGCGGAAGAATTCGTTTCCGTAGGAGTCGTGTTCGAGGACGACTCATTCTTGGAATTGCCTCCGCAAGCCGTGAGGGCTGTCGTCATCACCAGCAAGGCGGAGATCCCGATCAACAGGTGTTTCATACGTTTCATGCGTTTCATGCTTTGCCTCCCCTTTTGTTTACTCTTCTCGGTATTTTGTAACCGCATTCACATTTTAATACATCTTTTTGTTCTCCATAAGTAAGCGCTTATTGGGAAAAGTTCAACTATTTTTGGGTCTTGAGATGGAGGGGCTTTTTCAGACTCACTTCAGGTGACAATTGTCATCTCGATGTCATGACAGTCCTTACTAACGGAGGGGCCGCAGTTCCTTTAAGCTTAAGTTAACCGAGGGAGAAATAACCAAGGCGAAACCCTTTAGAGGAGGCGAAGCTTTCGTGGAACCTATTATTGAAATGAAGGACGTCAGCAAGAGCTTTAAAGATAAAAAAGCGGCAGATCATCTATCTTTCTCCATTTTCAAAGGCACCATCACCGCCATTCTTGGGCCTAACGGAGCCGGGAAGACAACGGCAGTCTCCATGCTGCTCGGCTTGCTGGAGCCAACAACCGGAACGGTCAAGCTGTTCGGGAAGCCGCCCAAAGACCGCTCAGTCCGTGAGCGGACCGGTGCGATGCTGCAAGAGGTCAGCGTGATGGATCGGCTGAAGGTGCGCGAGATACTTGAGCTCATTCGCAGCTACTACCCGAACCCGATGACGATGGACGAATTGGTCCGTTTGACCGGGCTTGGAGATGGCGATCTGAACCGATATGCCGAGAAGCTGTCCGGCGGGCAGAAGCGCAGCCTTAGCTTTGCCCTTGCTTTGGCGGGGAACCCTGAACTGGTCTTCTTTGATGAGCCCACAGTGGGGCTGGACATCACGGCGCGCCGCCGCTTCTGGGACAGCATCCGCAAGTTGGCCGCGCAAGGGAAGACGATCGTCTTCACGACGCATTACCTGCAGGAAGCCGACGATATCGCTGATCGGATCCTGCTGTTTAACCGGGGATCCTTGGTCGCCGACGGCACGCCCGAAGCGATCAAATCGCGTATTGTCAAACGTTCGATTTCCTTCCTTGCCGACGGCGACGGCCCAGAACTGCGGAGCCGGCTGCTGGCGCTCTCCCCTGTCGCGGAATGCTACAACAAAGACGGACGTATCCATGTGACAACGGATGATACAGATGCAGCGTTAGCTGCCTTGTTTACCGCCGGTCTGCCCGTGCATGACGTACAGATCGAGCAGGGACGGCTGGATGAAGCTTTTGAGCAGCTTACAGGAAACCATGAAGAGGAGGCGGTCTAACGATGCGTACCATTACGATGCAATGCAAAGCGGAGATGCTGCGGGTGATCCGCAATCCCTATTATGTATTCTGGTCGCTGCTGATGCCGGTCTTGTTCTACTTTATTTTCACGCGGGTCGTAAATACCGGGGCCGACAATCCGGGCGAATGGCGGGCGCATTACCTGATGTCGATGACGACCTTCAGCGTGATGGGGTCGGCGATCATGACTCTGGGCATCCGGCTGGTGCAGGAGCGCACCCAAGGTTGGGCCACCTTCATGCGAATCACGCCGCTGCCCGGTTCGATCTATTTCTTCGGCAAAATGTTCGGCCAAACCATGATGCATCTGTTTTCCGTTGTGTTTATTTTTATTGCCGGGTATTTGATTAACGGGGTATCGCTGCCTTGGCATTTGTGGATTTACAGCGGATTGTGGATCGTCGCGGCTTCACTTCCTTTTCTCGCGCTGGGTACGCTGGTGGGGCTGATGAAACGCGTGGATACGGCGAGCGGCGTCAGCAACGTTTTGTATCTGCTTCTAGCCGTCTCGGGCGGCATGTGGATGCCATTCGAAGTGCTGCCCAAGGTGATGCAGGCCATCGGCAAATGGCTGCCCTCCTACCAGTTCGGAAGCGGTGCCTGGTCCATCGTTCAGGGGGATGCGCCGAGTTGGCAAAGCGTGCTGATTTTGCTGGGCTACCTCTTTCTGTTTATGGTACTATCCACATATATCCGAAAAAAACAGGAAGCGGTGTAATTTCAAATGCGGTTCGGCAAGTTCGAGTTCGAATGGTTTCCGAAAAAATACGGCTGGTTCCCCTACATCTGGCCGATCTACTTGGTTCTTCCTTTCTTCAACATTCGGGGAGAGCATGGAATCAAGCTGTGGATCGGCTGCGCGATGATCGTCTTGTTTGCCGTGACCTACCGCCAGTTATATTGGGTTACCGGCAAAGTATTTAACCTCTGGCTTGCGCTGCAAATGGCACTCATCCTCGCGCTCTGCATGTTCTATAGCCCGTATAACTTCTATTTGGGCTTCTTCACCTCGAACTTTATCGGTTGGTACACCGATCACAAGAAGTTCCATGTCGCCATTTCCTGCTTTGCTGCGGTGGAGGTGCTGTCGCTCCTGTTCGGCGCCCGGGATCTGGTGGCCGGCGACCTGCCGTTCATGATGCCCTTCCTCGTGATCATGCTGGTGATGCCTTACGGCATCCGTTCGATGGCGAGACGGCAGCAATTGGAGCAGGAGCTCGACCGGGCGAACGAGCAGATTAAGGAGCTGATCAAGCGGGAGGAACGCATGCGAATCGCCCGCGATTTGCACGATACGCTTGGGCATACCTTATCCCTGATCACGCTCAAAAGCCAGCTCGTCGAGAAGCTCGCCGCCAAAGACGCCGAACGGGCCCAAGCCGAGGCGCGGGAGATCCAGCGCACCTCCCGGGCCGCGCTGCGGCAAGTGCGGGAGCTCGTCTCCGACATGCGGGCGATCACCGTCGCTGAGGCGCTGGCGGAAGCCGGCGAGATCCTGCGTGCGGCCGACATCGCCTTTGACGTAGAAGGCGATCCGCGGCTGACCGGCGTTTCGGACTTGACGCAGAACATCGTCAGCCTCTGCATTAAAGAGGCGGTGACGAACATCGTCAAGCATAGCCGGGCCACGCGCTGCGCCGTCACGATCGAGACCGCACCGGCGGAGGTGCGGCTGCAGATCGAGGACAACGGGATCGGGTTGTCCTCGCGGAAAGTGGGCAGCGACGGGGTGTCCTCGCTGCCGGGCAACAGCGCCGCGGGCAACGGCCTGAAGGGCATGGCCGAGCGGTTGTCGCTGATCGACGGCACATTAACCGTCGGAGCGGGGAGCCTGGAAGGCTCGGACGGTTCCGAGGCCGGCTCCGGCCGGGGCACTCGGCTGCAGATCACCATCCCGCTGATCGTGAAAGAAGCTGCCAAAGAAGGTGAAACCGCATGATTCGCATCGTCATTGCCGAGGATCAACGTATGCTGCGGGGAGCGCTGGCCTCCCTGCTCGATCTGGAGGACGACCTCGAGGTTGTCGGTCAGGCAGGGGATGGCGCGGAGGCGCTGGCGCTCATCGAGAAGCTGCGCCCCGATGTCTGCCTAATGGACATCGAGATGCCGCTGATGAGCGGACTGGAGGTGGCCGAGCGGCTGCAGGCCCAGGGATCGCCGTGCCGCGTTATCATCCTGACGACGTTCGCGCGGCCGGGCTACTTCGAGCGGGCGGTGAAAACCGGTGTCCAAGGCTACCTGCTCAAGGATGAATCCAGCGATCGGCTGGCGGAAGCGATCCGGCGGGTGATGGCCGGCCACCGCGAGGCTTCGCCGGAGCTGGTCTTCGGCAGTCTCCGCCGGGACAATCCCTTGACCGCCCGCGAGCAGGAGATTCTGAGGCTGGCCGCCAAAGGCTGCATCGCTAGCGAGATTGCGGCTTCCCTGCACTTGTCCTACGGCACCGTCCGCAATTATATTTCCGAAATTTTGAACAAGCTGGAGGTCAAAAGCCGCATCGAAGCGGTCCGCCTCGCCGAAGAGAACGGTTGGATTTAAGCACACACGTAAGACGTGCAAAAGGACGCCGAGGTCGGCGTCCTTTTGAGTTATTTTCGGGATGCAATCTATTCGATTTTTCGCATACATCCACGCGTTTGACGATCAAAAATCCGAATTGTATTCGATTTTTCATATAGATTCTTGGAGTTTGGGGTGGGATCGGCAAAATCTGTATGAAATTTCATATACAATCCTTTGAAATTGCCGAAATCCCCAAAATATACTTGATTTTTCGCATACATTTAGGACGGCAAAGTGACATCCCCTGACTTCCCCCGTGATTCCTTCCCCAACTTTAACTCCCGGTCGGGCCGCTCCAATCATGCACCATGCTGCCCTCCAGGAACTTCTCGCAGTCCATGGCCGCCATGCAGCCGGACCCCGCCGCGGTGATCGCTTGGCGGTAACGCGTATCCTGTACGTCGCCGCAAGCAAATATCCCTGGCACGTTCGTCTCCGTGGTTCCCGGCTTCACAACGATATAGTCGTGTTCGTCGGTCTCCACTGCGCCGCCGAGAAACTTCGTGTTTGGCGTATGACCAATCGCCACGAACACCCCGTCGGCCTCCAGCAGTTCCTCCTGACCATCGGCATTGTTCCGCACCTTCAGGCCCTTCACTTTGACGCCGCCCTCATCCGTCACCACTTCCAACGGTGTACGGTTCAGTGCCCAGCGGATTTTCTCGTTGGCTTTGGCGCGATCCTGCATGATTTTGGAGGCGCGCAGCTCCTCCCGCCGATGCACGATCGTTACCTCGGTCGCGAATCGCGTCAGGAAGTTCGCCTCCTCCATAGCGGAGTCACCGCCTCCGACGACGAGGAGTTTTTTGCCGCGGAAAAAGAACCCGTCGCAGGTCGCGCAGGTACTAACCCCTCGGCCCACGTTCTCTTGCTCGCCTGGGATACCCAGATATTTCGCCGATGCCCCGGTCGATATAATCACCGATTCGGACTCTAGCACCTGACCGCCTTCCAGCGTCACTTGAAACGGCCGCTTGGAGAAATCCACCTTCTCCGCCCAGCCGCTCCGAAATTCTGCACCAAACCGTTCCGCTTGCTTGCGCATGTTATCCATCAGCTCAGGGCCCATAATTCCTTCCGGAAAGCCAGGAAAATTTTCCACTTCCGTCGTCGTGGTCAACTGGCCGCCCGGCTCCAATCCCTCGATCACCACCGGGCTCAGATTCGCCCGCGCCAAATAAATCGCCGCCGTTAATCCGGCCGGCCCCGTTCCAATCACCAATACTTTGTGCATACGCTCGTACCTCCTTGGTTCCTAGGAAATAGCTCGACCCGTCGATTCCTATGTAAATGGAATACTCCATCAAATTTTCCCCAAGTTGGACCTGCTTTACCCATCAAACTATTGGACCGAAGGAAAAATCTCCGCGAGCTTCTCCTTCACGCCGCATACTTCATCCACCCGTTGAACATAACGGCGTGCCGTAGAGGCGGAAATATTGTATTTCTGCGCCACCTGCTCGTAAGTGACGGATTGTCCGTGCATTTTGGCCGTCAAGTATTCAAGTGCCGCGGCCCAGCCCTCCAAATGGGAGACCGTTGGCGTATCCGGATATAACCGGGTGAGAAAATCCGCCCACAACGTCTCCATATCATGCTGCTGCTGAAGATCAAAGCTCCGCTTCATCCGCTCCAGAGCCAAATCCACAACCGCTTGCCACTCGCTCCGCCATACCGGCAGCTGCGTGGTCACCCGGCTTGGATCGACCAGCGTTGTCGTCGCACCGGAACGAACCGGCAGCGGCTGGTTCACGCCGAGATTGCGGAGCACGAACAAAGCCATTTCCTTCAAATACGCATCTTCCTCCGGCTCCAGCAAGAAGGCTTGCAGCGCCTCCTCAACCTCCCGGTCAGCAATCAGGCCCATCGCCTGAATGACTTGAAGCTTGGTTTTGTTGTCCCCGTGGCGCAGCGCCCAGAAGAATGAGGAACGAATCAGCGGGTTCTCTTTCATCTCGGCCGGGATTCCTTCTTCTGAAGCCTCCCACCGCTTCATTTGCTCCTCGAACGGAAGCAGGTACTGATAATTGACAGGAACCGGTTCCGCCTCGGGATGCTCACGCTCCTGGGACAGAATATTCAAATAATAGCCCGGCACGCTCGATTTCGGATCCAGCCTTTTCGCCGTATTCCATAGCTGCTCGGCTTCAGCCTTCCGTCCCGTATGGTAGGCAGCCACCGCAGCATAGTGATACAGGCTGGCATCCAAGTTCGTCTCATTCCCGCGCATCAGCCGCATAAAATGGCCAAAGGCCGCTTCGTGCCGCCCCAAGATGCCCATGGTTGTCGCCAGCTTGAACACGTGCTCTTGGTGGAAAGGAACGATATTTTCCAATCGGCCGGCCAACTCTTCCAGCGCCTCGCGGTTTCCAGCATGCTGATAAAAAATCGCCAGATTACATAAGGCGTGCAAATTTCCGGGATCCTTCACCAGCACCTCTTCCACGGTTTCCACCGCCTTGTGGAACAATCCCAGGTAGTAATACCCTAATGCGAGATTGTTACGGGCCGCCAGGAAATCGGGAAGGCTCTGCACCAGCTCCTCCAGCATTTTGACGGCTTGAGCGAACTTACCTTCTTCTAGCAACGCACGCGCCTGATCGTGCTCATAGACGCCATGCCGCGATTTGATGCTCTTTAATTTCGTTGGGCGGTCCAGCTCGTATTGCAGCAGGTCGATCATCTCCTCGGCCTCGCTCAGGAACTGCCCCTGTTCATCCTCCTCCAAATAGCGGATGAGCGCTTCTTCGGCCGCTTCAAACATATCCATATTGGCGTAATTGTTCGCCATATAGAAATAACATTCCGTCATGGACGGGTCGATCTCCTCCAGCACGGTCTGGAGCACCTCATTGGATGCCGCATAGTCCCCCATCTCCGATAGAATACCGGCCATATTGCAGTGGTTCACCGGGTTGTTCGGCTCGTATTCTACGGCTTTGCGGAAATATTTTAATGCCTTGTCGTAGCGATAACGGTCCAACGAAGAAACGGCTCTCTCGAAGAAAAATCCCGCATCCATCGAGATCGGCAGCACTTTCCCCCGCTGGGTTTTAGCCGGTCGCTTTCTTTCCTTCAAGCAAGGCACCTCCTTTGATTTCATTCTTCCAAGTCTACTTTCCGTACGTTTCAGGTAAACTCTCCATTCCACAGTATAACATAGGAGAAGCTGTCCTCCCACGGGGAATCCGAGCGGAAAATAACGGATGCGCCGCTACTGGAAGGAAATCCACTCTCCGCAGGCGAATAATTGAGATATTTGCAGAGAAAGGAGCTATTTCCATTATGGAGTTTGTTTGGGAAAACACGGTTGTTGCCTTATTGATATTCGCACTGGTGATTTACATCCTCTGGTCCATTTTTTTCAGAAAAAAACGGCACTAAAGTTGAAAAGAACGCATGCACACAAGCGGTAAAAAAAGGAGTCTTCCGAACGATGGACACGAATCAACCCCTATTTACGACGATCGACGAATATATCGCCCAATTCCCGCCAGAGATTCAGGACAGATTGCAGCAAATCCGTAAGCTGGTTCAGGAGGTTGCGCCTAACGCAATCGAGCGGATCAGCTATCAAATGCCGACCTTTGAAACCGATGGCAGAATCCTGGTGCATTTCGCAGCGTTTAAGAAACATATCGGTTTTTACCCAACCCCCAACGGTACTAAGGAATTTGCGGAGGAACTGTCCCATTACAAAGGCGGGAAAGGGTCAGTACAGTTTCCCTTGGACCAGCCGCTGCCGTTGGATCTGATTCGCCGCATCGTTCTCTTCCGCGCGGCGGAAAACCGCCTGGCCGCCGAAGCCAAAGCTGCTAAGAAGCGTAGGAACCAATAACTCGTGAACAAAAAAGCCGCTTCTTCAGCGGCTTGGCTTTTTACTTGAATGATGTTGGACTTCTAAATGCCTCGATCTTTGAACAAAGCGGCAATCGAACCGCCCTCTAGAATAAACTGCGTCGCCCGAGCCAACATCGGCGCTACAGAGAGCACCTGCACATGGGGCGAATGCAGCTCCGGCTGCGCGATCGAATCGGTGACGACCACTTGCCGGATATTGGGATGCTTCAGCTTCTCCAGGGCATTGTCCGAGAAGAGCCCGTGCGTTGCGCACACATAGGCGTCCTCCGCGCCCCGTTCCTTTAACCCTTCGACAACGTTTACAATGGTGGAGCCAGTGTCGATCAAATCCTCGATGATAATCGGCGTATGCCCGGCCACGTCGCCGATCACATGCGTGATCACCGACTGGTTGTGCGCGGGACGCTTCTTAATCATGATGGCAAACGGCGAGTCCAGTCCGTTGGCCAGCTTCTCCGCCATCGAGGCCCGTCCCGCATCCGGCGAGACGATCACGGGATTCGGAATCTGCTGGGCCCGCAGGTAATCGGTCATCAAGTCTAACGCGGTCAGATGATCGACCGGAATGTTGAAGAAGCCCTGAATCGCCGGCGCGTGCAAATCGATCGTCACGACCCGACTCGCCCCAGCCGTCGTCAGCACATCAGCGAGCAGCTTAGCCGAAATCGGTTCCCGCGGCGCGGATTTACGCTCCTGCCGGGCGTAGCCGTAATAAGGCATGATGACGTTCACCGTGCGGGCGGAAGCCCGCTTGGCCGCATCGATCATCACCAGGAGCTCGACGAACATCTCATTAATCGGATGGGATAGCGACTGTACGAGAAATACGTCATAATTACGGATACTTTCCTCATAATGCACATAAATTTCTCCGCTTTTGAAGCGCGACAATTTCACCTTCCCGGGTTCGATCCCGAGTCGACTGCAGATATCCGATACCAGCTTCGGATTGGACGAACCGGAAAACATGCGCATTTTGGCTTCCATAACATCCTCCCGAATCCTTATTTATGACATTTAAGACTTGGACATCCCTACACTATTATCGTACATGGATTCGATCGGGGCGTCCAGCAATTTCCAGCCATGGCTTTGGGGCTCTTACTTATCTGCTTCCAAAGGAATCATCGTCCGCCGACGTCCCTTGAACGTCGCCAACTCCCGCACTCCCAGTTTATACAGCAGCGTTCGCGCTTGATCCAAATGTTCGCTCAGCTTCTGGGGATCATGGGCATCCGACCCCACCGTCAGCGGGATCCCCATCTCGATGGCCGCCTGCAAGATCCGCTCGCTAGGGAACATCTCCGCACAAGGCTTCGACAGTCCCGAGGCATTAAGCTCGATCGCGATCCCGGCTTCTTTCACGGCAGCCAAGGCCCGCCGCTCCAGCTCAATCGTCTCTTGCTCCAGCTCCGGCCCGGGCTTGTACCCAAACCGCTTAATGACGTCGAGGTGGCCAAGGAAATCGTAAAACCCGGTTTGCGCCGCTTTGGTCACGGCATCATAGTATTGCGCATATACCGCGAACACATCCTTGCCTTCCCAGTTGTGGACCTGGCGGAAATCCGATACATCCCATTCCCCGAGAAAATGCACCGAACCGATCACATAATCCCACGGATATGCTGTGATGATGCGTTCGATTTGCTCCTCCCAGCCTTCGATATAATCGCCTTCCAGGCCGACGCGTACATCGATCTGCCCGCGGTATTTTTCCTTCAGGCGAAAAGCCTCCTCCACGTACCGCGGCAGCTCCTCCATCGGCATTGCCATTTCCGGATAATAGGCAGCCGGATCCACATGCAGCAGCGGCATATGGTCAGAGACGCCCAGCTGGGACAACCCGATCTCGATCCCTCGGCGGATGTAATCCTCCAGTGCGCCAACGGCATGACCACAGCGTTCATGATGGGTATGGTAGTCGATCAGCATCTTTTCACCCCTCCGCTTTAGTCACGCCGCGGCCGCTCATGACGCCGCTCCAGCTCCTGCATAATTTCATCCAGCGGCAAATTGCGCTCACGCAGCAACACCAGCAGATGGTAGATCAGGTCGCTGACTTCGTAACGCAGCTCATCGTTATCGCCGTTTTTGGCTGCGATAATTGACTCGGCGGTTTCTTCGCCGACCTTTTTGAGGATTTTATCGAGACCTTTTTCAAACAAATACGTGGTGTACGCCCCTTCGGGACGCTCGGTATAACGCTCCGCAATCAACTGCTCCAGCTCAGCCAGCACCTTGAACCGTTCATCGGCACCGCTCCCCGATCCCGTAGAGGCAGCAGCAGCCGTGCGATAGAAGCACGTAGGCTCTCCCGTGTGGCAAGCCGGCCCGTTCGCAATGACCTCAACGAGCAGCGTATCGCCGTCACAATCATACTTCAAGGCCGTGATCTGCTGCGTGTTGCCGGAGGTCGCCCCTTTATTCCACAGCTCCGCGCGCGACCGGCTCCAGAACCACGTCTGGCCGGTTTCCACCGATTTGCGCAGCGACTCGCGGTTCATGTAGGCCAGCATTAGCACTTCCTTGCTGCGCGCATCCTGGACAATGGCCGGCACAAGACCGGCTGCATCCCACTTCACCGTCTGCTCCAACGCTTCGATCGGAAGCGAGAGTTGCAGGGTCTGTTGATTTTCTGCGGTCATCGTATCTCCACCCCTTTGGCTTTTAACTCCTGTTTCAAATCCGGTATGGCAATTTCTTTATAGTGAAAAATCGTCGCCGCCAACGCCGCATCCGCATATCCTTCGGTAAATACCTCGTAAAAATCTTCCGTCTTCCCCGCCCCGCCCGAGGCGATGACCGGAATGCCTACCGCCCGGCTGACCGCGCTGGTCAGCGGCAGATCAAACCCGTCCTTGGTGCCGTCGGCGTCCATGCTCGTCAGCAGAATTTCCCCGGCGCCCCGTTTCTCGGCTTCCCGTACCCACTCCAGCGCACGGATGCCCGTCGGTTTGCGTCCTCCGTGGGTGTACACTTCCCATTCGCCCCACTCGGCGTTATATTTGGCATCTACAGCCACAACGATGCATTGGGAGCCAAAACGGCGTGCCCCGTCCGAGATCAGCTCTGGATTAACGACCGCCGCCGTATTGATGCCGATCTTATCGGCCCCGGCCCGGAGAAGGCGCTTCATATCCTCCACCTGGGAGATCCCGCCGCCCACCGTAAACGGGATGGCGATTTCGCCGGCCGTTTGCTTCACCACCTCGATCATGGTTGCCCGGCCTTCATGCGATGCGGAAATGTCCAGAAAGACGAGCTCATCCGCCCCCTCGCGATCATACAACGCGGCCAGCTCCACCGGATCACCGGCATCGCGCAGTTTCACAAAATTCACGCCTTTGACGACCCGCCCGTCCTTCACGTCCAGACAGGGAATAATTCGCTTTGCGAGCATGCTGGTTCGACTTCCTTTCCGTAATTCGTCTATTCGTTGATTTCGAGATCAACGATTCAAAGCTCCAATCGCCTCGATCGCCTGAGCCAAATCAATATTCCCCGTGTACAGCGCCTTGCCAACGATAGCTCCGCCGATGCCTTGATCTCTGTGGGCAGCGAGGCGCAGCAAATCGTCCTGCACCGTGACGCCGCCGGAGGCAATTACCGTCTTGCCGGACGCCTGGGCCAGAGACAAAATCGCCTCAACGTTAGGCCCTTGCATCATCCCGTCACGGGAGATATCGGTGAAGATAAACGTCTCCGCCCCTTTGGCCGCGAGTTCCTTCGCTAACACTTCCGCCTGAACCTCGGAGGTTTCCAGCCAACCGCGCGTCGCGACGAAGCCGTTTCGGGCATCGATGCCGATCGCGACTTTATCGCCGTAGGTGCCCAGCACCGCCTCAGTGAACGCCCGGTCCTCAATCGCCGCCGTACCTAGAATGACC
This sequence comes from Paenibacillus phoenicis, assembly GCF_034718895.1. Lineage (NCBI taxonomy): Bacteria > Bacillati > Bacillota > Bacilli > Caryophanales > Paenibacillaceae > Paenibacillus > Paenibacillus phoenicis. Next base: position 3,932,239 of record NZ_JAYERP010000001.1, on the reverse strand, counting down.
CGGCTCACGCCAAGCGACAACAGCCGCTTAACGTCATCCAGCGTGCGCAGGCCGCCGCCAACCTGGACCGGCACCTGTACGGTGCGAGCGATCTCTCCGATCAGCTCATCATTGACCGGATGCCCCGCCTTCGCGCCGTCTAAATCGACCAAATGGATAAACGACCCGCCTTGGGCTTCCCAAGAACGGGCCACCTCAACCGGGTTCGCGTTATACACCGTTTCACGATCATAATCGCCTTGGACCAGCCGCACACACTTTCCGCCGCGAATGTCGATAGCCGGATAAATAATAAAAGATGACATGATGTTCCTACCTCCCGCCGTTCATGGTTAAAGACTACGTTAAATGAATGTTTGAATGCTCCGCACTGCCCCGTTATATTCCGTAATGGTGCGTAATGCTCCGTGTCAAAGCTACATATCCCGTTTCAAAATAGCGGTAATTTATGGCGTTATTTCAACGCAATCATGCCACTCAGTGAAAATAACGGTATTTCAAGGCGCTATTTCAGCCAAAACCCCAGCACTCGAGCGATTTGCTCCATAATAACGCCACTTTTTACCGCTAATCCTCCGCTAAGCCTGTCTACCTGCAAAAATAAGGCCATAAATTACCGCTACCCTCGAATGGCTCCATGCGAAGCCGCGTTCGCCGCTGGCAGTTGCGTCGGGGGGCGCTTCGTGTGCAACCAGTACGCCATTCGCCCCCAACCATCAAACGCTCCAAGCACACCGGACGCTTCATCGCATCTAGCTGGCGCTTACCTGCATCATGCGCGTCGATCTCGCAGCTTTATCCCTGCCGCTCCACCAGCGCCAGGAAATTGCGCAGCAACGCCATCCCGAGCTCGCCGCTCTTTTCGGGATGGAATTGCATCCCGAAGACGTTGCCGCGGCCGACGATGGCGGTCACCGGATGGCCGTAGTCGGTCACGGCCAGCACATCCCCCGGCTGCTCCGCCAACACGTGATAAGAGTGGACGAAGTACACATGTCCCTCTTCCAGCCCGGCGAGCAGCGGGTTCTCCGGCTGCAGGAACGACAGCCGGTTCCAGCCCATATGCGGCACCTTGTACCCGTCGGTGCCCGCAAACCGCACCGCTCGGCCCGGCAGCAAGCCCAGCCCCTCGTTCCGCCCATGCTCTTCGCTCTCGCCGAAGAGCAGCTGCATCCCGAGGCAGATGCCGAGCAGCGGTGTGCCTCCAGCGGCCGCCTGCCGTACCACGGCGTCCAGGCCTGACGCGCGCAGATGCTTCATCGCGTCGCCAAAAGCCCCGACGCCCGGCAGCAGTACGCCGTCCGCCGCCAGAATCTGCGCCTCGTCCCCGGTAATTGTACCTACGTAGCCGAGGCGCTCCACCGCCTTGCTCACGCTGTGCAGGTTGCCCATCCCGTAATCGACGATGGCAATCTTCATCGGCTACAGCACTCCCTTCGTCGACGGCACCCCGCTGACGCGCGGGTCAATGCTCGTCGCCTCGTCAAGCGCCCGTCCGAGCGCTTTGAACACCGCCTCGATCATGTGATGCGTGTTCTGGCCATAGTGCACGATCACGTGTAGCGTAATCCGCGCCTCCAGCGCCAGCTTCCACAGAAACTCATGGACAAGCTGAACGTCAAAGCTGCCCACCCGGTCCGAAGGATACTCCGCCCGGTATTCGAAATGCGGACGGTTGCTGACGTCAATCACCACTTGCGCCAACGCCTCGTCCATCGGAATAAACACGCTGGAATAACGTTTGATCCCTTTTTTATCGCCTAGCGCCTCCCGGATCACCTGACCAAGACAGATACCGATATCCTCCACCGTGTGATGGTCGTCGATTTCGATATCGCCGCGCGCCTGAACCGAGAGATCAAAATGTCCGTGCTTCGTGAACAAATCCAGCATGTGGTTCAAAAAAGGCACGTCCGTCTCCAACTGCGCGTTCCCGCTCCCATCCACCGCAAAGGTCAGTTGAATGTCCGTTTCGTTCGTTGTGCGGCTGATGCTCGCTTGGCGTGGCACCGCTCCCCCGTTATTGTTGCCTGCCATCTTCGTTCCCCGCCTTTCCTTCTTGCTGCAGCCGGATTTCGATCGCCCGGGCATGGCCTTCCAGCCCTTCCCGCCGCGCCAGCTCCATAATGGTTGCTCCGTTCTCCAGCAGCGCTTCCTTGCTATAGTAAATCAGACTTGATTTCTTAATAAAATCGTCCACATCCACCGGTGACGAGAATCTCGCCGTGCCGTTGGTCGGAATGATATGGTTCGGACCGGCAAAATAATCCCCCACCGGCTCCGAGCTGTACGGTCCGAGGAAAATCGCCCCGGCATTTTCCACCTGCCCCAGATAGCTCATCGGATTGTCCACGATCAGCTCAAAATGCTCCGGCGCCAGCTGATTAATCACGTCGATCCCGGCTTCCACCGTATCGACGAGAATGATCGCGCCGTAGCGCTCGATCGAAGCTCCGGCGATCGCCTTGCGCGGCAGCGCGGCCAGCTGCCGCTCCATCTCGGCCTGGCACGCCTTCGCAAACGCCTCCGACGGCGTCACGAGGATCGCCGACGCCATCTCGTCGTGTTCGGCCTGGGACAGCAGATCCGCCGCCACATAGGCGGGATCGGCGCTGTCATCGGCCAGCACGGCGATTTCACTAGGACCGGCGATACTGTCGATATCGACGACACCGTATACTTCGCGTTTAGCCAGCGCGACGTAAATGTTCCCCGGCCCGCAGATCTTATCAACGGGCCGGATCGCGTCCGTGCCATAAGCGAGCGCCGCAATCGCTTGGGCCCCGCCGACCCGATAGATCTCGTGTACGCCGGCTTCCGCTGCGGCCACGAGGATGTACGGGTCGATCCCGGCTTTGCCGCCCGTCGCCGGCGGCGTCACCATCACGATCTCCGGCACGCCGGCCACCTGTGCGGGAATCACGTTCATGAGCACGGAAGACGGGTAGGCCGCCTTCCCGCCGGGAACGTACACGCCGACCCGCTTTAACGGTCGGATGATTTGTCCCAGCAAGCTCCCGTCCGGCTGCAAATCCATCCAGGAGTTGCGCTTCTGCCGGGCGTGGAACGCCCGGATGTTCTCGGCCGCCCCCCGGATCGCCGTCACGAACGTCGGCTCCACGGCCGCATACGCCGCTTCCAGCTCCTCCTTCGTCACGCGCAGCCCGGACGCCTCCAACTTCATGCCGTCAAACTGCTCCGTGTACCGGAGCAAGGCCGCGTCCCCTTCCGCTTTCACCGCTTGGACGATCGCTTTCACCGCTTCGTTTTGCTCCGGTGAGCCGTATTCCGCTTCCCGCCGCAAATCAAAATCCTGTGCCGATATTAGTTTCATCATCCGGCATCCCCCTGCTTTCTTCATCCTTATAAGTTCTCGTATCTGCCTTAACCTGCCTCAATCTCAAGCCTGCGAGACTTCATCCCGTTGAATCACCTTGCTCAGCGCATCACACACGGCCTGAATTTCAGCGTTTTTCATCCGATAGCTGACACGGTTCGCAACTAAACGGCTGGTGATGTCAAAGATCTTCTCCAACTCAACCAATCCGTTCTCCTTCAGCGTCTGCCCGGTCTCCACCATATCGACGATCCGGTCGGCAAGGCCGATGAGCGGCGCCAGCTCAATCGAGCCGTTCAGCTTAATGACCTCAACCTGCTGCCCGTGCTCGCGGAAGAACTGCGACGCTACGTTCGGATACTTCGTTGCGACCCGCTGTTGAATCCCCGGCTTCCAATCCGGCAGCGCAATAACTGACATGCGGCAACGAGCGATGCCCAGGTCAAGCAGCTCGTAGACGTCTCGATTTTCCTCCATCAGTACGTCTTTGCCAACGATCCCGATATCAGCTACCCCGTATTCCACGTAAGTCGGCACGTCTACCGGCTTCGCGAGAATGAACTCCATGCCGATGTCCGGAAGCGGAATGACCAGCTTGCGCGTTTCATCCACATCGTCTGGGATCTCGATTCCCGCCTCGCGGAACAAGGCGGAAGCTTTTTTATAAATACGCCCCTTGGGCATAGCGACTTTAATAATTTGTTTCAATGGATTGTGCCCTCCTTTTCAGGCAGCTGCCTTCACTCAAAAGCTGACAAACGTCAGGATATCGCCGTATGCCGGTCCCAGCGGCCCCGCCTTCCGCACCGACTCCGGCGCACTGAGCAGATCCTCCGGCCCCTCCGCACGGCGCATTAGCACGCTGCAGCCTTCACTGCGCAGCCGCTCCGCTTCAGCAAACGCCCGTTTCCGGTTCGGCACATCATATTGCAGCACCACCGGCAGCTCCGGTTCCGTCTCCAGCCCGCCGACTCCGTCGAGAATCCGGTTCGTCTTCAGTGAGAATCCCGTAGCCGGCGAAGGTCGTCCGAACTGCTGCAGCAGATTGTCATACCGCCCGCCGCTGCACACCGGGAAACCCAGCTCTGCGGCATAACCCTCAAACGTCATCCCCGTATAGTAGGAGAAATCTCCAATCATCGTCAGGTCGATCATCACATGTTCGGCCACGCCAAAATCCTCCAAGGCATCCCACACCTGGCTCAGATGTTGAACCGAGGATTGGGCCAAGGGATTGCGGCTCAGCTCCAGTGCTTGGCCGCAGATTTCTTTCCCGCCGCGCAGACGGAGAATCCCTTCGAGCTCGTCACGCTGCTCTTGCGAGAGAGACAACTGGGAGAGTGTTTCCCGATAACCTACAAAATCGCGATGCAGTAGCCCAGCCTTTAAAGCCTCTTGAATATCTTCCCGTCCCGGGACCGCGTCCTCCAGCAAACCGTTCAGGAAGCCGACATGCCCGACAGCGATCTTAAATGATTTCACGCCCGCAGCCTGCAGCGAGGCCACTGCCAAGGCGATCACCTCGGCGTCCGCATCCGGAGAATCATCTCCTACCAATTCAACCCCGGTTTGATAAAACTCCGCTTCCCGTCCCGCCTCTTCCTCGATCGCCCGAAATACGTTAGCGTGATACGACAAGCGAAGCGGCAACGGCTCTTCCTTCAACAACGAAGCGACGACTCGGGCGATAGGTGCCGTCATATCGGAACGGAGTACCATCGTGGTCCCCCGGTTATTTAACAATTTAAACAGCTTCTGATCCGACGTCGAGCTGGCTACGCCCACGGTATCGTAATATTCCATCGTAGGCGTCATGATTTGCCGGTATCCCCAGCCGGCCATGCAATCCAGCACACGCCGTTCGATCGCCCGCAACTTATCCACGGCAAAAGGCAGATAATCGCGGACACCCGCCGGTTTTTCAAAGCCTTTTGGTTTCGACAATTGTTTCACCTCACCGTTTTTCTCTCTTATGTGAAATTTCTTTATTATATTAAAGTACTACCATACTACCAAATTAAAGAGTAGCCCAATTTTATCATAATTCCTTTTAGACCGTCAATTGCTTCTCCCCGGTCGACTTCTCGATTTAGCCTGCCCTACAGTATTCCCCAAGCGAGGGTCAAAACCCTTGCGATCTCTCGATCCATACAAAAAAACCGGCCGGGTACGCCCGGACCGGTTCAACTGATCGAAGTTACGTATTTGCGCCAACGGATGGACTTTGTCCGCTTTCCTGCGGTCCGGACGGTTTATTTTTGCGTAAGGAAGCCGGTACACTCCCCAGAAACCACGCGGCAAACGGCAGCCGCCGGAAGCACAACTGCACGAACCCCCACGAAAGAAATAGAGCTGCCAGGGAACCGACGATGATATAAATCAGGTAGCCATAGGAAGCACCGGGCAGCCGTTGTTCATTCCAGAAGAGCCGGTACGCGAACAACACGACGGGATGAAACAAATAGATCCCGAAGGAGAGCTCACCCACCCGGGTCAGCGTCCGAACCCAGAAGGCCGAGCCTTTTCTCTGAATGTAAAATGCCGCCTTGAGCAGCACTAACGCCGAGAACATCGTGTGAACGTTCCATAACAATTCAAACCATAAGGTGTTGGGAGAAGCATAACCTTGGCGGTATAAATACCAGATCTGGACATGAACGAAGGCAACGGCCAGCCATCCGATCCACAACGCGGCGGTCCATCCCTTTTGGGATTTGGTCATTTCCTTCCAGTCCGTATTCAGCCAACCCTTAAGTTTGCTGAAGAAAATCGCCAGCACCGCACCTAACATGTAATACCCCATATAGCTCAGTGCGTAGCTCCCTTTATTCGGCAGATGCAGCTGATATTTGTTCCAGAATACGAAGCCCCACTGCAGCGCAAGACCAAAAGGTAAAATAAGCGCAAGCAAGAAGCGGCGATTCCGGAAGGACTGGAATAACCACAAGAAGAGCGGGAACAACAGGTAGAACTGAATGCTGATAAATACGAAGTAGAGGTGGGTGTAGGCCGTGCCGGTCAGCAGTGCCGTCCCCAGCGACTTCAATTCATACATCTTGGAGTTATTGACAAAATCGTTGCGGTAAATAGCTATTAACATGAAATAACAACAGGAGACCAGTAGATAGGGCAAGATGATATAGGTCAGACGCTTCTTGTAGAATTTGCTTACCAGCTTGCGACTAATCGGCTGATCGTAATAATTGTAAAAAAGGACGAAACTGCTGAGAAGGATAAACGACGGGGTGCCGATTTTAAAGAAAATGTTCATCCAATTATAAAAGTAGTAGACCGGTGAATTCAGCGCTTGTTCTGCCGCCGCGAACGATGAAGCGTGCACCTGGATGACGCTGAAGATCGCTAACGCGCGAAAGATGTCCAGCTGCGGCAAACGTTCCTTGACCACCTTGCTCACTCAACCAACCCCTGTTCATAATTAAGAAGAAGCCTGATTTATGTACTACTAGACGTCTGGGCTTGAGAAAAGTTTCTCTAGCACTCTCTTCACTATACCAAAAGTTGGACGATCATAAAACCGTTTGGCCTTCTTGGCCGTCTTTACATAGGGAATCAAATTACCGGCCGGTAACCCTGTTTCGCTGCATTTTACATGGGAAGGAAGGAGCCCGAATTGGAAGAGAGAGAATGGGCTGCCGCTGCCTGCAGCGGAGACGAACAAGCCTTTTATCAGTTAATATCCCTGCACCGGCGTAAGCTCTACGGCATTGCTTACAGCTATTTACGCAATGAATCGGACGCTCTGGAGGCCATCCAGGAAACGGTGTGCAAGGCCTGGATCAAATGTCGGCGCTTAAAGGAACCCTGAGGCTTTTATTCCATGGCTGATCCGAATTTTGATTCATTGCTGCATCGACGAATTGAAACGGCGGAAACGGGTTCTTCCGTACGTGGCAGAGCGCATGCAAACAAACGGAGAAATGGTGAGCGTGTTCAAAATGGATCTGGACTCCGCGCTGGACCAGCTTAAGCCAAAATATCGCCATGTCCTCACCTTGAAGTATTATCAAGACATGACCTTAACGGAGATTGCCCGGGTGTTGGACTGTCCGGAGGGGACGGTTAAGACCTGGCTGCATCAGGGCCTCAAGCAGCTTCGCCGCCATATGCATGTGGGAGGTGAATTGTATTATGGTTGATCGGGAGGAAGACCAGCTTGCCCGTTATTTTGATGGGATCCGTCTGGCCGAGAAGCAAATCCTAGACGAGAAACTGGACGCTGCGATCCAGCGTGGTCTAGAACAGGGGCGAAGCCTCCGTAGCAGATGGCGTGTGCACCGAGGGTGGGCATGGATCTCTGGAACTGCCGGGGTGATCGCGGTTTGTATGCTGATGTTATTCATCTGGCATGGCGGAATACCTCTTGTCGGTTCAATAACCACTACCGCGAGTTCTACCGATGCGATCCCAAGTTATGTAGATGCCTTGATGACCTCCGAGATGGAACGAGCCGCCGAACACGGATTGTACCAACCTATCGGGAAGTCAACGGAAGTGGAGGGAACGAAGGTCACTGTTGATGGTGTTTTGGCGGATGGAAGGACAGTCGTGGTGTTTTATACCCTTCGAAAAAAACTCGATAACGACATTCATTTGTGGCTATTAGATGCTCATGGAAATACATTTGATCATTTACCTGTGTTTCTTCCCGTTGGTACGTATCCCGTCGGCTCTGTCACCCATTTAAAGTACACATTAAATATCGAAGATCCCGATGCACCGAATCGTCTGGTGTTATCCGTAGGTACGGAGGAATCCAACGAGAAGCCTATCAGCCAAATACCAATTGAATGGAACAGCCGACCTTATACCAGAATGAAGAAGACCGTTCCAGTTAACCAAATCGCGACTATCTACGGCCAATCATTAACGATTGATCAAATAGTTATCCGCCCGTTGAGTACGACGATCCTGTTCAAGCCTCAGAAGAGCGTGAATCAATGGATGTCCCAACCTGTTAAAGCCAAACTATATTTAGGTGGAGAAGGCGAAGCAGAATTCCGACGGTATGCCCCGCTACGAAGCCTGATCTATGATTATCAGAAGGGATCTACCGATGCGTTTCTTACCGGACTTGAATTTGAGAGTATCTATGACAAGGATTGGAAAGAAATGACACTCGAAATTGATAATTTTGGCGTCTATCCTTTGAAACAGAGATCCTTTAGCCTGTGGGTAGATGCAGATAAGGAGCAGCTTTTCATTCCTGATCCGTCCGTCAAACAAGTGGAGGTACTTGAACACGAAAATGTCATCGAATTGGTTCTCCATATGAACCCAACTCCGGATAATCATTTAAGTAAGCCTTATACCGTGGACGAGTACTTCAACGACAATCAAGCCAAATCCGTTTATCGTATCCTTCAAGATGAGCACTCTCCCATGTATTCACTGGATGGGGACAACGAAACGATTCGCTTCAAAATAGAGAAACGCGATTATGTCCAGCCCTTGCACATTACCATAATGGAAGACTTCGACAGCTCCTACAAACCCCAAGAATTCAAAATCCCTCTAAAGTAACACACAAAAGCGGTCCCATCCGGCAAATTGCCGGGCTCAGGACCGCTTTTTTACGCTGGTGTCCGTAGCTGCCGCGTAGACTTTCAGATTTACTCCGCGACATCGTCGCCGCACCTCATGCCTTCGGACTTCGATTGCCCCAGACAGAGGAACGGCAGCTTAGCATCTAACGCTTACCACAAAGCTTATATCAGCCAAAATCAACGTTTTACGATTCTAACGCTGACCACCATGCTTATTGTTCCATTCTGCTGCCGAAATCAAGTGTTTTCTTCGAAATAGCGCTGCTCAGCGTCGTTAGAAGTTTCATCGCACCAAAATCGTCACAATAGCGCTCCTGATCAGCGTTAGCGCATCAGCAGATGTGGGTTGGGCCACATCGGGCTCCTGATGACATGAGGCATGCCTGCATCAACTAGGGATTCTTCCGCTCCAGCACCCGCAGCGGGTTGCCGCCGACAAACGCGCCCGGAGCCACGTCCTTATGTACCACCGATCCGGCGGCGACGACCGCCCCGTCTCCGATGGTCACGCCCGGGAGGATCGTGCTGTTCGCACCGATCATCACCTCATCGCCGATCCGCACCTCACCCAAGCGGTATTCCTTGATCAAATACTCATGGGCGAGAATCGTCGTGTTGTACCCGATCACCGAATTGCGTCCAACCGTAATCAGCTCCGGGAAAAACACATCCACCATCACCATCAACCCAAACGCGGTATGCTCGCCTACCTTCATGCCGAGAACCCGACGGTAGATGGCATTCTTCAGCGATAATATCGGGCAATACCGGGCGATTTGGATAAAAATAAAGTTCCGGACGCCCTTCCACGGGCTTACCGTCCGGTACAACTGCCAGAGTGCGTTGGGTCCTTCAACCGGATAACGCTTAACTCGTCTCACGATCTCACCGGCTCCAAGCCTAGGATCCCATAGAGATCTTTCATCTCTTGGAGGATGTAATCCGGATTATACTGACGCAGCACCGCCTCGCCTTTTAACGACCAGGCTACACCGGCCGCCTGCACACCCGCCGCCTTCGCGCATTGCAGATCGGCTGCACTATCGCCCACCATCAGCGTGTGCGCCGGGTCAGCGCCCAGCTCTTGCAACGCCGTCAGAATCGGCTCTGGATGCGGCTTGGGATGCCTCACGTCCTCCACCGTAACGATCGATTTCATATACGGCTTCAACCCGAACATGTTTAAGGCGAGCATCGTGGTCTCCTTAATCTTCGTCGTGACAATCCCCATTGTGATCCCCCGTTCGTGCAAATCGGAGATCACTTCTTTCACCTGCGGAAATTCACGGACCAGTTCATCATGGCGTTCCCGATTATATTTTCGGTAATCTGCCACCAGATCCACCACATCCTCACGGCCCGAGAACACTTGCAACTGGCGCTCCAACGTCAATCCCATGTGCGGGATGATTTCTTCCCGCGTGCGCGGTTTGAAGCCATGCTTTTCGATGACATGCAGAAAGGTCGTAATGATCAGTTCATTGGTATCGATGATCGTTCCATCGAGATCAAATAACACGGTGTTTATCATGTGGCTGTTACTCCTTCTTGTCTTCCGGCGCTTCCGCCAACTCCTCCAAGGGCGATTCCTCCGTATTAGACAACTCCGCCTTCTCGGATTCAGCCGCTCCGGCCGTTACCGGCAAAGCATCTGCTGCGGCGACTTTCGTAGACGTAATAGGGTCACTATAATACGGCAGGTCACGAACGGTACTGCGACGTACGATAATGAAGATGATCGCCGCAATCACAATGCCCAAGGCAAGCAGCTGGGAAATGCGGACGTTGCCGTAAGACGGCGCCAAATATCCCTGTTTGAAGCCGAGCCAGGTCATTGGCGTCCATAATCCGTTTACGAACGACGCCAGCCAGGAAGCTCCCTGGAACGCCAAGCTGTCCGTCCGCAACGCTTCAATGAAGAACCGTCCGACCGAATACCAGATGAAATACGAGGCGAACAATTCCCCCGCGCGCAAAAATTTCTGTCTGCGCAAAATCATCAGCAAGATCAAGCCCACCAAGTTCCACAACGATTCATACAAAAACGTCGGGTGATGGAATGTCCCCTGCACGTTCATTTGATTAACGATAAACGAAGGCAAATGCAGGTTGTCGCGAAGGAAGCTTTCCGTTGTTGGTCCGCCGTAGGCTTCCTGGTTAACGAAGTTCCCCCAGCGTCCAATCATCTGTCCCACAATCAGTGAAGGCGCGCAGATATCAGCGATACGCCAGAAGTTATAACCGCGGCGCCGAACAAAGATCACCGCGCAGATGATCGCGCCGATCAGCGCCCCGTAAATGGCGATACCGCCGTTCCAGATTTTAAATACGTCCCAGAAGTTATCTTTGTAATCGTCCCACATAAACGCGACGTAATAAATCCGCGCGGCGACAATCGCCGACGGCACCCCCAATAACAGCAAGTCCATAAAAAATTCCTGAGGGATGCGAAACCGCTTCCCTTCCCATACGGCAAACAGAAGGCCGACCAATGCAGCACAGCCCAAAATTAGGCCATACCAGTGTACTTTCAAGCCCCCGATGGAAAAAGCGATCGGGTCTAATAACAAAGTGCCCATCGTTCACGCTCCTACTCCAAATCGTCGATATCTTCCGAAATCGTTTCGGTCAGTTTTGTCGTAAACTGCAGCGCGGCGTTATACCCCATTCGCTTTAAACGGAAGTTCATCGCGGCTACCTCGATAATCACGGCCAAGTTCCGTCCAGGACGTACCGGGATCGTCACCAGCGGCACATCAGTATCGATAATCCGCGTTGTCTCTTCATCCAGACCTAATCGGTCATACTGCTTCTCTTGTTGCCAGGCTTCCAGTCTCACGACCAACGAAATTCGCTTGTTGTTGCGGATGGCCCCGGCACCAAACAACGTCATGACGTTAATGATCCCCACACCGCGGATTTCCAGCAGGTGGCGAATGAGTTCAGGTGCCGTACCGTGTAATTGGTTATCCGACGTTTGTCGGATTTCTACGGCATCGTCCGCAATCAGGCGGTGACCGCGCTTAACCAGCTCAAGTGCCGTTTCACTCTTCCCGATCCCGCTGCTGCCGGTAATCAGCATCCCAACGCCATAGACGTCAACAAGGACCCCGTGAATCGTTGCGGTTGGTGCCAGCTTCCGTTCTAGGAAACTGGTGATCCGGCTCGACAGGATCGTCGTCGCCATACTGCTGCGAAGGACCGGAATCTGCTTCTCTGAACTGATCTCAATCAGTTCCTCTGGAACCTTCCAAGAGCGGGTGACGATGATGCAGGGCGTCTCCTCGCTGCTGCATAGCCGTTCCATCCGATCTTTCCGTTCCTTCTCTGGAAGCATCTCGAAGAAGGCCAGCTCCGTTTTCCCCAGAATCTGAACGCGCTCCGGCGGATGGTATTCAAAATACCCGGCCATCTCCAGGCCCGGACGATACAAATCGTCGACCGTGATCGCACGTTTTAAACCCTGCTCTCCGGAAACCACCTCGAGCCCGAATTGGTTCACTAATTCGGATACTTTCACTTTTTTAGCCATGGTGCTCTTCCTTTCCCCTGCCGGCATTCAAAATGAGGCTGCCCGTCAACAACGGGCTCCGGCTCCGATATCAGCTGCCTTATTGGCATTTATTCATCTTTGTACGAGATCACTTAATGTATTCATCGTATAGGAAATTGTCACGTAAATCAATCATTGGGCCGAGTGCCACCCAGGGATCGTCCAACTGCCGCTTCTTGCTCCCGATTAAAAAAAAACCGCCCCGAAGGGCGGTTTCTTCATCGCTTAACGGATTAGCTGAAGAACACGTTGCGTTCTGTTTCTTTGTCGAAGATATGAATTTTGTTCATATCGATCGCCAGTTTAACGTTGTCGCCTTCACGTGTATTGGAACGGCCGTCCACACGAGCGATCAAACCGTCGCTGCCTGCACCGTTCAGGTACAATTGCATTTCGTGACCCAGGTTTTCCGTCAGATACACGTTAGCAGTAAATGTCGTTTGCGGCGAAGCTTCCAGGAACACTGGCTCTTCATGGATGTCCTCAGGACGAATACCCATGATAACGTCTTTGCCGATGTAGCCTTTGTCTCTCAGGATCGTTGCTTTGCCTTGAGGCACAACAACGTCCATGTTGGTAGCTTTGAAACGAACGGTGCCCGCTTCTTCCACCAAAGTACCGTTGACGAAGTTCATCGTAGGCGAACCGATAAAGCCAGCTACGAAGATGTTGCCTGGTTGGTTGTACAGCTCTTCTGGAGAAGCAGCTTGTTGGATGATACCGTCATGCATAACGACGATCCGGTCACCCATCGTCATAGCTTCGATTTGGTCGTGTGTTACGTAGATGCAAGTCGTTTCCAGACGTTTAACCAGTTTCGTGATTTCCGCGCGCATTTGACCGCGCAGCTTAGCATCCAAGTTGGAAAGCGGTTCGTCCATCAGGAACACTTGAGGATCGCGGACAATGGCGCGGCCCAAGGCAACCCGTTGACGTTGACCACCGGAAAGAGCTTTCGGTTTGCGATCCAGCAAATGCTCGATGTCGAGGATTTTTGCCGCTTCGCGAACGCGACGGTCGATTTCGTCTTTCTTCACTTTACGAAGTTTCAAACCGAACGCCATGTTTTGATATACGTTCATGTGCGGATACAGCGCGTAGGATTGGAATACCATCGCGATGTCGCGGTCTTTCGGAGCAACGTCGTTTACGACGCGGTCGCCGATGTACAATTTACCTTCGGTAATTTCCTCCAAACCAGCGATCATCCGAAGCGTTGTGGATTTACCGCAACCGGAAGGTCCTACCAGTACGAGGAATTCCTTATCCTTGATATCGAGGTTGATGTCTTCTACGGTTGCTTTAGCAGCACCCGGGTATTTTTTGTAAATGTGTTCTAAACGTACGCCTGCCATGTCTTCGTCCTCCCATTACTTAAATTTGGTGGTATTAGGGTATTGGTTCTATGACTTTTATGAAATCGGATACATTTTATATTTATATATTAGACGATAGGGGGCTGCCCATCCATCCACAAACTGCACAAAAATCTTAAGGCCTTTTCGTCACTTTATACAATAGCAGTTCCAACTTGACCAAAACCGCGTCGTTAAACGTTCTTACATCCAGCCCAGTTTCCTGTTTGAATTTATCTATCCGGTATAATAACGTGTTTCGGTGAATATATAGCCGTTTCGCGGTTTCACTCACATTGCAATCCAACGCAAAAAACGTCTCCAACGTGGTCCGTATCTCCTCATCCTGCAGCAAATCTGCGCGATCCCCAAGCTCCAAAGCAAATTGCCGACGTTGCTCCTCCGGTATGCTGTACACCAGCCGCTCCAGCCTCAGCTCCCAGGGAAAATGGATGGGGGCCGTTACATTAAACATCCGGCCGAGGGCCAACGTCTGACGCAAGAACAACGTGGCGGAGACCAATTCGGTCTCAGCAATTAAGGCACTTCCGACCGTAAGGTGAAATCCTCCAACCCATTCGTTCGTCACAAGCTCGTATAAGCCTTGGCATAAAGCTGCCATCAAGTCACGTTCCGTTTCCGCCGCCTCTTCGCTCTCCTCCCGCAGGCTCATAAACAGCTCTTCGCCCAGCAGAATCAGCCAAGCTTCTTTTAGCGGAGCCAGGATCACTTCGCCTCCGAAGTAACTCTTCAACAGCTTGTTCAGCTTCGAAAATGAAATGGCCTGTCCTTGCCCCGAACTTTCCCAATTCAGCAAAAAGGGCAACATCCTTCCCTTGAGCTTCACCTTCAAGGTCAAGTGATCAGGCAGCGGCTGGGTCAGCTCCCCTTGCTCCAAACGCTCCTCCAGCCATTCGCCCAGCTGGATGCTGCGCATCTCATCCTCCCGCTTCAAGTTAGGTGAGGGGGTTGCCGTTTCTCGGGCAGCAGTCAGGAGCATTTGAATCAATCGGGCCTCAGACTCCGTTACTGTGGCAGCCTCCGATTCAAGTACGCGTACGCTTCCTTGTTGATGTTCCACGAACCATACCCATCGTTCGTCCACGCGATATGGCCCGGGCTCCGAGGAATTCGCTGCTCTAACAACATCGTTCCAGTCCTTTGCCTCCCAAACGCTCTCCGACAGCGACGTACCGATGACGCTCTCCACTTGTTGCTTTAGCAATTTGATCTCCATAGCGTAGCCTTTCTTTCCATGCGTTTTCGAGTTCATTAGACTCATTTTATCATAACCGCCGAAGCAAACCGAACTCCTCGTCCTGCCTTAAGCGCAAAAAAGCCGTCAACCCTAAGGTTAACGGCTTTGATCATGAGCCATGAAGGACTCGAACCTTCGACACCCTGATTAAAAGTCAGGTGCTCTACCAACTGAGCTAATGGCTCATAAAAACTGGTGGAGGCTGATGGATTCGAACCACCGAACTCGTCAGAGAACAGATTTACAGTCTGCTGCGTTTGGCCACTTCGCTAAGCCTCCATATGAATTATGCTGTCCAGTTCAGTCCAATATGATGCTGGAAGCATAAAAGTGGCTCGGGACGGAATCGAACCGCCGACACGAGGATTTTCAGTCCTCTGCTCTACCAACTGAGCTACCGAGCCATAAATTACACGGTAAAATCCCAAAAAAATAAAGCGGTGAAGTTGAACACTTTCCCACTTTACGGTGGAAATATTCAAATAAATGGCGGAGCCGACGGGATTCGAACCCGCGGTCTCCTGCGTGACAGGCAGGCATGTTAGGCCTCTACACCACGGCTCCGCAAGAAAATGGTGCCGGCGAGAGGACTTGAACCCCCAACCTACTGATTACAAGTCAGTTGCTCTACCAATTGAGCTACACCGGCACGGTGTAAACTATGATGTTTCAAGTAAAGATCATGGTGGAGGCTGAGGGGATCGAACCCCCGACCCTCTGCTTGTAAGGCAGATGCTCTCCCAGCTGAGCTAAGCCTCCGAAATGTTATGGTAGCGGCGGAGGGGATCGAACCCCCGACCTCACGGGTATGAACCGTACGCTCTAGCCAGCTGAGCTACGCCGCCACAGATAAGCTTGTACAAATGGCGGAGAGAGAGGGATTCGAACCCTCGCACCGCTTACGCAGTCTAACCCCTTAGCAGAGGGTCCCCTTATAGCCACTTGGGTATCTCTCCAAACCATAAAAAATCAAGGTTTAATCCTTGAAAACTGGATACGAAACTAGATTTGCATTTTAGCCCCTATTCAGTTCCCGGGGTCCCCGAAAAGTACTCGGTGTACTCTCCGAAGCCTCCGCTTCACTTTTTGGGGTGAATTTTGGATAAGCCCTCGACCGATTAGTACCTGTCAGCTCCATGCCTTACGGCACTTCCACCTCAGGCCTATCAACCTTGTCGTCTTCAAGGGGTCTTACATACGGGGAAATCTCATCTTGAGGGGGGCTTCACGCTTAGATGCTTTCAGCGCTTATCCCGTCCGCACTTAGCTACCCAGCTGTGCTCCTGGCGGAACAACTGGTACACCAGCGGTGCGTCCATCCCGGTCCTCTCGTACTAAGGACAGCTCCTCTCAAATTTCCTACGCCCACGACAGATAGGGACCGAACTGTCTCACGACGTTCTGAACCCAGCTCGCGTACCGCTTTAATGGGCGAACAGCCCAACCCTTGGGACCTACTTCAGCCCCAGGATGCGATGAGCCGACATCGAGGTGCCAAACCTCCCCGTCGATGTGGACTCTTGGGGGAGATAAGCCTGTTATCCCCAGGGTAGCTTTTATCCGTTGAGCGATGGCCCTTCCATGCGGTACCACCGGATCACTAAGCCCGACTTTCGTCCCTGCTCGACTTGTCAGTCTCGCAGTCAAGCTCCCTTCTGCCTTTGCACTCTTCGAATGATTTCCAACCATTCTGAGGGAACCTTGGGGCGCCTCCGTTACTCTTTAGGAGGCGACCGCCCCAGTCAAACTGCCCACCTGACACTGTCCCCGTACCGGATCACGGCACCAGGTTAGAACCTAGATACGATCAGGGTGGTATCCCAACGGCGCCTCCACCGAAGCTGGCGCTCCGGCTTCCTAGGCTCCCACCTATCCTGTACAAATCGTATCCAAGTCCAATATCAAGCTGCAGTAAAGCTCCATGGGGTCTTTCCGTCTTGTCGCGGGTAACCTGCATCTTCACAGGTATTAAAATTTCACCGGATCTCTCGTTGAGACAGCGCCCAAGTCGTTACGCCATTCGTGCGGGTCAGAATTTACCTGACAAGGAATTTCGCTACCTTAGGACCGTTATAGTTACGGCCGCCGTTTACTGGGGCTTCGGTTCACAGCTTCGGGCTAAACCCTAACCGCTCCCCTTAACCTTCCAGCACCGGGCAGGCGTCAGCCCGT